>CALFBH010000036.1 GCA_937951615.1 uncultured Saprospiraceae bacterium | reverse complement strand
TACTCGACTAAAGTATGATTGAGTAAATTCCGTTGTCGTCAGACGAATTTGGTTGGAAATACAGCATATTTAAGGGGATAAATCACCAATTTTCATAAAATCCTTCGTCTGCCGACCATCGACTTCCGACAATCTCTCACAACAAAACGGTCTCTCTCCTCTAGCATCTAAGACAACACGCCCATTTCTTTTCCTACTTTCGTAAAAGCAGTTATTGCCCGATTAAGATGATGCTGTTCATGAGCGGCTGATAGTTGGACGCGAACACGTGCCTGTCCTCTTGGTACAACCGGAAAAAAGAAACCAATTACATAAATGCCTTCATCTAGTAATTTTGCCGCCATTTCTTGCGCTACTGCTGCTTCATACAACATAATCGGTACAATCGGATGTTCACCCGGCTTGATATCAAAACCAGCTTCTGTCATTTTAGTCCGAAAATAGTGGGTATTCTGTTCCAGCTTATCCCGCAATTCAGTACTGGCAGTCAGCAATTCCAAAGCTTTGATAGACCCGCCAACGATGCTTGGTGCTACGGTATTGGAAAACAAATACGGGCGAGAACGCTGTCGCAGCATATCTATAATTTCTTTTCTGCCAGAAGTGAATCCACCACTTGCACCGCCGAGTGCTTTGCCTAGTGTTCCGGTGATGATGTCGATTCTGCCTATCACATCTCTATATTCGTGTGTGCCGCGCCCTGTTTTGCCCATAAATCCGCTCGAATGACATTCATCAATCATCACAATCGCATCGTACTGGTCTGCCAGATCACAAATTTTATCCAATTGAGCAATTGTACCGTCCATAGAAAAAACGCCATCGGTGACGATGATTCGAGATCGATATTCTCCTGCTTCTTTCAGTTTTTCTTCTAGGTCAGTCATGTCATTATGCACATAACGCATACGCGCGGCTTTGCACAGTCTCACTCCGTCGATGATGGACGCATGATTGAGTGTATCAGAAATAATGACATCTTCTTTATTGAATAAAGGTTCAAAAACACCCCCATTTGCATCAAAAGCTGCTGCATATAAAATGGTATCTTCTGTACCCAAGAATGTTGCAATATCCGCCTCTAATTGTTTGTGAATGTCCTGTGTTCCACAAATAAAACGCACGGAGGACAAGCCGTATCCACGCGAGTCGATGGTGTCTTTAGCTGCTTTTAGCAGATCGGGATGCGATGATAATCCGAGATAATTATTAGCACAAAAATTAATCACTTCCTTTCCGTTATCCAATCCAATATCCGCCGCTTGCTGAGTGACGATGACTCGTTCATCTTTGTATAATCCGGCTTCCCGAATGCCGCTTAGTTCTTGTTGGAGTCTTTGTTGAAATTTATTGTTCATAATAGTAGTGTGTTGTTGTGTTGTCGTGTTGTCGTGTTGTCGTGTTGTCGTGTTGTCGTGTTGTCGTGTTGTCGTGTTGTCGTGTTGTCGTGTTGTCGTGTTGTCGTGTTGTCGTGTTGTCGTGTTTTGCTTCGCAAAACAAATTACATCAACACACGCGCACATCAACACTTCAACACTTCAACACTTCAACACTTCAACACAATCAGATAATTCTTTACAGTCCTTTTATCGTTTTTAATCGACTCAGCATATCAGCAGTCATTTTATCTAAATCGTATTCAGGCTGCCAGTTCCAGTCCTTTCGGGCAGACGAATCGTCAATACTGGAGGGCCAACTTCGGGCAATCTGATCGCGAAAATCTGGTTGATAACTAATTGTAAAATCCGGTATATGCTTTTGAATAGCCTCAGTAATTTGCTTTGGGGTAAAACTCATAGCTGCCAGATTATAAGAAGAATCTACCGTCAGTTGTTCTTGTGGTGCCTGCAATAACTCAATCGTTGCTCGAATGGCATCAGGCATATACATCATTGGCATCGCTACATCTTCACCGATAAAACAATCGTAATGCCCAGTTTCTAATGCTTTGTGAAAAATATCTACCGCATAATCTGTTGTCCCTCCACCTGGTAAGGTCTTATAGCCAACCAGCCCAGGATATCGCAAACTCCGCACATCTACGCCTCTTTTTTGATGGTAATAACTGCACCAGCGTTCGCCCGTGAGTTTGGTGATTCCATACACTGTATCGGGATCAGTAACCGTGTTTTGGGGCGTATTGATCTTGGGCGTACTTGGTCCAAAAATGGCAATGCTGCTGGGTATAAATACTTTGAATAACTTAAATTCTGCGGCCAATTCTAGTACCGTCAGTACACTTTCCAGATTCACTCGCCAGGCAAGCATTGGATTTTCTTCTCCTTTAGCGGATAATATGGCTGCAAGGTGAAAAATTTCTTCAATCTTGTATTCCTGCACAATTTCCTTCATCCGCTTTTTGTCCAATACATCCAATTGAAGAAAATGATCTGGTGGATTGTCAGGAATAGAAATATCCGAAGGGTAGACAATGTTATTGACTTTTCTTAAAGCCTCTACCAGCTCGGCACCAATTTGTCCGCCTGCTCCGGTGACCAGTACGTTTGATCTCTTATTCATCAGTCACAAAGATTTTCAAAACAAACACAATTTGCTTTTGGAATTTGGATTTTCTCCTTTTGAAGTTTTTCTTTTAATCCACATAAAGCACCAAGCCTTTCAGGTAACTCACTTCAGGATGAAATAAATTCACCGGATGATCTGCTGGCTGTGATAGTTCATGCAGAATTCGGACAGGACGCCCAGCTTCAAGTGCTGCCGCCATTATAGTATCTCGAAATAATTTGCGATCGATAACTTGCGAGCAGGAAAACGTAAACAAGATGCCGCCTTTTTTGATGCTGCGCAAACCTAAAGCATTGAGGCGTTTATAACCTTGCACGGCATTGTGTCGGGAACGAATATTCTTAGCAAATGCAGGTGGATCGAGTACCATGACTTCATAGTCTTCTGGTCGCTCTTTCAAAAACTTCATCACATCAGCTGTTAATGCCTGATGCTGATTAGTTTTGGGTTTCAACAGACTCATGTTTTGTTCGGTCAAATCCATTGCCTTCTGAGAACTATCGACTGAATGAACAGATTTTGCCCCTGCAGCCAGCGCGTAAACGGAGAAACCACCTGAATAACAAAAGGCATTGAGTACCGTTTTTCCAGACACGTATTGAGCCAGTAATTTCCGGTTTTCACGCTGATCCAGGAAAAAGCCGGTTTTTTGTCCACCTTCCCAATCTACAAAAAACTGATGCCCATATTCTGTGATAATAGGCTCGCCAGATTCTCCAAACAGGTAGCCATTAGTCATTGTTTTTGCATGGTCGGCGGGTAGGGTTTCTGCACTTTTATTGTAAATGCCGCGCAACTTATCGCCATAAACTGTCTTCAGAGCCGCTACGATATCATCGGCTGCTTTATACATGCCAAGCGAATGGGCCTGTAGAACAATGACTCCATTATAATAATCCAAAATCAAGCCTGGCAAACCGTCTCCTTCTGCATGTACTAGGCGGTAAGCATTGGTTTCTTGATTATCCGTCAGCCCAAGCATTTCGCGTACAGCATAAGCTTCCTGCAAACGCTTTTCCCAAAATGCCTGATTAAATTCTGTTTGTACAAAAGAAAATACCCGTACAGCAATGCTGCCATTATTATAATGTCCACTTGCCAGATAATCTCCATTGCCCGAATATACTTCTACAATGTCTCCATCTTGCACTTCACCTTCTATACGGTGAATCGCTCCCGAAAACACCCAGCGATGTGAACGGCGCAAGGGTGCATCTTTGCGGTGTTTGAGGACAACTTTTGGTAAAATATTTTTCATCAAGGGCGAAGATAAAAAAAGCCCTGAATAGCGAGTGCTATTCAGGGCTTTTTTTAAGTCCTTTGTCGTCTATCGACTGGACGAGTTTTTAATTCTTTTTGGTCACTGGAATAGCATCAGCATCGGCATCAAACTGACTTTCGTCCCACTTAATTGTACAGCCAATAGACTTGGTCATTTTTCTTTTAGGCAATTCGCCAGCCAACAGGCTTTCAACGGCTTCTTCCAGGTATTTGACCTCTACATTTTTCGCTTCAAAGGAATTGTCATCAATTGCGCCAATGTAGCGAACAATATTTTTGTCTTTTTTCTTTTGTAGCACAAAAACGTGTGGTGTTTTTGTTGCACCATAACGATATGCAATCTGCTGTGTTTCATCGTGCAAATAAGCAAATGGAAAGTTTTTATCCTTTGCGCGGATTTTCATATTTTCATAAGAATCTTCCGGCTCTTTGGTGACATCATTGGGATTGATTGCCACTACAGGATAGCCTTTCAGGGCGTATTTACGATGTAATGCAACTAACCTGTCCTCATAAGCCACAGAAAAAGGGCAATGATTGCAGGTAAAGACGATAATATAGCCTTTTGCATTATTATAATCTGCCAAACTGACTGCCATGTCAATACCATTGATGGTATTTCCTGCATTCAGCAGTTCGAAATCTATGGCTTCATCGCCAACATTATAGCCTTGTTGGGCATATATTGTAAGGGAAGCCAGGGTGAACATCATTATGAGTAAATTCCTCATAGCTTTATGTTTTAATTAAGTTTATCCCAATAATTATCGGGAAAAATTAAGTTTAAATCAAGACCATCTAATTGATAATCAGTTTTTTAATTTTTCAGCTTAATTTTGTTCCATTATTTAAGAATATGCTTGAATAGGGATTCTGGGTATTGTATTCAGGCATACTTTCATACTATATTTGCAAATGAAATGCCAAATTAACATGGTGCTTTATTTGTATTTCATTTCTTATAACGCAAAAATTACATATTTGGGTACATTTTACAGCATATTTATTTTTCTGTATAACTTACTTCTATAGAGTTTTTAAAGTCGCTAATGGTTGTATTTGCGCCCTCAATTCATCATAGTCATAGTCTTTTTGGTAAAATAACCAGGTTTCTTCACTGTTGTCCACAAATAAAGTAGCGGGTAATTTACCTTTCCAGTCCTCGTCTATCAGATTATAAACTATTTCAGGTTTGGAAATATCCAAAATGACTGATTCGGCTGGAAAGCCTTGTTTTTTGATGACTTCGCCCATTTTTCCATCCAAGTCTTTTGTTGAATCCATATTTACAAAGACCAGTTTTACTTTTTCTGTATTCAAATCCTGAATGATTTTCTGAAAACAGGTCATCTGTGCTATGCAGGCTTCACAGTCTGCCGACCAGAAGTTATAAATGTATAACAAATCATCGTCAATGTCAAGCATGTCCTCCAACACATCGTAGCGAATCTTACGCGGCATTTTTGGTGATTCAGCAACTTTATATTCGCATTTTGGTAGGCTGACCATTTCTTCTATCGTAGTAGAAACGTCAGTTTCTTGTTCGGTCACTGTTTTTTTTGTCTCATTTTTGCAAGAACTGATGGCTATTGCAAATATTATGAGCAGGATAATGTTATGTTTCATAGCTAGATGATTTTAGTATAAACCCAATTTTAGGTACTATTCGATTATAATATGGAACAGTCGGCAGACGAAGGATTTTATAAACGTTGGTGGCTGGTCTATCTAATTATATGGTATTTTCAACCGAATTCGTCTGACGACAACGGAATTTACTCAGCCATACTTTAGTCGAACACAACTCAATTTTAACAATTTAACAATTCCACAATTCCACAATTCCACAATTCCACAATTCCACAATTCCACAATTCCACAATCACACAATTCCACAATTCCACAATCACACAATTCCACAATCACACAATTCCACAATTCCACAATCACACAATTCCACATTAATTTCCAGACACACCTTGCGCCTTCTTATCCTTACTTTTTCTGCTTTTTCTTTTTTTCATTTGTCCAAAAAAGGATGCTAAAAATTCATTTAAATTGTCAAATTCAGTCCGGTAAGAGAAACCCAGTCCGGTTTCATTGACTTGTGTAGTAAAGTCCAACCCAGCTTCGCTTCGATTATAGGCACGTATTTTATACCGCCCATCTCCGGTCAGTAAATATTCCAGCACAAAATCACCTGCGATATAAGACCCTAGATTTGTATTTTCATCAATGGCGTAAGTCGGACTAATATCTACATTTCCACCAATATTGACCAATAAACGATTGTTGAACAAATAGTTTTTCAGCCCCATTTGAAATTGTCTTCCCGTCACCGAAGGGTCTTCGACATCAAAGCCCTCTAAACCTTCAATCTGATATAAGCGATAATTGACATCAAAATCAATTTCGGAAATAAAACCGACATCAGTCACCACATCAGAAAGCAAATCGGTGAGATAAAGAGACAACTGATTGGACAAGACTTCACTAAGGGTATTGGTTATGAATTGTCCGGAAGGTTGCTGCGCACTGGACACTACCGATGAAGGCAGGAAGTTCCCCAATACAATTAATCCAAAAACCTGGCGATTGAGTTCGTTTTTATCATCACGGAGTAGACGGAGTTTACTGTCCACATATCCGCGGACTTTAGGATCTAAAGTAGGAAATTCTATGTCAAAATTAATATCCGGTTTTAGCAAACTTCCCACCAAATCCATGTTCAAATCTACATTGGTACTTATTCTTGCCGATTTGGAAAGTTCTGCGTCGCCATTGCCTAAATATTCCAAAATGAAGTTATAGACCGGCACGCGCAAGCCCTCATAAACGGCATCTATATTCAGTCGAGCATCATAAGGGTCGCCTGTCCAGCCGATAGTGCCGCCTGGTTTTACCCGAAAGGGTTTATTGATAAAGTTCTGATAGGTAAACAGGTATTCTCCCTGTTGTATTTCATAATTTCCGAAGACTGAAAATCCACCTGTTCTCGTAATTCTGAGTTGAATATCACCCCTTCCTTTTCCTTTAATCACATCTCCTACCCGCTCGTCAAAAGGTAGAAAAATCTCTGCTTCTGGTGTTACGGTGAGCTGCATCTCCACGCTGGCACCACGAATCAAAGGTTTGCCGTCGCTTTTCTTTATAATCACCGTGTCCTTGGGCACAAATTCTATAAAGCTGACTTTTTTAACGGTCTGTTCATCCGTTAATGGAATGGTAATGTGTGTTCCTTCTCCGGAAGTTGCCACCACATTGATGTCTGTTTTATTAAAAGGACCGGAAAAACTTACATTGGCTTTACCAATGCCCACACCATAATATGTTGGATTATCTTTCTTTTCTGTATTTAATAATAAAAATTGCTCTGAGCTAATCTGCGCTGCCAATTGAAAATCACTTAAATGATCGTGGGTAATTCCACCAGCGATATCAGCTTCATTTCGATAAAAATCGTATAGTTTGTTACCCGTCAGGTCAATCATATTATTGCTCACCTTCGCTAGTAGGTCATCGACATAATAACTGGTTTGCAGGTAATTCACCTTTACTCTACCATCAAAAATCCGAAGTGTTCCGGCAATATCAGGACGTTTGAAAGTTCCCCATACGTGCAAATCTGCGTCGAAACGTCCGCGTAGGTCGGAGATTTCTTTTTTCAAAATGTATTGCATAAAGCCCACCGAATAATTTCCAGCAATCACCTTCGCATCAAAGGAATTCGGATTGATTTTGCCGACATCGGACAAGGGAGAAAAGTATTTTCCGACAACTAATATAGAATCGCTCTGATTTTCCATGGTCAGTCGAATTTCTGTTTCTACCGGCGATTTCAGGTCTTGTGAAAAACCATTTATTTCAATATTTCCCCAATAATCATCATTGATTAAAAAACTATCGACGGTTGTTTCTGTACGCAGCCCTTCCAACTTAAATAAATCTTCTGTAACAAGATATGCATTGAGCGTTCCATCGAGGCGGGTTTTGCCCATTTTTATAATGTCGTTCAGCCAATTGACCGCCATATTGCTAAAGTCCAGTTTCAATCCACTTTCACCAAAGCTATTCAGTGCAATTTGCTCGTCTTTATGGTTAATCAGTACATTTTGAGTTTGGATATATTTTTTGCCAAAACGGATATAATTGTCTCCTGAAATATCCCATTTTCGATTAAAAACATAAAAATCGGATGGGAGTAAACTCACTTGAAAATAATCGGAAGTAGGAAAGGCAACGCCATTAAATCGCAGGTCTTTGACCATCTCGCCATAACCCGCCGAACGCACGTCAAACCGAGCCGTATCCAATTGCAAATCAGCTTGCACTTCAATTGGAGGAATCACAACAGCAGAATCCTTTCCGATGACCAGTCCCTGTGTTTTAATGCTCATATTTGCAATATCAGCATCGGCTGAAAATCGGGTGGTGATCGCATCAATGAACATATTATTTCCAATACCAATCCCTGGTACTTTGCCTACAAAAGCCAGCTTATCTTCCCTTGTATTGAACAAACCTTTGAACTGTGTACCTTCGTATATCTTCACGTCTTTCACCAGCAATTCCAGCAATTCATTCGTTTCCTTGACGGTAATATCAAATTTCAAATTCTGATCGCGCAGTGCAATGGGTATTTCTATCAATTGCCCGAAAGGGTCAATTTCTGTCTTGCTTTTAGGCAGCAGTTTTGCACTCGAAATATTGCCTCTTGCAGCATATTTTGGATAATGCGTTTCTATGTATCGCGCAGCAGCCGCAGGTAGTTGTAGCACATCAAATTTGCCTCGAAAATAGGCATCTGCAATATCAGACTCTACTTTCAACAAGCGGTCGTATTGCGTTTTAAATTCGGAGGTGATAATAATGGTATCCGCATGATAGACTTTATCGTCTTTCTGAAAATCAAAGCTATATACCGAAGCCGTTCCTTCTACATTATCAATATTGTCTCCTATAAAATCAAAAGCCAGATCACCTGCAAGTTGTATATTGTGTTTGGATAAATTGAGGGCTTTCAGGTTTAATTCATCAATAGCAGCGGTGAAATCAAAAACAGGCAAACTGTCCCGAAAATCAACTGTTCCGTCAAATTTCATATCCAGATTATCTTCTGCCACAAGCACTTCGCCATCGAAGAATTTCCCGGTCAGGCGACCGTCCATTCTTACATTTTCATAGTCATATCCCTTGAAGGTAAATTGTTTTACGGTGGCATCTAGTTCTGCATCTACTGTTGCCTGAGTAACTCCTTTTCCGGTAATTTTGCCGCTAAAACTGGTTTTGCCAAACAAGTCATTATCCGCCCAGGTCTTCACATCAAAGTTTTTGACCGTCAGATTACCTGAATACTCGCTTTGTTCAAAGCCATTTCGCAAATTAATTTTAAGGTCGGAATTGACCGTTCCGAGGTCTGTTTTCAGTTTTCCATCTGCTACAAAATCCTCTAAAAAGCCTGTAAAACGTCCACTAAAATCCAGCTTGCCCAGCTTGGCAAAGTTGCTCGGTAGTTTAACTTCTGCAAAACGTTTGATTTCGCTGATGGACGTTTGAAGCCTTTCTACCTTGACATCCAAAAATGCATCTTCGGGATTCGTCAGATCTCTTGCACTGAAATTTCCTTCCAGACTTGTGCCGTCTCCTATCGACAGGGTAATATCTTTTCCTTTGAGGCGGTTTACCTTTCCTTTTATCAAGCCATTGATACGGACTTCTTTGTCGGCATTCCGCTTGAAAAATTTGGTCTCTTTTAGTTTAGGGATAAAAACCAGCAGGTCATTGGGCGAAAACAAGGTGTTTTCCAATTGAGCATTGATTTTCACCTCATCGGGAAACGCTTTAAAACTCTCTAAGGAACGATACGTCAGTTTGAGTTCATTGCGTATCCGACTATTCGGTGTACGCAAATCGAGATTTTCGAGGGCTATGCTTCGTTCATCTATTTTGGCGACAGCCGTCAGCTTTTCCAGTTCAAATCCACTTTTTTCTACAAAATCCAGTCGGCTGATGTTCCCTGCAAATGTTCCTTTTTCATGGATAAAATCCTTGATAGCAATATCAATATCAGTCAGTCCCAGTCGATTAAAATCTATGCCCTTTGTCTTAGGTTCATGCAGCAAATTATTGAGCGCGAACTGGGCTTTTTTCAATTTAGCATCATCCAGTTTGATTATCCAGGCTTTATCTGTGCTATCTTTTTTAATGCGGTTTTGCTTTTTGACTGAACCTCTTTTCGATTGAGTCAGCTGGACAATAATATTATCCAGTTGAAGGTTTTTGACGTCGAGCAAACGCGCGGCGGGGTCAATTTCATTAAAATCTAAGCTGCCTTTCGGCAAATTAACTTTAAGGGCAGTGCCTTTGAGTTCATCATTTAAATTAAACTGTACGTCATCCACGTAAAGACTGTTTGCCATCAGCAGCCAGCCATTCTGTTTCTTATCCGTTTTGTTTGCCGTGGACGTACTGCCCCCCTGCCCTTTTTGGGGTGCGAAAAAATCACTCAGAAAAGCAATGTTAAAATCGGTACTATCCGCAGGGCGGTGCAGGTTGATTCTAGCTTTTTTCAAGCTGATATCGTCTATGTATAGTTCTTTCTTTCGCAGAAATGTAAAGGCACTGATATTGACTTTCAGTGATTCGGCATAAAGCAAGGTATCAGTCTGTTGATCTTCTACATAAAAATCTTCCAGAACGAGTTTGTCAAAAAAGTTGATGTTTAATCGTCCGACTTCGACTTTGGTATCGAGTTCATTGGACAGGTAAGTTGTAATTCTATCGACTAGTTTGTTCTGGACGGCAGGCATCCGTATTAAAAAACCAGTCAGCACAATGAGTAATATAGACAATAACAGCAGGAAGCCGAGAAAATAGAAGAGCCGCTTCCATCCTTTCCTCTTCTGAGGTATTGCCTTGATTACCTCCTGCTCCTTATTTTGTTGTTTTGTACTAATCGTTCACTAATTTGTTTGGTAATTATGTCTGTGGACTCAAAAGCAGTACATTCAATTCAGCCAATTGTTTATTAGCAATAGCTTTTTGTATTTGAATTTGAATTTTTACTTGCCGCCGACATTGCAATTTCCACTTAGCTTGGCACCATTTTCTACCACTAGGTTTTTTGTGTTGATGTTGCCTTGTATATCTGCATCGCTGCGTATCTGAAGTGTTTCGCTGATGTTCAGTTCTCCTGTAAATTTGCCTCGAATATCCAGATTTCGTGCTTTGACATTTCCATCAATAATTCCGGTTTTCCCCATCACTACTTTTGCTTCAGAATTGACATCGCCAATAATCTCACCTTCCAAACGCAAATCGCCTGGTATCTTTAGCTTTCCTTCAATTACCGTGCCTGCGACGATCTGACTGGTTCCTGCAGTATTTGCAGAAGTGTTTTGTGGGTTGTCTGTAGTATTTTTATTTTTGAGCATAATCGTTTTTTTCTATTTTAAAACAATTACAAAGATAGGAAAACAACGCTGGATTATAGTTAATTATTTCAGCGCATATTGGGAATTTATCTTTTAGGATAAATTGTATGATCGCAAAATTATTTCAATGTATTATTTCACCAGCACAAACTTCCGAGTCGCTCCCATTGAACCATCAATAAATAGCTGACAGAAATACTGACCAGACGGTAAGTCTTTGGTAGAAATAGTCAAATATTGCTCTTGGTTTTCCAATACCTGTGCATACACTACCCGACCTGCTAAGTCAGTGATATTTACCGCTATAAATTTAGGAGACTTGGTTGTACTGTATTCTATATTGATGTAGTCTTGTGCAGGATTCGGGAAGAGTTTTAATTCTGCATAATTTGCAGATGTAGTGGTCGTCGATACTGGATCGTTTAGGTGGCAGTCGGGTTCTAAGCAGCCATACTCGTCCAACTTGATAACAAAGCCTGTTTGTGTGAATTGAGGAAAGACACTGCCCGGATATATATTGGCTTGTCCGGCACAGATAAATCCATCATCGGTAGTAGGGGTAAGTCCCTTTATATAGAGATAAGATTCAGGGTCACTGGGATTTTGCAAAAAGTCCGGCTTCAAGTTTCTTGCCCAGATCACCTCTGCATCCTGAGTAATTTTTATCATTTTATCTAAGCCAACTAAAACTATATTCCCATCAGCTATTTTTTTCATTTGTGTAAGACGATACCTGACTTCTCCAATGCCCCATAGATCTATGTCCTGCTGTATATTTTTCTCCCAGATTTTTTGCCCCTGTTCATTTATTTTTGCAAACCAGATTGTCACATCGGGATTGCTGTTATAGGCGATATTTAGATTTCCCATGCGTAGTTCATTATCTGCCCAGGCACATAGGTAATTACCGTCATCAGTAGGCGTAACTAGTATATAGTCAGAAGTATAAGGAAATCCTGTACCGCCGGGATAAATGCGCCATTCCTGATTACCAAGGCTATCAACTTTTATAATAGTGGCTACATTGTGGTCACCTGGTCCGCCTCCTGGCACAACCCTTCTTTTTTCTTCGTTGGTGAAGAGGTAGCCATTGTCATGAGCAGGAATGATATGACGAGGTTCCATATCACAGTAACCACTACAGGAAAATATTTCTTCCCACTCTATATTACCTAAGGTGTCTGTTTGTAGTAATGTAGATTTTATTTTTGTATCAAAAAAACTTGCAGCATGTAGTATATTATCATCATTAGGCTGTAAAGTACCAAGCATAATAGATTCATTTTGGCTAGGATAAACCCATGAACTATCAATTATTTCAGTTAAATCATTACTTAAAGTAAGCCTTTTAGCTATCAATAACTGTTCTGGATTAGTCTCAATCGTTATTCCTATTGTGGGTTTTTCGCTATATATACTCAGTAATTGTGCATTACGCATGTCAGTAGAAAAAGTTGAGTCTATACTGTATGTCCAGAAAGATATAGAGTTCCCAAACTTATCTAAACTAGAAAACTGAATATATTTTTTATAAAAAGGAACATACTGAGAACCAGCACCTATAACTACATAGTGCGTGTCATACTCCACAGCAGTAGCAGCTTGCCACCCTTCCACAAATTCAAAAAATCGTGCCTGCCCATAAGCAAGGTTTATGCTAATCGTAGTTAAGAACAATAAGTACCATTTTTTCATAAGGAAAAAATTGCCCCGACCACTCATAGGTGAATGGTCGGGAGGTGAATTTAATTATTTTGCTAAAATAAATTTTTTAGTTTTAAGTACAACATCGCCTGCCTGTACAGTACAGAGATATTGACCTGTTGGTAACTGCTCCGCCGGAACTATAATCTGATCCTGTACGTAAGACAGCGGTCTTTTATAGACTTCATTTCCACGAATGTCTGTAAGGACAAGATACAAATTTTCAATATCTTTAGCAACGGCATATTCGACTGTAAAATATTCTCGGGCAGGATTAGGATAAACCAGTAAAATATTTTCGTTAATTACTTCTGTTTCGGGTTCATCTTCCTGCATTCTTCGTTCCTCAACAGCAGGTTCAGGGAAGTAAACCGGTTCTTTATAAAAACGTCCGTTTAAAGCTAAAAGTGTCCTTGCTTTACCGGCGGTGACATTATGCTTTTCGGCATATTCTTCCAGTATCAGTATATCTGCCTGACCTAATGCTGCCAGATTTTTACCTGTTTGTTTCCAGCTTTTTAAGAGACTTCGGAGTCCAATATAATATATAGTTATATTATTTTATTCAACAAAATAATCTGTGTTTTTCTCAAAATATGCGCCCAATAAACAGTAGTTATGAGAAAATGAGGATTAATTTTTGCAATTTTGCAGACTTATAATTTCATCAATATGAACACTGTTATATTAGCCATAGAATCTTCTTGTGACGACACTTCTGCCGCCATTCTCAAAAACGGGAAAATTTTAGCCAATTATGTTGCTACACAGGAAATGCATCGCTTGCATGGCGGTGTCGTGCCGGAAGTGGCTTCGCGGGCGCATCAGGTCAATATTGTTCCTGTAGTCGATATGGCTTTGCAAAAAGCAGGTGTGGACAAAAGCGAACTGAGTGCTATAGCTTTTACCCGTGGTCCGGGCTTGTTGGGCTCTTTGCTGGTTGGCGTGTCTTTTGCCAAAGCCATGGCTTTGAGTCTTGACATTCCAATGATAGAAGTCAATCACATGCAGGCGCATGTCCTGGCTCATTTTATTGACAGCCCCCGCCCTGCCTTTCCATTTTTGTGCCTAACTGTTTCTGGCGGACATACGCAGATTGTACAGGTTAATGCCCCATTGGAGATGATTGTTCTTGGTGAAACTATAGACGATGCGGCAGGAGAAGCTTTTGATAAAACGGGTAAATTGCTGGGACTCGACTACCCTGCCGGTCCAATTATTGACCGATTGGCGAAGCAAGGAGAAGTGGTTTTTGACTTTCCAGAACCAAATGTTCCAGACCTGAATTTCAGTTTTAGTGGCTTAAAAACGTCTATTTTATACTTTTTAAAAAGAAATATCAAAAAAAATCCTAATTTTATACCCGAAAATTTAGACAATATCTGCGCGTCGGTGCAAGACCGCATTGTATCTATCCTGATGAATAAACTGCTCAAAGCAAGTAAACAAACAGGTATTCAGGAAATTGCTATTGCGGGGGGCGTCTCGGCTAATTCGGGTCTAAGAAAGGCAATTGAGGATTTTGGGCAGCAATACAACTGGAATACATATATCCCAAGATTTGAATATTGTACAGACAATGCAGCCATGATAGCCATAACTGCGTCTTTTAAATACGAGCAGCAGGATTTTGTCGGACAGGATGTTGTGCCGATGGCTCGATATAAGCTTTAGGCAGTGTCAGTTTCAGTTGCAATCGCAGTTTTTTTGCCTTTGGCAAAATTATTTTGTGTTGTCCTTGACTCCGCTCGGACAACTGTAATCGTTGGTTTAGTAAAGTCGCGGGAAGCCTTGTGACAGGAAAGTTTGCTAAACCTAATTCATTTCGATATTAGGAGGAGGTTTAGCAAACTTACAGCACGCAAAGCTGGCAACACAAGTTTACGAAACCGACAACATCATCAATCTCAGTTTTCTTACACTTTATTCAACTCACAATTGAATACGCTTTGTAAGTTTAAGTTTAAGAATAAGTTTAAGTTTAAAATCAATACGTTTTAACTAGACTTCACCCTAAATGGCGGCTTGCCTTATTTTATTGCCTATGGAAGATTAATCACATCCGTTTAGGATGTACAAAACCTAAATTCACCATGAAGAAGCTTTTTTTGTTCGCGCAACTTCTTTTGGTACTCCAAGTATCGGCCAAAACCCCGACCAACTTAAATGGTTTTATCAGCAATCCGCAAGGACAGCAGGTATCCGTTGAGTTTTATTCCGACCTGATTAGTTTTGAGAAGGTCAGGCTTCAGGTGTCCGTCCGGGCAGATGGAAGTTTTCAATTACCGCTTTACTTAGATGAACCTAAAGCACTGACTATCAATTATGCCAATCGTGTAGAGCAAGTATATATTGAACCAGGTAATCAGATGGATATGTATTTTGACGGTGTTCATTATTCCCCTTCGACTTATAGTGGTGAAGGTGCTATCCACAATGATTACTTAGCGCTTGTCCAGCGTGTTTTTAAGCGATATTCTCCTACTTTTCTTGAACGAAAAATGCAGGCGATGCATCCTGATGAATTTCGGGTCTTGATGGATGAAATCCGTATTAAGAAGCAGATGGTTTATGATACTTATGAGTATAAGGCAGCTTTTTCTCCTGCTTTTGATGCTCATGTGCGCTCAGATATTGAGCATTGGTGGGCGACACAATTGATGCAATATGCCCAACAAAATGCTCATCTTATTGTCAATTATCCACGATATTATAATTTTTTAAATGGAATGACCATACAAAGTGATGCGGCTTTGTCCAATGTTTATTATACTGATTTTATCGCGCAATATGTGCCTTTGCAAAATAGGCTGGCACAATCCAATCAGTCTGCTCAATATTATTTTTCTGGCAAATCTTTGGCTTATTTAAATGCTGTTCGATATTATCAATTATTGAATAAAAAAGAACACCAGCCTTACGAGACGGAGATTGCTCGTTTTGCCAATGAATCGCCTTATCATGAATATCGGGCAGTAATAGATGATGCTTATGCACAGTCCGGGCTACTCCATAATGGAGAGGCTGCACCAGATGCAGCGTTGATTGACCAACATGGTAATCTTGTGCGACTTAGTGATTTTAGGGGCAAGGTGGTGTATCTGGATTTTTGGGCAACCTGGTGTGTGGCTTGTATTCACGAAATGGAGTATAGTAAGCGACTGGATGACCAGTTTAATGACCAAGACGTGGTGTTTTTGTATGTTTCATTGGATAAGAATCAGGGAAAATGGTCGTCTTATTTGAGTAAAACACAAAGTACTAAAGGGGTTCATTTGTACGCGCCCAGGGCTTTTGATTCTGGTATTGCGGATGCTTATGGCGTGGGTTCTTTACCCAGCTATTTTTTGATTGATCAGCAGGGGAATATTGCGCAGAGTCCGGCACAGCGACCGAGTAAAGCGCAGGCGCGGGAGGATATTCGGGCGGTTTTGATGAGTTATTGAGTTGCGAGTTGGCGGGTTGGCGGGTTGGCGAGTTGCGGGTTGTTGGGTTGCGGGTTGTTGGGTTGCGGGTTGCGGGTTGTTGGGTTCTGGGTTGCGAGTTGCGGGTTGTTGGGTTGCGGGTTGCGAGTTGCGGGTTGCGAGTTGCGGGTTGCGGGTTGTTGGGTTCTGGGTTGCGAGTTGCGGGTTGTTGGGTTGCGAGTTGCGGGTTGTTGGGTTGCGGGTTGTTGGGTTGCGAGTTCTGGGTTGCGCATCGGGGTGTTTTTTTTGAACCACTAATCTCGATAGCTATCGTGGAGGAGGGGCACTAAGTTGGGTGGCGCATTTGCCATCCAATTCACCTCAGTATTCCAGTTTTACTTGACATTTCTTCCTTTCTAAATGTTCATCATTCATCTTAACTAAGTGGAAATACAAATCCAAACGTCAAATTCTCCCGATAGCCATCGGGACAAAAAACTATTGACAATAAGCCAATTAGTCAAATTGAAAGTGGCGTTTAGTTGAGTCCAGGCACTTACTACTTCGATATTCGATATTCATCTGTTCGATATTCGATATTTTCCTATTTTACTAATATGCACTAAAACTTAGTGCTGAAAGCACTAGGGTTTGAAACTATTTGTATAGGTACTTCAGTAGTGGTTTTTCTATCCATTTATACAAAATCAGGCTGCATGTCCAAATCCCTATTACAACGGGTATGACGTATAAAATAGATTCACTAAACAGCGTTTTAGAGACTATATTATAATGATATAATAGAGCGAGTATAGGTACATGTATCAGATAGGCTATGTAAGAAGCATCTCCTAATGAGCTAATTATCTTAGGAAATTTCAGTTGGTGCGTGGATTCTACTGCTGCGATTCCGACCACCAGCAGCGCAGCACCTATGCCATAGACGGGATGGGACAAAGGATGCCTGTTGGGAAAATATAGAAAAAACACCATAAAGCACCCTAACACCAGCGCGAACTTAAAGATATGCGGATGAATACGGCTTCTATTCATATATACATAAGCAGCGAGTATGCCTGTCAGAAATTGCCAGATGTTTTGTCCTAGAAGAAAATTAAGTGTTGTTCCTTTCATGGAATATGCTGTGCCGAGCAAGAACATAATCACAGCACTAAATAACCAAAGCACTACTGTCAGTCGGATGAAATATATCTGGCGGATGGGCAATAGAATAGCGATGGCAAATAAATAATAAAAGTAGAGTTCGTAAGTAAGGCTCCAAGTAATTCCTAGTTGCGGGAGTACGTGCCCTGGCGCGAGTAATACTTTTTTCAGGAATGAATAATCTAGTGCAAAAGATACTTGACCTAAGATAAGGAGTATAAAAAGCAATATCCAGTAGAAGGTGTAAATCCGTACATTTCTCCGATACAAAAAATGCCGAGCCGCTGCTGCGCCCTTCCCTATTTTGTCTGTGGAACTCAAGTAAATAACAAAACCACTGATGACGAAAAAGACATTAACGCCTTTATGTCCATCCCACATTACTCCTGTATGGTATAAAATGACAAAGGTACTGGCTACAAAACGCAGCAATTGAAGTCCTTGTATTTTTTGTTGTCGTGTTGTCGTGTTGATGTGTTGTTGTGTTGATGTCTAATTCGTAATTAATCCATTCGTAATTCGTAATTAATTACAGCAATCGTTGTCTTCTAAACCACCAGGCTACCAATACTGACAAGACTAGCGAAAAGACTAGAATGACAGGAAAAGCTGCTGACCAGTTTTCTGCACCATTGGGTACATTCATTCCGAAAAAGCTGGCGATGAGGGTGGGCACCATGAGAATGATGGTAATGAGGGTCAGGCGTTGAATAACGTGATTGAGGTTATTGGAAATAATGGAGGCAAAGGCATTCATTGTTCCGCTAAGAATGGAGGCGTAGACATTCGCCATCTCATTTGCCTGGCTGTTGTCAATCACAATATCGTCCAGTAAATCCACTAGGTCTTCATCGTCGCGGATATTGAGAAAGTCGGTGCGTTTCATTTTCATCATCAGCAGGTCGTTGGCACTCAGGGAAGTCACGAAATAGACCAGGCTTTTTTCCATGCTGAGGAGTTGCTTGAGTTGGTTGTTGCCACTGGCGGCATATAGTTCTTTTTCAATTTGGTTGCGCCTGTTGTTCAGATCTTTCAGGCAGGTCAGGAAATAATAGACGTTTTGTTCCAGCAATTTTAAGACAAAATCATTGCGATGTTCGGGATTGAAATTTTTGATTTTGTTATCGAGAAAACGCTGTAAGACTGGATTTTCAAAAGATGTAATCGTCAGGATATAATCTTCCATTAAAATAATACCAATTGGCACTGTGATGTAAACGGCTGAATTGACCGCATCGGATTTATTTGGTATTGGTGTATTGAGTACGATGAGGCGCACGCCATCTTCCCGTTCATAGCGCGAGCGTTCGTCAATATCCAGCGAATCTGTCAGGAAATCGAGCGGAATATCTAGTTGTTGCGACACACTTACCAGTTCTTCCTGCGTGAAGGGCGGGGCAATATTAATCCAGCAGGAAGGGCTGATCCCTTCTAATTCCTTCAGCTTATTGCTTTCTTTTTTATAATATCTAATCATTTTTCTCGTATTGCAGGTTCATGGGCTGCGGTTTTTTCCTGTTTTACCCGATAACTTACGATAACACCATTGCCGCAAAGGTACAAAACGATTTGGAACAGTCTGACATCAGGATAAGCAGTCACAGCTCCTTTTCTTATTCTCCCCATTTCTTCCCCAAAAAATCCTTATTTTTACGCTTCATCCAAATAAATTTGATTGATGCGTCTAATATTGTTTTTTATTGCTCTGCTTCCGACTCTGCTATTGGCACAGCCTAAAATTGTTTCTGGTCCGATGTATGGACATCAAACCGATACTTCTGCCCACCTTTGGGTATTGGTCAAGGATATTCCGCATCTGGCATCTCCCCTTGGACTGGATACCGATCAGCCTGTACTGACTTATTTTCCTGAATTGGAAAAAACAATCAAGACTTTCTCTGGTGAAAAAAAATTTGATGGTATTGATATTATAAAATCTGATCGAGCCATAAAAGATCATAAGACACTTAATATTCGTTTGTATAAAAAAGAAGCCTGGCGGTCGCGCCCTATTAAGCCTATAGAAAAAGAGGCGCAGAATTTTTCTTTCATGACGGGTTCCTGTAATTTCCCTTATCCGTATAAAGGACTGAAAGGTAAAAACAAAGATTTTATTTTCAAAAGCATGGGTTATATGGTCTCCGATTTCATGTTGTGGCTGGGTGATAATGTGTATTATCTGGATGGAGAATGGCGGTCTTATGAGAAGATGTTTATGAAAAATGTCAAGATGCGCAGCAATAAACACCTCAATGCTTTTATCCAAAGCCGTCCGCAATATGCCGTCTGGGATGACCATGATTATGGACCAAACGACAGTGATGGCAGCTACGCAGGCAAGGATAGTTCATTGGCAGTATTTAAGCAGTTCTGGGCCAATCCTTCTTATGGAATGGATTCTACAAAAGGTGTTTTCACGAATTTCAGTTATGAAGATGCCGATTTTTTCCTATTGGATGGACGCTATCACCGCGAGCCTGATGTATGTATGTTTGGCGACGGGCAACTCGAATGGCTGAAAGCAAAACTAAAAAAGTCTACCGCAAATTTCAAAATCATTGCTTCTGGGAATCAGATGATGCCTGAAATGGGGCAGAGAATCGGAGAATGTTGGGGACATTATGGCGAAGAAAAAGACGAGTTGCTGGAATTTTTATTGGAAGAAAAGATAAGTGGCGTCATTTTCATCAGCGGTGATCGACATTATACAGAGTTGAATTATTATGCTCGTGAAGATGCTTATCCTTTGTATGAATTTACTTGTTCTCCACTGACCAGTATTGGCAACCCGACTGGTAAATTGAAAAACCCTTATCGAGCAAAAGAGTCGCTTTACACCAAACAAAACTTCGGGAGGGTCAGTTTTTCTGGTCCTCAAAGTGCGCGGGAATGTCGGATTGAGGTGTTTGATTATACAGGTTTTCTGGTGTGGAGTCATCTGATTAAACTGGTGGATTTGCAGGATTGAAAATACAAATACAAATACAAACTCAAACGTCAAATTCAAAAGCTACTGTAATTATGGCAATCGAATAAAAATATTTTTTAAACCACTAAGCGCACTAAAGGACATGAAGCCGATAGCCATCGGCTTGTATAGCGTAAAGAACACGAATGAATTTCCCTTTGTGTTCTTTTATCCTGTTAGTTTTAGTGGTCTTTAGTGCGCTTAGTGGTTAGAAAATGAACACGTATAAGACTAATTTACTTTTATGCGATTGCCATACTACTGTAATTAGCATAAACACCGCTTTATGAAAAAAACATTCTTCTGCATAGATGCACATACTTGCGGCAATCCCGTGCGACTGGTCGCTGGTGGCGGACCACAACTAAAGGGAAATAGCATGGGTGAACGCCGACTGCATTTCCTTTCGGAATACGACTGGATACGCAAGGGACTCATGTTTGAACCACGCGGACATGATATGATGTCAGGGAGTATTTTATATCCACCAACGGATGCTGCAAATGATATTGGGGTCTTGTTTATTGAGACTTCGGGCTGTTTGCCAATGTGTGGACATGGTACAATTGGTACAGTGACCATTATGATTGAAGAAGGCTTGGTGCAGCCTAAAGTGCCGGGCAAGCTGCGACTAGAAACGCCTGCGGGACTGGTTTTGATTGAATATGTACAAGTAGAGGGGAAAGTTAAATCCGTTAAACTCACCAATATTCCTTCCTTTTTGTATAAAGAAAAACTGGACGTCGATTGTCCTGATTTGGGTGTTTTGCGAGTTGATGTAGCTTATGGCGGCAACTTTTACGCGATTGTTGATCCTCAGGAAAATTTTGAAGGTATACAAGCTTATACGGCTGGTGATTTGATTCGCTGGAGTCCAGTTATTCGCGCAAAACTTAATGAGCAATATCGTTTTGTGCATCCAGAAGATGAGCGCATTAATGGGTTGAGTCATTTATTATGGACAGGTGATACGATTTCGCCAGATGCCCATGCCCGCAATGCTGTTTTTTATGGAGATAAAGCGATAGACCGATCGCCCTGCGGCACTGGAACTTCTGCCCGTATGGCACAATGGGCAGCCAAAGGCAAGTTGGGTGAAGGTGATTTATTTATTCATGAAAGCATCATTGGAAGTCAATTTGTAGGTCGTGTGGAAGGTAGGACAAAATGTGGGAATTATGATGCTATTATTCCAAGTATAGAGGGCTGGGCAAAAATCACTGGTTATAATCAAATTATTATTGATACAGAAGATGATCCTTATGCGCATGGGTTTCAAGTTGCCTAAGAACCTTCCTTTAAACAAAAAAATCCCTTGATTTTCACCAACGGATTTCACCTAATTAATAGGACATTTGAAGGTGCAGATTTTAAATGATTGAAATCTGCTATATTTACAAGACTAAAGGGCGCAGTTGTGTGGGGTAAATGGTTTATAGAGAATAGAGACACTCTACTTATCCGGAACTCTTTAGCCCCAGATAAGTAGAGGATTTTGCCTCATATTATATAACCAAAATCTTTATTTCGGGATTTAAAAAAAAATCGGACGACTACCTTCCTTAAGAGACAACATTATCTACATTCTTTTCAAAGATGTCATGGTTTCATTTAGCGATGTACTCAAAATGTGAAATGCTAAATAACAGACTAAAATAGCCGTCCTGAGTTATCTTATTTTTAATACTTTTTTTTACAAAAAGGAGTTGTCTAAAAAGCATATTAGATGTAAACATACTTTTTCAATCTGTGCTGTATTTGTTTGGTATCTTCTTTTTATCTTTTCATAGCATTACAACTCAAGATTCCAGACAACTCCTATCCTAACGGATATAAACATAACTAACTAACTTAATATTTAAAGAACTTTTCGCTAACGATTTCCGTACCTCCATTTTGCAGGGTCAATACGTGTAAACCAGAAGTTATAGTATAAGTATTGATTACTTTTTCATTAAATCCAACCTGTACGTTGGTCATTTTTTCTGTATAAATCAAAGCACCTTTCGTGTCATAAATGACAAATGTTAGCGGGTCATTATCGGAAGCTGAAAATACAAGATGTAATTGTTGTCCGACTCTATTCACATATAGCTTATCAATACTCAGTGTATTATGTTCGGGGCGTTCTACAATTAAAGTCTCACTATATTCTGATGAACCAGAAGTTCCAGTCATCTGTAGTCGATAATAAGTTTTCAGAAAGAAAGGATTATTATCTTCATATTCATACACACCTTCAACTGCCTTGAAATCCCAGCCTTCTACCCTACCGCAGGACTCATAATTTATGCCATCCAGTGAACGTTCTATATCAAAAAAGTCGCTATTGGCTCCTTCTGAAGCGACCATCCAATTGAGTCGTACCTGACTATCGTTATAATCACCATCGAAAGAAACTAACTCGACTGCAAGGTCTGTTGAATTATCATTTACCCAGACATCTCCCCGAACTGGCTCATTATCATCATTGGCTAAACCTGTTGTCGGCCAAACAATAATTATGTTATTGGCATCAGGGGTAAAAAACTCATCGGCTACTTCAATTTCATGATTGTATGCAATGGTTTGGCCTGGTGCAAACTCGATATTTGTCAATTGATGCGTAAATGTAGGCTGCACATTATCAAGGTCAGTTCCTACATAATAATTGATCGTAACTTCGTCTAAAATTGCTGGACCAGTATTATAGGTCAGCGTACCACTGGCATATAACACATCTCCTAGGTCAGCCTCTTCTTTGTCAAAACTCAATTCAAGCGTTAAAACAGCGGTTTGAGCATAGCTCTGTTGGGATGCTATAAGCAAAAACCCAATGAGCCAGAATGCTACTATTTTTATTACCTTTTGAGCTGTCATTGTCTGTTTAAATTTTTAGGTACAACAAAACTGACTTTTTTTTTGATAAAACAAAAGACTTCATGCAAGTAATTCTTACAGATTCACAAACAACACAAGTGTTATTTCCATTGATAAAAAAGTCATCATAAAAGTTAATATTCAAGCAATATAGACGATTTTTTGCTAAAAAAGAAGAATAAAATTGTAAATTTGAATTCACAAAGCTATTTTTTCTTACAAAATCAACAAATATTAATCCAGCAGGAATTATATACAAAATTTAAGGGTGTTCGATTAAAGTATGGAATAGTCGGCAGACGAAGGATTTTATGAAAATTGGTGATTTATCCCTTTAGATATGCCGTATTTCTAAGCGAATTCGTCTGACGACAACGGTTTACTCAATCATACTTTAGTCGAACACTACCCAAAATTTGTCTGTTTAACATTGTAATGACTATATGAAATATCAATTGACTCAGCTTGTACAATCTCTTAGCAGAGAAGAAGTCAGGAACTTTAAGTTATTAACTTCCAAGTATAAAACCAAAGGCATTAGCGGTATTGTGTTGCTTTTTGATATACTTCGAAAAAAAGAAATGGATGAGTATGATGATGAAATCGTTTCTCTAGTCTTGCCTGGCAGTACAAAAAACAATTATTATCGGCTGAAAAACAGACTAATAGAAGAAGTAGAGAATAGTCTTGTCGAATTACACAGAAAAAAGGATGAGTCCTT
The DNA here is from genome assembly GCA_937951615.1 of uncultured Saprospiraceae bacterium. Classification (GTDB taxonomy): domain Bacteria; phylum Bacteroidota; class Bacteroidia; order Chitinophagales; family Saprospiraceae; genus JAHDEO01. The sequence continues at coordinate 49,511 of CALFBH010000036.1, read as the reverse complement.
TGAAATTTTCCGACTACTTCGGCTGGCGCGAATATTTATTTACAAATCCAACTACCAAAAATCCCAACAATATTTGCGTGAAGCAGAAAAAATCGCTCTAAAACTGGAAAATTATGCAGCTATGCACCTCATCTATGAGCAATTGATGAAGCTTTCTCATAATACAACCAATACCGACCCGATTCACGATGTACACCGAAAAAGAAAATATAATGATATTCACAGAAAAATCGAAGAGAACAAGTTTTTGCTTGCCACAGTCAATTATAAAATGAGAACCACCAATTTTGCAGGAAAAGATAAAAACATTCACCTAACACTCGATAATGTACTTGAACAATTGCAGGTGATGGAAGAGCTAAAGGATTCCGTTACTGTAAAGTTAGAGATACACAGATGTGTGCGGGATTCATTGTTGCAAAGAAAAGAGTTTAGTCTTCTTGCCGACTATATGATTGACTCTTTTGAAGGCTTTTCAACGCATAAAGTTTTTTCTAAAAACACACATCATGAAAAAATTGTTATACTGATATGGATTATCAACAGCACCTTGAAAACCAAAGAATACGAGCAGACCATTCATTACTTGAACTTACTACGCAAGGCGATGCAAGAATATAATGGGCTGTATTATAAACAGTATTTCTGGGTATATCACCTCTCCCAATTGACAATAAAAGGCTATCTGAGACAAAATAAAGAAGCGATTCAACTGATGGAAGAAGCGCTGAAAAAAAATCGACTGGACTTCAATAACCCTTATGCTATGTATGTGTATGCCAATTTATCGGCGGTTTATTATTGTGATGATAATATGGACAAGGCACAGCATTATCTTTCCCTAATTATTTCTGATGCGTCTTTTTCACAACAATCTCCCCTCTGGAAAATTAATCTGAAAATTATAGAAATCATTTACCATGTTGAACAGGAAAGTTTTGTGTATGCCAAAAGCATTTATGACAATATCAGACGAGCGCATCGCGGACTACTCAAAGATGAAGCCTATCTGCGTGAGTTCCGTTTTATGGACATCCTGAGAGATGTGATACAGACGCCAAAAGCCTTTAAAAATTCAAAAATTATTCATAAAATCAATGGCTTCTTAGAAGCTTATCCAAATTTTGAACCAGGCGCCAATGAAGCCATCAATTATAATATATGGCTGACTTCAAGAATGAAACAAAGTGCTTATTATGAAGAATTGTTGGCGCAGTAATTTTGCAAATTCAAACTCAAATTCAAAAAACAAATTCAAAACCACATGCAGAAGAGGTGCGGGTCGTAAACTCAAAAAATTATTCTTGTTTGAACGGCTATAACTTTACAAATTTCTCTACATAATTTTCGCCGGAAGGCAGCGTAATTTTGCAAATATACAAACCTGATTTTATCTCTGATATATTGAGTTGAGTGGTGAAGTATCCGTTGATGATATTCCCCTGTCCTTGCTCTACTACTTTTCCATTACTTGAAAAAATAGTGTACTGAATACTTGTCACTCTCGCATATTCAAGATTGATTTCCAGTATATCTTTCGCAGGATTGGGCATGAGTTGTAGGCTGCCAGAAGTAGCAGATGTAGCTTGAACAGCCGTTGGTGGACAAGTCCAAGCTCTTGCCATCAATTCTGGATAATCAATGTACGGATTGCGGTTGCCCTGATATTGTTCGACGCCATCATTACGGGTCATTTCTGCTGTGGATGGCGGGTCGGCTTCATGCCAGGCGCAAAGGGTGGAGAGTTGGAACAGGTCGGTCACTGTGCCAACTTGCGGGTACATGGTATAAAAATAGCTCACTGCACGGGCAACATCGCCTTTCTGTCCTTCTCTTGGTTCAAAACGATTATTGGCAATAGATTCGCTGTATTCATCAATATTATTTGCGGGGATATTGGATTGTGAAGTCGTGCCGCGCATCCAGCTTTGGGTATCCTGGTCCACAATTTCCCGAAAGGGAGAATTGCCTCGCTCGGAATTCCAGTTGCCATAAGTTGGGAATAGGTGGTGAATATCTGATTTCATCGGTTCTGCTGAGCTAAAGAACGATTGCGGAACGGTGTGTTCTGTATTGATAGGGTTTGGGTAGGTGATTTCATTCCCGTAAGGATTCATTTGATAAAACCCTGAATAGACGCAGGTAATGGTATCTCCATGATTATCAATGTAGCCATACATTTTGCGTCGGGCATTGGAGTAACCAAGCTCATTGTGGAATCCATCGTACCAGTTGTCTTGCAGCCAGACTCTCAGGTCCTCTCCATCAAGATTCGTGGGTGGTTGTGGTTGTGCATGGAGGGCTTGGCAGCATAGAAACAAAGTGAATATCAGCATTGTACTTTTCATATTGCAAAGTACTTCTAATGTCTTGAATTTTCAAAATTATGTGGATTGTTTTTTGGTGACATTCATAGTCAGGTCGTTTCGACTCCACTCAACGACCTGCAATTTCGACTCCGCTCAATTCAAGCAGTTGTCCGAGCGGAGTCGAGGACAACACTGACAAAAAATCCCCCACCAAACTGGCAGGGGATTTTAGTTAAAAGGGCGGGTGCGACACCCGAATATATCTTCCTGTAGCACAGATATTCCTGTCTGTATCTCTGCTTTTGCCTCACCTAGCCTCTCCACCCTGCGGCGGAGAGGGACTTCGCCTGCATTGTCCTGCTGCGCGGACAACTGGGCTGTTTTTATTTTTTAGGGCTTGGATTTTTCCTCAAAGACTCAATATCCGCCGTACATCTGCTTCATTTTCCACCTTTTCAGGAATCTTCATCATTGTGAAAGTGTGTTCCTTTTTCGGTATAAGATTATTAAATTGCTCGGCGGAAAAGATAGCAAGCTGCCCGTCATCGGTCACCATCCACATGAGTTTTTCATCTCGGGTATTGATGCGGACTTGTGTACGCTTTTTCGCATAAAACCTAGCGACCGTGTTGTTCGATTTATTCACGATATAGACCGGATTGCCCTTATAGGTATTGAAATTTTCATCACAAAAATTGCCGACTAATATTTGCTGATAAGGCGGTAGCGGGCGGTCGCAATTCCAGATACCCATCTCCGTCACCTGAAAGCGATTGACGATATTGCTGGCAACCATGACATTGGTCGCTTCTGCTTTTCTGCCTTGTTTTTTTAGTTCGGCTACACGTGCTTGTGTGGCAACTTTTTCAGCTTCTAACTTTTCTCGTTCTTCGGCATTTCTGGCGAGGATGGCTGTACGTTGGTCACGGAGGCTGGCTTCTCGCTGTGCAAGTCCTTGCTCATAATCGGCTACTCTTGCCTGAAACGCCTGTTGTGCTGCCTGGTAATCGCTGCCCGATAAGACCGGACTGACATTCAGATGCACAACGCGATTGCCAGCCGATAGAGTGACCTTATATACATCGTCTGCGGCAGTTTTGTCCACCTTTACATCTTCCCATTCGATTTGATACCAGACTTCATTGAACGCTTGTCCGTCATTGACTTGCCACAATACATCATCATAAGCTGCCAGTTCAGGGAATCTATCTTCTTCTACTTCAAAGTCGAATACATAGCCATCTGGATTGGCGCGTTTGGGTGGTTTGGGGGCAGCTGGTTTTGGTACGCTGCGCTCCAATGTTTCTATTTCTTCTGTTTCTTTCTTTGCTATTCGGTCTATCTTTTTTTCAATGCGATTTAGCTGTCTTTCAGGTCTGCTCAGTGGTTTTGTATTGACCGTTTCACTGGCATCCTCTATGACTTCAATCGCATCTTTTCCACGATAATCCCAATTGCGTTTATCTGTATCCAGTTTGTAAATATTGTATGCCGACTCATTGCCGTCCAAGGCGATACTAGAGGCCAGTTCTATGTCAATTTTTTTATCCGGATTCACGCGAAGTGCCTTCCCGCCCTGCTCCGCATAAATTTCCATCATGCCTGCTGACTCCAACTGATGCTGCACACCTGCGGAATCGTACTCCATTGGAATACCCGACAAAAAGAAATCTACATAGTCGTGAAACTCGCGGTATTTGAGTTCTACTTCGCCTTCTACTTCGCTGCCGTCTTCATAGGTAAAAGCACGTGCCGGGACAATAACGCGAGAACCATTTCCATATTCATAGACGCCGCCCTCATGGGCATCCACTTTATAGGAAGCAAACTTAGCTTGAACATTCTTCAATGGTGGATTAACATAAGGCCGATCTGCCAAATCCTCCCCGCCAGAGGACAGCAGACGCGGTGCAAAATACAGCAACATAATCGCCGCCGCACCTGCCATTAATGCCCCCAAGCCCAGCTTGATAAGCTTGCCCATCGCAGGTGTAGCATCGGGCATATTGCCCTCACCGCCACCATGCGCATTGAGTAGTGCATCGAAGTCCTGATGTGCAGCAATCTGCTCAGCACCTGGCTCTTCTGGATTCATTTTTATATTGTAGTTATTTTCCATGTTTTTCAATTACGAATTACGAAATAATTAATTACGAATTCTCCAGCTTACTATCCTTGCTATTTTTACTGATACTACTATTGATATTGCAACTGCTACTGTCACTGCTACTGAACAATCAACTTCTTCAGCTTATCCAACACTCTGTAAGTACGTACTTTTGCGTTGTTTTCGGTGATGTTTAAAATATTGGCGACTTCTTTGAAAGAGCGTTGTTCAAAAAAGCGGAGTTCTATAATTTCAATGTCTTTTTGTGGCAATTTATCCAATGCGCCCAGCAATGCACCTCGGTGAATCTGATAGTCAAACTCGTCCATCTCTTCTGCCATTTCTTCTAGTCGCCCATCCTGTATGCTCACGACTCGCTGCTTCTGGGCATTGCGGTAGTGTTGGGTAACTTCATTGGAAGCTATCCGATACAACCAAGCTGAAAAGGGAACGCCTTTATAGGCATAGCCACCAAGTTTTTGCATGGCTTTGAGGAATACCTGCGAGCAGATGTCTGCGGTCAAGGACTCTTCTGCGGTACGTCGATAGATGTATCTGAAGATGGGTTCGTAGTAGCGTTCGTAGAGTGGTCGAAATCGCGCAGGGTCGCGTTGTGCTGCCTGAATTTCTTCCCATTCGTGGTCTATAGCCTGTTGGCTTACACTCATTCTGTGTGTCGTTGTGTGATTAATTTGTAGTTCTGACAACATAATAGGAAGTTTTTTTCAGTTTCAGTAGCTTGAGCAGTGGCAATTTCAGTTTCAGTTTCAGTATCAGTTGCAGTTTCAATATCAGTTGCAGTGGCAATTTGAATCTTGGTCGCTTCTTGCGAAGCTCTTTTCTTTGTTTATTTTTTCCTGTTTTCGGATATATAACGTGGGGCTTTAAAAAGGATACAGGTTTTTTAAAAAATTCCAAAATTATCAATCTTGCGCTTGTCATAAATCGCCCAGTTACCAATACCCTAATCACCAATCACTTTTATTACCTTTGCGGAACTGATTATCATAATTACCATATAAAGATGAATAGAGAAAAATCGCAAGCCTTATTTGATGAAGCAAAACAGTATTTCCCTGGTGGAGTCAATTCGCCTGTACGGGCGTTTAAGTCGGTTTCCGGGCCGCCTTTATTTATCAAACGTGGGGAAGGTTGTCGGATTTATGACGAGGATGATAATGAGTTGATTGACTTTTGTTGTTCTTGGGGTCCTTTGATTTTGGGTCATAATAATGCACCGATTCGGGAACTGGTGACGGAGACAGTGGCAAAAGGAACATCTTTTGGCACACCAACCAAACTGGGTAATGAACTGGGTAAACTGATTCTCGACAATAATCGTTTTATAGAAAAAATGCGTTTTGTGAGTTCGGGAACGGAGGCAGTGATGTCGGCGATACGGCTGGCTCGTGGTGCGACGGGGCGCAATAAGGTCATCAAGTTTGAAGGCTGTTATCATGGACACGTGGATGCTTTGCTGGTGAAGGCTGGTTCGGGGCTGGCAACTTTTGGAGAGAGTACTTCGGCTGGTATTCCCGATTCTTTTGCTAAGGAAACGCTGGTATTGCCTTTAAATGAACCTGATTTATTGGAGCAGACTTTGCAGAAACATGGTGATGATATTGCCTGTATTATTATTGAGCCGATACCGGCAAATAATGGCTTGCTATTGCAAGACAAATCTTTTCTGGAATGTCTTCGATTGAAGTGCTACAAATACGGCATTTTGTTGATTTTTGATGAGGTAATTTCAGGTTTCCGAGTGGGTTTTGAAGGCGCGGCCGGGTATTATGATATTCAGCCGGACATTATTACTTATGGTAAAATTATTGGCGGTGGAATGCCTGTTGGAGCTTATGGGGCAAGTCATGAAATTATGGCGAATATTGCACCCGAAGGCCCTGTTTATCAGGCAGGAACTTTATCCGCTAATCCTGTGGCGATGGCAGCCGGATATGCAGCAATGCAGCAGTTGTTAGCTCCTGACTTTTATAGCAATATGGCAGAGAAGACCGACTATTTCACCAATAAAATACAAGCTTATGCAGATGAGCGTGGCTATACGCTGACGATGCCACATATCGGTTCTATTTTCTGGGTGGCTTTCACCAAAAATCGCATTACTCGTGCAGATGAAATTGAAGCGGCAAGTATGGAGCAGTTTAAGGTTTTGCATCATGAGTTATTGGAAAGTGGCGTGTATCTGGGTCCTTCAGGTTATGAGGTAGGCTTTGTTTCTGCTGCACATACGAGGGCGGATTTGGATTTGGCTGCAGAGCGGATTTGTGGGGCTTTGGATGTTGTTTTTGGGTAGTTGAGAAGCGAGAGGCGAGACCATTGCATTGCGAGAAGCGAGATTTTATTTTACCTCAATCATCTCAAAAGCCTCATCAATCGGAACAGAAGGTTCATCATCAGTTTTTGCTTCTGTATTTAGTTTTCATGTTTTTTAATTCTTGTGATTTTCAGTCAACATACATCTTGTAATTTTATTGCTTTTTCACCACTTTTGTCAGTCTATAATGGTTCATTTCTACAATATTGTTAAAAAATGGCTTGACGAAATTCAAAAATGTCATAAAGTCCTGTGATTTCCGAAATCCATTCAAGTGGTTTGCAGTCGATGTCCACTCTATTCTTAAAATGAAATTTTCGGGTTCTTCTTCGCAATGGGTCAGTTCATACCCAAGGCAATGTTCAGAGCGATCAAGTTGTTTTGAAGCTTTCGAATATGCCTCAATGAAATCTTCTTGTCTTTCTGAAGCTATTGTGTAACGGATGTACTCTACTACCATTTTTTGTTCTTTTTGTTTGTTCATTGTTCGTTTGCGAAGAAAATACGCCTGCTTCGTGATAAGAATTATTCCCCAAAATTCATACTTCATCTTTGGCGACTTCTCTATTCTATTACTACCTTTTTATACAAATAATTTTCAGATTTACTGTCCACAATTTTCACAAAGTAAAGCCCCTTTCCTATGTCATTTTTGTTAATTTCAATTTCATCTCTTACGGAATTATACTCTTTTACTATTTGCCCACTTGAGCTAATAAACGTGATGTTATATAGACAATCACCACATTCTGATTTAGATTTCATTATAGCTTGTAAGATACACGTCTACGTAAGTTTTCAAAGAATCACAATCTCCAAGTAAAATGGCTTTATAATCACCAATAAATTTTTCGGGTCTAAAATCAATAGACCATCCTGGACTACTTGCACTCTCACCTGATATTATTCTCATTACTTGATATTGATAAAATCCAGATAGCGTAACTGCATAATTACCTTCTGTAGCATCAGTAGTTCGGCCTAAACCTTTTCCTTCTGGAATATTATCAGGTCGATAATGCCATTTGGGCGGAAATAAACCCACTCTATTTTCAATAATGGTCGTGTCGTGCCAAAGATCAGGTGTTGTATTTTCCAAATCCCATTCTTCAAAATCTAAATTCCATTCGCCTGATTGACCAAATAGAATCGTAACTGATCCACTTATAATTAACATTATTATTGGTAAATAATATTTCATATTTATTGATTTTTGCTACTGAACAACGTGAATGAAGACGCAATACCTCCGTTTAGGAGGCATTATCGCTCTCCACTTTGTGTGTGCCTCCAATGAACACCATCATTCAAAGATAATGAATTTGGATATACTTCACGCTAATTGAAGATGCAAGTGTATGTGATAAATTAAAAAAACAAGCGCCACTTTTACACCTAGGACTGAAGTACTCGCGCTTGCCCATACTTCCTGAAAAAATCTGTAAAAAAACATTTTTTTAGCCGTCTTGAAACCTTTTATACATAATGACGTATAATCATACGTTTGGTTACATGCAAATAAATCGTAATACTTTAAGCGTATAATTATGATAATAAATAAGCTTTATTCTAAAGAATTAAATGTCAGATTATTAATCAATGAAATAGGGAGTCTTTTTTTTCTACAAAAAAAACAACTCGTTTTGAGTGCTTCTCTTTTATTAATGACCACCTTGGTTTTTGCACAGCCCACTAACCAAAATTTCAACTATCAGGTGAATACAATAGGTGGCTATTGGATAGGAAATGATGATGATGGTGGTCAGGAAGAACCTACAATAAAAATGGGAGCTTGCCATGATCTTAATGGGACACCAACTGCCATTATAAATCCTACTTATACAGCCACCACCACCACATGCGCGACAACGGTTGATTGCCACATCTGGGCAGATTGGTGCCATGTTGATGTTGGCGGTTGTACATCTACTTGGAATGTCAAATTATTAACAGCCACAAATAAATCATTACCTGAGTTTGACCTCGAATGTGTATCATGGGAAGATGATGATGTTGTTAGCTGTGTTTTAGGCACTGCTTATAACAGGAAAGGTAATAATTTTGATACTTTTAATGCAAAATCCATAAACCCACAGCCAAATGCGTGGTCAGATGAGTCTGATTTCTTAGAAGTACCTGTTAATAATTCTAAGGGTTACTTCAAAACAGCCTGGCGTTATACCAATGGCACTAAATTAAGTCCCTTAACTTTTGGAAATGTAGCTGGACAAGAATCACATGTCAACTCCAATCGATCCAAACCTGATGGTGCTGATAATGACTTGGGATATACCAATGATTGGGAAATGCGTCCATCTAGTGATGTAACTTATACATTTTCAGTTCAGAATCCAGCAAAAACGGTATCTATTAGCACAGATTTTACGGAAACAACATTTGATACTTATATTTCTTTGCTAGATTCAGGAGGCAATATTATTGCATTTAATGATGATGTAGTACCAGGCAGCAACTCCAAATCTATTATTACTCAGGAGCTTTGTGCAGGAACTTATACCGTTGTTGTCGAAGGGTATTATTCAGGTTCTACTGGAGATTTTAAGCTAGGTATTAATGCAAGTAATATAAATTTAGATGCTGGTTCGATTACCGCGACAGATACAGAAGTTTGTGAAGGAGTTGAAATACCTGCCATCAACAGTAGTGCAGCAGCTCAATCGATTAATGGAAATGCTCCCACCTATCAATGGCAGGTTTGGACAGGAACAGCCTGGGAAGATATACCAGGGCAGACAGGAATTTCTATGACTAATCCTGGGACTATGCCCGCTTCTTTCCTTAGATATTTTCGGCGAACAGCAACAGTATGTGGAGCAAGCAACTCTAGTGATTATGTAATAATAAGTCGAATAATATCATCGCTGAACGCTGGTGACATTTCATTAGATGGCAGTATTGTCATACCTGGTAATAATGACCCTGGATCAATTGATTCTAATAGTGATGCTTCTGGCTCTCCTTCTCCAATCACGTATGAATGGCAACAATGTACTTCCAATTGTAGCAATCAGGAAAATTGGTCAGTAGCGTCAGGATCTGCAAATAGTTCGAGTTATGATATTCCTGTATTGAATGAGCGTACATCATTCCGTCGTCAGGCTACGAATGGATGTGGACAAACTGCAAGGAGTAATGAAGTTGAAATCACCACCATCGTTCCTAATGGAGTTATCTCAGGAAGAGTAACCAGCCCGTCTGGAATAGGCGGACCTGCTGCAGGTGTTCCAGGTGTTACTGTTACAGCCACCCGGACTACTACGGTCTTCGGAGAAAATCTTGATCCTGGACCATACACCGCTGTAACTGACAATCAGGGCTATTACAATATTATCAATATCTATTATGCCGACAACGCTGCTGATTTTACAATTACACCCAGTAAAATTGAGGGTGACATAACACATGTATTCAGCCCCGCTGAATATACCAATCAAGCTATTTCTACAACATTCAACACATTATCTAACAAGGATTTTACGGATGAAACGACTTTTACATTTAGTGGAAATGTTTATCAGGATTTTAATGGTACGCTATGTGGTATGGACTCGGTAGGCATATTGCTCAATGGTGTGTCCGTAGATTCTACCGACTTCAATGGGGATTATGCCATTGCTATTCCGAGTATTGGTGATTATACCATCGAAGCAGTTTATCAGGGACATAGTTTTACTCCTTCCGATTACAACATGTACATCGACGCGGACAATTTCGATATGAACTTTGAAAATACATCTACTCAACAGGTCAGTGGTTTTGCAGGTGGGGGCTGTAGTACTTACTTAGGGCAGGCAGAAATCCGCTTTTGGACGGACGACCTCTGCATTGACCATACCCATACTACAGATGTTGGAACAGGCAATTTTTTAATTACACTCCCAGCCAGGAGGTATAATGTTCAACTTGTGAATTTTGATAATCCTGCTCCTTATGGAGAATTGGAAGTAGAAGCTTTTTTCAATCTTGTCAGCATTGTTGATCTGACGAATGAAGATCAAACTAAGGAATTCATTTACCGCCCACCACCAGTCGTTCGAGTGAACGGATTACCAGACGAAGTTTGCAACCGGACTATTTTGGAACAAGGGATTCCATTGGACTTGACGATAGAAATTTTTGAGGGCGTATTGGACGGTTGCCCGGTAGATACCGGAACAATCCTGATAACCAATGAAATCGGTGACCTAAATGATGAGGTGATTTCCATACCCTTCAGGAATGGAATGGCCAGCTACACACTCAATCCAGCTACCCCCAACATCGTATTTCCGAATATGAAAAACCTAACTATAGTAGCCATGGATACTTTAGGACAATCCATAACTTATTCTCTGGATGCTTTGGTCACGGGCGTTCGTCCGAGAGAACAAACCTTTACAACGGTCACTCCTGAAATACCTATGCTCATCTTGCGAGACCCGCCCGGTGATGCCAGTTATAGTTTCGTTGAACAAACCGAAACGATGGAGTTGGCTACCAGTTTCTATAACTTGGTAGGTGGCAGTGTCAATGAATGGGCTGATGTAAAAATAGGAACTCAATTTGAGTCCGGATTTATTGCTTTTTCTTCTGAGTCCGAGGTTTGGGGACAAGTAGGTAGTTCACTTGAAATTGGTGCAACATCCACCTCTACCAAAGAAGCAATTATGTCAGTGAGTACGACACAAACTTTTTCTACCTCCGGAAATGCAGATGTGACCGGAACAGACGGAGATGTTTTTGTTGGAGCCGCCATGAATATGCTATATGCCGCAGCCGATATTATTGGTTTTGATGAAAGTAATTGTATGCCTACCTATGATGTTGATCTGGTTATAAAAAATGATGGCTTTGCGACCACATACATTTATACCGAACAATATATTCGTGAAGTGACTGTGGTGCAGCTAGAATTTTTGGAAGCGAATACTACTAATCCAGATAGTGCTTTGTTCTATAGCAATCAAATTGATGTATGGGAACAAACACTTGCGCGAAATGAACAACTCAAAGAAAATGCAGTCTTTCAACAAAATATATCTTTTAGTAATAATGCCCCTTACGACGACGTCACCACAGCAACAACTTCGGAAAGTTTGACCATCGAATTCAATACTGAAATCAATGAAGAAGTGGCTACTGAAGTAGGATTGGATATAGGAGGATCTGGTGTAGCTAATGGTGTAGTAGCGACCTTTAAAGTTGAGTTTGGTGAATCCCAAACGGGTACAACAACGAGCGGTTTTACAACTGGATTCCACCTTGAAGATAATGATGTCGGAGATGGATTTACGGTAGATGTACTAACAGATCCCGTTTATAAAACGCCAGTTTTCAAATTGATCAGCGGCATCACTTCATGCCCTTATGAAGCGGGTACCCAACCTAGGGATGAACCGATGCTTTCTGTCGTCAATCCAATTATAACAGATGTAGATCCGACAACAGAAGCGGAATTTACCTTCCAATTGAAAAATACCAGTCAGAGTGGAGAGGCCCGAACTTATCTTTTGGCCTTCAACCAAGCTAGTAATCCGGACGGAGCAGAAATTTTAGTTGGCGGTAGTCCTTACATTAGTCCCATTGCTTATTATATTCCTTATTTGGGAACCATCCAAGTGACGGTAAAAGTAGGTTTGGGCGCAAGCGGTGTCTATACTTATGAGGGACTTGGGTTTTCGTTATACCCCGATTGTGACGAAGCTTTAGGAGAGACCGTAGTTGTTTCTGCTTTCTTTGACAGCCCCTGTAGTGACGTCGGTTTATTTGAACCAATCGATGGGTGGAAAATGAATGAGACTGATGACATCCTTGAAATTCATATCAAAGATTACGACAAAACCCAATTGGATCAAATTCAGGTACAGCAATCTCCAGCAGGCTCAAGTGCCTGGGCTACCATTCAAGTTCTCGATAACGAAGATTTGAATAATAATAATCCAGGTGGAACTAATCTGGGTACGGTAACTGAAGTGAATCTCAGTAATGTTGATGAAGGAGCTTATGATATTCGGCTAAAACTGGTTTGTGGCTCGAGTTCTGTTTACTCCAGCAGAGCCAGCGGCACTATTGACCGGACTGCACCGGTCATGCTCGGCACTCCACAGCCCAATGACGACAATTACGACAGTGTAGCTGGCGATGAAATCTCTGCACAGTTCAATGAAGTACTGGTCTGCAATAATGCAAGTGCGGAAATAATCAATTTGAATACGAATGAAACAATCAGTACACAGGTCTTATGTTTTGAAAATGAACTAACTATTGTTCCAGATATTGACCTTCCTACCGATGCCTTATATCAGGTCAATCTAATAGGATTAAAAGATGGATTTGGCAACAGCAGTTCTCTAGTCTCCTGGGCATTTGCGGTGGGCAATTATGTTCCGCCTGTGGACTGTGGACCTATCGTCATCTCTAATAATAATGCTACCTATAACGCAATTGAACCCGATGTGTATAATGGAACGATTATTCAATCGGCTGCAAAGGTGTCCAGTGGATCGGTAGAAATGCTTGCAGAGTTGAGTGTAGGTTTGAAATCCGGGTTTGAAGTATTGCCAGGTGCAGAATTTACCGCTGATATTGAAGGTTGTCCAGAGACGCCAGATGAAAATGCGCCCTGCCATTCGGCAATAGCTATAGAGTTAGGCAATATTTATCCCGACCAAAACAGTGCGCTGGGGTCCTTGGCGATGTTAGATGGATGTGGGCCTGGCAATACCGGTACGCCTGGTCTTTGGTATGTATTGAGCGGTTCGGATCAATCAATTGTTGTCAGTACTTGTGATATGGCGGATTTTGATACTGTTATTGAAGTGTACACTGGAACTTGTGGAGCGCCTTTGACTTGTTATACATTCAATAATGACGTGGGATCCTGTTCAGATAATTCGTCAGAAATTGTTTTTTGGGCAGCAGCAGGAGTGGATTATTATATTTTGATTAGAGGATATAATGGTTTTGGCAATTTTGATCTTTCTGTTGAACTGGAAATACCGTAGTATCGTTTCTTTTATACTTTCTATCTCAAGTTGAATTTGTAGCCCCAATTTTATATTTTCACAATCAGTAGTTTATAGGGTTTATGAAGTTATAAGTAGTGATTGTTTTGCGAAGCAAAATACGTCTTTATAAACTTTATAAACCCTGTAAACGCCCTTTACCACCCCCCACTAAGTGCCTGGACTCAACTAAACGCCACTTTCAATTTGACTAATTGGCTTATTGTCAATAGTTTTTTGAATTTGAATTTGAATTTGACGTTTGGATTTGTATTTCCACTTACCTATCCTTTCATTTCACAAACCCATATTTTTCTAGCGAAATTTGTCTTGCCTCTTTTACTAACGCTGCAATAATCTACTATTACAAATCCTGTCTTGCTGATTAAGTTGGTAATGTCTGCGGTAGATACAATGACCAGTCGATCTGTGATTGCTGCTGTCGATTCAAGAATATGTAAAACATCATTATCCGTTGCACAACTGAACAAATTGTATGGCAGGTCAATAATGGCAGCATCATATCTTTTGCTAATGTCTTTTATATCGGAGCGATATACATTTGCAGTATAATTGAAGTGAGACAGGTTTTCTCGTGCCCCTCTACATACCTTCCAGTTAATGTCACACCCCTCAATGTCATTTCCTGCAAAACAGGCTTCCAACATTATTGTGCCAACACCACAACAGGCATCTAGTAGTGTTTTCTCTTTGTTTGTCTTGGTTGCAATATTGATAAGCGCTTTGGCGATATTTATACTTATGGAGTTACTGTATGAGCATGGTTTTTCCTTGTGTTTATACCAGGAAAGATTATTTTTAATCAAAATACCAAAACACCAAATACCCTCGTAATAACATAAAGCATAAGTTATTATTGGGTTATAATAATCAGGATTGCCTTCAATGCTGAAACCTATATCTTTTAATTTTTTAAGCCGTTCAGCATATTCAGTTGTATCACCATCAAAAACTAAATACTCAACTTTGAAACCTTCCATGCATATACTTTCCTTTTTGATTTCATTGATTAGCGTAGCATAATCTTTAGAAAATGAAATAACATCAAGTCTTTTTTTAATGAACGCACTACTTGAAGGTTCTGCTTTTATATCGGACAAAAGCAGTTTATTCTTTTCTTCCTTCTTAAAAATATATCTCGATTCGAGTTTGCATAAGTCACTTTCAGTATTATCGTATCCAAAGGAATATATATGCTTTTTTATCTGCATGTTTTTTTGTCTAATAACTGCTTTAGCCTTTTTGCTTTATCAACCATATAAGAATCCGTCACCCACATACCAAGCTTCGCTTTTTTAAAATGAATAATGACCTTAGCTTCTTTACAAGATTCTGCATCTGGAAAAAATGGAACGCCATTCAATATCCATGTAAAAATTCTTAGCCATTTTGCTAGTCTAGGAAACCAAATTTTATTTAACTCAATGGATTGCAAATCATTATAAGCGTAAAAGCCAGAATTTTGCTCTGTTTGTTCATCAATTAATTGAAATCCATTATCAAGAAGTTGAAATTCAATTTTTGGATTTTTCTTCAAAATAATATTTTCATTCATCATATTTTTATTTCTGGTTAATAATTCGCGGTGCATTATTCCCGACTTTCACCTTATGCCATGGATTTTGTGGATCAATTTTATTCGTCATCTTTCTGTTTTTGATCGTTGGGCTTTATTTGCCATTTAATTTCATTATTTATTTTCAGTCATGCCCTAGCGGTTTTGCATATGCGCAGTAGTCCCGAATAGGGGCTATTGCCGTATATGCTGTGTTCTCACCTGCCTTCTTTTTTTAAATCGTGAGTAATGTGTTTTGGCTAATTTTTGCTTGCAGTTTTAGTAAAATTTCATCTAATTCTATATTTGCCTCCGCCTTCAACCCAAGGCTTTTTGCTAATCCTTCGCTATCGGTACTCAATCTTTCAACTAAATCAAGTTTGTAAGTTTTATCTTCTTGTTTTTCAAGGCTATATGAATGAAAATGCATTGAATTGCCAAGTTTTGCAGAACCAATATCTGCGAATGAGAACTCTTTTTTCATGTAATTGAGCAGGCAGTCTTGGGAAACTAAAACTAAATGCTTTCCAAGGTTTTCGAATGTATCAATTTTATGATGCAACTGAATCAAAATAGTTTTTGCTGTCATTTTCCAATTGATACCAAAGTTCTTTTTAACTAAATCCTCTTTCCTAACTTCGATTTTTTTACTATCAAGAAACTTTTGCCTTTCATTCCAAACCGTACCTGTTGTATCCATTGTTTGGAGTTCTATTCCGACAAAATCAATTACTTTTCCTTTACTTACTGACGTAAGAAAGTAATCAACACTACCTCCTGGAATCGAAGTTTCTGGAACTAAATGAATTTCATTACCAGGTTCATGTAATGCTAAAAGATGAATACAATCCATGAAAATTTTCTTTCCATGTAACAACCTATGTGGGCAAATGATGATATCATTCTCACCCTTACCATATCTGACTGTACAAGTTCCAAGAGAGATCTGTGGTAAACTTTTTCTGCTTTTTACACATTTTCTTGACAAGTATTTACATTGCTGATTAACTACAATTTCTTTCCAATCCTTTTTCAAGTTTGTACTGTAACTAAAGAATTCCGAGAGTTTGCTGTCCATTAATTCTTTTTTTTGCTATTTCTAGATAGTCATTAGCTATATCTATCCCAATTGATTTTCTTCCAAGTTCATAAGAGACTACCATTGCTGTTCCTGTTCCACAAAATGGGTCAAGTACAATTCCATTTTTAGGGCAAGTTGCTAAAATCGGAATTCTACATAAATCTTTTGGGAATGGTGCAAAATGTTTTTCTCTTTTCTGAGTATCTTCGGGAATTATGTCCCAAACATCTGTTGGCAAAGTTCCTTTTGGGTTGTAAAATAAAAAGTAAAATCCTTTTATAGCGAGTTCTTTCGCTCTACCTGAAACCTTCTTTGAATCTGAATGAGTTGTTCTTTGTTGATTACGAATAATCATTCTAAAATCTGAAACCTCACCTATCTGAATTTTTGCTAAAACTTCGTTTAGTGCCTTTAAAGCATTCTTTTTTTCGGTTTCATCTAAAGATGTTGATAATTCAATTTGCCTTTTATATCTCACTCCTGTTACACCTGTTGCAGAAACGACCGCTCCATTTTTTACTTTTGTTTTCCTTGCAGTTGTTCTTATAGATGCGTCATCGTAATAATATCCTTTTGATTTCTTAACAAAATGAAAGACGTTTTCATGAATGTTTCTTAAACGGTCTTTACTACTATCCATTCCTCCTTTATGCTTGTTCCATACTACGTTGTTTCTTAAAGTCCATTTTTGTTCATCTATCATTGATATTGCAATTCTCCAAGGTATTCCTGTTAAGGACTTATTTTTATAAGTATCGCCTATGTTTAACCAAAAAGACCCTGTGTCTTTTAGAATCCTCTGTATTTCGGAAGTTACATCCAATAAGTTTTTTATGAATTCCTCAAAGGATTTTTCTAATCCAATACCTCCATTAGAATATTGCCTTTGTCCCCAATAAGGTGGACTTGTTATGCAACAATCTATTGAATTATCAGGAATTTCTCTCAGTATCTTTATCACATCCCCATTAAGATACAAAGGAATTTTCGATGTATCTTCTCGGTAGTCAGTAAATTGATTTATTATTGTATTGTCTAATATTGTTCCCATGTCTCTATCTTAAGATATTTTTCTCAAAGTTTCGAATGTTTCTTCTTTTTTATTTTTGGTTGGTGAGAACGCTGTATATACGCAATATGCCGTATATACATCTCCTGAACTAAATCAAGGTTTTTTAATCTAAGTCCCGTCTTTGATTTATTACAAAATCAAAAATACATTAAATCCACAGGTTTTCCAAAGGGCTGCTAATATTTCAATTTTGCCATGCTTTACAAGTTCTTTTTCGCTAATTTTGCAGCAATAAAAAGAAAATATTGAAAACGAAGACACACAAACCGGATAAAGTCAATGTCGTCACACTTGGCTGCTCGAAAAATATTGTGGACTCAGAAGTCCTGATGATGCAGTTGCGCGCCAATGACTACGATGTGGTACACGATGGCGGCATGGCAGATGAGCCCAATATTGTCATCATCAATACCTGTGGCTTTATTGAGCGGGCAAAAGAGGAATCCATCAATACCATTCTCGAATATGCAGACGTAAAAGCGGAAGGCAGTATAGACAAACTGTATGTCACGGGCTGCTTATCGCAACGTTATAAAGACGACCTGGAAAAAGAAATCCCGGAAGTGGATGCTTATTTTGGTACGCTGGAATTGCCCAATTTGCTGGCGAAACTCAATGCGGATTATAAGCATGAACTCATCGGCGAGCGACTACTCAGTACGCCGCAACATTATGCCTACCTGAAAATATCGGAAGGTTGTAATCGGACTTGTGCTTTTTGTGCCATTCCGCTGATGCGGGGCAAACATATTTCCAAAACCATAGAAGCACTAGTCACTGAAGCTAAAAATCTGGCTAAAAATGGCGTGAAAGAACTGATGCTCATTGCACAGGAACTGACCTATTACGGATTAGATATTTATAAAAAAAGAGAACTGCCCAAGCTGCTTCATGCCTTAGCAGATGTAGAGGGCATCGAGTGGATACGCCTGCATTATGCCTATCCGAGTAAGTTTCCAAAGGATATCTTTGATGCCATGGCAGAGCGGAAAGAAGTTTGCAATTATCTCGACATTCCATTCCAACATGCCAGCGATACCGTACTGGAACGGATGCGCCGACAAATCACCCGTCAGGAACAGGAAGATCTGATTGCTTATGCGCGAGAGCGTGTGCCGGAGATTGCCATTCGTACCACCCTGCTGGTTGGTTTTCCAGGCGAGACAGAGGAAGAATTTGAAGAATTATGTGATTTTGTTCGTGAAATGCAGTTTGAGCGAGTGGGCGTTTTCCCTTATTCCCACGAAGAAAATACGCCTGCTGATACTTTGCCAGATGATGTGCCGCAAGAAGTCAAGGAAGCGCGCGCAGCCCGAATCATGGAGATCCAACAAGACATTTCCTCTGACAAAAATACCAGCAAAACAGGTCAGACATTAAAAGTACTTTTTGACCGCAAGGAAGGTGAACACTTTATCGGTAGAACAGAATTTGATTCGCCAGAAGTCGATAATGAAGTCCTGGTAAAAGCAGCGAGCAATTATGTCCGCATTGGAGATTTTGCAATGGTCAAAATAACGGATGCCAGTGATTACGATTTATACGGAGAAGTTGCTGAATAACGATGAACTATGAATGAATAACTATGAACTATGAACTATGAATGATGAATAAGGTAATATAATTTTGCTGCGCAAAATACCTCTAAAATTCATCATTCATAGTTCATCATTCATCATTATT
Source organism: uncultured Saprospiraceae bacterium (assembly GCA_937951615.1). Lineage (GTDB taxonomy): Bacteria > Bacteroidota > Bacteroidia > Chitinophagales > Saprospiraceae > JAHDEO01. The sequence continues at coordinate 30,344 of CALFBH010000036.1, read as the reverse complement.
CCCTAGCGTATTGATGCCCACTATCATCCATCAATGAGCGAGTGCCTTTGAAGAGCAATCCTGCCAGTACACCAAATACAAAGCCGCCAATGTGCGCCCACCAGGCCACACCACTCCCCGACCCTGCCGTACTCGGACCAATAGCAGCAAAACCACTAATCAACTGCTGTCCGATCCATAGACCAAGAAACCAGATGGCTGCCATATTGAAGCTCCGAAACAGATAAATAACCAGTATTTTGATTTGCGATTTAGGAAACATCACCAGGTAAGCACCTAGCACAGCTGAAATCGCACCACTCGCTCCCACACAGGGAATGATGCTCTCCATATTGAACATGATATGCGCTGCCGATGCTGCAAGTCCGCCCATCATATAAAAAATGAAAAATTGAACATTCCCAATCGTCGCTTCAATATTATCTGCAAAAACCCAGAGAAATAACATATTGCCAATCAGGTGCATCCAACCGCCATGCATAAACATACTCGTCAGCAACGTGAAATAATCCTGCCCCTGCACAATCTCTGCAGGAATAGAACCATAAGTCATCACAAAAGCATTGCCCGCTTCTGGAGGCAGCATTGCCTGATACAAAAAGACGAGGACATTAATCGCAATAAAAGCATAGCTTAAATACGGAAAAGAACCGCCTTTTACATTTTCATCACCTATTGGAAAAATCATGTTTTTCTTTTTAATGATGAAGTATAAACGATGAATGATGAATATAGGATTTTGCTACGCAAAATGAACAAAAATTCATCATTCATCGTTCATCATTCATCGTTCAAATGCTCTTTGAGGTCGGCTACATTGATATCGTTATGCGAAGTATCATAAACTGCCTGACCATCTTTTATCAGAATGACTTGCGGCGACTGATGAACAACACCCAAATCCGCTGAAATTTTATTGGAAACCGACCGAAAAGCAATCAAGTCGAGATAATATGGCTCCATTGCCGTCGCATCTATATCCCAGCTGCGTTCAAAGCGACTTTTTGCCATCGTACTAATCGAACAGCGCGTGCTGTGCTTAAAAAGCACCACTGGAATTTCGTGTGAACGTGCTATTACAGCGTCTAGTTCCGCTTCTGAGGAAAGCGTTTTCCAGACGATGCCAGTGGCATCTGTTTTATCTTCTTTTGTTGATTTGCTGAACCAGCCCATGTTTTTGTCTTATTTTTAATTCTTCGTCAATATACATCAATTTATAAGAACAGGAAAATCTAAGAAATTGTTTGCTATTTGTTCAGACAGCATTTTTTGTATTTCTTACCGCTTCCACAGGAACAAGGGTCATTCCGTCCGATTTTTGGAGCATCGCGACGGACGGGTTCTGTGAAAGTTGAATACCTCTTATTTTCATCCTCTGTAAAAAATCCTTTTTCCTCGTCTAATATAACAAATTCATCATCGTCTTTATAATTATCCAGCTTTCTAGCTAAGCCTCCCAGTGCAAAACTCATTATATAAGATTCGACCTCTGAATCTAATATTTTTTCAAATTCCTGCATATCCCGTTTTGCCCTTCTATTCAGATGTTCTCTCGTATAGACCTCATAAATATCTTGTGGCATAGGGTCTATATCAGCAGGTTTCATCGGACTTGCTATATCTTTTTTTATTTGTTCTACATCCCCTCCGATCAAATAATTGATCCAGCCTTTCTCGTCCATTTGTTCAAGGTAAGGTATCATCTCTGGCGCACGCAAATCTTTTGCATCACATAACATCCAGCCAATAAAATCAGAATCAATAAGACCTTCATCATTTTCATGCGCTAATAGATATTCAAAGACTTCTATATACCACTGAACAGCTTCGTCGCGTCGCGCCGGATAATGTAGCCCCACTTGTGCGGCAACCTTTGCAGCATATACTCTGGAAAAACTATGTTGATGTGGCTCAAAGACATAAGACTTGAGTGCCTCCAACTGATTTTTTCCCAATAAAAATAGTGGTTCATCAAAATAAAGCCCCCAGTCAGCAAACCAGTAATCCAGAAAATCCTTACTTTGCCTAAGCATATTTAAGACAACAGGCAGACTTTTTTCATCCCCCAGTATAGTTAGAAATCGCAAGGCATGAATAGGGAAAGATTGTTCATCATTATTAAAATATTCTTCATGTTTTTTTTGAAAAAAATCGTCGCGACGAATGCTGTCCTCCAATATTTTTTCCAAATCTGCAATCAGGCTTTCACGCGGCAACTCCATGATGTCTTTCATGATGTCTTTCGGCAGTTCTTCATCTGAATACAGGTACAGACCTTCCAAATCTTCATTCGTTAAAATTGGCGGGTTTTCTGTCTGTTCTAAAATATAGGAAGGTTTGAAAACAACTTTAATACTCTTTTTTATCGCTTCTTTATGCCTCGCCCCAAATTTCTTCAACCTTTCCTGTCTGATTTTCATAGCAACCCTTTGCGTATGTACATGTTCAGGGGCTAAATCAATCATCATTTCAAGGCATTTTTTTGCCGCTGTTTCATCACCTGCCATTATTTCATATTTTGCAACTACTTGCTGATAATTTAAAAACTCCGATATATGAAATACATCCTTGTCAGGAAAGAAGTCCCGCAGTTCTCTTGATTTACCCAATAATTGTCGAGCAGCATCCAGATTATTTTCATCAAGAAATTTGCTAATCAAACTTATCTTTCCAAAGAGGTAATCAGGATGTCTGTTCACCATTTCCATGAGCAGTCGTTCTGCTTTTCCTTTGTCTTTATTTACGGTATAAGCACCGTATAAATGATTTTTAAATGCAGGAGTACCAGGATATTTTTCCACAAATCGCTTGAGTGTTCTAATCTGTATAGCGGAGATCCTGTTTGTCTGAGCAGCCATCATTAGCATTTCATACCCAATCACATAATCCTCATACTCTTGCCCTTCCAGTTCCATCGTCGCATCATGGTTTACTTTATACCCGTATTTATCATAAAACGCTTTATCGTAATTCATTTTTTTAAATTTGAATTTGCCCTAATAATTATCGGGATGAGTTTGAGCTTGACGTTTGTATTTGTATTTAAGATTACGCCTATCCCAAAGCCACCAAATCCCTCAATTCTTTATTCGACATATCCCCAATCCACTTTTCTCCTGTCGAGACTGCTAGGTTGGCCAGTTCTTTTTTATTTAATAAAAGCTGGTTTATTTTTTCTTCAAATGTATTTTCCGTGATGAAGCGATGCACCATGACATTGCGGGTTTGCCCAATGCGATAAGCACGATCAGTTGCCTGCGCTTCTACTGCTGGATTCCACCATAAATCGTAGTGAATGACATTGCTGGCAGCCGTCAGGTTCAAGCCTGTTCCACCTGCTTTTAGCGATAAGATCAGCACGCGACTTGTGCGGTTATTCTGAAAATCTTCTACCATTTCATCCCGCTTTTTCCGACTCACGCCACCATGTAGAAAAGGAATTTCCAAGTCAAATTCAGCTTCCAGCATTTGCGCCAGCATCTTGCCCATTTCCTGATATTGTGTGAATATAAGCGTCTTTTCATTATTGTCCAGTATCTCGCGCATTAGGTTAAATAGCAAAGTTGCCTTGCCGGATAATTCAGGATCAGCCTTGCCTTTTTTCAAAAAATGTTTTGGATGATTGCAGACTTGTTTTAAAGCCGTTATCAGCTTCAAGACTAAGCCTTTTCGCTGTATGCCATCTGCTGATTCTACCGTCTCCATCGTTGTTTTGACTACATTTTCATAAATGGCAGTTTGTTCTTTGGTCAATTTGCAATACTGGTCTTTTTCGATTTTGTCTGGCAAGTCTTTTATAATGGATTTGTCAGATTTTAGACGACGTAAAATGAAAGGTTCAGTGATTTTGCGAAAATGCTTCAGTTGTTTTTGGTCGCGCTCCACTTCGATGGGTTTTGCATAATTTTCCTTGAATTTTTTCAGGCTGTTCAGATAACCTTTATTGACAAAATCAAACACACTCCAGTAATCGCTGAGTCGGTTTTCGACTGGCGTTCCACTCATGGCAATCTTAATAGGTGCTTTTATTTTTTTAACGGCTTTGGTCTGTGCTGTACCCGGATTTTTGATGTTCTGCGATTCATCAATGACCACCGTCAGCCATTTTTGCTTTTGCAATTTCGCGCCTTCACTACGCACCACGCCATAGGTCGTAATCAGCACATCCGCATCAGCAAGCGGTTTGAGATCGCGACTTGGTCCATGATAAATGTGTACAAAAAGGTCGGGCGCGAATTTTTTAATTTCCTTGTCCCAGTTGGTCAATAAAGTAGTGGGTACAATGACTAAAGCTTTGGCTTTGCCAAACTCACCTTCTTCCTTCATTTTCAACAAAGTAGCAATGACTTGCAAAGTTTTACCCAAACCCATATCATCCGCAATCAAACTACCAAAACCCAGTCGTGAATTTTTGTACAACCATTCAAAACCTCTCAATTGATACGGACGCAAAGTGGCTTTTAATCCTTGTGGCACTTCCGTTCCTTCACCCGACAATAAGTGGTCAATCAGTTTTCTGGCTTTTTTATCTAAGGTAATTTTTGCTCCGTCGTATTCTTCTGTCAGTGCGATTTGGAGCAATTCATGTCCTGTTGGTTCAGGCGGGTCAGCCAGTTTGTCCATCAGGGCTTTTATTTCTTTTTCATCAAAAAATACGTACTCGTCATTCAGTTTTACAATGCCGGAAAACTGCTTGACCATTTTCATAAATTCGCCAAAAGAAACATGCTGATCGCCAATTGCAATCTGCCAGTTGAAACTCAGCATATTGTCCAGACTGATGAGCGAGGAATGTGCGACTGTGCCATCGTCCGTGCCTTCCAGTGCCATCGAGACTTTCGGGCGCAGTAGTTTTCGCAGGGCTTTCGGCAGCAAAACTTTGATACCAAACATGCGGATAATCGGCAGTATTTTGAATAATACACCCACAAATTCATCCGAATCAAATAGCAATTGTTCCTTTCCTTTGGAAGCCAGCACCCGACTGATCTGTGGAAAGTGTTCCGACAGCATTGACATGTCCCGCAGCACATCCAATCGAATATGGTTGAATACTTTTTTAGCAAAAATATCTTCCAGCGGAATGGGTGCTTCCATTGGTTTGGCTTTGTCTTCTACGGCTATTTTTACTTCAAATTCGCCGTCCAAATCTTCAATTTGTAAGACTGGAATATAATCCTTGTCGGAAATGTAAAAGGTATTCAGCCACAACTGCATTGCTATTGGATATTCCCTGCTTTCAAACTGGTCAAAACGCTCCATGTCCCCAGTGAAAAATAAACGCACGACATCAAAGGTCAGCATCTTGTCGTTTAGCTTGTGATGAGCCTGTATGAAATGCCCCAGAAACAAAGACAGCAAACTATTAAAACGATCTTCCTGAATGGCTTCTAAGACCTCTTTTCCTTTTTTATAATAAAAAATATGTGCCGGCGTGAGTGCTTTTACATTTTCATAAACCGTTCTCACTTCCTCATTCAGCACCGCAGGTAGCCAGCGTACTTTAAACTGCTTCGCGCCAATGCGCAACAACTGCGGAATACAAGCACTATTCAAAGCCAGCTTTTTTGCAAATTGATACGTCAAATACAAGCCACGCAGCCTTGGCGCCAATTGTTCAAAGTGGCTGATAGGCACGCCTTCCAGCCACTTGGTCAGTTCTTCCATCGTATCCAACGACAAGAGCGACTTGCCCTTAGCACTCCGAAAATTACAAGACAAATAATCTAAGTCACCATCTACCAGTACTTCTATATCTTCCACTGCATCTACCAACGGGGTTGGATTTTCCTCAGTCTCTTTTTTTGCTGCTTTTATCAGTTCTTTATTTACTTTCGTATAAACAGCTCGCAAAATTTCCCGAAAATCGCCATTCGGATAAAAGACGCTACGCGGAGAAAGCAGGGTTAGCAATTGGTCTTTGCAATTGGGTAAACCAGAAAAATCTAGTGTCTTATAGGACTCCTCATTCCATTGAAAATTTTCTTCATTGAAGACAAATGACTGTTGCAAATCGCTCAGGCTCAAAGTCTGTACTTCCGCCTGTCCATCTGCTGAATAACCAATACCTTCTAGTCCTTTAAACAAATCAAAATCATGCAGTTGGAAAACCAGAAAAGGATTTTTGTCAATTTCATTCGCCACCAGATACAACACACTCGCCATGTGTTTGCAAGGTACAGCCCAGTCGGGACAAGAGCAGCCGCCCTTCAAATCATCCCATCTCGAAGGAAAAATATCAATGCCTTTTTGTCTACAAATTTCATTCAGTTCATTCGGCAATTGTCGATTGAGCAGCTTGGACAGGTAAGCCGGATTGTCCGTGACCATCTCGATAATCTTAGCTTTTTCACCTGCCGTGAAGGATGGCACACTAATATCCACACTATAAGGACGAGAGCGAGAACCTGCCACTTTAGCCGTGATTTTGTTGCCTTCAATGCCAATTTCTTTCACCATTCCCCTGTTGGCATAACTCCGCCCACGTGGTAGCCGATTGGAGTAATCGATATTGGTGAGGGCGTTGAGCCATTGTTTGCCCCACCAGGTATTGCCGTAGGTTTTTCTCATCTGTTTGTGTATTAGAAGGGTAAATTTAAGAATTGTAGAAGGTGATTAGAACTTTTTTAGATAAAAAATGCTTATTTTGCATAGAAGTCAAATTAGTTTTAAACTTATGGTTGAAAAAACATATAAAAATATGATTATCCATCAGCCCTTTGATCCAAATACTGTGCGGATTCAACGACGGGCAAGCGTGATGATTCAGGAAATTGTGGAAAAACTGGAAAATCAACTATTAAGTCTCGACAGACCCTATCAAAAATCAAAGCTAGATGGATGGGACACCACACTCCAAAGCCGCCTGATAGAATCTATTCTATTAGACATTCCTCTGCCTTCTTTTTATTTTGAAATTGTTCCAAATGAAGATAAAAACAGCAAAATAGCTACAAAGTGGCGGATTTTAGATGGTTTACAACGCATTATTACTATTCGTGATTTTATTATTAATAAAAATATAGCCTTACAAAATTTAGAGTACTTAAAGCAATTAGAAGGGAAAACTTATGATGATTTATCCATCCCTTTACAGCGTCGAATTAAGGTTTTTAGAGTAAGCATCAACATTATAAAAACAGGAACTCCCCAAGCGGTTTCTTATAATATTTTTAGGCGGCTCAATCCGTCCGCACAAAAAATTAAGCAAGCGAAATGATTGAAGAATTAACCATAAAAAATTTCAAATCTCACGAGCATACTCAATTGAAATTAAGCAATCTAAATATTTTCACAGGATTGAATGGAACAGGTAAATCTTCCGTCATTCAGGCTTTATTATTATTGAGGCAGTCTTATCAAAAAAGATATCTGGTAACACCTCAAGTTCCGGCAACAATATTTGACTTATACTTGGATTTGAATCAACCCTTATGCGATATTGGTACAACAAAAGACGCCTTATACGCCTATGCAAGGGAAAAAATTATTGAATTTTCTATTAAATCTGATAATGAATCCCAAATATGGCAATTTGAGGTCAGAGATAATAATTTAAATGATACTTCCATCGAAGGAATTAATTTATCACCTAATTTCTCTGCTGAATTAGCTTTATTTAGAACAAAATCTTTTCAATATTTGAGTGCTAAAAGACTGGCACCACAGGAAAGTTATTTGAAAGATAGCCTCTCCGTTGAACGTGATTACTTGATTTCAAAAGAATATGGACAGGGCGAATTAATTGCACATTTCTTAAGCATTTATGGAGAGAAGAGAATAGCAGACAACGTAAGGCATCCAGATTGTATGGAGCATACAATTCAGGCTCATACACAATCATGGTTGAGAGAAATCTCTCCTAACATAAATTTTGAAGTTAGTGATAATGATGAAAACTATGAGATAATATATCGGTACAACACAAGGGATGGCTTTCCAACTCCACCCTTCAAAACACAAAATGTAGGTTTTGGTATTACTTATACATTATCTGTCATTGTTGCTCTTCTAAGTGGAAGTAGTTTAATCATCATAGAAAATCCCGAAGCTCATATACACCCGCGCGGGCAAGCCAAATTAGCCGAGCTAATAGCCCTTGTCGCTTCTACCGGAACTCAACTCATTATAGAAACCCATAGCGACCATATTATCAATGGTGTACTTGTAGCTGTAAAAAAACAGCAACTTGCACACGACAAAGTACGCATTCATTACTTCGATAGAGATGACACCAAACATGCTACAGTTAGTACCGAGATTCCAGTTCATGAAGGCGGAATCATCAAAAGCCCACCAGCAGGCTTTTTCGACCAAATTCGTTTAGATCGTAAAGTTTTAATGGGTTTCTGACATGTCCAAAATACAAGCCTTTCTTTTACTACCAGAGTCTAGTTCTATCCATTCCATATTACCGGACAACTATCAACTGCTTGATGGAAATACACTTCAAGTATTTCTAGCTGATTTAGGGATTTCTTTAGACATTATTGGCAGAGAAAAAGATGCTCAATTGTATTATGCCCCTATAAATATTGAGGCATTCTTAGAGTCCTTTGACGAGGAAACTAATGAACTATATTTAATAAATCCTCGTGAAGTCTTACAAGAAGAACTATCTGCTGCTAATGCCGAAGATTGGACACTTCAAAAAAAGCAGAAAAATAACATCAGGTATTTTATTTGGAATATAGACGCTCAAACTCAATTAACGCCTCCTCACACGATTAGTGAAATTGCAGAACGACAATTTGCTAATGAAAATCAAGATAAGTTTATACTCATTAATCAACAGGCAGTTGAGGTCACACATAATTCTTCCATAACTCTCATGAGAGTAGCTGATAATAACGACAAAACAGACATTCCCTACGTTGTAAATGCAGATAATTTAGAGAATTGGTTAATTGAAAACAGAAAAACACGTTATTTTAATGTACATCCCAAACATGGAGAAAATGGCACGGGCAATTGGGGACAAAGCAGAGGTAATAAAGTTGATGTTTTAGAATGTAGTGCCCACGAAGCACAGGAATTACTACGCAATGCTATAGGGGATTGTAGAAAATCCGAGCGTAAGTTTTTCAACTTTGACACCAATAGAAGGAAATACATCTTATTTTATTTTGAAGGAAATAATCCCCAAAACCAATTTCATGGTTTTCATATTCCCAATGAAAATGAAAACAAGGAAGTATTTCCTAACCTCCGAAAAATCCTACAGAAAAAATATAGCATATAAATTAGTCCATGCCACAGCTCCTCCTCATCACCACCGGACTCACAGGTATGCTACATGCCAGCCTTGAAGTCGTCGCTCGCTTAGAAGCCGCAGGCTATCAGGTGACTTATGCCTGTCCGAAAGATGTGCGGGCGCAGGTAGAAGCGCAGGGTTTTACTTATGTCCAATTACCTGCGGTCAATTTTAATCCTGCTCCTCAACTGCCGGATTTCAAATACAGATGGCAGCGTTGGCTCTATAAGTTCAGCAAAATATCGCAGCGACAAGAAGAAGCAGTAAAGCAGTTGGGCATGGATGATTTTGCAGCGCGCCTTCAAGTTCTTAAACCTGATTTGATTTTGCTCGGCATAGAATTGCATGAGCATATTATCACAAGTGTTGCGCTGAAATATCCGGTTATTCTATTAAGTCCGTGGTTTTCTAGCTGGGAACGTCCTAGCTTACCGACCTTACAAAGCGAACTGATACCCAATGCTGATAATCTGAATGACTTGCAAAACGATTGGCGTAAAGCTCGAAAAAAACGCCAAAGCAAGAACCGGAAACAGCGATATAAAAGCGGCTTTACAGATCGTCAAAGCATCCTAAAATATTATGCCCGGCAAGTTGGTTTTCCAAAGCAGGAATTGATCACTGACCAGTGGCCTGGCCCGCTTGCTTATCGTAATTTGCCTGTCCTTAGTCTGACCGCCTGGAACTTAGAGTTTCCGCATGAGCCGCGTCCCAATCTGCATTACGTAGGACCGATGGTGTATACTGCACGCAAAGATACCCGCACTACTTCAGCTACTTATGAACAGCTGGACAAAATTTTCAAACTAAAAAAGAAGACTGGACAAAAGCTGATTTATTGTTCTGCCACGACTATGAAGGAAAGTGACGGCGCATTTCTGAAAAAGGTCATAAAGGCTGTATCCAGCCGCCCTGACTGGTTATTGATTGCAGGGTCAGGTGGTGTTGCTATCGAGGAATTGCCAGATAATGTGTATGTATTTGACTGGATTCCTCAGCTACTGGTTTTGGAACATGCGGACTGCTCAATCAATCATGGCGGTATTCATACAATCAATGAATGTGTTCACTTTGAGGTTCCTATGTTGATTTATTCTGGTCAGCAACACGACCAAAATGGCTGTGCAGCGCGAGTAGCTTATCATGGTTTAGGACTAAGTGCAGATAAAAATGAAGATGAGGCTATAATGATTCGACAGCGAATTGAGCAGGTGCTTTCTGATGAAGCTATTCAGAAAAATATGCAGCTGGCGAATGAGGCATATTTGCTTGGGCAGGAAGAGAAATTATTAGAAAAAGCAGTTACCGTTTATCTTTAAAATTAACTATTTATTTCTTCGGCATCGTTCACTACAGTATTTCACTTCGTCCCATACCTTTTCCCATTTTTTTCGCCAAACAAACGGACGCTTACAGACCAAACATATTTTCTGGGGCAAATGCTCTTTTTTCACTTTTTTCATGCGTCAAAAATCTGGCAATTCTTGTGTCCTCGCATAAGGAAATGTTCCTACCTTTTTGAAACTGTAATAAGTATTCAAGCCGGAGATGCCTACACTATTGGCATCAGCCAAATCAATGTATCCTTCTTCTGATACGACTTCATCGGGTATCATCAAGTGTTGTATTTGACCTATAATGAGTACCGTTTTATTGATATTGATAGGAATGGCTTCAAGGAATTTCATGCCCATTTTTATCTGACTTTCTTTTACAAAAGGAGCTTTGAAGTCTGCCAGAAATTCGGGTGTTAGTTTACATTCTTCAAATTCGGAAGTCTTGCGACTAAATTTAGCAGAGGTATAATGCGCTTTTTCGACAAAGAACTCGTGAACATGATTGATTGTGTAATGACCGTTTTGCTGTATATTTTCCAGCGTATGCCGTGGCACTTCTTCGCTTGGTCTGGAGACAAAACCAATCAAAGCAGGACTGCTGCCCAGATGGATAATCGAGCTAAAAATAGCCAAATTCAACTCGCCTACATCCGAAATTGTCCCAATCAAATTGGCGGGCTTGATGCCTGTTATCGAATTGATAATATTCAGTCGGCGGATTTTTTCTATACCTTCGAGTTCTTGCTTTGTCCAGTGCATAGCTTAGCGTTTGGAAATTTTATTATTACTGATACTTCGCTGCCGAGAACACTTGAAACGACTGATTTCCGCACTGCGCTTTTTCAGGTGCTTTCGACTGACGCCTTCATTGACTCGCCTACGCCACAAATTGAAACTCTTTCTTTTCAAATTATTGCGCATCAGCTTGATGACTTCGCCTTCTGATACTCCAAACTGCATACGGATGGCCTCAAAAGGCGTTCTGTCCTCCCAAGCCATTTCAATAATTCTGTCTGTATCTTCTGCACTATGCATTATTGCTCTCCTGCTTTTGCAAGTGCTTCTATTTCATCCATTATCTCACTCGCTTCTGCATGTTTTTTATCGCTTGCCATCCGGTTGGAAGTAGATAAGTCGTAAGCTTCTTTCATTAGTTTTTTATACTGTGCGCGAAGCGTTTCTATTTTTGATTTCTTTTTGAATAATCCGAACATGATTGAGTTGTTGTGTTGATTGAGTAATTGAGTTGATTAAGTAAATTGTGTTGATTGGGTGAATTAAGTTATTGTGTTGATTGGGTGAATTAAGTTATTGAGTAATTGTGTTGATTGAGTAATTGTGTAAATTGTGTTGTCCTCGGCTTCGCTCGGACAACTGCTTGTGTTCAGCGTCGCCGAAATGAAACCAACTGCTAGATATTCGTAATTAAACGATTCGTCATTCGTAATTAATTTTTAATCGCTGACATGCCTCCGTCCACATGAAAAATCTGACCGGAGACCCAGTTTGATTTATCAGATAGTAGGAAAGCTGCCATTTCTGCTATGTCTTCTGGTGTACCGATTTTTTGTAGTGGATGTCGTTTTGCGTTGGCTTCTTTTTTTTCATCATTGGATAATAATTTCGCAGCTAATGGCGTATCCGTCAATGAAGGCGCGATGGCATTTACGCGAATTTTGGGCGCAAATTCTGCGGAAAGTGCGCGGGTCAGTCCTTCAATAGCTCCTTTGGAGGTTGCCACTTGTGCATGAAAATTGAAACCCATTTGTACCGCAACCGTAGAAAACAAGACAATAGATGCTTGCTCACTTGCTTTCAGTTTTGGCAAGACAGCCTGAATAATTTTAATCGCCCCGACCACCTGCAAGTTGAAATCTTGCATGAAAGCGTCTGGTTTGATTCGGTGAAAAGGCTTGAGGTTGATGCTGCCCGGACAATAAACCAATCCATCTAATGTATCTGGTAAAAAGTCTAAGTCAGCCGATTCGTCCAATACATCGAGTGCATGATAAGTTATGTTTTCCTCGTCATTTGCAGGGTGCTTATTATACGTTCCATGCACCTGCTGACCATCATTTGCTAATATCCGCGCCAGCGATTGACCAATGCCCGAAGACGCTCCAATAATCAGGTAATGTTTCATGGCAGACTAAACAGCGAAAAGGATAAAATGTTTTATTCCTATTTAATTCGTGCATTCGTGGCTAATCTCTAAATTTGCCCTTTAATCTATTCAAAACAAATTTCTGATGAAATATAATACATTTTTATTCTTTCTAATAAGTGCCTTGGTTTTTACATCTTGTAATAGCAATGGAAAAATCCAACAAAAACTCATTGCAGAAGTCATGGTGATACACGATGAAGTCATGCCAAAAATGGATGATATTCACAGGTTGCAAAAACAACTTAGAGTTTTGAAAACCGAGGAGAAAGACGAAACCAAAATACAGGAGATCAACCAAAAGATACAAGACCTGGAAAACTCCGGAGAAGGTATGATGGATTGGATGGCAGGTCTTAAATTACCGTCCGATAAAGATACCCGAACGCATGAAGAAATCATGGCTTATCTTCAGTCGGAAAAAGTGAATATTCAGAAGGTGAGTGATGATATGAATAATAGCATTGCTGCCGCTAAGGCGGTAATGGAGTAATTCATTGGTTTGGTAAACTTGCGGGCAGTATTGCGAGCAAGAAGTTTGCTAAACCTTACTCAGAAGGCACGATTCAGTAGAAGGTTTAGCAAACTCGCCCTTTCTGCAAAACCTACGCACAAGTTTACCAAACCGTAATTAAAAAATATGAAATCTATTCTTATAAAAAATACTCAGGTCATCAATGAAGGCAAAATTTTCAATGCTGATGTACTGGTGAAAGATGGTTGGATAGAAAAAATTGCACCGACTATCAGTGCTAATGCTGATATAGAAATCGACGGCTCTGGCAAATACCTCATGCCAGGCATTATTGATGATCAGGTGCATTTTCGGGAACCTGGACTGACACATAAATCTGACCTTTATACCGAGCCTCGGGCAGCCGTAGCAGGTGGCGTGACCTCTTTTATGGAAATGCCCAATACCAAACCCGCTGCATTGACGCAGGAATTGCTACAGGACAAATATGATATAGCCGCTCAAAAATCGCTGGCAAATTATTCTTTCTTCATGGGCGCGTCGAATGACAATCTGGAAGAAGTGCTGAAAACTAATGCTGAAAATGTTTGTGGCATCAAAGCTTTTATGGGCAGCAGTACGGGCAATATGCTGGTGGATGATCCAGTAACTTTGGATAAATTGTTCGCAGAATGTCCGATGCTGATTGCGACACATTGCGAAGACGAAACGACTATTCGTGCCAATACGGAGATTTATAAAGCACGTTATGGCGAAGACGTTCCGATTTCCTGTCATCCTGAAATCAGGAATGTTGAAGGTTGTTTAAAATCTTCTAGCCTTGCTGTCGAGCTGGCTAAGAAGCACAATACTCGCCTGCATATCTTGCATATTTCTACGGCAGATGAACTGGCTTTATTCAGAAATGATATTCCCTTATCGGAAAAACGCATTACAGCGGAAGTTTGTGTACACCACTTGTATTTTAGCAGTGATGATTATGAAACCTTAGGTACAAAAGTCAAATGCAATCCAGCCATCAAAGCTGCTTCACATCGCGACGCCCTCTTCCCTGCCCTACTGGATAATCGACTGGACATTATTGCCACCGATCATGCACCACACACTCGTGACGAAAAAGACAATACTTATTTCAAAGCACCTTCTGGACTGCCTTTGGTGCAACATTCGCTCAATATCATGCTCGGCTTTTATCAGGCTGGTAAAATTTCGCTGGAACGCATAATAGAAAAAATGTGCCACGCTCCTGCCGAATGTTTTCGGGTAGAAAAAAGAGGCTATATCCGCGAGGGTTATCATGCCGACTTGGTTCTCTTTGATCCTAAGTTTAATTGGACAGTTCAGCCGAATAATATTGACTATAAATGTGGCTGGTCGCCCTTAGAAGGCGCAACTTTTCAGGGGCGAGTGAGTCATACTATTGTGAGTGGTCATCTGGCTTATGCCAATGGTGTATTTGACGAAAGTCGAAAAGGGCAAAGACTAAAATTTCGTCCATAGTCCGCAGTCGATAGTCGATAGCTGAACATCAAATAGACCAAATATATACAGTTTTTCATGCTTTTTGCAGAGCAAAATGAGCACTAAAATAGCTTGAATACTTAAAAACAGCCATCGACTATTGACCATCGACCATCGACCTAAACAATTATAAAATTTAAAAAATAGAAGTTCTTTTATGTTATCGGTGTCATTTGTTAGCGTCTCAATGAATACAAAAACACATTTATACCGAACAAATAACAGATTATGTTCAACAAAAAAATTGAAAAGCTACAATACATTACGCACCAATCGCCATCTTCTACGCATTGCGAGTTGATACAAAAAGCTTGTTTATCTGGCGTAAAATGGGTACAGCTTCGTGTTAAAAATGCCCCTTATGAGGAATGGCTGCGTTATGCACAAAATGCCCGACACTGTAGCCGTGAAGCTGGTGCGATTTTAATTATCAATGACCATGTAGAGATTGCAAAGGCAGTTGGTGCAGACGGTGTTCATCTTGGCAAAACCGATATGTCGCCCATAGCTGCCCGAAAAATTCTAGGCGATGATGCCATTATTGGTGGTACTGCGAATACATTTGAAGAGATTCAGAAATTGGCGAAGCAAGGTGTTGATTATATTGGGGTCGGTCCATTTCGATTTACTATTACTAAAGAAAATCTAAGCCCGCTTGTGGGCTTGGACGGTTACCGGAAGATTGCGCAACAATGCAGGGAAGCTGGCATTATGATTCCACTTATCGCGGTCGGCGGTATACGTGTGGAAGATGTGAGTGAGATATTGGGTACGGGAATGTACGGCATTGCGGCAGCTTCTGCTATTGGTTATGGGGAGATAAGTATCAATGCGGAGCGATTTATTGAGGTGATTGGGTGAGTTGGCGAGTTGCGGGTTGTTGGGTTGCGGGTTGGCGAGTTGTGGGTTGTTAGCTACTCAATTTACTCAATTACTCAATATACTTAGCGTTGCGGGTTGGCGAGTTGTGGGTTCGCATCGGGGTGTTGGACGAGTTGCGGGTTGTTGGGTTGCGAGTTGGCGAGTTGCGGGTTGCGCATCGGGGTGTTGGACGGGTTGCGGGTTCGCATCGGGGTGTTGGCGAGTTGCGGGTTGTTGGGTTGCGGGTTGGCGAGTTGTGGGTTGCGCATCGGGGTGTTGGACGGGTTGCGAGGTTGGCGAATTGAATTACAGTTGGTTGAGCGGAGCCGAAATCAACTATCTGTGTTGTCCTCGACTCCGCTCGGACAACTATCATCCTGGCTGAATATCAGAGAATAAGTAAAAAATAAATTTGTATTTTTACATGGTAGAAAACAATTTAGATTATAAAAATAATCCACCATGACCGCATCAGATTATATTAAAAACCAAGCCGAAGATCGTCAGAAAATATTGACGGAGGTTCAGAAAACTATAAAAAAGTTGTATCCTGGCATTGAGGAAAACATGGGGTACAAAATGCCTACTTATGTGCTGGAAGGTGAAACACTTTGCGCACTTGCGAGTCAGAAAAATTATATGGCTTTATACGTCATGCCACACGATTTGATGAATAAGGAATTTGGTGAGGAATTGAAAGCTTATAATTGTGGGAAGTCCTGCATTCGTTTTAAGCAACTCAAGGAAGATACGCTGCCTTTGTTTGAGCGTATTCTTGATTATTGTGGCAAGCATTATCCTGACAGTGCGTTTTATGGGCGGATGAATGCGAAAAAATGATGAACTATGAATGATGAATGATGAATCAGTATATTCTAACATCATTTCACTAACTCACTTCCCTGATTCTAAGACTGTCTGCTTATCTTCTCCATAATCTATTTTCATCGCCTATATTGTTTGGTACATTTTGATAAACCATTACCTTTGCGGTGTGGTTTCATTGTTCAATTGCTGTATGGTTCAATTGCTTCATTGCTCCCTTGTTTACAATATATAATAATTTTATAATTAAGTTTGAGATTGAGTCAAGATTAGTTTTAAACTTGCACTTAAACTTAAACTTAAACTTATTAAAGATGATACAACGTATTCAATCTATTTTTTTACTGCTGGTTGCAGGTGCTTTTTTCTCGCTGTTCGGACTGGAACTGGCGTCGAGCAATACTGCTACAACAGGCTTTTTGTCTGATACTGTTTTCAATATTCAGGATCATCCCGTATTGCTTGTTATGACGATTCTTGGCGGTGCTTTGGCAGTGCTGAATATCTTTATGTTTAAAAATCGTACCTTACAGATGCGCTTTGGATATTTGCTGATTGTGTTAAGTGTTTTGTTGCCACTTCTGGGCTTTTTGTTGTTTTATCAGGAATGGAGTACTATTCCTAAAGGAACACTTATTGAAGTTGGTTTGGGCTTGCTGGCTTCACTGGCTGCACTTATTTTTTCGGCTCTTGCCAATCGTTTTATCAAAAAAGACGAGCAGCTGATCAAGTCTATGGATAGATTAAGATGATTAGTGTGTCATTTATGAACTAAATGGCTATTTTTTTTATTGTATAATTAGATTATAACAAATGGTGCGTCAGCACCCAACAAAAAGTCTTAATGGCGAAAATAAAATTCAATTTTGAAGATAAAAATATCCCTTCAAAAACAGTAGAGGCGGAAGCGGATATATCCATTCTGGAATTGACAGAAGAGCATGACATTCACCTGAACCACAATTGTGGTGGCGTGTGTGCCTGTAGTACCTGTCATATTTATGTGGAAAAAGGAGACGATCTTTTAGAAGAAATTTCTGACAAAGAAGAAGATTTTATTGATCGGGCAATCAATCCACGTCTGGAATCCCGCCTGGCTTGTCAGTGTATCATTCTGAAAGATGATGCGGAGATAGAAGTCACGATTCCCGACCAATCGGGTATTATCGGGCATGAACACTAAGTAGTTCTTCCAGTTAATAATATCGGGTAAATTAAATTTTATATCTTTTGAGTCAGGTTTTGGTGCAAATTGTTCTATTGCTATGATGGTTAAATTGTTATCGTGATTTTTTGCGCAGCAAAAAACAATAGCAATGAAGCAATTTCAACAATGAAACCATCCTAATCACCCGACAATATTAACTTGAAAGACTACTAAGGCTTATTCACTCATTTACTAATTCATTCATTCACTTATAATATGGGTTTTGATATAGAAGATTTACCAATCGATTGGAAAGACCATGAAGACATCGCCATGAAACTGTATGAACGGTTTGGAGATGACTTCACAGAGTCGAAAATTTATCGTATTCGCTTCACAGAATTGCTGGAATGGATACTGGAAATAGATACTTTTGAAGGCAAACGCGAAGGGTCTACCGAAGGACACCTCGAACAAATACAAGCCAAATGGGTGTATGAATGGCGGGATAATCAGTAGTGGGAAAATTCAAATCCAAACGTCAAATTCAAACTCAAACGTCATCTATTTCAGTGTATGAATTATTTGGAAACTTTCAACGATATTCAGACCTTCATTTTTGATGTAGATGGTGTATTGGCACAAAGCAATGTACTCGTCCTAGAAGATGGAAAATTGTTGCGTCGCATGAATACACGGGATGATTTTGCGATACGGATGGCTGTTGAGTTGGAGTATAATGTTGCGATCATCACGGGTGGAAAATCAGAGGGCGTAGTGAAGCATATCCGTTCATTGGGCGTGACCAATGTATACAGCGGCGTGCGGGACAAAGTGGAAGCTTACGAAGAATTTATTCATGCTTATGATTTAGATCCTGCGCATATTCTCTACATGGGGGACGATTTGCCAGATTACGACGTCATGTGTAAAGTCGGACTGCCGACCTGCCCGCAAGATGCTGCCCACGAAATCAAAAAAATTGCTCGATATATTTCTCCGATTGCAGGCGGACAAGGTTGTGTGCGAGATGTGATTGAGAAGGTACTGCTGCTGCATGACAAATGGAATGCAAAAACTGAGTGATTCATTGCTACACCGTTCATCATTCATCATTCATAGTTCATAGTTCATCATTCTTCTTAAGCCATGAAGCCAATATTAAACATTGAGGGACTCAGTAAACACTATGGTTCGCTCACTGCTGTGGACGGGCTGAATCTCAGTGTCGAGCAAGGACAGGTGTATGGGATATTGGGTCCTAATGGAAGTGGCAAGACGACTACTTTGGGCATGGTGATGGACATCATACGCCCGGATGCGGGGACTTATAATTGGTTTGGTGGAATAAATGTTCGGGAAGCGCGAAAACGTATTGGCACACTGCTGGAAACACCCAATTTCTATCCGTATATGAATGGCGTTCAAAATCTGAAAGTCGTTGCACATATCAAAAAAACTAAGTCTCCTGATATTGACGGCTTGCTCGAAATGGTCGATTTGCACCAACGCAAGGCTGCTCCTTTCCATACTTATTCGTTGGGCATGAAACAACGACTGGCTATCGCTGCTGCGATGGTCGGCAATCCCGATGCCCTGATTTTTGATGAGCCGACCAATGGACTCGATCCGGAAGGTATTGCGGAAGTGCGGGATTTGATTGTCCGAATTGCGGAACAGGGCAAGACCATTATCATGGCTAGCCATATACTGGATGAAGTGGAGAAAATTTGTTCTCATGTTGCCATTATAAAAAAAGGACAACTGCTCGCAACTGGAAGTGTCGGCGCAATTATGGACAGTGACATTACTATTGAAGTCGCTGCCGAAGACCTCGAAGCTTTAAAATATATCCTCAAAGACGACGACAAAATAAGTGCTGTACAATCTATTGGAACAGACAAATTATCTATTTCACTAGACGATGACTATGGTACAGCATACATCAATGCGCTTGCTTTTCGCCATAATATTACCCTGACCCATCTGGTGATGAAACAGAAAAAATTGGAAACAGAATTTCTGGAAATCACCCGCAATGCTGCGCCTAAACAATATTAACCATTATGCTACATCTCTTACAATTAGAATGGTTAAAAATGCGCCATTATCGTCCTTTCAAGGTGATTATGGCTTTGTATATGGTCTTATTGCCTTTGTGTTTTTTGTCTTTTAAAACATCATTTGATTTTCCTCGAGAATTTGACATTGACAGTTTATTTATATTTCCGAACATCTGGTTGTATATGGGTTATGCGGGAAATTGGCTGTCTTTTTTGTTTTTAGGTTTTCTGGCTATTCTGTTGATCGTTAGAGAATTTTCGTATAAAACGGCTCGGCAGAATATTATGACGGGAATGAGTCGAAGGGAATTTATTGGCGGAAAAATGATCTTTATGCTGGCAGTGAGTGTTGCCGCAACACTATATTACACACTCCTTGTCCTCGCCTTTGGTTTTTTCAATACTGACTATATTGTGATGCAGCGGGTAACGGAGCAGATGTATTATATCCCACGTTTTTGCCTGATGTCTTTTGGCTATATGTGTTTTGCATTTTTGATTGGACTTTGGATTCGTCGCACTGGATTGGCTATTTTGTTTTATCTGACTTATACCATTATTTTGGAACCGCTGCTTCGTCTCCTAACTTACACGCGTATCTTTCCTAAGTCAAAAATCTCTGATTATTATCCACTAAATGCCATTGAAGATTTAGTGCATTTCTTTTCGGATGCTCGTCTTCAAGCATTGATGTCCTCTAAAAATACACCATTTTCTCTTCAGGCACTTCCTGGCTGGGAGGCAGTGCTTTTTTCTACCTTTTATATTGCTCTTTTTATTTTCCTGAGTTTTTGGTTGATGGCGCGACGTGATTTGTAAGTTTTAAACTCAAATTCAAAAAACAAACTCAAACTCAACACGGCTCGGCTTTAATAAATCCGAATTTTATTAAAACAATCGCTTAGGTCTTATTCTTTTAGTATTTAACCTGACCTCTGGATTTCCAAATGCTCTGGCTGCTTTTCGATAGATAGAACTAGATTCTCCTCTTCCCAAAAGCAAATCCGCAGCTAATAAGCCATAGCCCAGACAACCTTTCGCTCCGACTCCCGACATACCACTTACGACGACCATATCTTTATCTAAAACACCATCCTGATCCATAATATTTGTCACAAAAGGAATTTTTGTCTTAGATACAGCATACACACAATTATAAGCACCGACATATTCAATGTCTTTCTTTTCAAGATGAATTTCCAGCATTTCAAGATATTTTCTGAATTGCTTTTTAGCCCATTTTATTTCTTTCTTTCGAGGTTCGAAAGTCCAAACCCTGTCTAAGTCAATGATATTTCTACGCATGAGATGTCCGCCAATTTTAAAGACCATTGAGCCGTCTTTTTCTATTTTGTCTATCATAGAAAAATACATCTTGCCGCTTTGGGAAAACATCGGATGTCCATTTATAATGTTTTTAATCTCTCCTTCTGACAGTTGTTTAAAGCGTTGATCTCTGATTTTTAAAAAAGAAGCCAACACTCTTTTAGGCGTAACCAATTTCCTGAAATAAGGCGCAATATCTTTGAGTACAGCAGTCGTATAAGCTCCGGCGGCAATAATTACTTTTTTGGTTTGAATGGTTTCCGTTTTATTTGTTTTGGTGTTTAAAACCTCTAGTTCATAGAAGTTTTCTTTTTTAAGGAGTCGAACAACTTTGTGCTTATATTTAATCTGGCTTCCTTTTTTTTCTATCCCCAGCCGAAGTTTGTCGATAAGTGCTAATGGATTCATGGTGCCAGAGTATTTTTTATACTCTCTTACTAAAACCTGGTCATCTCGAATGGTCATACCAAATTTTCTGAACGCAGCATCTCCTGAGGCTATTCTATAAAACTTTCTTTGTTTTTTAAATCTAAATTTAGCTATTTCTTCTCGATCGTCTTTCTGAAACAAGTAAGATACAGGTGAAGTCGTGTAGATGTCCTCCATTTTATGTTTCGGGGAAGACTTTTCTCCATTTAAAAAGTGCAAAAGTTGACCGACTTCTTTTACGGTCTGATTGTGAACATAGGAAAAAACGTCCTTCTTTGGCCCTAAACTGCGTGCAATACGTGTATTGCCCAGACTCGAACCGCTCTTGTAATTCTTTCCCTGTTGTTCGAGCAGCAACACTTTTTGCCCA
Source organism: uncultured Saprospiraceae bacterium (assembly GCA_937951615.1). Classification (GTDB taxonomy): domain Bacteria; phylum Bacteroidota; class Bacteroidia; order Chitinophagales; family Saprospiraceae; genus JAHDEO01. Next base: position 8,573 of record CALFBH010000036.1, on the reverse strand, counting down.
TAATCGGATAGTTTCCATGCTACGGAACTTCCCATTAATCCACCACCTATAATTATAATATCTTCCATTATTTTTATGAATAAATTCTAATGACTTCTCCAGTTCCTCTTCCATTTACACTTCGCACATAGCCCATCACCATCCTATCCATTGCAATAGGTGGATGTCCTGGAAAATAAGTTTCATACTTCGCATAAGCATCCATAACCACCCCGGAAGAAACCACATTCACTCTTATTTTCTTCTTTAATTCTAAGGCTACTGCTTGTACAAAGCTGTGAATTCCGCCATTCACCATAGCCGCACTTGCGGTCTGATAAACAGGATCATCCGCCAGAATACCAGTTGTCAGTGTAATGGAACCTTTGCGCCTAAGGTATTTGCGACCTATTCTGACCACATTCACCTGCCCCATCAACTTGCTGCGTAAGCCAATGTGAAAGTCTGCTTCTGAAAGGTCTTTAAATGGTGCCCATTTTGCCTCTCCTGCCGCACAGATAATGGCATCCAGTTTGCCGGTTTTCTTAAACAGACTTTTAATAGATTTTGTATCTCCAATATCTACTTTATATTCTTTCGAACGCCGTCCTGCAATGAGTACTTCGTTATTTTTTGAAAAATGTTCTACTATCTTTTTTCCAATCGTTCCTGTTCCTCCAATGACTAATATTTTCATGGTATTTTAGAATATTTAAAAAATGCAGCTCAAATTATTTGAGCTGCATTTTATTATTTATGATTAAATTCTAAATGAATTAGAATTTATAACTCAAACTCAAAGCTAACTGTGTACCCAACTGACTGAAATGGTAACCATCATAAGTCATTTGAGAATAACGCTGATTAAATGTAATCAGGTTAGACTGGTTTTGAATAGGTGTTACTCCATAAGCATTCACAGAAGTATCGTCAATAATAGCCTGACCTTCTGCATTTTCTGCTTTGAATTCCCATTCTGGCAATACACCAAGTAAGTTATTTACATTTAATGCAATGTTCAATTTATCTGTTGCATTATAGCTCAGACCAAGATCAGTAACGATTTTGGTTTTGAACTCTGTATATAAATTAGCATCCATACCTTGCTGCTTGAAAGTAGTTGGACCAAATACAGTATTACCTAAAGAAACAGTAAAATCACCTACTTCATAATCCAAACCTAAGATAGCTTTGAACTTAGGGCGTGAAGTAAAGAATAAAGCTTCCTGTGTTGCGTTGGCAACAGACTGACCTGAAGAGGCAACCAATTCAGGGTTTTTCACCTCACCTTCTCTTTCATTTTGTAAAGTATAATTACCAGAAAGACTTGCGCCAAGTGAACCTGTACCCAGCTGAATACCACGGTAGTTTGCAACGAAATCAATACCAGAAGTTCTGGCATCCAGTCCATTGACAAAGAAACTCAAATCAGAAAGGTTATTATTCACCAATATTTCATCCAAAGCAGTATTTCCATCAGCAGTTGCGCCAATTTCTGTACTCAGAATGATACGATCTGTAAGTGCGATGTTATAATAATCCAAGGTCAGGCTCAAGCCAGTGATAGGGCGCAAACCAAGTCCAACAGTGATGTTAGTTGATTTTTCAGGCTGCAATTGTGGCAATCCAAGCAATCTTGCTTCTCTAGATACATTATTCACCAAACCACCTACCTGAATACCTTGACCAGGTACAAAGCTATACTGTGCTTTCTGTGTATAAATCTGGTGCAGCGTTGGTGCTTTGAAACCAGTAGAAGCAGAACCACGAAGCGTTATTTTATCGTCCATTAATTTGTAGCGTGTACTCACTTTCCATACAAAAGCTTCTCCAAAATCGCTATAATCTTCTAAACGTATTGTACCATTAATCAAAAAATCATCAGTAACATCAACAGCAGCATCTAAATAACCACCAAAGTTATAACGGTTAAATTTACCTGAATTACGTGGATCATTACCAGCGAAAGAATCCGGTCCACCATCTTCATAAGAAGCCAAACTTCCTTCAATGATGGTAAAATCTTCTGTTCTAAACTCTGTTCCGAAGGCAAAACTGAACATGTCACTGAAACGCTTGGTTACGTCAATATTTCCTACATTGTGTACGAAACGTGTTCCACCTGGATCAAAAACAAGTGGGCTATTTTCGCGGTATTTGAATGTACTATCAGGATTTAAAGTCATGTTTCTATTATGCGAATTACTGATAATGTAAGTCTGCTCATTGCTACCTGTTGTGAAACTCACATCACTAATCCAGCCATTTCTCTCTGACTTAAAGCCAACTGTACCGTTATAATCAATCAGATCGCCATCAAAAGTTGGTACATAACCTGCATAATCTAAAATACCGTTATTGTTTAAATCTTCATAACCATATTGGTCACCAAAAAAGTCTTCCAAATAAGGAAAAGCATCCAGTGTTCTCCAGTAAGGTGTACGATAGTTGGCAAAGCTATTTACTTTTTTGTAAACATAAGCTGCATTAGCATAGACTTCACCATTATCGCTGACTTTTTTGCCTGCGTTCAACGCAAACTTCATCGCTGTTGTTTCTGGTGAACCATTGATATTACCTGCATCAGGTCGCTCGTTCAAAAACGGCTGAACTTGACCAAGTGCTGCAGTTGCTTCTGCAGGAGAAATAGGTATTGTTTGCGCCGCATCAACCCACGGACTTAAAACAAAATCGGCAGCTTCTCCACCTGCACTCACTGTACCTGGACGATTAGATAGACCTACTTTTGATAAATCAATCGTATAATTAAGGAAACCACCTTCTCCTAATTTTGTACCGTTATTCAGGGCTGCGCCAATCATTTCACCGTCGCCTTCTGTTGTGATACCTGTTCTTAAGATAAAACGTCCCTCATCAACAGCATCTTTCAGGATGATGTTCATAACACCTGCAATGGCATCAGAACCATACTGCGCAGATGCACCATCTCTCAAAATTTCTACACGCTTAATCATATCTGTAGGAATACCGGAAATATCAGCACCTGTTTCACCACGACCAGGAGAGGTCTGTGTGTATAATAAGGAACTCATATTCTTACGCTTACCATTAATCAGTACCAAAGTACGACTTGGTCCCATGTTTCTGATTTCGTAAGGATCCAAAAGTGCCGTAGCATCATTTACTGGTGTTTGAACTGTATTGAAAGAAGGCACACGATATTGAAGTGCTTTATCAAATGAAGTTTGTCCTGTGCTGGTCAGTTCTTTTGCTCTGAAAACATCAACAGGAAGTGGAGAGGTCGTTGAAGAACGAGGTGCAGTACGTGTTCCTACGACAACTACATCGCCCAAAGTGGTTGCATCTTCCGCCAAGTTCACATTCCAAGTCTTCGACTGACCTGCTTCCACTGTAAATTCTGCTTTTTGTGCTGTAAAGCCAATATAAGAAGCTTCAAGCGTATAAGTTCCTGGATCTAGTTTTAATGTATAATTCCCCATAGCATCAGTCGTTGTTCCAAGACCTGCTCCAGCAGTTATGGTCGCACCAGGTAAGCCTCCAGTAGCATCGCTAATGACACCTGAAATTGTACCCTTTTGGGCAAAAAGACTACTTGAAACCAATAGCATTGCTATCAGGCAGCCAAAAAATTGTAATGTACTCTTCATTGTAAACATTTTATAATTAAGTAAGTCTATCCTTATCCAATTCATTTAGAATTACTGGTAAGGCATTGTTTTCATTCGTCAAATGTACAGTAAAATTTATATTTTCCTTAACAAAATCATAACAAAATAATAATTCACGGAAAGGCAAAAAGAAGGCCGTTCCTGTGTCGGAACGACCTTTTTTATAGCTCATTAAGATTAAAATGAAGTGTTGCTAGAGGCAAGACTTTTACATGGTTTAAGGATTTAAATTTCAGTAGTGTTCGACTAAAGTAGGATAAATGCAGCGCAAGGGTCGCAAGGGGAATTCTTCTATTGAAAGTACAGAATAGAACAATCCTACACCAGAATTTTATAAAAACATTCGCCTTGCGACTATTCCATATTTTATTCGAACACCGCCATATTTCCTCATTCACCAGTTACTAATACACTAATCACCAATTCTAAAAATACTTCACATAAGTTCCCAAATCTTTATCCCCTCTACCAGATAAGTTTACAACAATAACATCATCTTTGGAGTAGTCGATTTTATCCAAAGCAGAAAAAGCATGTGCAGTTTCTAACGCAGGAATAATACCTTCAATTCGCGCCAGAAAAAAAGCAGATTTCACGGCTTCTTCGTCTGTGATGCTCACTGCTTCTGCCCTTCCGGTATCAATCAGATGTGCATGCATCGGACCGATGCCTGGATAATCGAGTCCGGCAGAGATGGAGTAAGGTTCGATAATCTGTCCGTCATCTGTTTGCATCAGCAAAGTCCGGCTGCCGTGTATAATACCTTTTGTACCCAATACACTTGTGGCTGCCGACTCCCCACTGTGTATGCCGAGTCCAGCTGCTTCTACTGCGACTAGTCGAACATCTTTTTTGTTTAAATAATGATAATACGCTCCAGCCGCATTGCTTCCTCCGCCTACACAAGCTACGATGATGTCGGGATCTTCATTGCCTGTCTGCTCTTTCAGTTGCCACAACATTTCTTCACTGATGACCGACTGAAAACGAGCCACCATATCGGGATAAGGATGTGGCCCTACAACAGAACCGATGATATAATGTGTGTCTTCTGGATTATTGATCCAGTCGCGGATGGCTTCATTGGTCGCGTCTTTGAGCGTCTGACTACCACTGGTTGCAGGGCGAACTTCTGCACCGAGCATCTTCATTCGGGAGACATTCGGGGCTTGTCTTTCTATATCCACCGAACCCATATATACAATACATTCTATGCCCATCAAGGCACAGACGGTCGCTGTCGCTACGCCATGTTGTCCAGCTCCAGTTTCGGCAATGATGCGTTTTTTGCCCAATCGCTGCGCCATCAAAATCTGCCCAATCGTGTTGTTGATTTTATGCGCACCAGTATGATTGAGGTCTTCTCTTTTCAGGTAGATGTTAGTATTATAATGTGCAGACAAACGCTTGGCGTAATACAAAGGGGAAGGTCGCCCGACATAGTCTTTCAGCAATTTCCGAAATTCTGCCTGAAATTCTGCGGATTCGCTGACTTCGATGTAGCATTTTCTGAGTTCTTCGATATTTGGGTGTAGCATTTCGGGAATGAAGGCTCCTCCAAATTCGCCATAGTAGCCACGTTGGTTTACTTCTATCATAACATTTTAGTCTAAAATAATCAAGCCGTTTAGAAATGACGCTATCTCCTCTTTAGATCATAGTTTTATTTTTTCAATTCGGTTAAAAAATGAGTAATTTTATTGATATCTTTCAGTCCGGGTTCTATTTCAAATTTACTATTTAAGTCAAGCCCTCCCAGTTTTTCCAGTTGCAGCGTCTTGATAACTGTTGCATCTGCCTCCCCTATTCCTCCGCTTAGTAGAAATAGGGTTTCGCATTTATATTGCTGCAAAATATCCCAGTTGAACTTTTTACCTGTTCCACCGTATTCTTTCCCTTTGGTATCAAAAAGGAAATATTCGCAAAATGGTTCATAATCTGGCAAAATTTCGGGGAATTTATCACCAATTCTGAAGGCTTTGATAATTTTTATATGGGCTTTCGCCAAAATTTGTTGGCAGTATTCAGGTGTTTCGTCGCCATGTAGCTGAATATAATCTAATTGATACGTCTCTATTTTTTCTATTATTGTATCCATTTCAGCATTGACAAATACGCCTACTCTGTTGATGTGTTTTGGGGTTTCCGTGGGTGCTGTTTCGCTGATGTTGCGGGGCGATTTTTTGTAGAAGATAAATCCAATGAAATCAAGTGGCAGCTTGCTAATTGCCTGGATATTTTTTGGAGATTTCATGCCACATACTTTTACTAACATATTTTAAAATTCCAACAATTAAATTCCAAATTCCAAAATAATTAACACTCATGAATCACTAGGCGACTGAAGTCGCCTCTACGTTATACGTTGTGGCGGAAGTGCATGATGTCGCCATCTGTCACTACATATTCCTTGCCTTCCACTGCCATTTTACCGGCATCGCGGCAGGCGGATTCTGAACCATATTCCACGTAAGTGTTGTATTTAATAACTTCAGCGCGAATGAAGCCTCGTTCAAAATCGGAATGAATGACGCCGGCTGCGCCTGGTGCTAAAGTGCCTTTTTCTATCGTCCATGCGCGAACTTCTTTTACGCCTGCCGTGAAATAGGTAATCAAATTGAGCAAAGCATAACAAGCCGCGATAACTTTATTGACACCTGGTTCTGACAAGCCCATGTCGGACAAAAATTCCATGCGTTCTTCGTAGGAATCAAGTTCTGAAATATCAGCTTCAATCTGCGCACTGATGAGGATGACCTCTGCATCTTCATCGCCCACAGCAGCTTTGAACTTTTCCGTGTGTTCGTTGCCGCTTTCTACAGAAGTTTCATCTACATTACACACATACAGGACGGGTTTGGCGGTCAGCAACATAAAATCCTTGAATGATGCCAACTCGTCGGTCTGCACTTCAAAGGTACGGGCAGAGTTGCCATTTTCGATGTGCGCTTTGAGTCGTTCGGCAAAATCAAGGGCTTTGAGGGCGGCTTTATCGCCTGTTTTGGATTGTTTGCGGAGTTTTTCTAATCGCTTGTCCAGTGTTTCCAAATCTTTAAGTTGGAGTTCGGTATCTATGACGCCTTTGTCGCCTACCGGATTAACTTTTCCATCCACATGTACCACATTATCATCATCAAAACAACGGACGACGTGTACAATGGCATCCACTTCACGAATATTGGCCAGGAATTGATTGCCCAGTCCTTCTCCCTTGCTCGCGCCTTTGATAAGTCCTGCAATATCTACAATCTCGATGGTTGTTGGTTGTACCCGTTGCGGACTCACCAATTCTTCCAGTTTATTGAGTCGCTCATCTGGTACGGTGATGGTGCCGACATTGGGCTCTACCGTACAGAACGGAAAGTTTGCCGACTGTGCCTTAGCCGAGGATAGCGCGTTGAATAGTGTAGATTTGCCGACGTTGGGTAAGCCTACGATGCCACATTTTAATGCCATTTTATTTGTCTGTTAGTTCAGTGAAATGCAAATGCAAAAAGTCAAGTCTTTAAAACGGGTGCAAAGATAGTTTTTTTGTGGCTAATTTATACGGATAGACAAGCATTAGTTTTACTAAAAATCATTGAAAAAATATCCATTCAAGCAGCTATTCATCAATTATTAAAAGAATGAAAAAAGATTTTTTAAATTGCAGACAATTTAAAAAATTAAGATGAATAGAATTTACATAACTATCCTAGTCATTGTTCTGGCATTCACAGCCAATGCACAAGATCCAAATTTAAAATGGGCAAGACAAATGGGAGGAAGCAGTACGGACATAGGGCATTCTATCACCATTGATGGGGGAGGTAATGTATATACAACAGGTTACTTTAGAGAAACGGTAGATTTTGACCCAGGCACAGGCGTACAAAACCTTACTTCCACCGGATGGGATGACATCTTTATTCAAAAATTAGATGCCAATGGTGACTTCCTATGGGCTAAACCACCGATGACAGTGGTAATATATATACAACGGGGCATTTCGATGAAACAGTAGATTTTAACCCGGGTGTAGGCGTACAAAACTTTACTTCCGAAGGAGGCTGGGACATCTATATTCAAAAGTTGGGAAATAGTACAGTTGGCTTACAAGACTATGCTACTGAAGATAAATCTTTCACTATTTATCCAAATCCAAATGATGGTCAGTTTACAATTACTTTTGAAGCTGTTTTAAGCAATATAGAAGTGAATATTATAGACGTTCATGGCAGATTAATACACTCATCTCAATATCAAAACACGGATAATATTAATCTCAAAATTAATCAGCCCGCAGGTGTTTATTTTATTGAGGTTGAAACACCGGGCGGCATAACAATTAAGTCGCTGCTTAAGAATTGACAATAGTCGCTTATAAGGTATTCAATTGCCCCAATATGATTTGTAAAAACAGACAAACTCTTCCTGTGAATATCCGAGAAAGTGCTGCATCTTGCGAGTGTATTTATTCAAACTAAAAAATAAAATTCAAGATGAAAAAACTTTACACAAGTATCCTGATTGCCTGTATCGCTACGACAGGAAATGCACAAAACCTAAATTCTGAATGGGTAGTAGGAATGGGAGGAGCAGAAAGAGAAGAGGGTAACTCAATCACCACCGATGTAGACGGGAATGTATATACGATAGGTTTCTTCGAAGAAACAATATATTTTGACCTGGGATCGGGTGTACAAAACCTTACTTCTATGGGAGATCGAGATGTATTTATCCAAAAATCAGATGCTGATGGCAATTTACTCTGGGTAAAGCAAATAGGAGGAATAGGTGAGGACATAGGACGTTCTATTTGTGTTCCAACTAACGTTCTATAAATGACTGACATTCAAGCCCAGTTCGCTGTCAGTAATTTTTAGTTTTGCGATATTTTTTTTCATCTTCTGGAGTATTTTAGCTCTTTTCTGATCTCTGAACAAATAGGGTTCTGGTGGAGAA
>CALFBH010000035.1 GCA_937951615.1 uncultured Saprospiraceae bacterium | reverse complement strand
GAGTTTGAATTTGGTTTCTCGCAAAGGCGCGAAGGCGCAAAGTTTGCTGAGTTTGAGTTTGTTTTTTGAATTTGAGTTTGAATTTGGTTTCTCGCAAAGGCGCGAAGGCGCAAAGTTTACTGAGTTTGAGTTTGTTTTTTGAATTTGAGTTTGAATTTGGTTTCTCGCAAAGGCGCGAAGGCGCAAAGTTTGCTGAGTTTGAGTTTGTTTTTTGAATTTGAGTTTGAATTTGATCACCGACTGTCTTTCTTCCTATACTGCTTCTTATACTTCTTCTGCATGAGGCTTTCGTAGTTTACTTTATTATTCACCTTTTTATTCTTATCCGATTTCTCGTGGAAAGCATCGCCGGAAGGTTCGTGTTGCCTCATTTTATGGTTATTAAAAGGCACAAAATCTTCAGTGATTTCAAGCGGAATCAGTTCATCCGACACGACCAATTCTGCTGGTGCTGGACGCCAGGGAATTTCCATGTCCATCAGTTCTTCTATCTGTGTTTTATAAAGCTGTTCTTCTTCTGACACGAAGGAAATGGCAATCCCCTTTTTTTCCGCCCTTCCTGTACGACCAATACGATGTACATAAGCCTCCGCCACAGGCGACAGATCAAAATTGACTACATGAGTCACCAAAGAAACATCCAGTCCTCTGGCAATCACATCTGTAGCAATGATGAACCTATAGGTCCCATCCTGAAAAGCATAGACCGTTTTGAAACGGTTGTTTTGCGACTTGGAAGAGTGGATAACGCCAACCTGCTCTTCAAAACTACCGACCAGTCGCTCATACAGCGCGTCTGCCATTTTCTTAGTACTTACAAACACCAGCACTTTCGATAAGTCGGCATCTGTTTGTAAGAGCAATTCCAGGAGATTGGCTTTTGTATTGAAATTTTCTGCTGTGTAGGCGTATTGTTCTATATTTTCCAAAGGCGCACCAGACGGAGCGGTTTCTATTTTTTTATAATAATCTGTATAATTATTGACAATTTGCTCCACTTCTTCTGGCATAGTAGCTGAGAACATGAGGTTTTGTCTTTTGACAGGTAGAAAGTCTATGATGCCATTCAGTTGCGTCCTAAAACCCAGATTGAGCATTTCATCTACTTCATCAATAATCAGTCTTTTGATTTTTTTGGTCTTCAATGCCCCTTCCAACATCAAATCTAATAAGCGTCCTGGTGTCCCAACAACAACATCTGTCCCAGCTGCTACCTCGGCAATTTGTGTTCTGATATTTGTTCCACCATATACACCGACCACCTGAAAAGTCATATAAGTCGTCAGTTTTTCGACTTCCTCCACGACCTGCGCCACCAGTTCCCTCGTTGGCACCATAATCAATATCTGTGGAGAGGGAGATTTCGTAAACTGCCACAAACGCAGGCTCGGCAACAAGTAAGCAAAGGTCTTACCCGTACCCGTCTGTGCCACACCAACAACATCATTTCCAGCCATGATTGGCGAAAATACTTTGCGTTGTATAGCAGTAGGCTCCGTCAATCCCAAGTCGTCAATTGCACGTAGCAGGCTCTTATTTAAGTTTAAATCTCGAAAAGTCATGGGGCAAAGGTACGGATTCTGTAAAACTAAGTGATTGTGTTGATTGAGTTAATTCTGTTATTGAGTTGATTAGGTCATTGAGTTGATTGACAAATCGTTCCCTTCTTAGTGCCCTTTTCCCGATGGCTATCGGAACTAGTGGTTCAAAAAAACGCCCCGATGCGCAAACCAAAACAACAATTAGCTCATTCCAGTTCCTTCAAACAATTCTCCAAACTCTCCCGCCAATGCGGTATCTCCAGCCCAAAAGTTGTTTTAATCTTCGCTTTATTGAGTACACTAAAATGCGGGCGAGCTGCCGGGGTTGGGTAGTCTTTTGTTTCTATGGGCAATACATGGCAGGAAATATTACGCAGTTCAAAAATCGCTTTGGCGAAATCGTACCAGGAAGCTATGCCTTCATTGCTATAATGATAAATACCGGCGACTTCGGAGATACTTAAAGTATCCAGTTTTTCTAGTATTAGTAAAGTAGCTGCTGCAATATCTCGCGCATAAGTCGGCGTACCAATTTGATCAAAAATGACGGTCAGTTTATCCCGATCTGCTCCAAGACGAAGCATGGTTTTTACAAAATTATGTCCAAAAGAAGAATAGACCCAGGAAGTACGAATCACCAATGTATGTGGATGAATAGCCAGTGCTTTTAAGTCGCCTTCTAGTTTTGTTGTAGCATAAACACCTTGCGGGTTAGTCGCATCAGTTTCCTGATAAGGACGATTTTGATGACCATGATACACATAATCCGTTGAGTAATGAATGAGTGTCGCTTTTGAGATTGCACAGGTTTTTGCCAGATTTTCTACGCCGGCTACATTGACTAGTCGGGCAGTTTTTTCATCTGTTTCTGCCTTATCCACTGCGGTATAGGCTGCACAGTTGATGCAGGTATTAATTTGGTGTTGGTCAAAAAATTGCTGAACAGATGAGGCCTCCGTAATATCCAAATCTTCTGATCCTGTGAAATAAAATTCCCAGTCGGGATAGAATTCTGCCAAGACTTTCAGTTCGCGCCCTACCTGTCCATTTGCACCGGTTATCAGTATTCGTTTTATCTCACTTTTATCATTTACCATTTATCATCTTCTTATTTGTCATTACTAAAAGTCATAAGACTTACAATCTTCTGTGAATTCATCTCCTGAAAAACGTGGATTTACAACAAGCTTATTGAACTCATAGGTTTCGTATAATCCTTTATCGTCGTGTATTTCCTGATAGATTGGAAACATTGTTTCTTTGTCAATATAAAAGATAATCTTCTTAGCGTAAAAATTGGGTACTCGAATTGTTTTCCCTGCCCTTACTTTTGCCGAAAGGCTCAACTTATTGGCTTCTGCAATCATCTGTTCACTGACCATTTGTTTATATGCAATGTCATATAAGTATTCGTCTTTAGTCAGCGTGTAAGATACATATTTAAAATCGGGTTGAAGACAAAGTATTTTATAACATGATTTCCCTTTCCAGGTCACTTCACCATCTAACACAAAATGTTGATTAAAATTATCCCCTGCTGCTTTCAAGCCATTTCTCAATATTTTTGCAGGATGTTCAAAACCAGCAGTCGTTATCGTATGATGACTTGTCTTTCTCATCATTGAATTATAGGGGCTAAAACTCACATTGACGTAAGGAAAACCATTCGGATTTACGAGGGCTTTGTTATTATTCATTCCTTCACTCCACAATACTTCGATTCCCTCATTCTCTTTGGGTGCCAGTTGTTTCATATAGACCCGTGCAGGCGATACCTGAACTTTAAAATCCATCTCGGATTTAATCATTTTACTTCCATAACGCTCTTGGGCATTCATGGTATACGTCAGTGTATTTGCATGATCAATTGCCACTAACATTTCATCGAGTATCGTTCGGGCAGTTTGCGCCTGTGTCATCGTTCCTGCACAACATAACAGGAATAAAAAGAATACTTTTTTCATATTGTTTTTTAGCTTGTGTTTTAAAACACCTTCTTATAGTCAAGAAGTTTGCCAAAGTTCAAAATTATCTAAAAAACATGATGTCTTATAGACGACAATCAACTTGTATTGGACTTCTGAAACTTGAGATATTTGTTAATTTTAGGACAACCTATTTCGTAACAAGACAATCAACCAAAATACTACATTATGAAAACTGTAATCGACCAGATGAATCGGCAAGTTGCTGTGCCTGAGCATCCGCAACGCATCATTTCACTTGTCCCTTCTCAGACGGAGTTGTTGTTTTATTTAGGCTTAACTATAGAAGTTATTGGCATTACAAAATTTTGTATTCATCCGGCAGAACAGTTTAGAAGCAAAACCAGAATTGGCGGCACCAAGCAATTTCATTTTGATAAAATTGCTGCGCTTCAGCCCGACCTGATTATTGGCAACAAAGAAGAAAATGAACAAAGCCAGATAGAGCAACTCGCCACCCAATATCCCGTCTGGATGAGTGATATAAAAACGCTAGACGATGCCCTCGATATGATAGGTCAAATTGGTAAACTGATCGGCAAATCAACAGCAGCCAACCTGCTTGTCGATACTTTGCGACAGCAATTCAACACGTTTCCAATCAAAGAAAAATACCGCGCGGCTTACTTCATTTGGCGACAGCCACTCATGGTCTGTGCTGGGGATACTTTTGTACATGAAATGCTCCGCCTTGCTGGTTTTGAAAATGCATACATCCATCGCAGTCGTTATCCAGAAACTTCAGCCGATGAACTTCGGCAATTGAATCCGCAGGTCATTCTCTTGTCTTCCGAGCCTTATCCATTTAAAGCGCAGCATATTGAGGAATTTCGTGCCATTTGCCCTGATGCGCAGGTGATGGTCGTGGACGGTGAGTTATTTTCCTGGTATGGCAATCGTTTGTTGAAGTCTGTTGAGTATTTTGGGCAATTGCGGGAAAGCATTGCTACAAACACTTGATTTTCAAATTTTAGTTTGTATTTTTGCAGGCTTTTTTAAGACAAGAAAAAACAATATGGACAAAACAACATTAGAAGCCCTCGAAACCGCGATACAGGCTTCTCCTAATAACAGTATCCTGCGGGTGCAGGTGGCTAAAGGCTGGTTTTCTTTTGGCGAATACGATAAAGCTAAAGAACATTTTAAAATCATTATTCAAAAAGAAGGTGATCTGGATGCTAAAATTCATTTGGCAAAATGTTATTATCAATTGGACAACTGCTCGCCTGGCATCATTATTTGCGAAGAAATTCTGGAGTCGGCAAAGGTGGATGAAGTGCTGAAATTGTATATCGAACTGCTCATCAAAGACGGACAAACTGGAGAGGCAGTCGAGCGATATCAGGAATTTCAGGAAGAGCTGAATTGGTTTGATGAATCACTAGAACGCCAACTCAAAATCCCTGTGCAGGCAGGTGATTATGAAAATGAATCGGCAAGTGATGATGATATTTTCTTTGAAAAACCCGACTTGAATTTTTCCGGTGTGGGTGGTATGGAAAATGTAAAAGAGGAAATTCGCATCAAAATTATTCAGCCGCTGACCAATCCTGAATTGTTTAAGGCATTTGGCAAAACTGCAGGTGGCGGGATTTTAATGTACGGACCGCCAGGTTGTGGCAAGACTTATATAGCAAAAGCGACCGCAGGCGAAATCAATTCCAAATTCCTCTCCGTCGGACTGGAAGAAGTGCTGGATATGTATATTGGCAACAGCGAAAAAAGACTACACGAAAAATTTGAAATTGCTCGTCGCAATAATCCCTGTGTCTTGTTTTTTGATGAAGTAGATGCAGTGGGTTCTAAGCGCAGCGACTTACGTCAGTCGGGCGGGCGCAATCTTATCAATCAATTCCTCAAAGAGCTGGATGGCGTGGACGCTCAAAACGAAGGCGTACTGATTCTTGGTGCCACCAACTCGCCCTGGCACATGGATTCTGCTTTTCTCCGCCCTGGTCGATTTGACCGAATTATTTTTGTCCCGCCACCAGATCAACCGAGCCGCAAAACTATTCTTGACCTCCATTTGCAAGATAAACCGACGGTAGATGTAGACACTGAAAAACTAGCGCAAAAAACAGATGGATTCAGCGGCGCAGATATTAAATTGCTCATTGATATGGCAGCAGAGGAAAACCTGCGCAAGTCGATGAAGTCCGGTAAAATTGAGCCGATTACAAGCAAAGATTTGATGCAAGTGGTCAAAAAAGTACGTCCAAGTACGAAGGAATGGTTTAATACTGCTCGCAATTACGCGCTGTATTCCAATTCTTCAGGATTGTATGATGATATTTTAAAGTATTTGGATTTATAAATTCAAATACAAACGTCAAATACAAATTCAAAAATAGCGACCAATTACCAAATTAATCAATAAGAAATCACCAAAATGCTACACGATATTACATCAAGAATTGAAATTCTCATAGAGCATAATAAGCTCGATCAGGCACAGCAAAAGATAGGCGAAGGTTTATTACAATATCCTGATTCTGGCGACCTTCATGCGATGCAGGCCAAGGTGCATAAAGCCAATAACAAACCGAAAGACGCACTGGAAGCGATTGAACGTGCAATCGGCTGTGAGCCAGAGGAGGACTATTTTTTCTACTTGAAAGCGATGATTCATCTTGAAAAAGATGCTTATCAGAAAGCCATGGAAAATGTTGACATTGCTTTGTCTTTCAATCCATATCAGGCAGAATATTATGGTGTAAAATCAGCCATTTTGCTAAACTTGCAGCATAAGGAGCGAGCAGTTGAAATTGCCCGAAAGGGATTGGAAATCAGTCCTGAAAATGCCTTTTGTCAGAATGTATTGTCTATGGCACTGACTCGTTCCAGGCAGACGGTAGATTCGCGCATCATATTGGAAAACCAGCTCGAACAAGACCCTGAAAATGCCTTTACACATGCCAATATGGGGCATCAGTGTCTACGGGAAGGTGATATTCCAAAAGCTAAAGAACATTTCGGCGCAGCCTTAGCGATTGACCCGACGAACGAATATGCCAAGTCGGGCATGTTGCAAGCCATCAAAGCCTCCAATATTCTGTTTCGCAAGCTGCTGGAGTATTCCTATTTTATGGAAAAGCATACGCGGCAAAATCAATGGCTGATTATTATAGGTGTTTTGGTTTTGGTGAATGTCTTGCCCTTTTTGTTACCGCTATATATTATCCTGATTTTGTGGACTTGGTTTACTGGCCCGCTTAGTGATGTTATCATCTATTTTGATAAATATAGTCGCTACTTGCTCAGTAAAACGGAGATGCTGACCACCCAAATCAATATTGGTTTGCTATCTGGTGCGCTTATTTCTTTACTTTTAGCTTTCGCTAATGATACTAGTTTTCTTGGACTGGCTTTTGGTCTTTTCGTGGCTACGGTGCCAGTATATTTATACGACAGTAAAATAAAGGCTTCTAGTAAATTTATCATGGCTGCTGCTGCTGTCCTCTTTGTCGGACTTGGAATTGCTATTGTACTGACTGCTTTCGCTGGTGGTAGTTATAGTGGCTTGGGTATGGCACTCATGCTTTCTGTGGTTGCTTTTTCCTGGATTGGCGGGGCGGTTTCTTGATTGGGTTGGCGGGTTGCGGGTTGCGGGTTTGTGAGTTGCGGGTTGGCGGGTTGCGGGTTGCGGGTTGGTGAGTTGTGGGTTGCGGTTGCGGGTTGCGGTTGTGAGTTGCGGGTTGGTTAAATTACTTCGTAATTCGATATTCCTTTGTTCGATATTCGATATTCCGACAGGTTGCGAGTTGCGTAGGCATTCTGCCTTTCTTGGGTTGCGGGTTGTTCAATTACTTCGACATTCGATATTCAAGTGGCTTGTGGGTTTCATAATTAAATCATTCGTAATTCGTAATTCGTAATTAATTTGTGCTAAACAATTTTATTTCGCGGGTAGAGATGCTGATTGAACGGCGGAAATTCGGCAAGGCGCAGGAATTGATTGGGAAAGCTTTGTCGCAATATCCTGATTCTGCGGATATTCATTCGCTTCAGGCTTATTTGTGTATGGAGCAAGATCAATACGAAGAAGCGTTTCGGGCGATTGGTACTGCGATTGCTTGTGCGCCGGATGATGCAAGACTGTTTTACCTCAAAGCAAGAATCCATTTGGGACTGCACGATGATGATAAAGCCGAAAAAAGTCTGAATACTGCTATTTCTTTAGATCCACAAGATCCTTATGCTTTTTCTCTTAAAGCAGTGATTTTATTGCAAACGGAACGGGCGCATGATGCCTTGAAGTTTGCCCGACTTGGCTTATCGCTCGCGCCTGAAAATTCCTATTGTAAAAATGTCTTGTCAGCTGTATTGATACAAAGAGGACAATCCAAAGAGGCAGAAGTCATGCTGCGTGAAATGTTATACGATAATCCTACCAATGCAGATGTACATGCTCAACTCGGCCAGGTCTGTATGCGACAAGCGAAGTTCAAGTCTGCCCGGCAGCATTTTCAGGAAGCATTGACGCTGAACCCAAATGACGAATCTGCTCGAACTGGTATGCAGGAGTCTATCAAATCTGCCAACTGGTTGTATCGCCAACTGATGAAATATACTTTTTGGCTAGAAAAATATCACCTTCAAAATAGCGGGCTAAGTATTTTGTTGGTTTTATTTGCTTTAGCGGTTTTGCCTGCTCTGCTGCCTTTTGTTTTTGTGTTAGTCGCCATGACTTGGTACAAAAAACCAGTCGGCGATATGGTTTTATATTTCGACCAATACACCCGTTTTTTATTGGAAGAAGAAGAAAGAAAACAAGCCGCTATCAACCTTAGAATTACAGGACTTGCATTGGTCTTTCTATTCGTACTCGCTCCACTCGTCAATGTCCATTTTGCTGGCTTTGCTTACGCGCTTTTTGCCTGCACGTTGCCTATTGCACTGCTTCCAAGGCTTATTGATGCTGGTAAAATTATCGCTTACCTGAGTATGGGCTGTTACATTAGTCTGGGTATGCTTGCAATGGTCATCGCACTACAAGGCGGACATCCTATGAATTTCTGGATTTTTATTGGGTTGATGTCAGGGATTTTGAGTTTGTTTATTCATGAGGGCTGAGTAAGATTAAGCTCAAGTTTAAGTTTAAGTTTAAAATTGGGAATTGGGAATTGGGAATCGCTTTGCGATTTTTTCTTTAGCCACGAATGCACGAATAGAGGACGAATGAATTTATTCGTCTTTAATTCGTGCATTCGTGGCTTATTTTTTTCTATTCAATATGAAAATTAAAAAGTATTGACTACCAAAAATTATGCAATCACACAATTTTACAATTTCACCATTATAAATACATCCTTAGCCTCGCTGCTCCATCAATTGCTGCAACTGATCGATCTTCTCTTGTAAAACATCAATTTTTTCTTCCAGTTCTCTGTTATTATCAATCGTCATTTCATCTACAAAAATGGCATTGGCGAGGGACAATCCGAAGACTCCACCAAACAAAACAACAATGACAAAGTAGAGTCGGGTAAAACCAATTGCTGTTGAATTGCTTAGTCCGCTGACCACTCTATCCGAGACTTCGTGCCAGCCTTCTATGGTAAATAACTGAAAAATCGTGTAAGATGAGTTGATGGGATCTTTAAAATCAGCTGCCCAGGAACCAAATAACTGACAGGAAACGACCGACAATAATATGTTGAGAAAAGCCAGTACCATCAGGACAAAAACGGAGGCTTTAAATGCTCGTCCTAAACCAACCAAAATATGTTTCATATTCGGGATAAACCACATGAATTTTGCCAGCCGGATGAGGCGCAATATCCGAAACAAGAGCAAAATGGACACGTCAGGCATCGGTAAAACCAGTGCCATCAAAGCAGGTACGCTGACCATCACCAGGAAGAAATCAAAGCGGTTCCAGTTGTCACTGAAGTACTTTTGTGTTCCCCAGGTGGACAGTTTCATCAACATTTCCACGATAAAAAACAGGATGAATAAATTATCTATTAATTGCAGGTTAATATTATATTTCCATTCGGGGAAAGACATTAAAAACAGTAGCCCGGCATTGAGTACTATTGCCGACAGGATTATTTTTTCTGATAAAAAGAATTGCTTTAACATGAGCAGCTTAAGTTATAATTATTGTGGATTTTGAGCCTTTAAGTTCCTAATATTTTTTCAATTTGAACTTGCATTAACCACAAAAATCGCCTAATTTTAAGGAGTGAACAAATTTTACCCCAAAGAATCATGTAATAACTTGTCTAAAAGGAAGCCGGTTTTAAACCCAGATTTTGAGTCCCTGACTACTAACTAATTGAAGACTCAATTTTTTAACCAAAACCTTTTACTATGAAAACAGTGATGACTATGCTCGTTGCTTTGTCTTTCTCATTCGCTGATGCACAGCTAAATGAGGAATACAAAGCCGCAGTTCAAACCCTAAATCAAGAACTGCAAAGTAACACCCAGGACAATGATTTTCAGCGCGACATTAATTATCAGGTCACGCTCAACTCCAAACGCCAACTGACCATCACGCATACCTGGCGGCAGAATAATGGCAAGCAGGAACAGATTGTGCTGCAGTTTCATCCACGCGATATTGTGGACATCAATTCTAAGTATAATTCTAGTAGTGATGCGCTGGCACTCGCCATACAATGTCAGGAAAACACCGTCGCCAATTACTGGACAAATGGCACACATCTCAATAATTCGGTCGACTTGAACTGTCTCACAAATAATCGTGCTGCTGTTCAGCGGATTCAGGATACATTGCTGTATTTGAAAACATTAGCTAATAGATAAAATGAATGAATGAATGAATGAATGAATGAATGTTATTTTTTCAAGGGTGTTCGATTAAAGTATGGAATAGTCGGCAGACGAAGGATTTTATGAAAATTGGTGATTTATCCCTTTAGATATGCCGTATTTCTAAGCGAATTCGTCTGACGACAACGGAGTTTACTCAATCATACTTTAGTCGAACACTAGCATTTTTTCATTCACTCATTCATCCATTAGTACAATTAAGGGTTGCTCAGGTAATCGAAGTGTTCATAAGGTTTGAATAGGAGGTCTTTGCGTTCCACATTATACACAAAAATCCGATGATAAATCTTTGCAATCGCTTTTTTTAGTGTCTTCATGGTATTGCTTTTAGAGGTGAACAAAGTGTTTATATTTCAAGGCTATAACATCAGTCGTTTTAAATTAGTTCCTTTTATCTTACTGACAATTAAATGATTACAAAAATTATTAAAAACAATACACTGAATTGTCAATATTTTTACATATTAAAATTTGCAATAATAAATTTACAACAAAAGCATATTTGGACATAGAAAAAAAGTCCATATTTTATTATGCCTGAAAATAAATTTCTCTGCCTTCTTTTTCTTTGTAAATTTGTACATCATTTTGGAATTTGGAATTTTCTCTTTTTAAAATTATTATAAAATTATGGCAAGCGCATTAAAAAATTTATCTAAATACGATGAAAAGAAGTTGGCTTCTGCGGAAGAAATGAGCTTTGGAATTGTCGTAGCCGATTGGAATGAAGAAATTACCCATGCTTTATATGAGGCTTGTTATGACACCCTGACGAAACATGGTGCCGACGTCGAAGCCATTCACACCATACAAGTTCCTGGTGCTTTTGAATTGCCCAATGGAGCGCGTTTATTGATTAAGAGTAAAAAAACGGATGCAGTGATTTGCATTGGATGTGTCATTAAAGGCGAAACTTCACATAATGAATACATCAATAATGCGGTTGCAATGGGACTGACTCAGTTGGGACTGACGACAGGAATCCCCTGCATATTTGGTTTGCTAACGCCAAATGATGAGCAGCAGGCAAAAGACCGCGCAGGAGGCAAACATGGTAACAAAGGAGTGGAAGCTGCCGTAACAGCTATTCGGATGGTGGCATTAGATAAAGAAACAAGTGACAAAAAACAGTCAATCGGATTCAACTAAGAAAAGGTTGCCCAAAGCAATATGAGTAAAGGCAGTAAGACCATCCAAAACCGAAGGTATTTATAGCAATCTGCGCCACTTTGGGCTATCACCTGAACTAGGTTTACACCCAATAAGATATAAAGTAAAGATAGTATAAGCATGTTTATTGTTTAAGGTGTTATAAAAATGTTAATGCTGATACTATACTAACGGCAAAAATCCAGCCAAAGTTCCCCTTCTTTTTAAGGATTCTGTGACTGGACTTTTTAATTATATTAGAAACACTTAATTTTTATCTTTCTTTCCAAATAAGCGTTTAAATAATCCCTTTTTCTCTTTCTCCTTTTTCCCTCCTCTGCGTTTAGCCTTTGGTGAAGCGGGTAGTTTTGGTCGCCGGACTTTGTCTTTGTCTTGTTTGCCTTTCGTGACTTTATCAAACAGTGGTTTCACTGTTTTTGGACGCGGTGGAATGACAGCAACAGCTGTGTCTATTGTCACAACAACAGGCGGTCGGTAGTCATAAGGCACATAACCCGGACAATCCAACAATTCTGTAATATGTGGTGGCAATTCTTCAAATTTCGCTTCTGTAATGGCTTTAAATTTCGGGTCTTTGTTTACCCGTTGAAAAAATTCGCCCCAAACGGGTAAAGCCATATTCGCGCCCTGTCCCAGGGTGATGGTTCGGAAACGGACTCGGCGGTCGTCTCCGCCCACCCATACACCAGCCACTAGTTTTGGCGTGATGCCCATAAACCAGCCATCTGTTTGGTTTTGCGTGGTGCCTGTTTTGCCAGCAATATCATTGGGCAAAGCATATTTCCAACGAAGACGGCGTGCGCTACCACTATCGACAACACTTTCCATCATTTTCAGCATAATTAAGGCATCTTCAGGATCCATTGCCTTTGTACGCTTATAAATATTGGTCTTGAATTTTTCAATAATTTTCCCGTTTCGATCTTCTATTTTCAATAAATAAGCTGGCGGAATATGTCGTCCATCATTGGCCATTGTACAATAAGCCTGCATCATTTCGTATAAAGAAATATCTGCTGCGCCCAAAGCGATAGCAGGAGCTTCTGGAATGTCTGCTTCTGTAATCCCCATTCTTCTTGCCATATCGACTACCGTGTAAGGCTCTGTATCCATAATCCATTGCGCCGTCACAGAATTATTAGAAGTCATTAAGGCACCCCGCATCGAATATTGTCCACCATATTTGTCATCAGAATTTGCGGGCTCCCAGTCCTGGTAGTCGGGATACCTGTAGAGTTTATTTGCTTTAAATGTGCAGGGCGAATAAGCAGAATCCAAGGCCGTAGCATAAACAATTGGTTTGAAAGTTGAGCCGACTTGTCGTGTTGATTTGACATGGTCATACTTAAAGTGTTTATGGTCAATGCCGCCCACATAAGCTCGGATATAACCATTTTTAGGTTCCATAGCCATAAAGCCTACCTGTAGAAATTTCAGATAATAAGCAATGGAATCCAGTGGACTCATCATCACTGTTTTTTTCCCTTTGAGGGTAAAGACTTCCATTTTTCTTTTCTTCTTGAAGTCGGCGTCAATTTTACTATTCGACCACTTATTGTCTTTGGCAACCAGATAGCGGTTGGATTGTTTTTTCAAAGCATTGATTCGATTCATATCTCCATAAAAAGGATCTTGATTGCGCCAGTGTTTCCAGAAATCATCTTGAAGTTTTGCCATGTGTGTTTCGACTGCCTCTTCTGCATATTGCTGCATTTTTGAATTGATAGACGTATAAATTTTCAAGCCATCCGTATAAAGATTATAAGGCGAGCCATCGCGTTTTTTATGTGTCTTTGCCCATTTTTTCAATTCATTTTTTAGAGACGCCCGAAAATAAGGTGCAGGCCCGTCGCTGTGCGAAACAAAATTATATTTAGTGCGCAATGGCATTTTACGGAGTGAATCACTTCTGGTGCTGCTGATGTATTTGTACTTATTCATTTGGTCCAACACTGTATTCCGGCGCAGGCGACTTCGGGTGGGATTGGCGCGTGGGCTATAGGAGGTTGGGGCTTTGAGCATCCCGACCAGCGTAGCTGCCTGATCGGTCTGCAAATCTTCTAATGAAGTATCAAAAAATCGGCGAGCTGCCATTTTTATACCAAAGACATCTTCTCCGAAAGACACGGTGTTTAGGTACAAAGTCAGCACTTCTTCTTTGTCATAAATGTCTTCAATCCGCTTCGCTACAATCATTTCTTTCAGCTTAGCTACAGGAATGGTCAGCTTACCACGCCTTTCCCGTTTATATAGATTTTTAGCTAACTGCTGACTGATGGTACTTCCTCCCCCTGCACTTTGGTCTTGTAGCAACACGGTTTTCATCAATACACGAAACATGGCGCGACGGTCTATTCCTCCATGTTTGAAAAAGCGAGCATCTTCTGTAGCAATCAGCGCATTTTTGATGTCTTTTGGAATCTGGTTATAAGATACATCTGTCCGATTTTCCAGATAGTAACGCCCCAACAGCACACCATCTTCTGAATATATCTCAGAAGCTACGGGATTTTGTATGGCTTTAAGCTCTGATTTGGTGGGCAATTCGCCATAATAACCATTCAAAATGGCAAGAAAAAAGCCCAATAATAATAGTACACCTAATGCAAATAAAACGACACCTGTAATCAGGGTGTATTTTATACCTTTAAATGCTTTGGGATGGTCTGTTTTGAATGCTCCATAGCTTTGTTTTAACTTGGAAGCACCAGTTTTATCTTCTTTCATTACGGCGTCAGATTCTATGTGATTTGTAGCTTGATGAAAATAATTTCAATTTGCTGCATAATACGAATATGGACTTGTTTAAGCAAAAAAGTTGCCGATTTTTATTTCGTAAGTGTAAATACAAATACAAACCTCAAATACTCCCGATAACCATCGGGACAAAAAACTATTGCCAATAAGCTAAATTGAAAAAAGCAGTGACAACACTTTGGTCGCCACTGCTTTTCTATTAGTCAAAATAACTTTCCTACCCCGAAATCTTAACAAAGACCTCTGCCTTTGGCAATCCTTTGCCTGGTATCGTTTTTATAAAATAAGTTCCTGCTGGTAGAAAATCAATATCTATTTCAAACAGGTTTACACCTTCACTTATCATTTCTTCATTTGAATACATGACTCGTCCATCATTTGTGTAAATTTTAATACTCAAGTTATCGCCATTAATTCCTGATTCATATTCCAACATCAGTTTATCTTTTGCTGGAACAGGATATACTTTCATATTATCAACTGCTTCTGTTACATCAGTTGTGGAAGTATAAAGACATAGATTGGAAATTATCAGGTCGTCCGTTCCATCACATATATTACAAACGGTTACGGAATACCCTACCGCATTGTCGTGTACACCTGGAAGTGTATATGTGCCAACTGGTCCCTGCGTGAGGAATGTACCTGCCGGAAGTGGCGTCACTCCATCCGCCGGATCATAGAAACCTGTATTGGAAGCAATCTGCCAGCTCTCGAAATTCTGACCTGTTGTGACTGCTATGGATTCTGTAAACTGATTGCTCAGTCCATTAGGAGAACTATTTCCAAGATAAGTACAGGGATCAATGAAACATTCTTCTGGCATTACCTCTATGCTAGCTGTTGTTACACAGCCTTCACTATTCGTATAGGAACCAATATAAGTCGTGTTTTCTGTAGGTGAAACTGTAATACAGCCACTATTACCATAACTATCTCCCATATCATCCGACCAATCTACTGTTTCTGGTCCACCACCTCTTGAATAAATCACACCAGTAAATCGTCCATCTCCTATTCCATTCGTAGCTGTGGGCGTCAGTACTTCCGTCAGCACTCCTGTATTTATATCTATGGTATAAATAATATCGCAGGCATAAGTTGTTGAGGCGTATAATAAGCCATTTCCAACATAGTCAAGTCCTTGTGCGGTTTCATCACAACCATCGTTATTAAAATCAGAGAAGCTCAACAACATTGTGCTTGCACCTGTCGTGGCATCTACACCATATATATTTACTGTATATCCACCATAATTGGCGTATATAAAACGATTATTGTCAAAATCCCAAGCCAATCCGACGCCACCAATTGGTGCTGGAACTGTCGGCAAAGAATTTGCTTGTCCGGTTGTCGTTGCGATGTCAATAATTTCAAGTATTCCGCCCTGAAAAATTGCCCAAAGATTGCCTGTTTCATCGAAAGTCATGGCTTGCATATTTGTATTGCCAGTCGATGAAACAACTTGTCCCAAAGAAGGCGATAAAGTAGCTGTACTTGTATTATATGTAAATAAATGCCTATTCTGCTGAACGCCATCTGGTGAAGCTACGATATACCAAAGTCTGGATATCGGATCTATATCCATTCCATAGGTTCGGCTATTAAATCCGCTGATGCCGGGTAGCGTTCCAACATAATTAAATACCCCCGGTGCTGTTTCCTCATATTGGTAAATCTGATTATTGGGATTCAAATCCTCTCTTTCTAATATAAATAAGCCTCCAAGTCCCTGATTATCCAGACATATTGTAACAGGATTGCCACCACAGGCAGGCATAGTCATTTCTGTAATGACAAGTCCAAAATCCTCTACTGTTCCTGGCGTACAACTACATTCTGTACCGTCTGAACCTAAGATTTGTGTATCGTCTATTGTACATGGATCACCATCACACTCTGCCGTAACAGTAGTGGTGCAGCTTGCACTACAGCTTGATTCTACATTAACCGTAAGCGTCGATACTCCCGCACATCCATAATCAAGGCATCCAAAAGAAAAAGGGTTTGTTGTCGCATTCACTAGCGCTGCTGTTGGATCACTGACTACTGCCCCCGTTGCATCTGTCCATTCTCCTGTAGTACACACGCCACCTGTGCTATAATAAATATTGCCATTCCAGTTTCTAGTCGTATAAGTATTTGCAAAAGGATAAGCTTTTCCTACCCCCTCATATATGCTCACTGTTCCATCGGTTTGCCATAAAGTACCTACAGCTGTGCCGTTGAGATAATTTAATGTAGAAGCGGTTGTAGTTACATAAAGTCCATAGCTTGTGGCTGCCGGAATA
Source organism: uncultured Saprospiraceae bacterium (assembly GCA_937951615.1). GTDB lineage: Bacteria > Bacteroidota > Bacteroidia > Chitinophagales > Saprospiraceae > JAHDEO01. Next base: position 71,058 of record CALFBH010000035.1, on the reverse strand, counting down.
TTGAGCGTCGTTGCAAAAGAAAGATTCGTGGGATTGCCTGCTCCTGCTCCGGTTACTGTTCCTGAATCCAATAATGTCCAGGCTGCAGCATTGGCTTCATTTCCTACAAAGGTACTTGCAATGTAATATACTTCCCAAGTTATTGAACCCAAAATATCTGTGTGAATATCCAATCCGGTTAGTTCGATATTTTGAGTACTATTCAGATCAAACATATTACCTGCTGCTCCATTATCTTCAGTAAAAGAACCATTCATGACAGACTCAACTTGTCCGCCGATAGCGAACTCATCTTCAAAAACGGTCAGGTCGATAGTAGCTAAACCAAGTCCTGTTTCATCTTCACATACTGATCGAATAATATCTTCTGTTGTATAGTCTGATATAGCAACACCATATTCTCCTGTAGCATTACAGCCCGGATATACAACCGTTGCTCCATTATCAGGCGAAAGTCCTCCATTTCCATCATTTGTCCCGGTATAAGTATAAAATATTGGATTCGTTCCTGCCGGCAAACCTGCCGGATTGAAATTGCTTCCTGTGACACCGGCACCCGACCAACTGCCTGTTGTCGCTCCCGAAGGATCAGTAATTGTAGCCGTCAATGGAACATCCACATGATCCACACAATTTGACAGGGAGGCAACCGGATCAACTACAACAGCAGGATAGGCACAACGATTTCCTAAAAAATTAATCACAACATCATCTGCGGTTCCGATGGCATTATCAGTTCCAGCCCATGAAATTTCAATAAAATATCCATCTCCGTCATAATGTGTAAAAGTCAGTTCGTGCGCTGTGCCATTCCATGTAAAAGCATCTCCTACTGCAACGTCACTGGGCAAAGTGCCTGTACTGGCTGCGTTATTAGTAGCAATGGCACTTACGTAAATAAGGTCTGAAGCAGAACCACTGGTCACTTCCAGTATTTCTGTAAATGAACCTACACCATTCAAGCTGGCATCATTTTCCGGCTGGTCGTTATTACAACTACAAGGCGTTTGAATCTCTAATATAAACCCCGACGAACAACTACACAATCCACCATCAGCTCCGTATACCAATATATCGCCTTGTGTACTTACATCACCATCACATTCCTGTGCAACAGTTGTTGTACAGGCAGCATCACAATTTGCTTTTACATCAAAGGTAATGATTGCTTCATCTGCACAGCCATTATCCATACAGGTATAAGTAAACGGATTTGTTGTCGCATCTATCACTGCCATTGTCGGGTCAGCTACTATTGTGCCTGTGGCATCTGTCCATTGATTTAATGTACAGGCACCTGCCGATGCTGACTGATAATAAACATTACCATTCCAGTTCCGAGTGGTATAGGTGAGTCCAAAAGGATAGGTCTTTCCTACGCCTTCATATATCGTCACTATGCCGTCAGTCTGCCATAAGTTGCCAACTGTTGTACCATTCAGATAATTCAATCCTGATCCAGCAGTCAGTGTCACATAAAGTCCATAAGTAGTGCCTGCTGGTATATTGAGTGTCGTTCCAAAAGCAAGATTTGTGGGATTGTTAGTGCCGGCTCCATTCGCTGTTCCCGAATCTAGTAATGTCCAGGCGGCAGCATTGGTCTCATTCCCTACAAAAGTACCTAGAACGTAATAAACCTCCCAAGCTACAGTACCAAGAGCATCAGTGTGAATGTCCAAGCCGGTCAGTAAAATATTCTGGGTACTATTCAGGTCAAACATATTCCCTGCTGCACCATTGTTTTCGACAAAAGAACCATTTAACACCTGCGACCCCGAAAGTCCTCCAAGAATATCTGCTTCAAAAGCAGTCAAATCAGTCATTGTTGAACCGCTACCTGCTACGTCTTCGCAAATCGTAAAAGTCTGATCATTCAATTTGTACTCCGTGATTTGTACATCAATAGAAGCAGTCACTTCACATCCTGAATAAGCGACAGTCACGCCATTATCTGGCGAAACCCCTCCACTGCCGTCATCTGCTCCTGTGTAAGTATAGGTCAGTGTAGCCGTTCCTTCTGGCAAGCCAGCTGGATTGAAGTTGCTGCCATTTACGCCCATGCCCGTCCAGACACCTGTGCCTGTGCCTCCAGGATCAGTAGCTGTTGCGGTCAGTGGTACATCTACATGCCCAGAACAGTTCCCAAAGCTTCCAAGTCCATCAGCCTCAACAGAAGGATAAGCACAGCGATTGGCAAGACTACCCAGTACTACGTCATCTGCATTTCCGACTGTATTATCTGGTCCAGCCCAGGTGACTTCAATATCATATCCGTCTCCATCAAAATGTACAAAAGAAAAGTTTTTTACAGAACCATTCCAGGTGAATAGATAACCTGCTCCTACTCCCGCTGGTGCCATACCTGTAGTTGCAGAACTATTGACACTGGCAAAACTGATATAAATAATATCTGAGGATACACTATTGGCAACTTCCAGCTCTTCAGTGAAAGAGCCAATACCATTTAATCCTACATCTCCAGGTGGCTGGTCATTATTACAACCGCAAGGCGTTTTGAGTATTAATTCGAGGTTGGTTTGTGCATTTGCCTGTCCCAAAAACAGCAGACAAAGCAATGATAACATAACAATTGTTGTGTGGTTTTTCATAGTCTCACATTTTTTAATTAAAGATTATATTGATTCTCAGGTTGTTTGTATTACACAAAATCAAAATTTTTGCTTAAAAAGCACAGGAAGTGTTTATCCGGTTTTACAAATCATCCTTATAAATCTACATATTAATTTACTAATCAGCAAATTAATATCGTCTTACTTCCATACGCCATGCAAATTTACGAAGTCATTATGAATTATTTTTCTACCTTTTTGGGATATAAAATAATTAATTTGCAAAAAAATAATTATCTAACAATTTGATTAAATTACTTTTGCAGTTAAAAAACACTAAATAATACAAAACATTTGTTCCATAATTGAAATAATCACAAATTTCTGTACATCCATTATATTGCCATGTATATAAAAGAAGCTAGACTTTGGACGAAAGAAGCGAGAAGCGGGAGGCGAGATACTATAAAATGGAAGAATAGATGCTGATTTCTCAGAGTTGATTTCGGCTCCGCTCAAGCAACTATAAACTACAGTTGTCTGAGCAGACTCAAGACAATACAGCGTTGGTTTCGACTCCGCTCAACCAACCGAAAGTCAGTTGTCCGAATAAAGCCAGGACAACACAGAGATTGTTTCAACTCCGCTCAACCAACTGCAAAACCACAGTTGTCTGAGCGGAGCCGAAGACAACACTTAAAAGATATACCGCAAGCCTACTCTAGCCTGCCAACGTGAATCCAGACTGAAATCATTGGAAAAAGTATTGGTCAGACTTGGATCGAAAGAATAAGTAGGTACCCCAGTTGCCGGATCTACGCTCACGCCAATGGGCTGCGTATTTACTGGCAATTGTTTTACACCAAGATTTGAGCTAATCAGGTTACCCAGATTTAGAATATCTAAGCTAAACTGAATACGCTGCTCTTTCTCACCAATTGCAAATTTATAATCCTGCAATAAACGGAAATCCCACTGTGAATACCAGGGTGCGAGAATAGCGTATTTCTCCATGTATTCACCTCTGTTTTTGCTCAGGTAAGGATCTTGAGCAATATAAGCACGAAAAGCTTCCCGCTGTTCTGGGCTGGCAAAATTTTGCGCGTCCAGTTCACTTTCCGTTGGAATATAAATCAGGTCATTCAAACCAGAGCCATCGCCATTAATATCACCTGAATAGGTGTAGCTAAAGCGGTAATCTGCTGTGAAATCACTTGCTGTTGTTCCACCTTGTGCATATTGAAAGAAGGTAGAAAGGGTCGTTGCCCAATTCCCATATTCAAAGGTCTTGAAAGCTGCACCAAATATACGGTGGCGTGTACCATATAAAGAAGGGGCGAGCAATTCTTTATTCACATTACCCAAAGCCGGATTGCGTTCGAACGCATCACTTGAAATTTCTGCATCAATGGAAGAGGCATCCTGTGCATCTGTGAAATTATAGCCTATCGTGAAATAAGCCTTATTCGCAAAAGTCTTTTCTACTTTAAAATTGAAATTGAAAGAATAGCCAACGTCTGTATTGTCAAAGACATAACCTGTACCAAATAGCGGCCCGCCAAACAACATCGCATGGTCGTCTGCTGTATAAACAGGACGATTATCTGCTGCATCATTCAGTGTACCAGTAGGTGGTGCAAGGCTGTAATTGCGGACAAAAGCAGCATTCTGGTCTTTGGTATAAATCATATCCACTGAGGTCACCCAGCCATTATCAATTTTCTGGTCGAAGCCAATATTGGTCCGCCAAACCTGTGGAAACTTAAAGTCATTGGCTGTTTTATTATAAAACCAGAAATTCGGATTAGCTACCTGATTTCCAATCCACACAAAAGGCAAGCGTCCGGTAAACAGACCCGTTCCACCGCGCAATTGCATGGTTTGATCTCCTTTTAAATCATAATTAAACCCAAGTCGAGGCGAAATAAGCGGCGTTTGTGCCGGCAAATCCAAATGGTCGAATACAACGGTATTTCCATCCTCATCTACCCATTCTACTGTCGGGTCGTAGCAACAGTTTCTATCTATATTTTCCTGTAACTTTTTACGTGTATCAAAGTATAAAGGCATGTCCATGCGTACACCTACTGTCAGCGTGAGTCTATCAGAAGCCGCCCACTCGTCCTGTAGATATGCAGCTACCTGACCGACATTAGTTTCTGCCAAAGCCCAGCCTGCGCCTAGCTCACCATCTGCACCGCCATTGGCTTCATATAAGTCCTGCGCGGGAGCAGCCGAAACTGCGCCAATCGCTACACTATCCAAAAAAGCATCTACACTTTCAAAACCAGGTCCAAAAGTTCCACCATCATTGGCACCGCCATCATAAACCCCTAAATTGAAGGAGTTGTCAAAATCAAATTTTTCCAGGCTTCCACCAACTGTGACGGTGTGTCTTCCTGCATAGATATTCAGGTTGTCTGAAATCTGCAATACATCTTGTTTCAGTCTATTGCTGATAGAAAATGGCTCATGTCCGGCAATGATGTAACGAATACCATCTTTGTTGATATTGATAACGGGCATTGGAGTACTGAATGGGTCACGATTATCGCGGAAAGACGTATAGCCTGCCTGCAATTTATTGGATACTTTATTACCAAACAAAGAGCGCAATTCCACAATTCCTGAATGGATTTTATTATTGATTCGATAGCCAGAATTTTCAAATTGTAGCGTCGTCAAATCTGGCCCGCGACGACCAATCGCAGTCGGGTGTCCTGGTTTGTCTTTGAAAGCATCCAGGTAATTATAAGTTGCCGTCAGGGTATTATTTTTATTAATGGAAAAATCCAACTTTGCCAAACCTTTTAGGCTATTGGTTTCATGCAAATAGCCTTCATACGCACCTGTGTCATAGCCTAAGGTTGCCAGTGCAGCAGAAACAGCTTCCATATCTGTGGCTTCTACACGAGATACATTCTCTCCTGTCAGTCCAGGGCGATTCGCTACAAAAGTAGTTCCCAAATCTTCCCGGTCATCAATTTCTGCATTGAGGAAAAAGAATAATTTATTTTTGATAATTGGCCCACCTAAGGTAAAACCAGCTTGGTATTGATCAAGATCGGGCACGACAATTTCATCGCCTTTTACCTTACCGCCTGTCATAGCATCGTTTCTGTAAAAACCAAAAACAGAGCCGTGTAATTCGTTGGTTCCTGATTTGGTCACTGCGTTTACGGATGCACCAGTAAAACCGGATTGCGTCACATCATAAGGCGCGAGGGAAACCGTGATTTGCTCAATCGCATCCAGCGAAACGGGCTGTGCGCCTGATTGTCCACCAGGTGTCGCCGCATCCAATCCGAAAGGATTATTGAAGATAGAACCATCCAAAGAGAAGTTATTGAACTGGTCATTTCGACCGCCAAAAGAATTGCCATCTGAAGTTGGTGTGAGTCGGTAATAATCAGAAGCAGAACGACTGATGGTCGGCAGATTCTCAATGGTTTCTGTAGAAATATTGGTTTCTGCACCTGTTCTTTCATTATTCAAAATGGAATTGCGTTCTGCCGTTACCACAACACCTTCCAACTCTACTGCGCCCTCTTTTAGCGAGCTGTTCAGCTTCAGTTTTTGGGCTAAAGCCAAATTGATGCCCTCGTTTTTTTCTGTAGTATAACCAACATAACTGAACTCTATGACGTATGGTCCGCCTACCCGCAAGTTCGGAAGGTTATAGCGTCCATCATTACGGGTGGTGGTGCCAAAAACCTGGCCGGAAGGCGTATGTCTTGCAGCAACGGTCACGGCAATCAGAGGTTCTCCATTAGCATCTGTCACGAGTCCGCTTATAGAGGCTGTGGTGACTTGTGCCTCTAGGGCAAGACTTCCGAATAAGAGGAAGCTTAGGAGTAGTAATTTATTCTTCATATTTCGCATTTTTATTGTAGGAATGATTGTTAATGCGGTAAATATAGTGAGAATGTTTTTTATGTTAAGTTTTTATTAACATGCTTGGGGTTTGGTGTTGGTAAGTTTTGGGGCTGGATTGTGCATCAGAGGCCTTGGTGAAGAACTAAGGCACTAAAGGGGGCGCTGAACACTCCCCCATTAAAAGTCAACAACACGTTTATCCATTCGATTATTAGCTTACCATAAATAATTAACTAAGTACATAAAGCCAGTAACGACTTCTTTTTAGCTATAACCTTTTCTCACAGTTGGGTTTTGATTTATATAGGTATTTAGCCCTCTACCTCTATGAGCCAATCTTACCATATTATTGTAGTGGCTTCTACCTATAATTGATACTTTATAAGTATAAACTCCACTTTCTTTGAAACGAATGCGGATAAAAGCATCCCCAATTTCATAAGCAAATATTCCTGAACTTGAATTACTATACCGTTCCATATCTTTATTTATTGTTAAAAGTGTATTCATTGATTATTGCTGCTATTTCCTCTGCTATTTCTTCTGTTGTGTAGGATGATGTATTCCGAGCCAATTTATCAGCCAATGACGGGCTAAAATCTATTACTTCACGTTTGGTTATATTATGCCAAATCGGGAGCATCACTTGTTCCCCTGTAACAGCTTTCGTAATTATTCCATCTAATTCATAGTTTGTCCACCCTTTTCGAATAAAATCTTTTGAAAGCACGACTATTCCAAATCTACTATTAGCCAATCCTTTGTCAATTTTCCTTCTCAGGGAATCACCTATTTTAAGCTCAAATTCGTCATACCACACCGAGAGTCCTTTAGATTGCAATTCGATTGCTAAGGGCCTCACTACTTCGTTTTTATCTTCAGAAGCATGTGATATAAAGACATCATACTTTTTTTGTACAAAATCATATTCAGCCATTTCTTTATCCTTTTGTACTAAAGAAGGGACTGTAGATAAGGCAGGTTGTCTTAGTCTAGGTAAGGCATTCGGCAGCATTCTTACAGAACTTCTTACCGTCCCTCTTAGTCCCTGCATATCAATAGTAACATACCAACGTCCTGTACTCGGTATCTGTAGATTTATAGGAGACTTCCTTGCTAATCCTCCAATATATTTATGCCTTCTCCCATTTTTGTATTTCTGGTAATTGGAGGAATCCATTAGGCGAACATTAGCAGCACTTCCTCTTAAGGTTATTTCTACTGTTTCTCCTCTCTTTCTATTACCTAAGTCACTTAAATTGTATTTCATATTTATATTTTTTTGTTAAAAATAATTTGCAATAAAACCAAAAACAAATATTTCAACAGTAAAAATAAAAATATAGTTTCACTTACAGAGATAAATTTATCAACAATATGTGGATAAACTCACTTTTTACAACCTATACGAGAACACCCAAAACAAATAAATACAACTATTTGTACTAAAAGCAAAGTAAATTTGGTATTCTTAAAGCAATCGGCGTCCTCTAAAAAGGTGGTTGCTTTAAGTTTCAGTAGAAGAAAGAGTTTTATTTTAACTTAACTCTGAATGGAAATCACCTATCAAAGACATTCTCATAATTTCTTTGTACAAAATCCAGGGCGACTTGTACGACTTGTCCCATAGTCGTGCAGTGTTTGAATTTGGAATCTGTGGTGAAATCTTGTAGTTGTAGTTTTAGGGTTTTGATTTTTTCTGGTAGGGAAATGGTGTCTTCGACCATACATTCCATGACGTCTTTGATGCGGTCGTGGCTGCTGATGATGCGTTTTGCCATGACGGAGCGTTCTTCCTTTTTGTATTGCTCAACAGAACTGTCTTGTAGTTTTTCGCGGACCAGATTGACCATTGCTCGATTTTCTTTAAAAAACTGGGGTTTATATACTTTCAAATTGCCTTCAAAGCATTGCTGGTCGAAGTCTATGGCTCTTATTTTATAAATGACATTATCAAAATCGTGAATGGGAATGATGACGTAATTATAGGAACGCATGTCTCCCAGCAGGCGCATCATGCAGCGTTCATTGAATTTCACAAACTCTTTAGCAATTTGCGATTTTGCCCGTTCACTAAGGGTATCGAGATCACGTTTGATAAATTCGTCGCCAGGAATTCCTGCAATATGCTCTTCGATTAAAGTGCTTTTATAGACTAGAAAGTTAATGCGATTCGGAGATAAAATATGTTCCAACTCAAGCCCATACACACGGGAAGCATCAGCACGTTTGACATACAAATAGGTGTAATTGTCATTCAAAATATTCCGTACTTTGACCCGAAATGGCTTAGAATTACCAAAGGTACAATAATCAATCGCATCTATTGTGAGGTATTGAATGGTCTCTTCTCCTCCATCGGATAAGAGTATGGTATACACTTTTTTCAGACTGTATTCTATGTCGTCGCGGTCGTATTCATCGTAGTAAGCGCGTACCCAGAGTGTGTCTTCTCCACTATCATCCATCACTTTCACTGAACTGGAAAACCGCAATAAGTCATCATAAAAGATAGGGATTTTAATGTTCCGATTATATGCTTTCAAATAGTCGCTCAATTGCGCATTGACAGTAAAGTTCGGCTTCTTTTTAGACATTAATTTTTCTTCCACAAGCTTGATTTAATGATGAATGATGAACGATAAATGATGAATAGACTAGACACATCAAATTGTTTTTTTCGCAAAAATCTCTCTTCTCACAACGAAGTGATCTCTCTTCTTAGTGGCTTTGCTAGGTACTCGACAAAAATAGGTAAAACGATTTCAAAAAGCCCAATGAGGAATGATAAAAAAATAATATGCCGTTTTCATGCGATTCTTTTGCCGCCATACTTCGTTATCCAAACACTTACTATGCTAAGGCATAGCGCATGTTTGAATGCCTCGCCTGGCAACAAAATAATTCGCCTGAAATCAGGAACTTATTTTTTTATCATTCCTAAAAAGCCTACTTTTGCGACCTAAATTAAATACAATGAATTTACACGAATATCAAGGCAAAGATCTACTCAAAAGTTTTGGCGTAGAAATACAGGAAGGTATTGTTGCTACAACTGTGGAAGAAGCAGTAGCCGCAGCAAAACAACTTAAAACTGACGTTACCGTCATCAAAGCGCAGATTCATGCAGGTGGACGCGGTAAAGGCGGTGGTGTGAAGATTGCTAAAAATGAAGCGGATGTCCGCGAACATGCAGGCAATATCCTCGGCATGATGCTAAAAACACCTCAAACACCTGGTGGACTCGAAGGTCCTGGCAAATTAGTCAGCAAAATACTGGTGGCAGAAGATGCTTATATTGGTAAATTTGAAGACAATAAAGAATATTATGTTTCTATCCTGATGGATCGGGGGCGCAAGCAGAATGTCATTATTTATTCTACAGAAGGTGGAATGGACATTGAGAAGGTTGCTGAAGAAACACCAGAGCTAGTACATAAGGAGTATATTGATCCAATGTTAGGCATACAGTCTTTTCAGTTGCGCAAGGTTGCGTTCAACTTAGGTTTGTCTGGCGTAGCGATGAAGGCAATGTCTAAGTTCATTGCTAAATTGTACAAGGCTTTTGTGCAAAGCGATTCCAGCATGTTTGAAATCAATCCTTGTCTGCATACGAGCGATGACCGCATTGTAGCCGTAGATTGCAAAGTATCTTTGGATGATAATGCACTATTTCGTCATGCCGATCTAGCCGAGCTACGCGATACCAGTGAGGAAGACGCGACGGAAGTAGAAGCTAGAAGTTATGGCTTGAATTTCGTCAATTTGGACGGTAATGTAGGCTGCATGGTCAATGGCGCGGGACTTGCAATGGCAACGATGGACATCATCAAATTATCTGGTGGTGAGCCAGCTAACTTCCTTGATGTAGGCGGTACAGCAGATGCGGCACGAGTGGAACAGGCTTTCCGAATTATCCTCCGTGACCCAGCAGTTAAAGCTATTTTGATTAATATCTTTGGTGGAATTGTGCGTTGCGACCGTGTAGCGCAAGGTGTTGTGGATGCGTATAAAAACATTGGAGACATCAAGGTACCGATTATTGTCCGTCTGCAAGGTACAAATGCTGATATTGCGAAAACCATTATTGATGAATCAGGACTTGAAGTACACTCAGCCACGCTGTTGCAAGAAGCTGCAGATTTGGTGAAGAAGGTGATTGGGTGATATGGGGTAATTGGGTATTGGGGTATTAGTAATTGGGATGATTTTACAATCACACAATTCCACAATCATACAATTAGTCTTAACATTAAGGTATAATTTTTGATATATAAAACGACAGTTAAGAACACGCTTCTCAACTGTCGTTTTACTTTTCTTTTAGACATACTCTACAAACAATAAACTATGTATAAATTACTCCCATTTTTGTTCGGTTTTGTGTTGTTGACATCTTCCTGCGATTTGGAAAAAAATATTCAGGTCAATTTGCCAGAATATGAAAGCGAAATTGTAGTCGAAAGTTATATTGAGCCAGGTCAGCCCCTTCGTGCATTGCTGACGGAGAGCCTCAGTTATACCGAACTACCAAGCCCTAGTCCACTTGATGAAAATACTTTAGTCACTTTAACGGATAACGGACAGACTTTTAGTATTCCTCTATCTCAACTACTACAACAGGTTGAAGGCGATACAGCCGCCATGAATGAAGTCAATGGTTTTATCGGTGTCATAGAATTGCTGGGACTAGCAAAAGGCGCGACAGTAGTTGTTAAGCATAACGGCATGGATTATACACTGGAAGAAGGTATTTATTTTGATTTATCCTCTGGTAAAATTTATAATTACGGGCATCCTTATATCGTACCTGCTGATTATGGCGGTATTTTTTCTATTGAAATTAATGCTTCCAATGAACGGAATGTCTTTGCCAGTGCAACTTTGCTAGAAGCTGTGCCGATTGATAGTACTGTTTATAATTTTAACGAAAGTGACACCCTCGCTGCTGTGCTTACCTGGTTTACAGACAATACTGGTACAGACAATTATTATCGGTTCACCATTAATAAAATTGGTGAAAGCGACCTGTCTTTTGAGGTGAATGACCGCTTTTTTGATGGCGATGATGTGGTGTTTGGAACTGCTTTTGATTATGTGGTCGGCGATACGCTGATTTCTAAACTATACCATATAGAAGAAAGTTATCACGATTTTTTAGAGACTTTTGAGGAAGCTGCGCAGGCTAATGGAAATCCCTTTGCACAACCCGCGTCTATTCTCTCGAATGTGGAAGGTGGACTGGGTATTTTTGCTACAATTTCTCATGATGAAAAATTGGTGGTTATTGAGTGAGGTGAAATTCAAATTCAAAAATAAAACAACCATGAAAACATATAAAACGATCAACGCTAGAATAAACTATCTCACGATTATAATTGTATCAATCCTGTTTTTTTATACAACAAACTTACATGCCCAGGATGCTGTAGCTGCTACTGGAGGAGAAGTTTCTGGTACAGGTGGCACCGTAAGTTATACTGTGGGGCAAGTTGCGTATTCCACAAATACAGGAGTGGATAATACTGTAATAGAAGGCGTACAACAGCCTTATGAGATTTCTGTTATTACAGCATTATACGATTCCTATGATGATATAGAACTATCGATTTCTCCTAATCCTGCTACAAATTTTTTAACCTTAAAAGCAGCTCATACAAAACGTATTAACCTGAAATATCAACTCTATGACGTTCATACAAAACTATTAAAAAGTGGTCTTATAACTGAAAATAACAATATCTCTATTAAAATAGATAAGTTACCTGCCTCTACTTATTTTTTATCCATAATAGACCATGAAACCATTATAAAAACGTTCAAAATAATCAAAAAACAATAGCTATGAAAAACGCATATACCACAATCACAGCAATATTACTCTCCCTAACTCTCTTTGGACAAGCTCCACAAAAAATGAGTTACCAGGCGGTCATAAGAGACGCCAATGATGCCTTAGTCACCAATCAGATATTGGGCATGCAAATCAGTATCCTACAAGGCGCAATCAGCGGAACATCTGTTTACACAGAAACACATACCCCAGTAAGTAATGCCAATGGATTAGTCACTTTAGAAATAGGAACAGGCATGGTCAACACTGGAGACTTCAGTGCCATTGACTGGGGAAACGGACCTTATTTTCTCAAAACACAATACGACCTGACAGGAGGTAGTAATTATACGATTACAGGCACTAGTCAATTGCTGAGTGTACCCTATGCCTTATATGCAAGTATCGCAGATAGCGTCAGACAAGACTCAACAAAACATTATGTAGGCGAGCTTTTTGGTGGTGGAATTGTATATGCAGTATGGGCAAACGGCAACCATGGTCTTATAGCCAGTCTTGATGATATAAATCCGGGCAATGGTGTTACATGGGGGGCGGGTTCATTGACTTTCACAGGAGCTGATGACTTTTATAATGGAATGGCCAACACGACCACTATTGTGAACGTATTAGGAACAGGGGGGACTTATGCTGCACAACTTTGTGCTGATTATAATGGCGGCGGTTTTACAGACTGGTACTTACCAAGCCATGCAGAATTAAAACAGATTGATGCAGTACTCGTAATAATAGAAAGAGTGCTAAGCAATGATGGCAATCCCGCATCTAATCCTATAAATAATGAGTATAGTCCTGCAGTAGGTAATAGTGGAATATACTGGAGTTCCACAGAAGGTTACGGGACTAGTGCTGCATGGACATACTATTTTAGTACAGGAGATTCTACTGATGGCAGTAAAAATGCTTCTTTTAAAGTAAGAGCCATCAGAGCTTTTTAGACTTATAATGAAATTCGGAAAACTAGCTCATATTGATCAAGTAGATTTCACGCTTCCGGCTGACGCCGCAGGCACTTCTCCCCTACTCGCCCGATTGCCAAAAACCGAGGATGCACCTCAGCTTTATATCGGCTGTACAGGCTGGAATATGAAGGAATGGATCGGGTCGGTTTATCCACTAAAAACCAAGGCGAAAGATTTTTTGCACCACTACTCCCGACAGTTTGGTACGATTGAACTGAACACCACACATTATCGTATTCCGACCATCGAAACTGTCCAAAAATGGCGAGATACCACGCCTGACAATTTTCGTTTTTGCCCTAAAATTCCACAGACCATCAGCCATAGTCGCGACTTGGGACTGAGTAAGGATTATACTTTGCTTTTTTGTGAGAATATTGCCCAACTGAATAAAAAGATGGGCTGCTGCTTTATGCAATTGCCGCCCTATTTTGGTTTTGACCGACTGGAATTGCTGAAGACTTTTTTGCAAAAATTTCCTAACCATATTCCTTTATCTATTGAGTTGCGGCATGAAAGTTGGTTTGATGTGCCGGAGAAAATAGAAGTATTGAGCGCAGCTCTGGAAGGTCTGAATATCAGCCTTGTCATCACGGATGTTGCTGGGCGGCGGGATGTGCTGCACCAACGACTCACTACTGACACGACACTGATTCGTTTTGTAGGCAATGCTTTGCATCCGACCGACTATACACGCATAGATGCCTGGGTGGATCGGCTAAAAAATTGGTTTGAACAAGGTTTGCAACGTGTTTTTTTCTTCCCGCATGAACCTGACAATATTCTTGCTCCACAACTGGCTGCTTATTTTATTGAAAAGATGAATGAGCATTGTCAGTTGAATATCCATGTTCCGACTTTGGATGGGCGGGAAATTGAAACTATGCCCGGTGGGCAGATGCGTTTGTTTTAACTTCAAATAAAATCTTTGCGCCTTCGCGCCTTTGCGAGAAAATTGCCGCAGACAATTAAATCTACTCTTTTTACGTATTATAAAGTATGAAAAAAATTGCTGCCTTTCTATTAAGTTCCTATAGCTATTCTGACAAACCCAACCTTTTTGTAAAACAGGCAAAATCTTCTTTTTTAAAACTGAGATATACATTTACAAAGTTGCTGAAATATCCCCCGCTGGCGCAGGGGCTGAAATATCGGTCAATTTTGTTCAGTTGTCCTCCACCTCCGCCCCCTCCAAAGGGGGATATTGCTATTCAATTTAAAAAATGCATAGCAACTTATTCTTTTTTAAGCCTTAGTTTGCTTTTCCTCCTCTGCATTACTGCTCAAGCCCAATCCTTCCAAATCAACGGAAAAGTCAAAGATGCAAAAACCAAGGAAAATCTCGCTTTTGTCAATATCATCATCAATCAGCAAGTAACACAGGGTACAACTACTGACATTGATGGAAAATTTGACTTGAACAGCGATGAACCTATCCGCGAGCTAAGCCTCATTTACATTGGTTATAAAACTAAAACGATCTCTGTTGAAGGTGAAGATTTCCTTAGCATTGAAATGGAGCAGGACGAATTGATGCTAGGTGAAATTGTCGTGATTGCCGGAGAAAATCCTGCTCATCGCATCATTCGCAAAGCCGTACAAAACAAACGCATCAACAATCCTGAAAAAGTCCGTTCTTTTAAATACACTTCTTATAATAAATTTGTTGCCAATACAACGTTCGACTCTACTCAGTATATTCAGCGTCGCGTAAAAGGTAGGAATGCGGAAAAAGACCAGCAGACAAGAATAGATGCAACATCTGCACAAGCCAATTTTGACCAATATCACCTGATGATTCTTGAATCCGTCACGGAACGTATCTTCATTCGACCCGATAAAAGCGAGGAAACAGTCTTAGCAAGTCGAGTGTCTGGTCTACAAAATCCGGCGATTGTGGCTTTGGCAACTGATATTCAGCCTTTTTCATTTTACAAATCACATATTCCTTTGTTGGGCAAAGATTATATCAATCCTATTAGTCGGGGCAGTACACAATTTTATCGCTTTCGACTGGAAGAGGATACGCTTTTTCGTCAGCAAGACACCATTTTTGTCATTAGTTTTCAACCTAAGAAAAAAGCCAATTTTGAAGGTTTAAAAGGCGTTTTGTATATCAATACCAATCGTTATGCCGTCCAGAATGTAATCGCTGAACCTGCCCAAATCAATAAAGCCCACCTGAAAATTGAACAGCAATATAGCTTTGTGCAGGAGCAGTGGTTTCCCAGTCAGCTCAATTTTGAAGTTCAATGGCACGGCGTACCTTTGCCTTCTACAGACATGTACCTGAATGGAAAAAGTTATTTTAAAGACATAGAAATTGAACCAGACATCAGTCGGAAAGATTTTGGCATAGATGCAGTAGTCATGCCTCCTGAAGCCATTAAAAAACAGGAAGACTATTGGGCGGAAGCCCGCATTGAGCCATTGACCCAAAAAGAAAAACAATCCTATCAGTTTGTCGATTCGATTGGCAAGGAAGCTAATCTGGATGCACTGACAAAACTCTCCGAAAATCTAATCACCAATAATCAAATTCAGTTTGGCAAAGTCGCGGTAGACCTTCCTCGCCTGTTGAATAATAACAACTACGAAGGCACGCGAATTGGATTGGGCTTGCATAGCAGCGACGCGATTTCCCGTTTTATCAGCCTTGGCGGATATGTTGGCTATGGCACAAAAGATAAAGCCTGGAAATACGGCGCAGATTTCCGACTTCGGCATCCCGACAGTCGTTATGAGCCAGAAATCAAATTGGAGTATTTCAATGATTTGCGGGAGCCAGGATTGGTTTATCAAGCAAATTATCCCGTCAATTATGTGCCTTCACCAGCGACTTTTCAGCGTGGGTTGCAGGCTGAGCGACTGGATTCTATTCAGCGGTACAGCGTCTCGGTTGGTGTTCGTCCAATACGTTATATGAAATTGCAATTGGGCGGCAGCCATTCTCAGCAAAAATCGCTTTATACTAATCCTTCATTGCAGGATTCTATAGGGCGGGTATCTGCGTTTTCTTATACCGCTTTTCATGCCAATGCTCGTTATGCCTTCAAGGAACAATATATCAAATTGAATGGTCGGCGGGTACCTTCCCTGACGCCTTTTCCTGTTTTAAATGTGTTTTACACCAAAGGACTACCCGATGTGCTAGACGGACAACTCGACTTTCATCGACTGGTCGTGGCACTGGAAGCTGATTTTAAATTGAAGCGACTTGGTCAGACTTTTATCTGGCTGGAAGGCGGGATGGTGCGTGGCGATACACCTTATCCATTACTCTTTAATGGGAATGGTAGTCGCTCATCAGCCTGGGAACCTTTTTTTGTTGCCAATACTTTTCAAACCATGGGCTTATATGAATTTTTAGGTGATCGTTTTGCCAATCTTTTTGTGTATCACAATTTTGGAACACTGCTGTTTCGTACTCAAAAATTCAGACCAGATATTATTTTTGCCCAGGGTATTGGTTTTTCCACCTTATCCGCTGCTGAGGGCGAAAATTTTGATACGCTGGATAAAGGTTATTATGAAAGCGGGTTGGCATTGGACAATCTGATTCGTATAAATGTCTTGAATCTGGGTTATCTTGGTTTGGGCGCAGGTGTTTTTTACCGTTATGGGCATTATAAAAAGCCAAAAGAGATAGATAATTATGCCTTTAAATTGCGGGCTGGGTTTTCTTTTTGAGGGTATTGGGGTATTGGGGTATTGGGAGTATTGGGAGTATTGGGGTAAAAAAAATTCCCTCAAACTTTATGGAGTTCATAAAATTCAAGGGAACTGCTAAACATGAGAAAATCTAATTCTTAAAACCTAAACTATTTTTACTAAACTTACTCTTTTATTTGAATCCCATTTTTTCGAGGATATTGATGACCATATAATGAATCTGTAGTGCTGCACCGAGGCGTTTACCAGGATTCAACTGCTCGACAAAGCGGGCAATGATACGCTGACGGATAGCTTTCTGGCGAGAATCTACCTTCTTAATCGTCATAAAAATCTTTCGAGCTTCGCTGAATAACCACAAATCTAATGCATGGGTCGCATGATTGCGTGGGCTTTCCAAAATCAGGTGAAGCATCTGGAGAGGAGCACTGCCTGGAGTTGTGCTACCGCTGCTCAACAGGTTATTAAAGGTAAAACCATAGACCAAATCAAATCGATCTGATTTTATCCTGTTTGGAGCTTGATAAAATTCCTGGGTGCTTAATTCTGTTCTCATTGTTCTATATTGTTTTATATATTGTTCTGGTTGTTTTGGATGTACACCTATATATTCCCTGAAACGCCAAAAGGTTACCTCTTATTTGAAATTATTTCTACATTATAATATTAAACAATGTTAAAATATTTTTCATAATTAATAATTATAATATTAATCTCCCCCTACTTCTTAAACAGTTTCATAAAAATTTACTATTTTTCACTTACTTTTGATGTGAAGCTTAGTGTTATAGATTTAATCCATATCTACCTAATAGATTCATTTTATATAAAAAAGGATGTATGAGGGGCGAAAAAAATTAAATCAAATATGCTTTTCTTCACAATTATCACATTTCCTAATTTTTAAAATCCAAGTTTACTATGACCACTTTTACAAAAATGATTTTTAAATTTTGTCTGGTTTTATGCCTGAGTGCATTGGCCATACCTAGCCTATTTGCTCAGGTGGCTTTATTTGTCAACAGTCCTGCCTCTCTTGAAGGCACCTATACCAATGTTGGTGTAGCCGCTGCTGATTTTGGACCAGCTATAGAATCCACTTACACTGGCGATTTGGTACTCGCTGATGATGGGACAGCCCCTGTAACTGATGCTTGCGAATCACCACTTGTCAATGCCGCAGATATTTCAGGAAATATCGCCCTTATTGATCGCGGAGTATGCGAGTTTGGTGTTAAAGTATTGGAAGCAGAAATGGCAGGTGCTATTGCTGTTATCATTTGTAATAATGTAGGTGGCGAACCCATAACTATGGGTGCTGGTGCCGTAGGTGCTAACGCTACGATTCCATCCATTATGATTACGCTGACATTTTGCGACGAAATTAAGGCAGAGATGGCCAACGGACCAGTTAATGTATCTCTTTCAAATGCGTTCAACCTTCGTGCCTCAACTGCACCTTATGCATATCTGACACCTAAGGATCAGATTGATACACTTAGAGACATCTCGACGACTATTTCTAACAGAACGGCTGCCGACCAGTCGAATATTATTGTTTATTGCGACATTACCGATCCTTCCGGAAGTCTAGTTACTTATAGCGAAACCATCAATACACTTCCTGCTGGAACGGATTCTGTGGTTTCTTTTGCTGATTCTTATACCCCAACTATGATGGGCGTATATGATGTCCGTTTTTATAATAATGGTGCAGATATCGTCGGTTATGAAACCGGTGTGGATGAAGAAGTTATGGGCTTCGTTATCACACCTGACCAGTTTGGTTTGGATAATAATTTCCAAAGTCCTGGTGGTATCGGTGTTAACGGTGGCGGCAATTTTGGGATGGGATCACTTTATACCGTCATCCAAACTACTGATGCTTTGTCAGCTACTTTTGCGATAAGCAATCCAGCAGACCTCATCGGAGAGTTTCTCACCGCTACAATCTATCAAGTAGATGCTAATGGAGACGGTGATATTGATGAGAATGGTGATGCTGTATTTAATGATTCAGATGTATTGGTACTGGGTTTCAACTCTTATGAAATCACCGCTAATGATGTGGAGGATGCTTTAGTTACAGTTGACTTACTTAATTTCAATGTACCAGGCGATCCTATCACACTGCCTGCTAATACCACCTATATCTTGATGTTGGAATATATCGGTACAAACTCGTTCTTCATCACGGCTTCTGGCATCACTGCTTATCCTGGCATTGGTTCTGTTGTAAAAACAGGAACGGATTGGTTTACTGGTGGATTTACAAGTGGTATCAATGGTGTTGTCCGCTTAAATGTATCTCAGCTTACGGACATTAATGAGCCACAGCTTGAAGCAGAGCAAGTACAATTGATGCCCAATCCAGCCAGCACTTATGTGAATATTGATCTGGATCTGAAAGATGTTTCTGAAAAAGTAGACATTACTTTATTGGATATTGCCGGACGTGTCATCCAAACTGAAAATTATAATAATGTTCAGCAGGAAGTTTTGCGTATGGACACTCAGGCTATGGCGGCAGGTACTTATTTTGTACATGTCAGAACAGCAGAAGGTCAGAAAACACTTAAGTTGATTATTGCAGGTAATAAATAGCAGAAACACTCCCGATAATTATCGGGACAAACGTCAAATTGAAAGTGACGTTTATAGCAATTTTTAAAAGCAAAGGCATTTCAATATTGAAATGCCTTTGTTTTTTCTTATTTTTGTCTAAAACAATCAACATGGCATATAGCGACTTTACTTTAAATGAAATCCGTGAACGATTTAAGATAGAAAATAAAAGAACGCCAATCTTAGATATTTTCACTCCAATGGAAGCCAGTGAAACATTAAAAGAAGCCCTAAAAGAAGTAGAAGAACTCCCCATCAGAAGCGAAAAAGCAAAATCGGAATGGATTGTAGTTCCTATCTTAAAAGAATTGCGTAACAAAAATGATAAATTCTTCACGATATATTCTGGCGATACATTAATCGCTGATGAAAAAGTCGGATTAAGAGGAGAATGTGATTTTATTCTGGCTAAAGATACGGGTACTTTTGATATCAATTTTCCTATTATACAAATTGTAGAGGCTAAAAAAAATGATGTAGAGCTAGGTGTTCCCCAATGTGCTGCTCAACTTATAGGTGCTAATATTTATAACCAGAAAAAAGGGGTAAATCTGGATATTATATATGGCTGTGTCACTACAGGAAACGAATGGTTATTTATGCTCCTTGAAAAGGATTGTATCAAAATCAATACTAAATTGTATTATTTAAATGAAATAGAAAATGTACTCGGGATTTTTCAAACCATTATAGATTACTATAAGAATGCCTTAAAATAATTTCTATGATTCCACTGCCCAAATCATCACTACTCGGTCATCGCTGCAAGACACCAAATAATTATGATGCTTCGACCAAAGTAGTCGGTTTACAGAATTGACATGACCTCCGTATTTCATGACATCTATGACTTTTAATAAGTCAAAAGTTGTCGCATCCCAGATTTTGATGGTTTTATCTCGGCTTGCAGTGGCAAAAATATGCCCATCAGGATGCCAGGCGATATGATTGACCGTGAACAAATGTGCTGGATGTTCTACTTTTAGACGACAGTCGTTTTCAATCTCCCATACCCGCATATACGCATCGCGTCCACCGCTCAGGAGATATTTGCCGTCTGGCGAATATTGCACAGTAAACACAGAGTTATCATGCGCTTTTTCCAGTCGTCTTTTGATATTGAAATTATCGTCCAATAGATAGATAGCATGGTCGCTTGCGCCAACTGCCCATTCTTTTCTAGCTTCGTTATACACCAAACTGCGCAGGCTGTCAGATGCCAGCGCAAAAGTCTCTACTGGTCGCTGATGTTCTATCGACCATTTGACCAACTTGCCCTCTCCTCCTGCGGTATAGATTGCTCCATTTACATATTGAATATCAAAAATGCCTTTTTCATGATAGGCTACATTTTTTAAATCCTGTTTTTTCGCCAAATCTACCCAATGCAAACCGCCGTTCATATTGCCTGCAAGGAGCAGTTTTTGTTCAGCAATGTAGCAGAGTGAAAATATATTGGTCTCTACTTTTGCTACAACTTTTCCTTGTTCTGGCTTATCCATGTCCCATTGCACCACCCAGCCTTCTCCCCCACCCGATAGCACCTGATTGGGGGTGTCGCCGGGCGCGAGTGCGTAAACCGAAGCGCGATGTCCGGTCAGTCTTGCAATTTGTTGGATGTTCATGTGGTGATTGGTTGATTGAGTGATTGGTGATTAGGGGCGATGGTTTCGTAAACTTGCGGGTGGCTTTGCGGGGAGCGAGTTTGCTAAACCTTCTATATTATTATCAAACTAATAGGTTTAGCAAACTTTCTCTTCGCGGGCTGACCCGCAAGTTTACGAAACCAATTCGGTGACTATCTATCAATCCAGCTTATTCTCAGTTTTTCCTGTTTTGCACTTGGTTTCTCCGCTACAGAAAATACATGTTCTTTGGCTACACTTGCAGCGATGACTTTGGTAGTCAGTTCTTTTTTCGCGCCATTACGCAATACGGTTGCTGAAAATGCATCACCTTCTTTCGCGCCCATGACAAAGCCACCGAGTACTTCATTTACATTTTCAAAATTCATTTCTGTGCCATTCCAAGCCACAATCTGATCTTCTGCTTTAAAACCAATTGCTTTTCCAAACTCGTCTAATTTCGATTCATCAGCAATGAAAAACTCGCCTGTATCATAATTCACTCCGATAGCCGTTTCGAGTCCACCAATGGTGATTTCTTTTACTGTTTTTTCTGGCGCATAGTCTATCCCAACTTCTGCCAATAATTCCTGTAAAGGCAATGGTGCTGTTCCGGCTACATAACGATTTAGAAAATCACCAACTTCAGGATAAGTCAGTTCTGTTATCTTAGCAAATAATTCTTCATCTACAAAAGGCTGGTCTTTACCGTAAGTGCGGGCGAGGTCGCGCATCAGGTTTTGTATCCCATATTCCCCATCTGACAAGATTCGGAGTTTGACATCCAAACACAAACCAATCAAAGCACCTTTTTGATAGACGTTCAGATATTGGTCTTTGTGTTGATGGAGACAACCGCTACTCATTTTCGTAAAGGGCAGTTCATCTTTATACTTTTCTGCGCCGCGCACTTTTTCTGCTACCCATTCCAGAAAATCTTCTGTGGGCATCAGTCCGTGTTTCACCTGTACATGTCCGGCGGAGTATTCTGTTACACCTTCATACATCCATAGGTGTTGCGACATTTCAGGTTCGCTATAATTGAAGTTGTGAATTTCTTCAGAATGGATATTCAATGGTGTGACAATATGAAAAAATTCATGTGCAGAAACATCTACAATAGTCTGTGCAATTTGCTCAGGGTCGGCTTCTGGCAAAACATAAAAAGAAGAATAACTATGTTCTAATGCTCCGTAACCGCCAGAAAAAGTAAAGCCATCTGTCAGATAAATGATAAATGCATAACGATCTACAGGCAGTTTGCCGCCGAGGTATTCGCGTTGTGCCTGAAGCAGTGGATCTAATAAGTCCGCCAGATAATCTGCCGTGATGATTTTATTGGGTGAATAAACCGAAATCAGTACGTCTGCTTCTCCTACTCGAATGGTTTTATTATCAGAATTGGCATACATGACCGGCGCGTCGACCAGTTCGTTATAGTTTTTTGCGACAAGCAATTCACGACTGCTGTTGCTCAATGCTTTTTTCAAAGAACTCGCCCCGAAGAAATTATTTGGCTTTTTGACATCCAGAAAGAATGGGCGTCTTTGTTGTCCTTCAAAATAACCAAAGAAGCCGTGATTGTTCAGCACAAAATTTTTCTTGGCTTCTATATTGGTGCCGCCTGGCTCAAATACATGGTTTTCGCCTTCATCATCCCAACTATCATCCACGGTATAAACCAGTCTTTTCAGTTTTTTAGCTTTGTAAATCCGCCAGCTATTTGGCGTCGGGTGTGTGACTTCCAATTCCCTTCCGCGCTTATCATAAGCTTTCATATTGGAAGCGAAGCGACCAAAATCATAAATGCTGTATGTGCCAGGTATAATTTTCGGCAGGTGGAAGGTCTTGATGTTTTCTTTAAATTTCGGGGTCAGCAATTCGACCTGTAACTGGTCATTATTTACTTCATTCAGGTCAATCTTATAATGATAAGATTTTGAATTGGGTTGCTGGGCAAAGGATAATTGTGCTATTGCCAGCAGCAGAAATAATAGGGTGTAGTTTTTCATATTAATGGATTGTAAGTGGAAATACAAATTCAAACGTCAAATTCAAATTCAAAAAACTATAATAAACACTTGGTGACTGAAGTCGCCTGTACATAAAAAAACACAGCCGAAACGGCTGTGCCTCTAAATGTATATTACAGTAAATTTAAGACCCAAGATAAGACTTGAGTAATTTGCTTCTGGATGTAGTACGCAGCTTATTAATCGCTTTGTCTTTAATTTGACGGACACGTTCACGAGTCAATCCAAACTTTTCACCTATGTCTTCCAATGACATCGGATGTTCTACTCCGATACCGAAGTATAACTTGATGACATCTTCCTGTCTGTCGGTCAGCGTATTCAGAGAGCGTTCAATTTCTCTGCGCAACGATTCGCGATAGGTCAGTTCTTTGTCGGCTCCCGGCGTATTGCCGTTTTCGAGTACATCTAAAAGTGAATTGTCTTCACCTTCGACGAAAGGAGCATCCATAGAAACGTGGCGAGCAGCAACTCCGAGTGTTGTTTCCACCTCATCAGTATTGATTTCGAGCAATTCGGCCAGCTCATCCGAAGATGGTTCGCGTTCATACTCTTGTTCCAATTGTGAAAAGGCTTTGTTGATCTTGTTCAGCGATCCCACCTTATTGAGTGGAAGTCTGACAATACGGGACTGTTCAGCCAAAGCTTGTAAAATAGATTGACGAATCCACCAAACTGCGTAAGAGATAAATTTGAATCCTCGCGTTTCATCAAAACGTTGGGCTGCCTTGATCAGGCCTAGATTACCTTCATTAATCAAATCACTCAAAGAGAGTCCTTGATTTTGGTATTGTTTTGCCACGGAAACGACGAAGCGAAGATTTGCCTTAGTCAATTTTTCGAGTGCTTGTTGGTCTCCCTGTTTAATCCGTTTGGCGAGTTCTACCTCTTCCTCCGGCGTCAACAAATCCACCTTGCCTATCTCCTGAAGATATTTTTCAAGTGATTGACTTTCCCGGTTCGTAATTGACTTAGTAATTTTTAACTGTCTCATTTATTAGCAGCAGGTTTATGGATAAAATAATACGATACTTGTTCGATCATGTAAAAGCACACAAAAATACGGGAATAAGCCTTCTGTTGCAAGTAACAGCTTAATTTTAAGCGAAAAAAGTATTAAAAACTTATTATCTCGTGACATAGTACTAGCAAAACAGCAATAATCATCATTTTATTTGTGCTTTATAATAACGATTCCTACTATAGGAATTGTTTTTTTAGGCTTTTGGTTCATTAAAATTTGGAAAAATGATTTTTTTATCCTTAATTGTGGCGAACACTTTATACTTTTTTACAATAAGAAAATTAAAAAACCACGAGATATATGCAAAGAGTTGCCATTGAAATGGAGTTTCTTTTTAGAGCTTCACCTACTATTTTATATAAATTCTTAACAGACGCAAGTTGTCTGATTCGTTGGTTTTGTGACGAAGTGGATATTGAAAAAGATGTGTATTCTTACAGTTGGGAAGGCTCTGAAGAAGTCGCTAAACTCGTAGATGATATTGAAGACGAACGGCTTCGTTTTCAATGGGACGAAGGAGAAGATGGAGAATACCTGGAATTTCGAATGAAAAAATCACCTGTTACTGGAGAAACTATATTAGAGCTAACCGATTATTGTGACAAGGATGAAACAGATGAGCAAAAGCAATTGTGGAGTACTCAGATGGCTCAGTTGCGTCGCGAGACTGGTGGATGATGCTACATCATTCTTCCAAAAATATGATAGAAATAAAAAAGGGAGTCCCAGTGGGTCTCTCTTTTTTGTTTCTATCGTCTAAACTTTAAACTTTGTCGAAATAAAAAGAAATTCGCAAAGACATTCACAATATTGACATTTCAAAATTATTCATCAACCAATCTATTATAAAAATGGGCTTATTTAATTTTATCAAAGACGAATTTATTGAAGTCATCGACTGGGTAGAATCGGACGGCAATACAGTCATCCATAAATTCCCGGATAATGATGCGAATATCAAATATGGTGCTCAACTGACCGTGCGCGAATCTCAACTGGCTATTTTTGTAGATGAAGGGCGAATTACAGATATTTATGAACCTGGCATGCACAAGCTGATTACAGACAATATGCCTTTGCTGACTTCTTTACGGAGTTGGAAAATGGGTTTCAATTCACCTTTCAAGGTTGATGTATATTTTGTCAGCACCAAACAATTTACCAACCTCAAATGGGGAACGCCTAATCCTATTATTCTACGTGATCCAGAATTTAAACAGGTTCGTGTAAAAGCTTTTGGGACGTATTTTATCAAAGTACAAGACCCTAAGAAATTATTTACTGAATTTGCTGGAACAGGGAAACAACTGTCGATAAAGACGATTGAGGAGAGAATGCGTGATATTGTTTCGCCAAAATTTGCGGAAGCACTGGCTGAAGCAAAGGTTTCTGTATTGGATCTGGTCGGCAATTATACAGAACTGGGTGACAAAATTTTGCCTATCGTTCAGCAGGAATTTGATCCATTTGGTATCGAATTGACCAAATTTCAAATTACCAGTACATCACTACCAAAAGAAGTTGAGGAGTTTTACGACAAGATGACCAACATGAATATGGTGGATGACATGGCTCGCTTTACGCAATTCCAGTCTGCCAATGCCATAGAAGATGCTGCAAATAATCCAGGCGGTGCGGGTGAAGGAATCGGTGTCGGTATCGGAATGGGACTTGGTAATAACATGATGAATCAGATGGCACAGAACCAGCAACAGCAGACTGCTCAAAACCAGCCCGCCGCCGCTCCACAGCAGGAAACGAAAGCAGATATTATGCAAACGCTAAAAGATTTGGGCGGACTAAAAGAAGCAGGTATTCTGACGCAGAAGGAATTTGATACCAAGAAGAAAGAACTGCTTGCAAGACTATAATCGCCACCATTAACCAATCACCAATTCATGCCAGAACAACCAGAAGTTGTAGAAAAAGTGCTTAATGTCCCCTGCCCTTCCTGTGGCGGACGATTTGTATATTCTGCTGAGAAATTGCGGATACATTGTGAGTATTGCGGCTATGGTGAAGACATTGATGAATGCAATGATAAAGTAGAGGAAGCTGCACTGCAAAAAGCCATCGAAGAAGCCGAAAAAATAGTGCCGGAACACGAGGGGCAGAAAGTCATGGATTGTCAGAATTGTGGTGCAAAATTTATGGTGGGCACGACTGATGTCAAAGCTGATTGTGCATTTTGTGGTTCTAAAAATATCAATTTAGAAGCTTTTGAGCATAATTTTATCCAGCCGGTCGGTATCGTTCCATTTCGTATTCCGCAGGAAGATGGGCAACTTTTATTTGAAAAATGGATAAAAAAAGGCTGGTTTCATCCCAATAAACTGAAACGGCTGGCAAAGATGGAAGCCTTACACGGGATCTATTTGCCATTCTGGACGTATGATGCCCAAACCGAATCCAACTGGACAGGTGAGGCAGGACATACGACTTATACAAACCAGCGAGCCATGGTCAATGGACGATGGCAAACCCAGCGCGTTCCGCAAATTCGCTGGACGCGCAGAAGTGGTCACCTCAGCCATTTTTTCGATGATATTCTAGTCGTCGGTTCCCAGCATGTACAGCAGCAATTGATGGAACGCATATTTCCATTCAAACTGGATGATGTGGTGAATTATGATCCGCGTTATATGTTGGGCTGGGAAGCAGAAGTTTACGATTTGAATGTCAAACAGGGTTATGAACGCGCCAATGTGATTATGGACAGCAAACTCCGCGCACTTTGTGCCGCAGAATTAGGCGGCGATCAACAGCGTTTTTTGGCGATACAAAGTCAGAAATTTGACCAGACTTTCAAGCATATTATGCTTCCTATCTGGCTTTGTTCTTATCAATATCAAAATAAAATATACCAGTTTGCCATCAATGGACAAACAGGCAGGGTGAATGGTAAGAAGCCACTTTCTTATATCAAAATAGGGTTTTTAATTTTCTTGTTTGTCGCGCTGCTTGCACTCTTGTTTTTCTTGAAAACGCAAGGTTATCTGGAGTTTGAAACTCGGGTGCGCTTTGGCTAGGGGTAGTAGATGAATGAATGTGCTATTAATTGTTTTACGGTTTCACTATTATTTTTTTGCTTTGCAAAAACCGTAACAACAATTATTCAATTCCTCAATTTCACAATTTCACAATTATAATCCCTCTCTAAGTCCGATTTTTGTAGAACTTGCCTTAATCTTTCTTAAATCGCTCTATATTCCTACGCTCCCGCTTCGTTGGTCGTCCTGCACCTTTTTCTCGTCTTTCAGGAGCAGCTTTTCCGACAAACCAGGATTTGTACTTATTCATTTCATCTTCTGGGGTCAGGTTTTCATAACAAGGCTCGGCGAGGGTAGCTGATACCCGCTTTCCAATCAGCTTCACGGCTCGAAAGACCATGTCAAAGCCCTCTTTATGTACCTGAAGGATTTCACCCTCCGACAACATATAAGACGCTTTCAAAGGCTTTTCGCCAATCTTTACCTTATTGGATTTACAGGCATCTGTAGCCATTGTGCGCGATTTAAAAATACGCACACTCCACAACCATTTATCAACTCTTACTTTGTTCATGGATCAATGAGAGAATGAGAGAATGAATGAATGACGAAATGAAAGAATGTATAGATTATCCAATTCGTAATTCGTAATTAAACAATTCGTAATTAGCTAATCCCAACTCCTTCTCCTAGTTTTTCTTTATCCAATATCGGATATTCCATATTCAAGCCTTCTAAAACATTTAAAACGGTTTGAGCGACATAAAAGTTCCGATACCAACGTTGGTCAGCCGGCACGACATACCATGGCGCAGCATTGCAGCGATTGATGGCATCTTCGTAACACTCCATGTATTTATCCCAATGCTGACGCTGTTCCCAGTCGCCATCGTTGTGTTTGTAGTTTTTGCGTGGCAAATCAATACGTTCTTGTAGTTTCTTCAATTGGCGTTCTGGCGAAAGATGCAGGAAGAACTTGAGGACTGTCGTATTATTATCCTTTTGCAGCAAATCTTCAAAAGCATTGATCGCATTGATACGCACATCGACTCGTTCTTCATCAATCCAGCCATGCACGCGTTGTATCAAAATGTCTTCATAATGCGAACGATTGAAGACCTGTATCATGCCTTTTTCAGGTGTGTGTTTGTGAACACGCCATAAGAAATCGTGTCCAAATTCTTCGTCTGTTGGTTTTTTAAAACCTTTGGCATTAATGCCTACTGGACTACAATACCGGAAGACACGCTTGGTCAGTCCGTCCTTGCCACTCGAATCCATGCCCTGAAAGACGACTAGCAAACTGTGTTTTCCGCCTGCCTGCATCAATTCCTGCAATTCGCCGATGCGTTTGTATAAATCGTTTGTTCCTTTTTCCACTTTCTCCCGATTCAAATCTTTGGGAGCGCGGGTTGATATTTCTGATAATTTAACCATCTTTTTTATAATGATGAACTATGAATGATGAACTATTAATTTTTGTGTTGTGGTGTTGATGTGTTGTCGTGTTGTCGTGTTTTGCTCGCAAAACGACCTACATCAACACATGCGCACATCAACACTTCAACACATTTTCCACTTATTTAATATTCTGCAAATTGGAATTTGGAATTTTTTATTTTGGAATTTAAACTCAAGTTCCCATTCTACTGCGCTTGACCAAATACGGCATCAATACCTGACGGAAACCTTTTTGAATATCGGCTTCTACAAAATCTACTTTATATTGGAGGCATTTCATTTCCAATTCGTCCCGGAATTTTAGCATTTGTTCGGTGTAGTAATCCTTGACTTGGTTGGATTGAAGACGTACTTTTTCATTGGTTTCCATATCAATAAAAATGTACGGGCGGTTTTCAAACTCAAAGTCAATTTCTTTGCTTTTGTCTACCACGTGGAATAATACTACTTCGTGCTTATTATGTCTAAGGTGTTGTAAGGCAGAAAACAGGCGATCCGTATCTTCGCTTTGCTCAAACATATCGCTAAAAATCACGACTAGAGAGCGGCGATGAATACTGTCTGCAATTTCGTGCAAAGCACTGGCGGCAGAAGTCTTTTTTTCGCGTTGTGGATTGGCTAGCAACTCATCCAAACGGGAGAGCAACAGCTTGTAATGTGTCGTACTTGATTTGCAACGGGTATGTGTATCGACTTCCTCCGAAAAAACACTCAAGCCGAAAGCATCGCGTTGTTTTTTTAGTAAATTCATCAATGCCGCTGCAGCCAAGGCAGAAAAACGCAACTTATTGACTTGCCCTGTATCTTTGTCGCCTGCATCAGGGAAGTACATGGAAGAAGAACTGTCCACTACAATCTGACAACGCAGATTGGTTTCTTCTTCAAAACGTTTGGAAAATAATTTATCCGTCCGTGCATAGACTTTCCAGTCGATATTTTTGGTCGAATCGCCAGGATTGTAGAGGCGGTGTTCGGCAAATTCCACTGAAAATCCGTGAAACGGGCTTTTGTGTAAACCGATAATAAAACCTTCTACTACCTGCTTTGCCAGCAATTCCAGATTACCTAATTGCCGGACATCGTAATCGTCAAATAAACTCATGGATATTCATTGTTTTATTGTTTCATGGATTCATTGTTATACTGTTTCATTGTCATATTGTTTCACAAACCATGAAGCAATCCAAGCATGTAGCAATAGAACAATCGAGCAATGAAAATAAAAAGCCCCCACTCTTTTAAGAATGAGGGCATAAAGTAAAGAATTTTTCAGCAACTTTTATTAAAGATGCGCTTCGATTTTCTCTTGTAAGTTCTTTTTGACCGTGTAGCCAACATGCTTGTGTACAACTTCGCCGTTTTTCAAAAACAAAATTGTTGGCAAACTGCGGATTCCGTATTTTGTAGAAACTTCCGAATTATTATCTACATCTACCTTACCGATAACGGCTTGGTCTTTATATTCTTCTGCCAATTGTTCTACAATAGGAGAAAGCATTTTGCAAGGGCCACACCATTGTGCCCAAAAATCTATAACGACTAGTTTGTCTGTATCCAGTGCTGTCGCTGCAAAGTTCGTGTCTGTAAGTTCTAATGCCATATTTATTTAAAATTTATGTGATGGTTCTATTTTGTTTGTACTACTTAATTCGTAACGTACAATTTTAAAAAATGTTCTACAAGATAATAAATTATCCCACAATTTATCTTTTTAATAACAAACAATATTCCATTATTTCTCCCCATTACTTCATTGTCTTTTGTGCTAATATTTATAACCTATGTTCCGGAACAGGTAATATTTAGCAAAATAATTGAACGTTTTTTATATACCTAAATCAAAAACTGTTTACTTTTGTCTATAAAAAATGCTTTCTTTGTAGTATTGTTTTACGAAAAACAAGCGAACAAAATTCTTGACTCTACTAAAACACAAATACCTCGCATTACACTAAAGCTAAAGCCTTCATCCTTGCAACAATATTGCTACAAACACCTTATTGTCAGTATTTTAATGCTGATTATTCTGCCATTATACAGTGCTGCGCAGCTGAATACCAGCTATACGCCTATTGAGGCCAAAGGAACGATTCCAGAGCGTTTTTTCCAGGGTATGAAAGGAACAACAGAAATCAAAATCATTGTTGAAGACGAGCGGATTCGCAAAAAGCAAAGTAAGGATTTCAAAACCACCACTCGTTTTACTTTACAGGAAATTTTCCTAAGTGGGAGTATTTATTATAATGATCCATGCACCCAATATGTCCGCCAGGTAGCAAATCAGCTTTTACAACACCTGCCAGAAAGTCCTGACATCAGTGTATTTGTCAGCCGTTTTGTCACGTCCAATGCCGCAGTCTGGCAGGATGGGACATTGATTCTTAATATCGGGCTTCTTGCGCAGCTCGAAAATGAAGCCCAACTGGCTTTTGTACTCGCTCACGAAATCGGTCATCATCAGAGCGGACATCCTTTTCGGCAATATGTGCGGACTCAAAAACTAAGTAATATCCAAAAACGTGCTTTGGATAACCTCAAAGCCAATGTTGCTTACACCAAAAAAAGTGAAGAAGAAGCCGATGCCTTCGCACTCGACCTACTCGCCAAAGCTGGATATGATACCGAAGCCGTCAGCCAAACTTTAGATTTACTGGTACATGGGCGGCATGATAGCCCAGAAAATCTATTAGCACGACTTTCTCCTACGGTGGTGGTATGCAACGAAATGGAACGCCAAACCCTCTTTAATACAGGAGAAAATACCAAAAGCCACTTTACGCCGACCATGATTCGACAGCGGCAGGAACAACTCAGTGGCAGTCTTAGCGGGCAATCTTTTTTGGTGTCTGAAGAAGATTTTGTCCACATTAATAATATTGCCCGATTTGAACTTATTGAAAATGCTTATCGGGAAGCAGATTATGTACTTAGCCTTCTCCATGCCTTGCTTTTACAGGAATTCTATCCTGCGAATACCTATTTAACAGATAAAATTGCTGAAAATTTGTTCCAGTTATATCTCTATGAACAACGCGGACAACTCAAGTCATTGCTCAATCTTAATCTTGAGAATGATATTCGTCTGAAAGGCTATCATCAGATTTCCTGCTCGTTGCGAAAAATGGATGAGCCGGCTTTGCGCCAATTGACAGAAAATTATTTGCAACAGCAATATCAGGTACATCAGGAAAGTAGTGGAACCATTGCCATTATCATGGCGAAATACATGGAACTGGTTTATGGACAGAAAAAAGCGCGTCCTTATTTTGAAAATTATTTAGAACACTTTAAAGGGGGGAAACATTATTGGTATGCTAAAAACCGTTTTGAATAGTAAAATATGTCTTGGGCTTTTCTTTCTTGTTTTCCTGACTTCCTGCCGGGGGGCTTTGCGTATTGACCGCACCCGCGATTTTAATGCAAAAAAAATCCGTATAGAAAAAATGGTCAGCCTTGATCCTGATTTTGAATTGCTGGTCACATCAGGACAACGTAGCACTCAGCGCAAATACAAACGCGCCACCGCCAAAGAAATTCAACTCAATAATACACTCTATAGGAATGCACAAAAAAACGGTATTCAGGTAGAAATGATTGACACCAAACGGCTCGAACCTAAAGATACGCCTTATTTTCGCGACCTTGCTCCATTGAAAAGAGAAATTCTACAAGTCAGTTTTCTACAGGATTTTATCAGTAAAAAAGGCAGGACATTTGATAAACATACTTTTAATCGCCATGAAACGGGTCCCGTCATTGCCTCGCATTTCAGCCACCTGGCAAAGCAATATGATACGCCTTTTTTTGCCATTCAAGGTGTGACCTCACATCGTAAACCCGTGAAAGGAAAACTCATCTGGCTCATTACCGTTCCACCGCTTGGTGTGGTCAGTTTTTTTTCGCCAGAAGTTGACACCTATTATTACACCATTATTGCCAATGTAGAAACTGCGGAGATTGTTTATCGGGAAATCCGACGAGTAGACGCGCCTGCTTCCGACACCAATCTGAATGCCGTGATTTATGATAGTTTTAAAATTATTTCGAGATAATAATGGATGAATTACGAATGATTTAATTACGAATTACGAATGCTTTAATTACGAATTACGAATGCTTTAAATGATTGATTATAAAAACAGACTGTTATATTTTTTTACAATGATGCTATTCAGCCTTGCTATGTATGCCCAGCCGACTGGTTATCAGGGTAAGCGTATGATGTTTAAGACGGACTTGGTTTCTCCTCTTACTGAGCGTGGCGTGCATATTGGCTTAGATTATGTATTGCTTCGCAATCTTGTTATTGGAGCTGATTTCTCCATTACGGGCAAACAGTATAAGCAGAATTATGGCAGCTTCCCTGATGCCAAAGCCAGAATAAGAGATGCACAAATCGGCATTACTGGACAATATTTTCTCAATAATGCCCTACCTGCTCCTACGGGTTCTTATGTTTTTGGCAAATATGCGATTGGTCAGGCAGCAGTTTTTGGTAGCGAGTTGATTCCTGACCCTACTGATCCCACTGATAATATACTTCGCGGGTTTAAAATCGAGGATATTCCCAGTCGCCAGTTGGATATTGGTTTTGGTTATCAGGAAGTCGTGTATGGTTTCTTGTTACTTGATTTTGATTTTGGTATTAGCGCGGCTTCTCTTTTTTTGGATAAAAGTAGTAATGGCGATGAAACACGCAATAATCTCGTCGATCAATTTGCTGCCAAACATGGCCCCAATCTTTACAGCCTCGGTTCCTGGCGCAGTCAGCCTGGTGGGATTGGGCTTTCTATGCATATTAAAGTTGGTATTTTGTTATTTTAGAGCTGTGTCATGCGACGTTTTGTATCAACGATCGTAGCCGCGTTTAGCGGCTATGTGCGTTTGTTACTTTTGTTGTAGGATTTATTTCTTTCTTCTTTACTGCTTTAAATATCCGTCTGGAAGAATTCCATAATTTATCTTTTACTTCATATTTAAACGATGGTTCCATGTCTTTGGCAATTCTCTCTGCTTCAACTCCCTCAATTTCGTAGTATTGAATAATATCTATAACAAATACTTTTGGGCGTAACTTAAATTCTGCTTTTATATCAATAATACATGGTTTGCTAACATGTTCAAACCTATAAGTCATTGAAATAAACCTATACCCACTTTTTTCCGTTTGCTTTACAAAACTATTTCCTCTCAAGTTATCTCCATCTAATACCGCTTGACTTATTCCTAATAGTTCGTTCGCTGGTGCTATCTCTATATCTTCCTCCTCCTCTCCTTTTCTTAGAACTAATTGACAAACCTCTAATAGCTTCCATTCATTCTGTATTCCATCGCTTGCTAGATCATCAAAAAAACTGATCGTTTGAGGCGTGGTTAAATCATCTACTGACAAGGACACTATTTTACCTCTTCTCTTTACAGATTTTTTAACAATTTTTTTACAAACAGAATCATCTGTTGCCTTATTTCCAACTGTTAAAACATCATATTCAACAGCACTTAATTTCCTAACCACCAAATTGAAACTTCTAGATTCTTCCTGTAGAAATTCAATTCTTCCTGGTTTTTTACTTATATAGGATACCTCACAAGTAAATTCATCATCTCTGTTCTTTGATTTAACAAGAGGACCAACAGTAACATGATCATCAAATTCATTATTAGTTAATGATGTTCTAATAGATTCTACTAGTCCAGCACCTTCTTCCAGTTTGACAGTGAACCCAGATAAGGTTTGAGTTCTTGACGTTTTGTAGGCAACATCTCGAATTTCCTCAATGTCAT
Organism: uncultured Saprospiraceae bacterium; assembly: GCA_937951615.1. Lineage (GTDB taxonomy): Bacteria > Bacteroidota > Bacteroidia > Chitinophagales > Saprospiraceae > JAHDEO01. The sequence continues at coordinate 36,582 of CALFBH010000035.1, read as the reverse complement.
CATCATCATAAAAAAATCTGGAAAGCTTATCCGCTAGTTGTACTCTAGTTGCTTTGGTAATAAATATACCTCGAAGTTTAGCATAATCTTCTACAAATTCTCTTTTAGCAAATTGTCCAAGAGTTTGTTCAACATCATATCGAGTTGGATACTTATACTTTTTTCGATTGTAATTTAGTTCTTGTCTTTGATCCATGCTGGTAAATTAGAGTGTTTGTTCATTTGTTTAACAAATATTTCAGGAGGACCTTCATTTTTGAATTCCTTTATTACTTCTGGTTCGATCTTTCTGAATTCATCGTCATCTTGGTACAAATATAAATATAGATTGTTCTGGTTACTAATCATATCGAAATGAAGTAATGCTTCTCTTAACCTATAGAAATAACTTAATTTATCTACAGGTCCAAAATAGAATACAATATCTGCTGTTCTTACTTTTCCATCAACTACTTCTTTTGACTTTGCAAAAATGAATTTTGAGTACATGTATTCTATATTCATCACGCTTGTTTCCTGTACAGCAAATCCAGTAAGAAGACTACTAGGGTAAAAGAATTTAACTCCACAATCAGCGATTTCAGAATGATTTTTTGTATTCCAATCATTAATAGAATCAATTGTAGAAGCAATTCTCAAAATACTATCATTGTCAAGAAAAAACAGTCTATTTATTGCTGAACCAGTTCTTCCTCTTGGGATTTCTACATTTAATAAATATTCTTTAATTTTTGATCTATACTGTGGAAATTGTTCATAATCATGAAACCAAATTGCAAGAATTCCAGCGTTAATGTTTTGTCCCGCTAGTTTAGGATATTGTTCATAAAAACCTTCTGAACCTATAATTTCTCTTAGTTTTTTGTCAATTACTTTTATCCAATCATTGATTTTTCCCTTAGAAAAACTAGTTGTTTTGTACCTCTTTGCCTCCAAAAACACAACTTGTTTTTGACTAGGTTGAAAGCCATCATGAAGAACAAAAATCGAATCAATTCCATGTCTTAAACCATCTTGACCTTCAATATCAATATTTGAATCGGCAATCTTTTCCCACCCCAAACTTTTAAATAATCTTGAAGCTTCATCTGTCCATCGATCCCCATTTACTCCTTGATCTTCAGGCATAACTTTTAATTTGAATTGATTTAATTAGGTTTACAACTTTGATTATATTTTTTTCCATGCAATTAAATTTGTAAGAACAATTTTTGTTAACATTTATTTTAACTACCTCATCACCTAAAGGATAATTAACTACAAAAGTATATATTTTATCTTTAAAATTTTGTAGTAGTTCTGTTGCATTACAATTACTGCTTACTTTTGCTTTATAATTTCCAATTAGACACGGATTTATTTGCATCTCATAAATGCTCATACTAAGCAATTCGATTTCAAAACTCTTTTCCTCTAAACTAGAATAGAATTTTTGCATGTTAAGCGTACGCAGTTCAAGAGACTCATATACATCAATTTTTGAAGAAACATTTCTTATAAACCTTGAATAGTCCTTAGAATTGCCGTAGTATTCTAAAACTTTACTTGCAAAGTCAAAAACAAAATATGTGCTATTTATTATTTCAGTACTAATTCTTTCAACTTTATTAGTTAGCTGGTTTATTTGATTGATATATGTGTTTCTTTTTGAGAAAAAAGATCCACTTATAGTATGATCTTCTATCACCATATTTTCAAGCCAAAAATTTTCATTTCCATTTAAAGAATCAGTTAATTTGTTATAGGCATTTTCAAGTGAAAGTACTTCTTTAAAATCACATTTAATTATGTTTAGAAATGTTACCATTTTGATTTATGTAAAGTAGCAATATAAGGTATTTATTTATATTTCCTACAACTCCTTTAATAACACCATAGGGCGTATATTTTTCTTCTGAAAACTAACTTCACAGGATTGTTTATGTTGTAAGCGACCTTTGAAGTTATTAGCAAATCAAAAATACATTAAATACTCAGTTTATCCAAAGTAATGATTCTAAAAAATAACATCTCTCTGAAAATATTTTTTCTCCTAATAATTATTTACCTTGTATGAAATTTAATTACGTTAAAACTATTCAAAAGAAAACCTATGTCTGTTTATAAATTTTTCCTGCCACTTGCTCTACTTATTTTTATCGGATGTGGCGGTGATTCCTCATCCAGTACAGATACAACTCCTCCCCCATTAACCACTGCACCCAATACGCCAATCAGTACGACAACACCTCCGCCCAAGACTCCTGAGCCTGCTCAAAATGCTTCGGGTGTTTGGCATTATACCTGTCCGAAAGGCTGTGCAGGTGGTGGAGCTTCGGCAACTCCATGCGCGAGTTGTGGGGCTACACTGGCACATAATCAGGCTTACCACGGCACACCGCCTGTAACGACTGGATTGCCAACAACAGTACCGCCGCCGAGTACTAATGGTAAAGCGCCTATCTCCCCTATCCTCACGAATCCTAATGCTGGTCAGACGACAACACAACCAATAACTATTCCGCCTAAGGCTGCTGAACCTGCTCAAAATGCTTCAGGCGTATGGCATTATACCTGTTCGGCAGGTTGTGCTGGTGGAGCTGGTTCTGCCGTTGCTTGTGGGAGCTGCGGTAAGACGCTGGTGCACAATACGGGTTATCATTGATTTGGTGACTAGTGATCTGTAACTGGTTATTGGAAATATTTCTGCGATTATTTGCGGGAAAATATCTTCTTGCTATTGCAATAATACGATACAAATAAATGGGCTTGTAAGACCGCTTTTTTATTGTAAATTTGCGCTGAAAGTTCACACAAAAACCAGGCATCAAACACAACTTGTATTGAAAAAATCTGTTCTATAAATGGAATAACTTTCAATCGAAAAAGAAATTACTATAATGCAGCAGGCATACTTTACTGAAGAACACGTTTTATTTAGAGAAGGCTTAAGGGCTTTTTTGCAAAAAGAAGTCAGTCCTTATATTGATGAATGGGAAGCCAGCGGCACGATTCCAAGGCATATATGGACTAAGTTTGGCGAAATGGGCTACTTTGGCATCCATTATCCTGAAGCCTATGGCGGACTTGAGCTTGACACTTTTTATACTGTTATTTTTCTGGAAGAATTGCAACGTATCCATTCAGGAGGATTTGCGGCAGCGATGTGGGCACATACCTACTTGGCGATGACCCACCTGAATGCAGAAGGTAGTGAAGCCATTAAGCAAAAGTATCTGGCAGCCAGTATTACAGGTGAAAAAATTGGTTGTTTGTGCATCAGTGAGCCTTTTGGCGGTTCTGATGTTGGTGCCATGCGGAGTACTGCGATTTTGGATGGCGATGAATATGTGTTGAATGGTTCAAAAACGTTTATCACTAATGGCGTTTATTCCGACTATCTTATTGTCATTGCAAAAATGAACATTGATGGCAACCCAAAATCTATGGGCGTATTTCTTGTAGATCGGGATATGCCGGGCGTCAGTGCTTCCAAACTGGACAAGCTGGGTTGGCGGGCTTCTGATACGGGTGAAATTGCTTTTGACAATGTCCGTATTCCAGTTTCCAATCTGATGGGCGAGGCTGGCAAGGGTTTTTATTATGTCATGCAGCATTTTGCTTTGGAGCGACTTATCATGGGTGTCAATGCTCATGCGCGTGCTGAATATGCGATTGAATATACGCTAAAATATATGTCAGAACGCACGGCTTTTGGCAAAACAATTGACCGTTTTCAGGCATTGAGACATCGTATGGCAGAGATGGCTACAGAAGTTGAAATCATTAAAACTTTCAATTATCAAGTGGCTGCTAATTTGGATAAAGGCAATTATGTTGTCAAGGAAGCTTGTATGTCAAAACTACAATCGACCAAAGTGGCTGATCAAGTGATTTATGACTGTTTGCAATTTCTCGGCGGTTATGGTTATATGGAAGAATACCCGCTTGCACGTATGTTTAGAGATAGTCGGTTAGGACCGATTGGTGGTGGTACTTCTGAAATTCTTAAAGAGGTTATTGCTAAAATGATTATTGACAAAAAGGAATATAGAGCTAAAGTCTGAGTTAATTATAAATCTATTAATTACGAATTACGAATCAATCAACTAAAACAAATTAGCACTTTAAAACTCATAGAATGTCCTCGCGATGCCATGCAAGGCATCAAGGAATTTATACCTACGAAAACAAAAGTAGCTTATATCAATAAGTTGCTTGATGTAGGCTTTGATACTATTGATGTGGGGAGTTTTGTGTCTCCGAAAGCTATTCCCCAAATGAAAGATACTGCGGAAGTTATTCAGTCAATTGACTTGCGTGATACTAGCTCCAAATTACTGACGATTGTTGCCAATACACGCGGTGCGAAAAGTGCTGTGGAGTTTGATGAAGTTACTTATCTCGGTTTTCCTTTTTCTATTTCTGAAACGTTTCAAATGCGGAATACCAATGCGACCATCACGGAAGCACTAGAGCGAGTGTATGATATACACAACCTTTCGATTCAGCATAATAAAGAATTGGTGATTTATATTTCCATGGGCTTTGGTAATCCTTATGACGAGGAATGGAGTGTGGAAATTGTAGAACACTGGGTAAAGGAACTTTACGACATGGATATCCGCATTTTTTCTTTGTCGGACACCATTGGCGTCTCTCAGCCAGATAATATTTCTTACCTATTTTCCAATCTGACGCCTCGTTTTCCCGATGTAGAATTTGGCGCGCATCTACATACCACGCCCGATACTTGGGAAGAGAAAGTTCATGCAGCTTATTCTAATGGCTGTCGCCGTTTCGACGGGGCAATCAAAGGTTATGGTGGCTGCCCTATGGCCAAAGACAAACTTACTGGCAATATGCCGATGGAAAAGATGTTGGCTTATTTTGATGAGCATCAAATCGAAACCGGACTTGATATAGCAGCTTTTGGAGATGCTATGCTTGGGTCAGAGGCGGTTTTTCATTAGTTGTTTTAAGAACAGAAATTGGGTCGCAATCAGGCTGTTTTATTGGGTTGCGTATCGGGACGTTTTTTGAACCACTAAGCGCACTAAGGGTCACTAAGAATTTTCTATTGCATGATTGCAAAACCATCATAACAATTTAGCAATCATGCAATAAAACAATTGATTTATATCTTCAATAATCGAAGTGTATTTATTGGAAATTCTGCTTGTTTTACAGACAGATAATAATAACCTTTCGGGAAAGCGGTCATATCCAATTCCACTACATTTTCACCTGGTACTAAGTCAAAGGGCTGTTGATGTACAATTTTCCCAGATACATTATACAGATACAGTCTGGTATAATCCACTTTTGTGCCTTCATTTTGAATCAGGAGGCTTGTTTTGTTTTGTACTGGATTGGGATAAGCATAAATGACATCGCCTGTAATTTCTTCTATCTTCAATACAATAATCTCGCTATAAGCATAGAGTCCATTTGCCCCCACTTCTTTCAGACGATAGTAATTATCTCCAGCTACTGGATTAGTATGCCGATAATTATAAGTCGTGGCAGAGTTGGAATTACCTGCCGCAGCGACTTCTCCCAATTCATAGAAATCGATACCTTCTTTAGAATATTCTATTATAAAATGATCACTATTATTTTCGGTGGCTGTTGTCCAGGAAAGCAATGCACTGTTAAATTTTTTCTCTGCCGTAAAATCAATCAGTTCAGTTGCTAAAGCACCATCTTGTGGCAGAATCAATCGTCCAGGTGATGTGCCTGTTCCTGTATCTCCAGAAGTCATTCCATCTCCGTTTACCACATTGCCAGAGGCATAAAAATTAACGATGCCAGTAGCGGTAATCGGTGCAGTCCATTTAAATGTAAATATATTTGTAGGAGATACACCATTATGTTCTGCATAATCCCGTCCATTTACATTTACAATTTTGACATTTGAAGCAGGGTCGGAGAAACTTCCTGCATTATTTGTTGTACCATCTAAAGCGACTGCCTGAAAACCAAAACCAGCCGGTACACTTGTTGTATAATTTATAGAAATAACAATATCATAGGTTTCTCCGGGTATATAAGTATTGGCAACCAGCCCAGCTCTGTGTGCTTCAATAGAAGCGGTTACAACACCAAAGGTTCCTGGGTTGCCGTGGCAGGTGCCGCAAACAACGCCCGATTCTCCCGGCGCACCAATATAGCCTTCTCCGCGCTCAGTAGCTGGGCCTTCGGAGTAACCCAATAATAAAAAAGCCATGAAGAAGGCAGCAAAAACAGTGTAAATGTATTTCAATCTCATAGTGTTGTGGATTTTATGCTTATATTTAAATGAAATTAATTTATATTTGAATTTTTAAAACCTTAATAAACAGCTTATTCTATTGAAATTCATAAGTTTATCCGAAGATAGCAATCTCTTTTTAAAACACATAATATTTCAGAATAAAGTCTTATATATTATATCAGGACGATTAAAATACAAAGGTCGTTGCACATTGAGCATCGACAAATTTAAACACCTTCTAAAAAAACTCTATAATCATTAGTACAAATCACAAACAAAGCCCATCTTTGTAGGGTAGATTTCATTGTTGCTAAATAATAAGATTTTAATCATGAGAGAGATTAGATTTCGCGAAGCCGTAGGCGAGGCTATGTCAGAAGAAATGCGCCGCGACCCAAATGTATTTTTAATGGGTGAAGAAGTTGCCGAATACAATGGCGCGTATAAAGTCAGTAAAGGAATGTTGGATGAATTTGGTCCTGACCGGGTCATTGATACGCCGATTGCCGAACTGGGTTTTGCAGGTATCGGTGTCGGTGCTGCGATGAATGGTTTGCGTCCGATTGTAGAGTTTATGACTTGGAATTTTGCGATCCTGGCTTTTGATCAGATTGTAAATAGTGCTGCTAAGATATTATCTATGAGTGGCGGACAAGTGGGTTGTCCGATTGTATTTCGCGGACCGACTGGTGCAGCGGGACAATTGGCGCAGCAGCACTCTCAAACCTTTGAGGCATGGATGGCTAATGTTCCTGGGCTAAAAGTCATTTCTGTTTCTGATCCTTATGATGCAAAAGGGCTACTCAAATCTGCTATCCGAGATGATGATCCGATTTGCTTTTTCGAGTCAGAAGTCGTGTATTCCGATATGGGTGTTGTACCGGCAGAGGAATATTTAATTCCTATCGGGCAAGCAAAAGTGAAGCGAGAAGGTACAGATGTTACGATTGTTTCTTATAATAAGATGATGAAAGTGGCTTTCGCCGCAGCCGAAGAACTCGCCAAAGAAGGCATTTCTGCTGAGGTGATAGACCTGCGTACAATCCGCCCGTTGGATTATAAAACAATTGTAGAATCCGTTAAGAAAACCAATCGCCTTGTAACATTGGAAGAAGCCTGGCCTTTTGGCAGTGTATCTTCTGAAATTGCTTACGAAGTTCAAAAATATGCTTTTGATTATTTAGATGCACCTGTCACACGTATTACTGGAGCAGATGTTTCTTTAGCTTACACACCAACTATTGTTGAGGCTTTTATGCCAAATCCTGCTAAAGTGATAAAGGCAGTGAAAGAGGTTTTGTATGTCGCACAGAGGTGATCTGAAATTCAAATTCAAACGTCAAATTCAAATTCAAACAGCTATTGAAAATAATCTTTAGCCAAATTGAAAGCGATTTTTTAGATTGGTGTATTGGTGATTAGTTATTGGTAACTGGAAACTAGCTGATTGATGATTGGGTAATCTAGCGTTCAATTCATTCATTTACTCATTTTATTATTCATTCATCTACTCATTTAACATGTTTTCGCTTCTTCTTTTAGTATTAATTGTTTTGCTGGTTACTGGCTTGGGCTGGGCTGTTTTCCGACAGGTCAATCGTAAAGTGCCTATTGAGGATATGCCCTTGGATAATGAATGGGCAATGCAAGAGCAGGAAGCACTCCGAAAACGCCAAATGCCTTTTGGTCCAGTCGCCTTTGGCTATAAAGTGCGCTGGATGGCTGTTAAAGCAAATCATCGAGAACAGGTGGCTACTGCCCTGGGAATGAGCCAACTGGAAATGGTCAATTGGCATTATGGTTTACAAGAAGCGCGTAAAAATCATGTCTTTGTCACGCCTGCCATCAAGGGTTGGGTTTTGGCTGTAGGGCTCGGTTTGCCGGATTTTGATGATGGAAAGAATCCCAAATTAAGCGATCTTCTTAGTCGTCTTAGCCAGACTTTTGGCGAAGCTCATTTTTATGCGAGTCATCGTGCAATCAGTCATACCTGTTGGTTGAAATATATTGATGGACAACGAGTTCGCGGTTTATCAACTATAGAAGGTACTATGCTGCTGAATGAAGGACAACAGACTGGCATAGAAGCTGATCTGGTTTATTTCAATGCAGATACACCAGAAGATGATAAAAATGCCACCTATCCCGACGAGCAATCAGTCATGGACATAGCTGCCGACTGGAGCGTCAATCCTAGCCTACTGGAGAATGCTGAATTTAGTGATATTGAGGGATTGGGTACTTTGGGGTATTTGCGTCCGTAATGGTAACTGGTTGATTAAGTGATTGGTGATTGGTCGCAAAACAACAAACAATAGGGCAATGAATCAATCAGCCACCTTATCTTCTACAAGCCACCAGTATTCATCTAATTTCTTTTTCCTTCCTTGCATGTGTTGGTAACGAAAAGACAATTTTTCTTCTTCCATATAAATCAGGTAAATAGTAATTCTATCAGAGAAAAGATGTTTAGAAGGCATGTAATCCAGTATAAACTCAAACTGATTTTTTGCTGGTAATATCGCAGACTTAAATACCCGTAATGACAATAAATTCTGTAAAAAATCTTGCTGTGATGGATAACAATTTTCTTCCACAACACGACTCCAGCTAATATACAGCGGATAACTTTTTTTGGGATTCACGCACCTAGATGCTCGCAATTCATCGTACTCACTTTTAAAATAATTTTTAGCTTCTTCAAAAACATCTCGGTTATTATTATAATGAGCCGAATAGCTTGCAAGGCTGTAAATATGACATGAACTTGCAAATCCCAAACACAAAAAACAATATAGTGCTACTTTCTTCATGTCTTTTATTTTCGTGTTTGCTTTTTTGAAAAGGATAGCAAGTTTAATCTCTGGGGGTTTTGAATTGGCTGCTCTTCATTTTTTTCATTCGATAAAAAAACGAAGCAAAAAAATCTTGTCAAAAAAAACTCCTCCGTCAAACACTTTTTTGACGGGCCATCGCCACACTCGGTTTATCAGTCCTAAAGTATTTTTAAATATTTTTTATCAAAAATCTAGGCTTGCAAAACAGTTGAACAATTACACTAATATCCCAACTCAACTACTGCCTCCCCCGACGTCCTTCCTTCCAGTCCTTCCACACATTAAACATACGCATAGAAAATTCCAGATTTTGGGCTTCTAATAATTCTTCTATTTGTTCATGGCTGTGCCGTTTCCAGGTTACTTCACTTTCTTCGAGGTTGGCAAAACCTAGTGTGACGGCGGCGATGATGGCAGAATTGATTTTGAGCGATTTTAAATCTACTTTATCATAAGTATCAGAAGCTGAATGATACGTTGTGCCATAATTGGTGGAAAGATGATTAGCTACTAGATTGGGGACGCCTTCCATCATGAAATCAAAATTGTCCGTTCCAACGATGGCAGCATCGACATGTTTATAAGGTCCGAAAATCTGTACAGGCTTTAAAGCTTTGTCCAAAACCGGCATCAATTCCTGTCTGCCATTGGTGAAAAAACCAAATACTGCGCCACTACCTATATCCACCGACATTGCCATGATGTGTCTGTCCAGTTTTTTATTTTGTTTTTCGGTATAGGCCCAAGAACCAAAATAGCCCTGCTCTTCTCCATTCCACAAGGCAAAACGAATCGTCCGCTTAGGCTGAATTTTCAGGCGTTTCATTTGTCGGGCAATATCAATCATCATACTTACATTACAGCCATTATCATTTGCTCCTGTACCCAATGCCCAGGAATCCAAATGCGCACCGATGATGACGACTTCATTGGCTTTTTCCTTACCTTTTATTTCTGCAATGACATTATAAGCGGTGTAAGCTCCTCCGGTCTGTGCATCTATTTTTACTTTGATGTTCAGTTTTTTGTTGTCGCGCAGGTTGCGCAGGCAGCGTTTGGCATCTTCTCTTGTCATGACGAGTTGGGGAATTTTATTGTCAAATACCTTTTTAGAGACAAAACTATACAGCAATTTATTGGGACGTGAGGACATAAAAACAATCCCCTGTACACCTGCTGCCCTTGCCAGGTCTTCCGCCTTGGACGCTGCGGTATATTCTGCAAATAGCCCCCCAATGTCAAAGCAAATATCGGTTTCCACCAATACAAACGCGCCTTTAGCAGATGCCCCTAGTCGGGCAAAGTCTTCTTCTGTTCCCATGCCGGCATCTAGCAATACACCAGTATGCGTAGCGGGTGGCGAGTAGAACTTAGAAACCAGTTGAGGCGTAAATGCTGCACCGCCTGAAATTTCAGCCGTCGTGGATTTTTCCAACCATAAAGAAGGCATTTGAAAAGGCATTTTTTCTGCTTTCAGACCTGCATCTCTAAATTTCTTCAAAGCCCATTCTACGGCTTCTTCATTGGCTTTTGACCCGGTGACTCGTCCCCCGATTTCATCGCAAAGTTCTTGCAAGTCTTCTTCTATGGGTGTTTCTCCCAGCATCGCGCCAGTCAGCATAGCTGCATCACTACTTTGAGCCGATAAGGGAACATATAGTATTGCGATAAGCCATACTGCAAGAATTGTTGATACTAGGCGATTCGGGGAGATTAGATTGTTTGTCAGGTATTTCATAGACTTAGTTTATGTCGATGGTCGATAGTCATGTAAATTTAATCATTTATAGCATATAAAAAAAAGCCACTCCAGAATATGAAGTGACTTTTTTATCATTAGTGATTTAGATGCAAATTAATTGATTGTACAAAAAAGGCGATGGAAGTGCTAATGTCTAGCACCGTGTTACATCAATTACCAATCAACTAATTACCAATCACTGCAAATGCTTATTTCTTCAAAGCATCTCTAATTTCTGTCAATAGATTTTGATCTGGTGTCGGATCAGGATCCGGAGCAGCTCCCATAGCTCTGAGCTTAGCTTTTCCTAAGAAGAATAAAACTAGACCAACAGTGATCAGGCTAATAATGGTGTTCAACCATTTACCCCATCTCACTGCATTTTCAGCAACATATCCTTCACTACCTTCAGTACCAACACCTGGACTAAGAACGTATTTCAAATCTGCGAAATCCATTCCGCCAGCAAAATGACCTACGATAGGCATGATGATGTCTTGCACAAAGCTGTTCACAACAAGTCCAACTGCGCCTGCCAATATAACGGCGATAGCAAAATCGATTACATTACCCGTCAGGATAAATTCTTTAAATTCCTTAAACATAATAAATTAGATTTGGTTAGTAAATAAATGATAAACTTCTTTTTATATCATAAATATAGACCAAAAGCCTACATTTATGTCACAAATATGAGGCAAAAACATTTAAAAACAATATTAACATACGACAAAATCTTACATTTTGTTGCTTCAATGCAGCAAATAGCCTTAGATTTCGTCGTTTTCAATCAAAATCAAGTATAAATGAATTTAAAAAACGCTAAGATACTCGTTACTGGAGGAAGTGCAGGTATAGGAAAAGCAACAGCAAAATTGCTGGTAGAAGCTGGAGCAAAGGTCGTAATTACGGGAAGAAACATAGACAAATTGAATCGGGTTGCTGAAGAAATTGGAGCAACTCCCCTTGCTTTTGATGTCAGCGATTATGCACACATTCCGGCGAAAGCAGCGGCTGTGGTAGAGGCATTGGGAGGCATTGATGTGCTGGTCAATAATGCCGGCATTGGCGATTTCCCTGCTATGGGCGACATCACGATTGAGCATTTTGAAAAAGTTTTTTCTACCAATGTTTTTGGTTTGACTTTACTGACGCAGGAATTGGTCAATCATTTTAAAACGCAGGACAAGGGACATATTATCAATATTGCTTCTACGGCAGCCGTGCGAGGTTTTGCAAGAGGCACCGTGTATGCAGCGTCTAAGTTTGCACTGCGCGGTATGACGGAATGCTGGCGAGCAGAATTGCGTAAGCATAACATCCGCGTGATGTTGGTCAATCCAAGCGAAGTCACCACGGCTTTTAATAGTGCCGACCGTACCGAAAGACCGGAAGAAGCTAGTAAGTTGCGCTCTGCAGAAATTGCACATACCATCAAAGCTGTGCTGGAAATGGATGACCGAGGGTTTATTCCTGAAGTGACCGTTTGGGCGACTAATCCAGTTTGATAATTATTAATTGTTTCGGAATTGTTTAATTACGAATTACGAATGAACATAAATTGAATTACGAATCAAACAATTCGTAATTATACGATTCGTAATTCGTAATTAATCATCTCAGTAAAGTTACATCTCCGCTGTTTATAATTTCTCCACCCTCACTGTTCATATATTTCAACACATAAACATAAGTGCCGACGGGTTGTGGCTCGCCTTTATAACTGCCATCCCATCCTGAGTTTTCGTCATCGTGGATGCGTTCGCCCCAGCGATTGAAGACATAAAAACTAAGCAATGTTGCTCCTCCCTGTACTTCGGGGAATAAGACGTCATTATCAGCATCTCCATTCGGGGTAAAAGCATTAGGTAAGCCCACTAATTGACGTATCGTTTCTACCGTCACCACTACTTCGTCCGTTACAACACAACCATCATCAGGAATGACTGTAAGCACATAAGTAACTGTGCCTGATGGCTGCGCAGTCGGCGTCAGCGAATTAGCATCACTTAAGCCTGCATTTGGCGACCAGGTAAAGGTGTAATCTTGATTGGTCATGACTGTGCCATTGAGTTGTGTCGTTTCATCTGACGTAATGGATACATCTATGCCAGCATCGACAATTACAGGCTCATAAGATGGGACAGGAATTGTCAACACTTCTACACAAGAACCAGAATCCGTCACCGTGACATCATAAGTTCCGACGCCCAATTGGTCAATATCTTCCATGGTACTTCCTGTAGACCAGAAATACATATAAGGCGGCGTCGCGCCTGTTACGCTGAGGTCTATTCCGCCCTGTGTGGCATTGATACAAGTAGAATCAGCCTGTGCGCTGACCATAAGTAGAGAAGGTTCAGTAATCATTATAAGATTGGAATAGTCTACTACACAACCTTGTCCATCTGTGATTTGAATATCATAATTACCTGCGCCGACTCCTGCAAAAGTGAACATACTGTTATTATCTGTCGCTGTCGTGCTACCTCCATCAATTGAATATTCGTAAGGTCCAGAACCACCATTCACTATAATCGTGATGGTAGCATCATCAGCTCCTTTACAAGTTACATTGGTTTGTTCTACATCTACAATAGAAAAACTAGCACAAGAAGGATCAGCCAGATTGACGGTAATGGTGTAAAGGCAGTTATTGGCATCGGTCACTTGAATATTACAACTGCCTGCTCCTAAATTATCAATATAAAAATTACCGCCACAAGTACCTGCACCAGTAATGGTTGTTCCGCAACTTGCCGTCACCGCATAAGGTGCAGTTCCGCCACTTGGTGTGATGCATATTTGTCCATCAGTAGATCCAATAGCACTTGGATTTTCTGTAGCAATCCCAGCATCTAAAACCGACGGCTCATTGATGACAATCGGATTCATATTATAAGTATCTGCGCAGGCATCCGAATGAATGGCACTCACTGAATAACTACCTGCCTCCAAGCCTGTAAAGGTGTAAGTTTCGGTATTTTGCATCATGATACTATCAGGCAGGACACCATCATCCAAGATAAAAGTAAATGGCGCAAAACCGCCAGAGGTCTGTACCGTAATGCTTCCAGTACTTCCACCATTACAAGACACATCATTTACGATGACATTATCAATATTAAAACTAGAACAATCTAAGTCATTGACAATAATATTAAACAAGGTATCCATGCAGCCTGCATCATCTGTGATATAAATATCGTAAGTCCCTGCGGGCAATCCATTCGCAACAAAATTGCCTGCACAAATGCCGACAGAACCACCAAATGCTCCCATTGTACCAGTCGTAGAATTATATGTTGCTGTATAAGGTGGAGTCGCGCCATTGACACACAAATCAATAAAACCATCGCTTCCGCCGGGTGTCGTTGCATCAGTCGGCTGTGCAGATGGAAAAAAGTCCAGTGGCTGCGTAATACTTACTGGATTATTGGCATAAATTTCTGTACAGCCGAAATTATCCATAACCAGAATATTATAATCCCCAGCTGATAAATTATTATAAGAAGTAACAGGAATGCTACTTGGCGTACTAAAGGTCACTCCGCCATCTACGGAGTATTGAAAATCATTATCACCAGAGGCAAAAATAGATAATTGTCCATTTGTCCCACCATGACAGGTGACCATCATATCTACGACAACAGAGTCAATTGCCAGCATACATGATGCCGGTGAAATAATAACAATCTGACTGCTCATGCAGCCATTCGCATCCTCAACACCTATCGTATAAGTGCCTGGTGGCAAATTATTGACCAGGTAATTTCCACCACACATTCCTGGTATTGTGACTATTGGAAATACTGGAGAAATGGAAACATTATAGACTGGTGTTCCGCCTTCCACGCAAATATCAATCGTGCCATCAGAAGCACCCGGCGCAGATTCATCTGTAAAACCAGTAAGTATAAAAAGCGAATCAGGTTCGCTAATAGTTATATTGCCCGTTGCCACACAAAGAGAAGCGTCCACCACTGTGACGCCATACATTCCCGCAGGAAGTGGTGAAAAAGTTTCTATTGAATTGGCTGAGGAGAAACTGCCTGCTCCTATATCGTAGGCGTATGGAGGCGTCCCATTCACCACTTCTACCTGAATACTTCCATCGTTATTTTCAAAACAGGTTTCCAGCGTAGCCGTAATATTATTTATGTCAAAAGTACATGTTGGATCTTCAATATTTACACTTGTCATAGCTGTACATCCATTGGCATCAGTAACCAGCATATCAAACATTCCAGCAGGCAAGTCAGAGATAATCAAGGTGCTGTCGCAATTTGCTGATGTTGAACCGGTATAAGTTCCGACCATCGGATTACTCAATACTATATAAGGTGCTGTACCTTCATTGATACAAATCACTGCTTCTCCGTCATTTCCACCTATCATTGAAGGTGGATTGAGGGATAAAACCGTAAGTGTTGGATTGGCTGACACATTAATCTGTATGGTGTCTCTGCTTTCACAAGCTGGATTAGACAATGTCCATTCCAATTCATAGATTCCGGCTGTTGGGAAAGTAACTGTCGTTGAAGGGTTGGTCATGCTTCCCAAAACTGCCCCTGGTCCACTGAGTTCAGCCCACATTCCGGTCTCTCCGAGGTTGGGATTATTCGCGCCCATTTCTACGGGTTCATTTTCACATACATTTATATCTGAACCAGCATCAGCCATTGTCGGCATACTCCATATTGTCAGCGATATGGTATCGCGGGCAGCCAGTGTATCCACACAAATAGCATCAGAAATTTGCCATTCAAAAGCATACGTTCCTGTAGTCAGACTGGTGACTGGTGTATTACTTGCATTGGGGTTGATAATATTTGCTGGACTTCCGCCTATTTGTGTCCACAAACCTGTTTCGCCCAATCCTGGTAAATTCCCCATCATAGAAATCGAATCTACTGCACAAAGTATTTGGTCCTCGCCTGCATCTGCTGCTGATGGTGCATTAGCTACTGTCACATTAACAGTTGAGACATCTCCCGGACAAACTCCCCCTGCACTAATTGTCCAGGCAAAAACATAAGTGCCAGGTATCAGGTCATCAACCATCGTATTAGGCGATGTACTTGAATCAATAATTGCCATATTCGGACCTCCAATTTGAGTCCAGATTCCTGTTCCTATAGTTGGTACATTTGCATTCAAATTTGTTTCAGTTCCTCCACACAACACTATATCTTCTCCTGCGTCAGCTGGTGTCGGCATTCCTACTACTTCTACTTCGATAAAATCTATAGAAATTTTAAAACAATTATCAAAAACAATATCGCCCAAGGTCATTCCAATCATAAATGAAATACTTCCCTGATAAGACACACCGTAAATTTGGTATATACCAGGTGGCAAAGCATCCATATCATAAAAGCTGGCATTGATGTCCCATAAAACAATAATGCCCAAAGCATCGGTCACCACATAGGTGTAATCCGTACCGACTACTCCAGCAATATTATTCATTGGATTGACATTATTGGCAATGCCATCGCTACAAATCACTAAGGGATCATTTGACATAACCATGCTATTGTCACAAGGGGGCAAGTTGTCGGCTGCCTGTATATTATTTGCCCAAAGGCAGAAAAAAACAGGCACTAGCAGATAAACGCGGTATAATAATTTCATAAATCGCTGCAAATGAATTAAGGTTTGTTATCTAATTTGCCACAAAAATAGCAATTCCATATTAAAGCAAGTTATATCCCGAACACAGATTCATTTTTAATATTGGTTTGAATTTCAATGTAAAAATTCAATCGCTAGAGGATAAGTTTGTTTTTTAGCTATTTTTCTCGCAAAGACGCAAAGGCGCAAAGTTTGTTTTTTAGCTATTTTTCTCGCAAAGACGCAAAGGCGCAAAGTTTGTTTTCCTCTTTGTGTCTTTGCGACTTGGCGAGAGAATTTTCCTGTATATTTCAACTTAAAATCCGTATAATTGTGGTCATGAAAATACAAAACACATAAATGATTAGCCTACCACAAATTACGACTTCTCGTATTGCCATCAAGCTAAAGCCTGTTGCTGAACGCATGGTCAGAAAACAACATCCCTGGATTTTTGAAGGCAGTATAACTAAGCAAAGTACGGAAGGAGCTGCTGGTGATTTGGCCATCATTTACGACCATAAAAAAAACAAATTTCTCGCTTGCGGTTTTTTTGACCCGTACTCACCTATTCGCATTAAACTACTCCAACATAAAACGACTGCCACGATTGATAGCGACTGGTTCAAAGAAAAAATTACTGCTGCTCACTTGCTTAGACGTCCTTTATTGGAAACTGATACGAATAGTTATCGACTGATTTATGGTGAGAATGATGGTTTTCCCGGTTTTATTGCTGATGTGTATAATGAAGTGGTGGTTGTAAAATTGTATTCACATATCTGGCTGCCTTATTTGTCGGCTATTTTTCCGCATTTATTATCTGTTAGCGGAGCTAAAGTACTGGTACTTCGACTGAGCAGACTGCTACAAAACAAAGGCGAGTTGCACGGGCTACATGACGGGCAGGTGATACACGGCACATTGGATGATGAAGTGGTGATTTTTCGGGAGCATGGACTTCGATTTGCAGCGAATGTTATTCGCGGACACAAGACGGGTTATTTTCTGGATCATCGACACAACAGAAAAAAAGTTGGCGAGCTGGCAAAGGGCAAAACAGTTTTGGATGTCTTTTCTTATGCTGGTGGCTTTTCTGTACATGCTCTTTCAGGTGGTGCAACTGATGTAAGCAGTCTCGACATCAGCGCACAGGCACTTGACATGGCGCGTCATAATGCTTCACTCAATCCACATACGGGCAAACATCAGCTCATGGCTGTGGATGCCTTTGAGGGTTTGCAAGCTTTGATTAAAGCCAAAAAGCAATTTGATATCGTGGTGATTGATCCTCCTTCCTTTGCCAAACGTGCCAGTGAAGTCGCTAAAGCAGAACACAGTTATGGACGTCTGGCTAACCTAGGAGCGCAACTGGTCGCCAAAGGCGGTATTCTAGTGTTGGCTTCCTGTTCTTCCCGAGTTTCTGCAGCTTCTTTTTTTGAACTGATGGAACATCATCTTCGCAACAGCAGGCGTTCTTTTCGTTTGTTGGAACAAACTGCTCATGATGTCGATCATCCAATTGGTTTTGAGGAAGGGGCTTATTTGAAATGTGGATATTGGTCGCTCAATTAGAAGGGAGACCGCTGTGCTGTGAGAAGAGAGATACTAAAATTACTTGTCCTTATTTTGACGCTTAGGAACTGTACAAAAAAATAGAGATGATTAATCATGCTGAATCGCCTCAGCTTTCCATTCTCCATCCGCGATGCCTTTATTTTCATAGAAAGTAACGGCATCATGGATTTTCATAAATTGGTTTTCTGCACCAATTTTTTTCATCAATCCAGCAACAAATAGCTTATCGCGAACAGGACCAATCGCGCAGGCAACAAACAGACTAACTTCATTCGCCCGTACATAATCTATGCTGTCTTCCAGGGCGTGCATGCCGCTGCTGTCGATGTCTGTAATGCTAGAAAAATCCACCACCAGCAGTTCTATATCTTCTTTAAAATTACTGATGAGGTTTTCTATATAGGTTTTAAAAAAGTCTGCATTTCCAAAATATAAAGGCGCGTCAAAACGGACAATCAGCACATTTTTATTTTGAATAGAATCTTCAAAACGTTCAATGTTCCGATAGGAAGCTGTACCTGGCAGCCGTCCCAGAATCACGACATGTGGACGACTGTTTCGATAGACAATCAAAGCCACAGAAGCCATCACTCCAGCCAGCACGCCTGCCTGTATACCTACAAATAAGGTCACCAAAAAAGTCAGTATGAAAGTAATAAAGTCAAGTCGATCTGTCCGCCAGAGTGTCCGAGCCTCTTTGATGTCAATCAGCCCAATCACAGAAACAATGATAATCGAAGCCAGCACAGCATTGGGCAAATAATAAAACACTGGCGTCAAAAACAACAGGGTCAGCACCAGCACCGCAGCCGTAATAATCGAAGCCAAACCCGTATTCGCACCGCTGTCATAATTGATAGCAGAGCGAGAAAAGCTGCCCGTCGTAGGATAAGACTGAAAAAATGCCCCGCCAATTTTAGAAATACCCAAAGCAATCAATTCCTGATTTGGATCAATTTTATAGGTCTTAGATTTTGCCGCTATCGTCTTGGAAATAGCCAGTGATTCGATAAAACTAATCAGACAAATCGCCAATGCCAGTGGCAATAACTGACTTATCTGTGCCATACTCATGTCAGGCAAGCCCAAAGACGGCAAGCTACTAGACACCGCCCCGACCACCGACACGCCACGCTCATTCAAACTCAAAAAATAAACAATCAGTGTCCCCAAGACCACAGCAATCAAAGCCCCTGGAATAGACTTATTTATTTTTTTCAAGGTCCAAATCAAAGTAATACCACATAAGCTTAACAGTACGGTCAGTCCATTTATATGCTCCAAATTTTGAAAAATACCATAAGCTACTTTATGAATTTTACTGCTTGCAGGAATAGAAATACCCAGCAGGTTTTTGAGTTGGCTAAAGACAATAATAAAAGCTGCTGCCGAGGTAAAACCCGTCATCACAGGATGCGATAAAAAATTGACCATAAAACCCATTCGGCATAAGCCCAATAACAACTGAATCACACCAGCCATCAGCCCAACCAGTATTGCCAGTGTCATGTACTCGCTCGTCCCAGCTTCCGCAAATTCGCTAATTCCAGTCAAGACCAACAAAGAAACAATCGCCACTGGTCCCACCGACAAATGCATAGAGCTTCCGAAAAGTACATACAAGAACAAAGGCACAATACCAGCATACAAACCATACACAGGCGGCAAGCCAGCCAGCATCGCATAAGCCATACCCTGCGGAATCAGCATCACTGCGACCGTAATACCAGCCACCAAATCGCCACGCAAATCCGATTTTCGGTAGTTGCGCATCCATTTTAGAGCTGGAATGTATTTATGTGTTGATGTGTTGATGTGTTGTTGTGTTGTTGTGTTGTTGTGTTGATGTGTTGTTGTGTTGATGTGTTTTTTTCTTCGCAAAAAAATAACATCAACACATGCGCACATCAACACCTCAACACAATTATAATAAACTACTCAGATCAACATGTTCCTTGACCAGTTTGATCGCTTTGTGCACTTTCCAGGGTGTATGCGTATTGATCTTGACTTCGATTTTATTAATTTTAAACACAGCTCCGTAAGTATCGAAAGGCGTGACAATAAAGGGTATTTTCGAGTCGGCAAAATACTCCTCAAATTCTTTGAGCTCTTCGCTATCTGTATGGTCTTCCCCATCTCCCGTAAGAATGACGCCAGAGATGGGCAGTGTTTTCTGATTTGCTCGTTTACAACTTTCAATAATATCTGTCAGTGCCTGTCGAATGCGCAGTTTACTCACTACAAGCAACAGGTTTTTTCTATCTTTAAAATCGTGCTGTGCAATCAGAGATCCCGGAACAATATCGTCCACCTGATTCACTAATCCTTGCCAGTTGGAAATCGTTGTTCCCTGCACTGCTTTTTCAATGGTGTACATAATTGGGTTGGACAAGCTTTTATCGTAAGGCAATATACCCAGTAGAGGAATATTCTGCTGCGCCAGCCATTTCCCGACATAATGCCGCACCTTGTCTATTTTTTCCGGCAATACTTTATTGATAATCACACCAATAATCGGAACATTCAGTCGCTGGAATACGCAAGCACACAGATACAGTTGGTCAATCGTACTTCCAATGCCGCCCGTTGCCACCAAAATCACTGAAGCATCCAGCAAGTCCGCAACATTTCCATTCGACAAGCCCACTACCCCACCGACGCCAGGATGCCCAGTGCCTTCATAAATAACCGTATTATGTCGGCTCTCTAATATTTCAGCTGCCGTCCGAATGTCCGCTTCATAAGGAAAATCAGCAGGCTTGTCCAGAAAAGCAGAAGTTGCTCCCCTTCCCAGAATTACCGGGCTGTGTGTTTTTTCTTCGATGTCAAAACCAATAGTCTTGGCAAAGAGCAAAACATCTTTGTCCACTTTCAAATCCCCCAAATCTACGAATTTTTGTCCAACCGGCTTGCAGTAGCCTACGTCAATATCGTGTTCTTTCAAGGCCATAGACAAGCCTAGTGTACAAGTTGTTTTGCCGACATGCTGATTGGTCGCAGCTACGTATATTCTTTTTGTCATTTTCTGATGTGTTGAGGTGTTGAGGTGTTGAAGTCTTGTTGTGTTATTCTACATGAACACGACAACATCTCAACAATCAACACGATTAAAGCACAATATTTGACAAAAATCATGAAAATGAAAGAGAATCGAAAAAAAAACCTTCTTGAATTTCGTAAAAATGAAAACTCCCTTATCTTTGCGGCGGAGGAATGGCAGAGTGGTCGAATGCACTAGTCTTGAAAACTAGCGTACCGCGAGGTACCGGGGGTTCGAATCCCTCTTCCTCCGCTCACAGTGATAAGCCATCTGATTCTTTGAATCGGGTGGCTTTTTTAGTTGACTTGGTGAGTGGTGATTGGTTGATTAAGTAATTGGTTATTAATCACTTACTCCCCTACTCTATCCTCATTCAATTATAAGAAACTAAAACTGTTCTCTTTCTAGGGGACAAATTAAGCCTATTTTGTGGGTGCAATAATGGGTGCAAAACTGTTTCTGGGTGCAACTTGGGTGCAACTTTACTTTATCACATAAATTCCATAACACACTGTATTCCATAAAATTATGGAATTATGATACATGCTATCACAGTACACTTCTCTATATTAAAAAATCGTATTAACAAAAAAGGTCTTTGCGCTATTAGAAGCAGAGTTGCTATTGCTAACAAGAGAAAAGACTTATATACTGGACTATTCATTGCTCCAAAGTATTGGGATGATAAATTATGTAAAGCATTGCCCACTACGGATGATGCTCTGTATATCAATAATCAGTTAAAAGCCATTCAGCATGAACTGGAGAAGATTTATCTGCGATTATCTTTAGAGCAGAATACAGTTAATCTAGAAGATGTATTTAATGAATACAAGGGCGAACCAGTTAAAAAAGAATTGACGCTTATAGCAGCGCTTAGAAAGCATCAAGATAGAAATCATAAGTTGATTGGCATTGATATTACTAAGACAAACAGCTCTAGCATCTCGTCAGGGCTTTTTTATATCATTTCAAAATTTAAACACTTATGCAATTAAGAAAATCCGAGCCTAAGAAAGCTAAAATTAGAATGGCTTCACAAAGTCCGAATCAAGGTAGTTCACAAGACAAATTCCTTCTTGTATTAATCCTATCAAAGCTCAGATAATAAAATACTTTTTTACTTATTTATAGAATTTTAGATTATATTTACAACACTTAATCTAAAACGAACCAAGTAAAAATTTAAGACATGAAAAAAAGTATTCTATTCTTTTATGTGCTATTCAGTGTGTCAAGTTTGCTGGCTTATTCAAATAACGCAGCCCCGCTCGCTGCTATTAGTGCTGATGGCAGTGGAAATTGGAGTGATCCGACGAACTGGAGTAACAATCAACTGCCAGGAATTAATGATGCTGTAACCATTCCTGATGGTTTTGACATTGTTTTAGACATGGATGTTGACGTAAGAAGCCTTGTGATCAATGGCACCTTAACGGCTGATATGTCAAAAGATTTAGCACTTTCCGCTGAGTATATCATCGTTTATGGTCCTGGCTCAAAACTGGAGTGGGGCACGGAAAGTAATCCATACCTGAGAAAAGGAACGATAACGCTAAAAGGACTGGAAGACGGAAACAACCATTATAATATGGGGGATAAGTTTTTGGTGGGTATGAATCAAGCCAATATTGAACTGCACGGAAAGCCCAAAAAATCCTGGACTAAAATTGATCAAACCGCCAATAGAGGAGACAACTATATCTGGCTTTCAGAACCAGTAGATTGGGAAGTCGGTGATGAAATTGTCATTGCTTCAACTGATTTTGACCCGCATGAAGCTGAGAAAAGAACGATTATCGCGATTGATGGATACCAAAGAGGAATAACGCTAGATTGTCCACTAGCTTATAAGCATTGGGGAACACTACAGTCTTTCGATGGAGGAAGCAGAACACTAGATGAAAGAGCAGAAGTGGGTTTGCTGACCAGAAATTTAAAAATTCAAGGGGATGCAGACTCTGAGATTGATCAATTTGGCGGACACATGATGACCATGATCACCTCAGTGACACATGTTTCAGGTGTAGAATTGTATCGAATGGGGCAATTGAGGGCTTTAGGCAGATATCCTTTTCACTGGCACAAATGCCAGAATGTAAGCGGTCAGTATATTCAGAATTCCACCATACACAGGTCGTTCAATCGGGCAGTAACGGTACATGGAACGGATAATGCCTTGGTTAAGGACAATGTAGCTTATGACCATATCGGTCATGGTTATTTTCTGGAAGATGCCTCTGAGATGGGCAACGTTTTCGATGGTAATTTGGGCTTACTCTCCAGAATACCGCCTAAGAATGCCAACGGTATTCGGGAAGGTGTAGAACCTCATGATATCGTGATTAGAAATAATGTCCATCTGTCTCCTGCTACGTTTTGGATCACCAATAATAGCAATACATTTATCAATAATGTAGCTGCTGGGTCAGAAGGCACCGGTTTTTGGTACATCAGTCCTGAGTATGATTTTGACGGTAGAAGATCATTTAGTTTGTTTGATTTGAAAGTGGATTCTTTTGAAAATAATGTCGCACATAGCTGCAAGGCCCTCGGTGTTGCTTTTAATGGAGATATGGATGCTGACAAAACAGTAGAACCACTCAATACGACCAAAAGTGATCCGCCAAGTCCGCATTTTAAAGATAATGTGGTGTATAAGTGTGAAGGAAATGGACTGTGGACATTGACAAGGGCCGCGATTTATGAAAACTGGACGTTTGCCGATAATGGTGCGGCTACGTTTCATGTCTTTTTCCAAACTTTTAAAGACTGCTTGTTCGTTGGACGGTCTGATAATTTAGGAACTTTGGGTAGCGAAGAAGATGTAGCTTTGGGCTATAATAATCCAGATGATTTGGTGATTAATAAAGAAGCTCGTTTTAATGCTTTTGCTTTTTACGATGGTCCTCTAGGGCTTGAAGATTGCCATTTTGATAATTTTCCCGATGAATCTACGCAATTGATGACCATTCTCGGAGCAGCAGTTGTTTCGCCATCCAATTATGCACAAAATACTACATTTGGACTCAATGTAAGTCAGGACGAAAAGCTGACTTACTTAACGACTTCAAGAGACGGAAAAAGAGGCACCAATCATGAAGACAATGTTTTTTCAACCGTCTTCAATGACCTCGATGGCAATTACACAGGAAATGCTGGCTCTTACTCTATTAAGTTAGCTCCACCTAATACGTATTACCCTTATGACCCCGATTTCTTTGCTGAACCCAATGCACAGGTCATTCCGGCATGGGATGCCTACCATAATCCTACCGCCGAATTTGCTGTAATTGAAGCTAAAGGGGTGATTCCAGCCGCAGTTGATTCAGACCAGTTTGTATCCAGAAGATTAAACGGGCAATATAACACCACATCCATGGAGAACTCTTCTCATGCAAATGCTAATCACTGGAAGTTTCCTGTTATCATGAATATTCCGGCGGGTAATGCTTCAAAATATACCTATAGTTTTCAAAATGTCGAAGTGCCTGAAAAATGGCAGGGTCTTAGACTGACCAGTGCAGGTTATAACGCTGCCAACAAAGAATACGTAGATGTTGAGTTTGTTAATGTACCCAATGATGTTTTTATGGACTATACACCAGGCTGTCCCGGCTGCCCCTTGCCGGTCGACTATACCACACTAGGTCTAAGTGCCTTGCAAAGTCAAAATAATAACACAGGCTACTTTATAGATGATAATTCATTGCATATTCGCTTTGTAGCTGACGACCCTTATCCCCAATTTGGAGATAGCTACAGAACGGCTCAATCCGATGGTTTTGATGTTAAATTTACCAATCCGAATGGACTTGCTTTTGCCAATGCAAATGTTATTCCGCTGGCAGAATTTAATACTGGTCTAGACAGCCGGGGGCTACAAGGTACTAATGGCGATCTTCCGCTAACTGGAATTTCCGGACACCCTAATGGTTTCAACTATTTCTATGTACATAAAGATGCTGATAATGTAGCAGAGCATACTGATTATTTTTTACAATTTGATTCGCAGGTCTGGACACCATTTCCAAATTTGAATATCAAAATTGCCACCTTTGCGGCTGCACAGGTATTTATCAGAGATGGCACAACTTATCATTATCTGGGTACTGCAAATCATGGAGAAAATTCGTTTTCATTATCCGATTTGAGTACAAAATTATGGGATGTGAATGAAATAATTTTAAGGTTCCCTGAAGCCAATGTTCCTGACAACAACAATCCAGCTGTGGTGCATCTGGAGCAATTTACGCTAGGTACAGGCTTAGGCGATGCTGACGGTGATGGTATCAATGATCAGGAAGAAAAACTGGCCTGCCGAAACCCGAACGATGCAGCTGATTTAGAATTTGATTTTGACAGAGAAGACCTTGGATGGAATAAATTCAATATTGCCGCCGAAGATTTTGGAAGTCGCGAATATTGGTATTTTAGAGTTGATCCATCAAATGGTACCGCCCTTGATGCGCAGGTAGCTAAACATAATCTGGATTTTAGTGGAGATGATTTTTCCAAAATTTATATCCGATTTAAATCGCAGCGGGCACAGACGGTTGATTTTTTCTGGAGAACTGTGGCGAGCCCAACGTTCACGGCTGGCAAAAGTAGGAATTTCAATTACACGACGCCCGATGAATGGGTCATTGCAGAATTTGATATGACAGGAGATCCGGATTGGGTCGGACAGACCATCAGGAGTTTAAGATTTGACCCGCCTTCCAGTGGCACAGAAGCTGTGCATACGTCAATTGATTTCATCAGAAGTGAGCAGGCCGAGCAAATATGGGTTTATCAACCCGCAGGTGCACTTTGTCTGGGAGAGCAGATTCAGTTTAATGCTACGCTTATTAATCCAGTTGGTGATGAAGTATTTCAATGGCAGTTTTACAAGGATGGAAACTGGCAGGATGTTACTGGAGGAGCAGGCGCCAATACTCGTTTTTACGCTATTGATCCGGCTTATGGAGATTTGCCCTATCGCATCAGATTTAGTAGTGCGGGCTGTGAACGCTACAGTACACCAATCGAGGCAACGCTTATGGACATACCTGACATTGAGCTGGCTGAAAAAACCGGTTGCCAGGCTTCAACTGAGTACCTGACGCTTGAATCCAACCCATTAGGAGGAACTTTTACGACGAATGCAATGATAGGCAATCCTGTGTATATCAATGTAGGCGGACCAAGTATGACTACCAATGGCATCAATTGGCAGGCAGATAATTATGCTTTGAATGGTAATCTCTATTCCTATGGTAATAATGCTATCGCTAATTCAACTTTTGATGCGATCTACAGAACAGAAAGATGGATGAGCGGAGACCTTCAATTTGAAGTTCCGATAGCGAATGGAGACTATCTTGTCTTATTACATTTTTCGGAAAATTGGCCCACTGCTTTCTCATCGGGAGTCAGAACCTTTGATATTGAGTTGGAAGGCAATGTAGTGGATGGAAATTATGACATCTATGATACTGTTGGCCAACTTACGGCTGATATCAAACCCTATAAAGTTAAGGTGACCGATGGCGTCTTGGATATAGATCTCATAAAAGGCATTGAAAATCCGAAACTCAATGCCATCAGCATTTTACCAAGAAGCCTGTCTACTGCAAATCTGGTATTGGGCGAACATGATATTGATTTTGAATATATTGATGAACCTACAGGTTGCACCTACTATGCATCTACAAGCATTGAAGTCTTATCGCCTCCTTCGCAACCTACAGTTTCGCCTGACCAGGCCTTTTGTGAAGACGACAACGAAGTCCTACTCTCTGCTTTACCGGCAGGAGGGGTCTGGACTGGAAATGGTGTTATTGGAACAGCCTTGTATATCAATGCTGGAGAAACCAGCACATCACTTATACAAGGTGGTATAGAGTGGCAGGCTGACGATTATTTTTCTGCTTCTTCAATCGGTAATTATAACGGATTTATCCACTACACCGCAAGCAAGGATATGTACAGAACAGACAGATATAGTGGCAACAATCTACTGTATAATATTCCACTGCCTGCTGGAACTTATGAGGTACAATTATTCTTTGCAGAAACTTGGCCGGTAGCGCATAGTCCAGGTGTGCGGACGTTTGATATTCAACTGGAAGGAAATATCGTAGCCACAGATTTTGATATATTTAAAGAAAGTGGAGCGAATAATGCCTTGGTAAAAACATACACCGTAAACACCTCAGACGGAACGCTCAATATTGGATTATTGAAAAAAATACAAAATCCGAAAATAAACGGTATTGCCATCTTGCCATTAAGCTTTGACCCTGTAGATGCAGGGCCGGGCATACACGATTTGACTTATACTTATACCGACCCGCTTACAGGTTGTTCCAGCGAAAACACTACGACTATGTCGGTCAATTCATCGCCTGCAGTAAGTCCTGTAGTTCCGTCGGCAGTTTGTGAAGATGATGGACTAATATCCTTATCCGCATATCCTTCATTCGGGAATTGGACGGGTAATGGAATTGCCCCTATTATTAATATAAATTCAGGTGGTTCGGGATTTGGTCAGGGAGGACTTAGCTGGCAGGCTGATCAAAGCTTTGCCAATGGTGCGGTGAGTGATTTTGGTAATGTAGCCATTGCCAATACAGTTATGCCAAGTATTTACACGACAGAACGATGGGGAGCTAATAATATACAATATGACATTCCTGTAATTCCGGGGGAATATCAAGTTCAGATTCATTTTGCAGAATTACACCCACCTGCACAAGTTGTTGGAAAAAGGGTTTTTAATATCACCCTTGAAGGTGTACTTGCAGAAGGTGCTGTTGATATTTATAATGAAGTTGGGAATGAGACAGCCCTAATAAAAAACTACACCATTACGGTAGCAGATAATAATTTAGATGTCAACTTTTACAGGACTACCGCATCTCTGTTTGGTCCCAAAGTATCTGCAATCAGGGTGTTGCCTTTAAGTTTTGATCCGGCTGCTGCGGGAACAGGCACACATGCCCTAATTTATTCTTATATGTATCCTGAAACTGGTTGCTCAGATGCTTCGGAGGCTACCATCACCGTCAATTCAAACCCAACAGCAAATGCAGGAAACAACCTAAGCATCTGCGCAGGCGATGGCGCACAAACGCTGACCGCAAGCGGAGGCACGAGTTACCTCTGGAGTACAGGCGCGACAACAGCATCTATTTCAGTCAATCCGACGACTACAACAACTTATAACGTCACTGCAACCAACGCCAATGGCTGTACCGACGTCGATCAGGTCACCGTAACCGTCAATGCATTGCCAACAGCAAATGCAGGAAGCAATCTAAGCATCTGCGCAGGCGATGGCGCACAAACGCTGACCGCAAGCGGAGGCGCAAATTATCTCTGGAGTACAGGCGCGACAACGGCTTCCATTTCTGTCAATCCGACTGCTACAACAAGCTATAGCGTCACTGCTACAAATGCAAATGGCTGTACTGATGTTGATCAGGTCATCGTGACTGTAAATTCATTGCCATCACTAGACCTCGGTTCGGATATTGTGCAATGTGAAGGGGATGGAAATATCACCTTAGATGCTGGAAATTCTGGTGCAAATTACCTTTGGAATACTGGTGAGACGACCAGGTTTATTACGATTGCGGATGCAGTATTGGCACAAACCAATATTTCTGTTGCAGTTGACTTGAATGATTGCGTGGTTAATGATGACATTAATGTTTCTATTGAAGCAGTCATAACACCAAATTTCACACAACTTGGACCATATTGTACTGGAGATCCTGGAGATGAGCTGGCAGGCACTTCCCTTGAAGGCATAAACGGAACTTGGAATACCTCGCTAATTGACACTAATGTGCCAGGATTATTTACTTATGTATTTACACCTGATGCTAATATTTGTGCAAGCACTTCAACCATGACAATTGAAGTAGCTGATTGTTGTCCTGCTGTTATGCAAATATCAGATGTACCAGTTCCTAGTGGTTTATATCAGACCGGACAATGGATTAAATCTGACGGTCAGGTCTATGCTGGTTCAGCTGTAGATTATGCGACAGGACAATACATCGAGTTGCAAATCGGTTTTGGCGTTCTTTTAGGGGCAGATTTTTCGGCAACTATTAATCCTTGTGGTGGTGCAATTCCACTTCAGGGAAGTGGGGAAACGGAGATTAAGGAAGAAAAATAAAGCGGGACAAGAACAGGCTTGATGAACAATAAAACTCTTCTTAAAAGCCATCTGATTCTTTGAATTGGGTGGCTTTTTAGTTCAACTCACCCCAACCCCTCTCTTACCAAAAGAGGGGCTATTTCCAGCAAGCTGGAAAACTAATTTAACTGGTTTACACTCCCTTCCTTTCGTAAGGGATTCCGATAATTATCGGAAGGGGATGGGTTAAACAGGGAAGCTGGATAACTAAAAATAGCTATTTATCAAAAACTTACAAATTGTTAATTCGCAAACCTGACGCTAATCCGATGGCTATCGGGAAAATCATTCGTCGCTATCTTTTTTAGCCTTTCAATTTGATCACCATACAAAGTGTCATAGACACGACCTGTCTGGTAGCCCATGGTTTCAACCGTGGGCGAATGGGACGGCAAAATTGTGCATTTTGTAATACACACAGCAAGAGAGCGATTTTTCGATCTTTGAAATGGAATTATATATATTTGCATGCTGATAAATTTTTAAAACCCGACATCCAACATAATCCTTATGAGTTTAAATATAGATTTTCCAAATTTCAATCATCCAGAGGTTCGTGTTTTTTATGAACATGATTTGTCTATTCCTAAAGAAACGGTAGAACAAATACTCCAATTGCCTCGGAAAACCCTCATCGAAGATATGGAGTCCATCTTAATGGATGTCATGCAGAGAGATGAATTTCTTAGAAGTTCGGAAGATGAGGATCAATGGTGGTCTTTCCATTTTCATGCCCTGTGGGTATTGGTAGAATTAAAGGCAGTTGAAGCCTCCCCAACACTTCTCAAATTATTGAAACAAGATGATGATTTTAGTTCGTACTGGTGGGGAGATTATTCAACAGAGGACTTATGGGAAATATACTATCATCTTGCGAGCGATAAATTAGAAGAACTTAAGGAAATTTTATTAGCTCCAGGATACTGGGTACACAGGATTCTTCTATCTAGGGTAGCAGAACAAATATTTTTGTATCAGCCTGAACGCCAGCAAGAAATTCTGAATTGGTATCATTCAGTATTAGATGCTTTTTTAGAAATGGAGGATGAGGACGAAGCATTAGATGCAGACCTTATTTCTTCCATGATAGGGGGCTTGGTTGGTATTCAAGCCGATGAACTTTTACCAAAAATTAGAGCATTATACGAAAGAGGGTTTATTTATGATGGCTTTGCTGGCAATCTCGAAACCATAGAAGCAGATATTAAAAATCCCAAATATAGAGATAGAAAAAGAGACTTGAAGGAATCCATTCACGATAGATATCAAGATGCTATGAAATGGCATGGCTATCAAATGAAATATAATGAAGATTATCAAAAACAACATTCTCCTAAACAATCTTCTGGTTCACTACCCACACCAGAGCCGGCAGTCCGAAAAAGTGAAAAAATAGGTCGAAATGAACCTTGTCCTTGCGGTAGTGGGAAAAAGTATAAAAAATGTTGTTTGGAGTAAATGTTGTGGAAATGAGATGCTACACTGCTCTATCCTGATAAAGATATTCCTGAAACCCAATAAAAGTTTCTCGTATTGATTTTATGTCGCCCAATTCCCTTTTGGCATCAGCAATCGCTTTATATTTTAATACCAACAAAGGCGATAATTTATTATCATCCAATTCATCCACTCCATCCCTGACATATTGTTCCAAGACAAAATTCAAAAACTCCTGTTGCTTGGCATTATAATCCATCAATTGAATTTTTGCTTTTTCAGCCCGTTCCAGTCTAGGTACTAAATCTTTGTGATAAGCAACATAACTCAATACATCAAAAAGGTCGCTGTCTTGCCCGTGTATCAATTTTCTAAGGTCTTCCAATTGTCCACTTGAATAGCCTCTTTCGCTTAATTCTTCTAATAGCTTTTTCCTTGTACTTGGTAAAACCCAAAGTTTTCGCAACTCTTCTTCGCTCTTGAAAAATGCAGGCAAATCACTATACAGTTGATTCATAAACTCTACATGTCCAATCGGCTTTCCTTCTGGACTCCAAAAGGACGTTTTCACCATAGAATCAATTTCCCGCACCTTATTATCAGCGAGGGTGACTTTTATCATTCGTCTTGGTGGAATTTCGCAAACACAGGGAATATTATGACACTCTGGACAAGGCTCTGGTTCTGGTTTTTCACACACACAAGGTTGCTCACCGCAGATATTACATACCCTTGGATCTCCTCCGCCTCCTGGCGGCTCTGGTGCTAAAGGCTCACCATCCCATTCCGGGTCTTGAAAATGTTCATGTGCATTTACAAAATCAAAAATGGTGAAATAGTCTTTACCGTCAAAAAGCCGCGTGCCTCTGCCTACAATCTGCTTAAACTCAACCATAGAATTAACTGGGCGCATCAGCACAATATTTCTAATTTCCGGCGCATCTACACCTGTACTTAGTTTTTGTGAAGTGGTCAGAATCGTAGGAATACTTTTTTCATTGTCTTGGAAATCGCGTAAATGCTTTTCTCCTCTTTTACCATCATCTGCGGTGACTCTATGGCAGTAGTTGGTGTTTTTGCTGGAAGTATATTGATTGATTAAATCTCTGATGGCTGCGGCATGAACCTGAGTCGAACAAAATACCAAAGTCTTCTGGTTTTGATTAATCAAATCCATAAAGAGTTTTACCCTGTATTCTTCTCTTGCTTTTATTTCTATGATTCTATTAAAATCCGCTTCTGCATATTCTTTGCCTTCTTGAATGTCTCCTTCTACTTCGTCGTCAGGCGTGTACACATATTTGTCAATCGTGGTGTCTATTTCTTTTACTTTGAAAGGCGTCAGGAAACCATCATTAATACCGTCTTTTAGTTTATAACTATAAATCGGGTCACCAAAATAATCATAAGTATCT
Source organism: uncultured Saprospiraceae bacterium (assembly GCA_937951615.1). Classification (GTDB taxonomy): domain Bacteria; phylum Bacteroidota; class Bacteroidia; order Chitinophagales; family Saprospiraceae; genus JAHDEO01. The sequence continues at coordinate 4,489 of CALFBH010000035.1, read as the reverse complement.
GCGTTTACATCGCGTTTTGGTGTTGCAGTCAAACCCAATTGAACGGCAGGAGCGAAATGATCCATGATTTCTCGCCAAGAACTTTCGTCATTGGCACCGCCTCTGTGGCACTCGTCAATAATGATAAAATCAAAAAAGTCTTTTGGGTATTCACCAAAATTGAATTGTGGTTTTGGGTATGCTTTCTTTGGTTCTGCTGCAAGGCGTTCAGAAAATCCTGCGGGATGTTCTTTTAGTTTCACCTCCGTCATAAAACTTTGGAAAATGGTAAAGAAGATATTTCCATTTTTAGGCACCCGCCCTTTTTTCTTTATTTCCGCAGGTGTTATGCGCACCTTGATATTTTCATCTATTTTATCAAAAGCATTAAAAGCATTGAAAGCCTGGTCTGCCAAAATATTTCTATCTGCAAGAAATAAAATACGCGGCGCTCTACTCCCATCCCGCCTTAGATTCCACCTGGCATGAAACAACTTCCAACAAATCTGAAAGGCGGTGGCGGTTTTCCCAGTACCTGTTGCCATAGTGAGTAAAATGCGATCCTTCTTTTCTGCAATGGCATTTAAGACCTTAAAAATCGCATTTCTTTGATAATAACGGGGCGACCAGGTGCCGCCTCTATCTTCAAATGGAATCGCAAAAAACTGTTCTTTCCAGTTTTCAATTTCCACCTTATATTCTTCCTTCGGCGCAGGATAGGTCATTTCCCAAAGCTCGTCGGGACTTGGAAATTTAGATACATCGCCTTCTGTACCTTCCTCCAGGTCGATGCCATAAATCTTCTCACCATTCGTCGCATAGCTGAATCGTATGTTTAATCGCTCTGCATAATCCTTCGCCTGCCCTACTCCATCGGTATAGTAGACAGCTCTTTTCTTAGCTTCGACGACACCAATTCTTCTATTTTTGTATTCCAATACATAATCCGCAAAAAGTGGCGTAGCTCGCCTGCTTTGTCCGATCAAACGTCCTTGAGTGATGGGAAATTCCAAGCGCAAACGACTCTCTTTCACCACTCCCCAACCCGCTGCTCGCAAGGCAGGTTCTATTAAATCATGTTTGGTTTGTGCTTCGTTCATTGGTCGGTTTTTTGTTTTTTTATGACTGCTATATACTTTTCAATTTGAACACCAATCTCCCCCTTTCGAGGCAGGCGTGATTGGTTATCATAATATTTAGTAAAATTTCACCCATCTGTAAATGTGCTATAAAGGTAATCTCGAAAGAGATTACATCCCCTCTTGAGAGGGGAACCAAAGGGGTGTGTCAAAGCCCAGAAAGCTCACTCGGAGGTGTATTATTTGTCAGTGTTCTAACCAACACACCCCTCTGTTCCCCTCTCAAGAGGGGATGTGTTTCGCTTTGCGAAACACCTTTTCAATGCGGCTATTTTCAAGAACCACTCTCCTCTACTTTGAGACAAAAATATCGAATTTTAGCAATAATTCAGCCCTCAACTCACATAAGTCCTCCCATTCAAACCACCAACTCCCCAGAAAAGGCTTTTTGAAGTAGGGACTTTTTTAGGTCGCGGAGGGAATTAAACTTGTTTCGATATGTTTCTTCCAATGTTAGAGTTTCTTTTTTTACAACATCAAGAGAATCAACTAACTTTTTTTGTAAATTAATATCTGAAGGATATTTAATTACAAATTTTTCAATTTGAGCTTTAGTAATTGCCTGTCTTGTTGCTCCTTGTTCACCTATTCCTAAGAGTAACTTTTTGTTTAATTTAGACGTAAGTGCATAATGGAGAAACTGATGATTCATTATTTCATCTTTTAATCTTATTATGGAGACATGCTGATTCACTCGTGCAGGTAAATAATTCTTATCAACAACACAGCAGCGAGCTACAGAAGCACCTGTTATGTTTAACAAAACATCATTTTCATAAATGATAACATTGTTTAATTTACCTGCTTGTTCTTCATCAATAAATGCAAGTTTTTTATCACGAAACCCTTCATCATGAACATTCATGCTTCTAATTAAAGAGATGCCTGACTCCTTGTATGATGCTTGACCTCCTCTTGGAGTAGAACCACTTCCAATTTTTGTAGTTACCTCCCCCAAACTCTTCTCCTCCCAACCATCCCCCTTCTGACTAAAAATCTCATTCAGTTTAGATTCAAAAAGCTCCTTAGCATTTTGGATGTTTTTTTCAATATTCGCTTGCGCTTGGTCGATGGCGGCAAAGGCCTGGTCGAGTAGGGCTACGATTTGTTTTTGTTCGGTGAGGGATGGGATGGGGATTGTATATTCTTTTATCATTGGAACTGTAAGTTGAGGAATCGCTGAACCACTTTTTGTAATTGTTAAATTCTTTATCGCATGAAGGAGAAATTCTACATTTATTATTTCCGTATCAGGCGTAAGAACAATTAATCTTACAATGGGTACAAAAGGATAATTTCTATACTCTGTATGACCGGTACCACTTCCTCTCGCTGCTACGGTGATTGATGGTTTTGTGACTTTCGCCTTATTAGTGTAACCATATATACCGTTATTCTTTATAGCATTTGCAATTATTGGAACACGAAATTCGTCCGTTTTTACCTTAGAAAGATTTCCCTTTGGAGCATCTCCACCTGCAAATATGTTCGCGATATCCGCAAGTTTTTTCATTTCCCATCCTTCCTTCATATCAAAGCCTTTAAAGAGTCCAAAATAGAAGCCGTTTCTTTATCCAAACTTTCCATCTCCGCCAAAATCTCTTCCGGGCTGCGCAATGGCACTTCTTCAGGCGTATTGGGATTTTTAGGACTTAGATCAAGCGTATTTTCATCCAAATCTTTCACCTTAAAAACCCAGGATTTTTCCGTATTTGCTTTTTTCTTCTGGATAGCGACAAACTCCTTCATGTCGGTATCATTCAGCGGATTGGTTTTTCCCATATTCCGCCCAGCATCCAACTGGTAGTACCAAACCTTTTTAGTCGCTTCTCCTTTTTGGAAAAACAAGACCACCGTTTTCACCCCTGCCCCCGTAAACGTACCTGCCGGCATATCTAAAATGGTGTGTAGATTGCAGCTTTCCAATAAGTGTTTTCTTAAAGAAACAGACGCATTATCCGTATTGCTGAGAAAGGTATTTTTGATGACAATCGCAGCTCGTCCGCCCGTTTTCAGGCTTTTGATAAAATGCTGTAAAAAGAGCGAAGCGGTTTCTCCTGTTTTTATATCGAAATTCTGTTGCACCTCTTTTCGCTCTTTTCCTCCAAAAGGCGGATTGGCTAAAATGACATGGTATCGGTTCTTCTCCTGTATGTCGCGAATGTTTTCGCCCAGCGTATTGGTGTGAATAATATTCGGGGCTTCGATGCCATGCAAAATCATATTCATAATGCCGATGACATAAGCCAGGTTCTTTTTTTCCTTGCCGTAAAGCGTGTCTTCCTGTAAAGTTTTTAGGTTGTCGGTTGTCTTTTCCATCCGCTCGTACAGGTAGCCATAAGCTTCGCATAAGAAACCGCAAGAGCCTGCTGCGCCATCATAAATCTTCTCTCCAATCTGTGGGTCAAGCACCTGAATCATGGCACGAATGAGCGGTCTTGGGGTATAGTATTGCCCACCATTACGCCCCGCATTCCCCATATTCTTGATCTTGCTTTCGTAGAGATGACTCAGTTCGTGTTTGTCGCTAGAAGCCCGAAAAGGCAGTGCGTCGGCATATTCCAAAATCTCTCTGAGGTTATATCCACTTTGGATTTTGTTTTTGAGTTCAGAGAAGATTTCACCGATTTTATATTCAATGGTTTTAGGACTCTCCGCCTTTTGTGTGAATGCCGCCAGATAAGGAAACAACTTTGTGTCCACAAAATTCACCAGGTCAGGCCCTTCCATTATCTTGTGATGATCCACTTTCCCATCGTCTCCTTTTGGCATTGCCCAATTTGGCCAGCGGTATTCCTCCTCCAGAATGAAGGTATAATCTTCCCCTTTTAGTTCTGCCTCGTCTGCCTTGTCCTGCTCCAGTTCGTCCAGATAACGTAGGAACATCACCCAGGAGGTCTGTCCAATATAATCTAACTCGCTATCAGAACCGCCATCTTTATATAAGAGGTCGTCTATATTTTTAAATGTTTGTTCAAACAATTTTTTACTTTTTTAATGCCGATTAGCAATTTTTTTACTTTTAAATACCTCATAAGCACAAGAGTCCTCAAAACCGTAAGCCTGTCCTCCCGAAGTTACCTCAAAACCAAAGATATATAATACGCCCTAATTTTACAAACTAATCCCTTATGCATAACACAGCTACATAGCTAAGAGCAAATCTGACAAGTCTATATCGGCGTTATGGTAGTGTTCGACTAAAGTATGATGGAGTAAACTCCGTTGTCGTAGGGTGTTCAAAATCACAGTAAAGAGTTGCGGCCTGTTTTGTACATTTGATTCAAGCTCTGAAAGAGCGAAATATGTCAGCGAGGGACATCGTCCCTCGTAAGCCAATTCGGATTTTAAAGTCCTGAAAGGACGAGATT
>CALFBH010000034.1 GCA_937951615.1 uncultured Saprospiraceae bacterium | reverse complement strand
TGGTCGATGGTCGATGGTCGATGGTCGATGGTCGATGGTCGATGGTCGATGGTCGATGGTCGATGGTCGATGGTCGATGGTCGATGGTCGATGGTCGATGGTCGATGGTCGATGGTCGAGTGCCTTTCGGCACTCGACTATGTGTTCTTTATGTCCTGCCTATGGACTATGGACTATCGACCGCTAATCAAGACTGTAGCTATGGACTGCAGACTATCGACCTCTAGCCTGCTGACTAAAATGGTTTATCGACCGATTATTTTATACCTTTTTCCAAACGTTTCAATTGCCAGTTGATATAATTTGGTGTCTAAGGCATTATATTTTTTTATCTGTTCCATCATCTCAGGTTTAATAGTCATTTTATCAGCACTTACTCTTCCTTGATTATTAAAAGGCAATTGCTGCCTTGGGAGCAACCAAGAAGGCATCTTGGCCGACAAGAGTTCTATGGAATCTCCCATACGTTCAAAAATTCCAAAGGCATTATACTTATTGAACAGATTTTCAGTGGCAATATCTAAATGCTCCTGCGTCATTTTATCCGAAGGAACAGTGGCTTCATCAAAATTGCCGATGTAGCGGATATTCATGTTGCTTTGTTCGAGGAGTACCTCTTGAAATTGTTGTTCATTGAGATCATTCAAGTGTATATTTTTTAAGCCGCCTTCTGCCCGACTAAAATAAAAATAATAATAGCAGGACACAAATCTTGCATAAGGTTCGCGGAGAATGGTGAAGTAAAATGGATTTTCCAAGGACTTGATGTTATAGGTATTATGTACATCAAAATAAGAATGGTCGGCAAGTACCAGAATATTGGAAGGCATTTGGGCATTAAGTGTGCCGAGTGTTTGAATATTTGAAATGACATCAATATTATTCAATCCAGGCGTCCATATTTTTTCTTTTTCAATACCGCTTTCCACTGCCATTTCCAGCAGGTATTTTCGCACGCTCATGCCGCCGCTTTTAGGGATGTGAGAATAGATAAAACTTTGATTCTTGTCCTCTAAGCGTTTTTGTTTAAGTGTACTTTTTATATTTTTTATACGATTTTGGTTTTTCTTCGTGGGATTGATCCGGCGTACAACGAGGGAATATTTCAAGGCTTTTAAAAGCTGATTGTCGGTCAGGTATAAATCGGCAAGGTTGTCATAATGCCTAAAATTTCGACCATTTCCAGTTGTAATAGCTTTCAACAAAGCCTGTTCAGCCTCTTGTGTTTCGCCCATTGATTTCAAGAGTAAACCATATTGAAAATTTGCATTAGAAAGCTCGGGACGCCATGCAAGCGAGGCTTCCAACACTCGTTTTGCTCGTTTGGGTTGTCGGGTATCTTTCAGCCCTCTGGCAGTTTTGATATACAGATGAGGCTGATGTTTTCTTGTTTGTAAAAGTAATTTTTCACAAATAGCAAGTTGCTTTTTTGCCTGTTCGGGTTTCTTTTTTTCGGTAAAATATTGAAATAATAACAAAGGAATAGCTGGCGTACTATTGTCCAGAATACTTGCCTGCTGGAGTACTTCTCTGGCTTTAGGCAAATCATTTTTTTTCAAATAAACTCCTGCAAGTCCAAGATACTGGTCAATTTCATTTGCGGGGCTGATTTTAATCGCCATTTCAAAATTATTTTTCGCCTGTTCCAGTTTGCCATTGCGCAGCAGGATACTGCCCAGCCGGATATAAAACTGAATACGATATGGGTTAAGTTCCTTGGCCAGTTTCAGTACTTCAATAGCTGCATCATCCTGTCCGAGTCTGCCGAGTTGATTAACGACTTTGGTGTAGCTTTCCCATCTGGAATCGGGAACATGATTAGCGACAGCAGGATTCACTTCGCCGATGTATTTTGAACTATAATGCAGACCTGAGAAATTCATCCCATAGATGTCTGCATATTCTTTTTTGAAAATGGGCAGTGGTTGTTTTTTCTTCATGGCATTGGTCGTCACACCGCCGTGAAACTGATGAAAAGTAGCCTCGCCAATAAGTGTCACAGTTTCCAGATTTTTATCACCAGTCAGTTTTTGGAAAATATCCAGATTCACCAAGCCGCCGCCTGGACTTTTGAACGCTTCATTGAAGCCGCCTATTTTGAGCAGTTCTTCTTTTTTAGCTGTAAAGCAATTACTTTCATACAATTGGGAAAAAAAACCGCGCTCATAATTGTTGATATTTGAAATAGAAAAAAGATGATAACCATTTTCTTTCCAAGCTACAGAAGCCAACAATTCATCTTCTACTTCTTGATTATAGCCTTCCGAAACAGAATAATACTGCATGTAAGGACCGAGATGTAATGGGAGCGTCAGCACGACGGGATTGGAGTAGGCTTTCAGGGCAGCGAGCGTATTGAAAATAAGTCCTGGTGACAAAATATGCGCACCATCTATAATGGACATCACGTAAGGCGTTTCGGCTTTTTTGACCCCAAAATTCATTGCCTCGCAAGGTGAAGGATGACTAGGCTTGAAATAATGGTATTCAAAATTATCGCCCATCTGCGTCACCATGTCTTTATTGATCGGCTTTGGAGAACCATTGTCTATAGCAATCACCTTATAGTCGGAACTATCAACGTTTTGCTGGTAATCTGCCCTGAGCGAGTAGAGCGACCGCAGTGCTTCTCGTTCATTATTATAAAAATTAATAACAACAGTCAGCTGAGTATCTTTGTGCATAATTATTTCATGGTTTCATGGTTTCATGGTTTCATGGTTTCATGGTTTCATGGTTTCATGGTTTCATGGTTTCATGGTTTCATGGTTTTTTTTGCGAAGCAAAAAAACAACAATCCAACCATGTAGCCATGAAACAATACAGCAATCGAACCATGAAACAATCGAACAATGAAACATTGAAACAATTCAAAACACCCACAAGGTAGTGAATTTGAAGCTAAATTAGAACAAGAAAGGCTCGCCCCAATGGGAGCGAGCCTCGCAACAATCCTATGACCTGGAGTTGTGACTTTATTTTTTAATTGAGCACAGCAATCATATCTTGTGCTAGGTAATAATCGCGAATCAATTCTTTTAATTCTTTACGGGCAAAAAATATTCTACTTTTTACGGTACCAAGCGGCAATTCCAGTTCATCTGCAATTTCCTGATATTTAAACCCTTCATAATACATGAGAAATGGCACCTTAATACTATCGTCGATACTTTCTATGATCGTATGTAGTTCATTCATCATTATATTTGAACTGGCAGCATTTCTAACTGCGTTTTTGCCCGAATTGATATAATAATTATTATCAGTAGAATCAATAAGCGTGTTGGCTTTGACCTTCTTACGATAATTATTGATGAAAATATTTTTCATAATCGTAAAGAGCCATGCCTTAAAGTTCGTACCCGGACGAAACTTATCCTTATTCACTATCGCACGATAGGCGGTTTCCTGAAATAAATCTTTAGCGTCCTCGACATTTTTAGTTAGATTATAAGCAAAAGCATGCAACATCGAAGACAGGCTATCTAACTTGGTATTAAATTCCATTGTGGACATAATATATGTTTTGAAAAATGAGGTACAAATACAGCTACATCATTTTGTAAGAGTTTGACGAAAAAAAGAAATTTAGCCACACACCAAACTTTCTCTTTACGTTCAATCAAAAATACAATTTTATTAAACAAAAATCAAGCAAATTGCACCACGTATTGTGTTAAACATTTCTTATAATTAGCTATAATACTTAATGTAAATACATGACTATCAGTAAAATATATGTTTATTTAGACTAATTCTAAACCTTTCAATTTGTTTTGAAAAAAATAAAACTAATGTCATTTTGACGACTATTCTCAAAAGTCTGTGTCATATTTTGTAGCTTATAAATAAAAGCAGACTTTTTGTCAGGTGAGTTAGGAGCGGAAAAGAGATTGTCTAAGATGTATTTACCCACCTACACGTCTCATACTCGTTTTTTTATACGGTTGCTACAATAGGTGATATATTTTATTTTTGAAAATACAACAATAAAATGTAAATTTGAAAATGAACTATTAACGCTAAAATATTTTCAAACCAATAAACTTCAATCGCTATGAAAAAATTAAAATTATTAACCTGCCTGTCAGTTCTTATTAGCTTATCAGCTTTCCAGCTACATGCACAGACTTGTGGACTGAGCCTTAATCACATTAATGTGACTTGTATTGGAGATCAGGACGGAGTATTAGAAATTGACGTGGCTAACGGTACACCACCTTATACCGCTACATGGACAGATGGATTTGGCAGTCCGCTGCCGCCTGCTGTATTGGCTTTACTACCGACTACCCTCACATCAAATGGACTTACTAGTTATACAGGACTTCCGACAGGTAGTTATTTGTTAAGTCTTTCGAATGGCGGAAATTGTGTCGGCTTTGCATTATCCACTATCGGGACAGATCCTGACACTACTCCGCCTACTGCGACTTGTGGTGGAGGTACTTTTTTTGCTTACGCAAATTCAGGAAATTGTGAAGAAGCCATTATTGACTTTGCTGCTGATGTGGAGGCACTTATGATGCCTTCCGATAATTGTGGTGTTGCTTACATTGATTGTAGTGCGCCTTCGGGCAGTTCATTTCCCATAGGACAGACACCTGTTGTCTGCTGGGCTTATGATTTTGCCGGTAATAGCGGCCCGAGTTGTACATATATTGTAGAAGTACTGCCCGGCGCACCCATGCCATACCTCAATACTACCATGATAGATGCTAGTTGTTGGGGAGGTAGTGATGGTTCAATTGACATAGCGGTATATCTCGGTACAGCTCCTTTTTCTTTTTCATGGTCAAATGGCGCAACAACAGAAGATATTTCCAACCTGTCCGCAGGCATTTATACCTTGACGGTAACAGATGCAAATGGCTGTACAAGTGAGCCTTTTACTGCTACTGTTGCCGAACCTTCTCCTTTAGTTATATCTGCTGCAACATCTGATATTTCCTGCAATGGTTCAGCTGATGGTGCAATTAATGTAGGGGCTGCTGGTGGTACACTTCCTTATTCCTTTTTATGGACAAACGGAGCAACTACCGAAAATTTATCTAATCTCGCTGCAGGCACTTATACTTTATTTATAACGGATGCCAATGGCTGTAATATTTCAACAACAGCTACCATTATTGAGCCGCCTGTTTTAGAGGTGTCAGTTAGCTCAAGCCCTGCCACTTGCACAGGAAGCGACGGAACAATTGACTTAACAGTAATCGGCGGAACAGCACCTTATAATTATTTCTGGACAAATGAGGCTACTTCCGAAGACCAGAATAATTTACCCGCAGGTACTTATAGTGTGCTGATTACAGATGCTAATGGCTGTAGCAGTGCTTATACAGCAGAAGTACAGGAAGATTGCTGTCCCGCAACCTTACTTATTCCTGGGAATATCCCAAGTAACTTATATCAGGCTGGTCAATCCATCACCTCAAATGGCACAGTTCCTCCCGGTGGAACAGTCGATTTCAAGGCAGGGCAGATCATTTCGCTCATAAGCGGATTTACCGTTCAGCCACAAGCTGATTTTTCTGCGGAGATTGAAGGATGTAATTGAGCAGTTTTTTGAAATACACTTTTATAAAGGCCATCTCAGCACGAGATGGCCTTTGTCATTTGGTTAGTGCTGATGAAAGAACTATTTTTGCATTTCTTTTGTTTGGAGAAATACTAATAAGTAACCGAACAGATTCAATTTAAGTTTTGAATAAAAATCTAATTATCAAAATTTTAAACTTAAACTTAATCTTGTACTTAAACTTAATAAAAACATGCAATTAAGCGAACAGGAAATCGTCAGGCGGAATGCCTTGCAGGAAATTATTGACATGGGCATTGAGCCGTATCCGGCAGCGGAATTTGGCGTGAATGCTTATGCGGACGACATCAAGGCAAATTATAATAAAGCCGAAGAAGAAGCAGATAGAAACTATCAGGAAGTAAGTCTGGCTGGCCGGATCATGATGAAACGGGTGATGGGTAAGGCATCTTTTGCGGAACTGCAGGATGCAACTGGTCGTATTCAGATCTACATTGCACGAGATACGATTTGTCCTGGTGAGGATAAAGATTTGTATAATAAACTGTTCAAAAAACTCTCAGATATTGGAGACTTTATTGGTGTGAAAGGCAATACTTTTACAACCAAAACGGGTGAAATCAGTGTCAAAGTAGAAGAATTGACCTTTTTAGGCAAGTCTTTGCGCCCCTTACCTATTGTAAAAGAAAAAGATGGCGAAGTCTATGATGCCGTAACCGACCCTGAATTGCGTTATCGCCAACGTTATGTTGATTTGGTGATTAATCCACAGGTGCGCGACACTTTCCGTAAGCGGACGCAGATCTATACTGCCATGCGCGAGTACCTGAATGAAAAAGGGTATTTGGAAGTAGAAACGCCGATTTTGCAACCTATTTATGGTGGCGCAGCAGCGCGTCCGTTCAAGACACATCATAATACACTGGACATGACTTTGTATTTGCGTATTGCAAATGAATTATACCTGAAAAGGCTGATTGTGGGTGGCTTTGAAGGGGTCTATGAATTTTCAAAAGATTTTCGGAATGAGGGAATGAGTCGTTTCCACAATCCTGAATTTACCCAAATTGAGTTGTATGTCTCCTATAAAGACTACTACTGGATGATGGATATGACGGAGGAAATGATTGAAAAAGTAGCCATGGATACGAATGGCACGACTAAGGTACAAGTCGGCGAACATGTCATAGATTTCAAGCGTCCGTGGAAACGCTACACCATGTATGAAGCCATCGAACATTTTACGGGAATTGATATTTCGGAAATGGACGAGGACGCTTTACGCGAAACCTGTAAGAAACTCCATGTACCAACTGACCCGTCTATGGGCAGAGGCAAATTGATTGATGAATTGTTTGGTGAAAAATGTGAAGCCCAGCTTATTCAGCCGACTTTCATTACCGATTATCCAGTAGAAATGTCGCCGCTGGCTAAAAAACATCGCAGCAAGCCAGGACTCGTAGAGCGATTTGAAGGTATTTGTAATGGAAAAGAATTTTGCAATGCTTTCTCAGAACTAAATGACCCAATTGACCAGCGCGAACGCTTTGAGGGACAACTGGAACTCGGCAAAAGAGGTGATGAAGAAGCCATGACATTGGACGAGGACTTCCTTCGTGCTTTGGAATATGGTATGCCGCCCACCGTGGGCATCGGTATCGGTATGGACAGACTGGCTATGATTATGACCAATTCTTCGTCTATTCAGGATGTGTTGTTTTTTCCGCAGATGAAGCCGGAGCAAGTTGGGCTTACAATTGCACCACAAGGTGATGGAAAGATAGTTTTTGACCTACTTGAAAAACATCAGGACGCTGATGGTAAAATGGAATTGAGTAAGTTGAAAGAGCTTGTTGAACTTTCAAATAAAAAGTTTGATAAAGCCATAAAAGAACTTCGGAAACGATTTTTTATAAAAACTGATAAAGATCCGGAGAGCGGAATAGTTTATATTATAAACAAACCTTATGCTGAGAATAAAACGAATACAAACTTATTTGCACGCTTACCAAAGGAATTAAAAGAAAATAAGGAGGATATTATTGAGGATATTAAAGCGGATTTAAGTGATGAAGAAATTGTTAAAAAGCGTGGAGTCTCATTGGCAAATGTAAAAAATGTTAGACATCTGCTGAACACACAAACTTGACAGTAGAATAGGCTATTAGATTGACTAAAATTTAGTAGCCTATTCAAATTCAGGGCAAACGCATCAAAATTTTAGTCGTGTTCTATCAAAGCATCGTTGAGCAAATTCCGTTGTCGTCAGACGAATTCAGTTGAAAATACAGCATATTTCCGGGGACAAACCACTAATTTTAATCAAATCCTTCGTCTGC
>CALFBH010000033.1 GCA_937951615.1 uncultured Saprospiraceae bacterium | reverse complement strand
CCCTTTGAGTGTACCCAAAAATTCAACAACAGCGGTTTTAAGCCCGATAGTTATACGGGATGCTCTTATGTGCTGATGTTGAATGCCACTTAACGTGCCATCTATATCAAATCTACGCTTTTTTATAAAATCGCTCATCTGGTTTTACACATTAAAACACAAGACGACATCCCAGATAGCCCGTCGGGATTCTACCTGTCGTTTTTTATTTTATCTATTTCATCCATTTCTGGACAAAAATTCAATCATTTAGTTGTTGAGCAAGGTATTTTTGTGTGTACTAAAGATATCGGAAAGCCGATTTCTACTGGGCTTAATATAACGAAATGCTAAAGTACGTATTATTTTTTATATGTAAAAATTTCGGCTTGTATTTTTGTTCTTACAAAGAAATCCTTGTAGATTTTGGTGTTTATCTGTTGTTATTTTAGCACTTCTGTTTCAGGAATATTTAGACATACAGTTTTTCTGCATTCACTAAAGGAAATACCTACGCCAGTCATACAATTACAACCCAGCATAGATAAAAAAGCGGCATAATCTAACACTGTTATTTCAAATGGTAGGGGCAGGGATTTAATACCCCTGCCTTTCTTTTTCTCTTTTACTCCTCTCTCCCATTTTGCAAACCATTCCCTCCCAAATTTGTTTCGTCAGGACATTAAAAAATTAAACTTGCATTATATATGAATTTTTCGTAATTTTGAACTTTAGTTAGACAAAAGCAAATGTTTTGCCCATTCATCTCGTACTACAAAACTAAAATAACACCATAATAACACACTTTCTTGACTAAGAAAAACGCTAAAATACTACGCTGAAAACATGAATAAATCTGCAATAGCTAAAACCAGAAACTTAATAGCCTTCAACAAATTAGATGATGCAATTGAATCTTTAAGAAAGTATCCTTCCTTGAGTAAGAGCCATAACAATTCTTTAATTATCCTATCAAAAAGGTTAAAAGCAATTTCAGAGCAAAAAAGAAATCATTCACTTCCTGTAGAAAATATTCAGATTGAAGAGTCTAGAATTAGTGAAGCATTATTGGGATTATGCGATGAAATAGAAAAGAAAGAAAAAGGTCTATTTACGTTAAGGCAACTAATAAATTTATTTCTAATTATAACCGTCTTATCTGCTACACTATTGTGTTATAAATTCTTATTTGATAAAAGGGATAATATTATCCCTCCGGTTTTCGATAAACAAGAAGAAATTAGTTTAGAGTCAAATAGACAAGATGACAAATTAGAGTCACCAGTATTACTCTTTGACAATCACCAACAAAATCTACCTATCAAAGAATCAATAAAAACCGATAATAGAGAAGTTTCGTTTTTTTTTATAGACAGTATCGAATTAGCTGATAGATTTTACGAACTTCCTGGCAATAAATCAACTGCCTACAACAGTTACATGAGAATTTACAAAGCACTACCGGATAGTTTAAAGAAAAGAATAAACAAAAATGCCGTTCAATTAGCATACAAAAAAAATAAAGTAGGAGATTGGAAAGGGGCAGCATCAATAATGAAATTTCAATTAGATAACATTAAAATTTATTTATAAAACAAATAAAATCATTATGAACAGTTTAAAAGTTATTTTTATTTCTATAACTACTATTTTTGTATTCATAGCTGCACCAATATTTGGTCAAGGTTGTAACGTCAAAATCACCTCACCAGCCAATGGAACTCATGTAGATGGTCAAGGCTTAGTAAGTGGTATCGTAAACTTACCTTATAGTGGTTATCTCTGGATTTTTGCACGTAAAGCGGGATTTAATGCCTGGTGGCCTCAAGGTAATGGAACCGCTGAGGTTTTGGGCAATGATTGGGAAGTTTTGGTTCATTATGGAACAAAAGAAGATGATGGAAAATTTGATGTCATCGCTTTAGTTGTTGATGAACAAACTAACTTGGATTTGGAAAAATGGAGTAAAAATTCTAAGGCTGAAAATTATCCTCCAATTGCATTGCCAAAATCAATTGATGGGTGTACTTTTAGTCGAATTAGAGTTCAAAAAAACAAAGATTGAGTAACGAAAAGGGGCAAAAAAGCCCCTTTCTATTTACTTAAACTTCTTACCCAACTCAATCATCTTCTCACTCACACTCTTCTGCACCACCTTACATTAGTATCCAGATAAACCAGCTTGATATGCACTTTCTTAGGTTTATACAGCATAAAGGGGTCTTTATCCAGAAAGCCCTCTCCTACTGCCAGCGTGACAATCTTCCGCACTCGCTGAATCTTCTTATTCGTAGTAGATTGCTTATGCTTCATTTCTGTTTTAAAATAGAAATCCAGGTCTTTCAGAAATTTCATCGTCAGGTCTTTGAGTAACATATCTTGCTTACCATACTGATGTTGAATAAATTGCTGCAAATGCCTCCGATTCTCTTCAAATTTCTTGTGCGTGAACTTAGAATACTCTATGCCAACCAGTTTGCCGAATCTTTCATTGTGCATATCAAAGACTTCCAGTATCGTCTTTTCTTTCTGAGTAGGTTCGCCTTTGTATTTACGGTAAACGTCTTGCACATCAAAACGCTCCCCTTCCATTTGTAAAAATAGAAAAGCCTGATTAATTTTATGCTTAGTGGAATAGGAATCAAGAGAGGAAAAATGTTTTCTGCAACGTCAGCATTGATAGTCAACGATTTACAACTGCCCAAAGGGCATAAAAAAAACCTGCTACAAAATTTATTTGTAACAGGTTTTAAAAATTGTGATCCAGCCGGGGCTCGAACCCGGGACCCTTTGATTAAAAGTCAAATGCTCTACCAACTGAGCTACTGGATCAACCTTATGTTTATTTCTTCGTTTTTTGGAGCTGCAAAGATAAAAGCATTATTTTTAAAAGCAAGTTTAAACGCATGCTTTTTTATAAAAAATGTACTTTTTTTCACTTGTTTGCCGCTGTCCTTTGCAAGCGTTCCTTAATAACCAACATAAAGTCCAAAAGGTTCACGGTAAAACAGCTTTTTTTCGAGCCTTTAGGGAATGATGACGCCAAATGCCTCAAAGAGAATTTCTTCCTCCGGTTCAGTGATTTGAGCAATTTCTTCTGCGCTTTTTCCGGCATCTTCTGCATAGTGGCGCAGCTCATCTACGGGCGTCACCTGTTTAAAGGCTTTGCCTTCCATGATGACCTTACCTGCAAGGTCTAATGGCATAAAGAAGCCATAGTCTTTGAACTTGACCATTAGCTCACTACCATCTGTAGCGACAAGGCGCATCCAGCAGCCTTTGACTTGACATACTGAAACGACTTCCCCTTCTACTTTTACGGAAGGAATTTCTTCTGTGTTGGCTATTTTTTCAAAAAGGTCATCTACAGAGATGGCGCCTTTTGCGTCAATTTTTTCGCCGACATAGGCGGTTTCTTTGCCTGTTACTTTGTCTTTTATAAGGGTCGCTTTTTGTCCGCCTGTGCAGGCTGCAAATGTTATAATCAGGCTGAATAGGAATAGTTGTTTGAACATTTGAATTCGTAATTGATGAGTGTATATAAAAAAAGGCAGAGCATTGCCCTACCTTTTTATTTTCTTTATCGTTGAAATGTGTCTTTACTGGGCAGACAAATAACGATCAATATCCTTGCCTTGTGCAGACTCTGGATATTCTTTTTTGATGCGCTCAAAAAAGCCTTGCGCTTTAGCTCCATTGCCCATTTTTTGAGACAGCAAACCTGCTTTCCACAAATAATAAGGCGTAGAGAATGAATTAGGTGAAGCACTCGTCGCTTTTTCATAAAAGCTTAATGCCTTGTCCATGTTCCCCAATTCAGAGTGAGCGTCACCTAATGCACCATTTTTTACAGCAGGTACGATTTTTCCACCAGCTTTAAAATCTTCCAAATAATCCACGGCAGACTGAAAATTACCTGTGCGAAGGTGCGAAATACCTGCGTAGTAGCGTGCCAAGTTAGCCGCTTTGGTGCCACCATAAGAAGAAATGATTTCTTCAAAACCAGGATAATCAGCAGGACCACTCAAGGCCAATGCAAAAGAATCTCTCTGAAATTCAATTTCAGCTCTATACATTTGCTCCAATGCCTCTTTCTCTTGAGGGGCTTTATATAGGTATTTGTAGGCATAATACCCACCAATCAATAGAGCAACCAATAATAATCCGCCAAGGATATATTTCTGATTGGTTTCGAGAAAATCCTGCGTTTGCTCTTTAGTTGCTGCCAAGTCGACCAACAACTCATCTTCCTGTTTCGTTTTTTTACGTTTTGCCATTGTATATTTAATATTAGACCTTTACTGTTACTTATTTCAAAAAGTTTGGCAAAGGTAATATTTTTCATCATTACTAATCCATAATAAACGGATAATCTTTCTGCACGTAATTATCTGTGTACATTTCGGAAGCATCTAAGTAGGGCGACTCTTCTGCAAATGTGACGCAGGTATCTATTTCCTCTTTGATTTTTTCCTGGATGTTTTTAATCTTACGATTCGTTGCCATACCGCTTTCTAAAATCGTTTTTTCAACGTCTTTGATTGGGTCGCGGTCTTTATAATCCTGTAATTCTTCTTTAGTCCGATATTTTGCAGGATCAGACATAGAGTGTCCTTTATAGCGATATGTTTTGATTTCCAAAAAGGTAGGTCCATTTCCTTTACGAGCATGGGATAATGCACGCTCCATCGCATTATGTACATCTTCACAACTCATGCCGTCTACAATCTCCCCTGGCATGTCATAACCTTCTGCCAGCGTTACGATGTCTTTTACATTACTGGTTCGTTCTACAGAAGTTCCCATGGCGTAAAAGTTATTTTCAACAATAAATACAACTGGAATCTTCCAGGTCATTGCCATATTGAATGTTTCATGCAAAATACCCTGACGGGCTGCGCCATCGCCAAATAGACAAATAGCTACATTGCCTGTCTTCTTGTATTTTTCTGCAAATCCCAAGCCTGCGCCCAGCCCAATCTGTGCCCCTACAATACCATGTCCGCCATAAAAGCGTTTTGAGACATCAAAAAAGTGCATCGAACCGCCTTTGCCTTTGGTACACCCTGTCGCTTTGCCGTAAAGCTCTGCCATACATTCATTTGGTGTAATGCCTCTTGCTAGTGCCAGTCCGTGGTCGCGATAAGCTGTGATAATAGGATCACCTGGCTTGGCTGCTGTCTGTATACCTGCCGCAACTGCTTCCTGTCCTATGTACAAATGGCAAAAACCTCTGATTTTTCGCTGCTGATACAGCATTCCCGCCCGCTCTTCAAAACGACGAATACGCAACATCATTTCATACCAAAACAAATACGTCTTTTTGCTAAATTTTGTGGAGACTTCTGCCTGTGCCATCTTTATAAGTTTAAGTGTAAGATTAAGTTTAAGTTTAAACAAGTTTCACCTTCGGTGATACTTTAAAACTTTTTCTAACATTAGAATAGTAGCGAAAGTTCGCCATTAAAAACTATCCTGAAGCTTAAAGATAGGACATTAATTTTTTTAGTGCAAGGAATATGGAAACAGATGATGAAGTTCACTTGATTTTATTTACTTTGTAAAATGAAAACGCTCGCGCTACACTGGAAAATTCTCATCGGCATGTTACTCGGACTGCTTATCGGCTGGCTTGGCACACAGTTAAATTGGGGACCTGGCTTTATTCGGGACTGGATTAAGCCTTTTGGTCAGATTTTTATCAATTTGTTGAAACTCATTGCTGTGCCTTTGGTGATTGTCTCTTTATTTAAAGGCATTGCCGATTTGAAAAATGTAGCGGCTTTGTCGAAAATCGGTGGACGCACGGTTGTTTTATATTTATTTACCACAGTTGTCGCTGTCATATTGGGTTTGTTTTTGGTCAATACTTTTGTGCCAGGCGCAGGCGTCAGTGCAGAAACACTGATAGAATTATCGAAGGACTATCAAATCACCATTCAGAGTAAACTGGACAACACTTCCAACCCTGCTGATAAAAGTCCATTGGATTTCCTAGTCAATTTAGTGCCTCAAAATTTCTTTGGGGCAGTCAGTAGCAATGGCAATATGTTGCAAATTATTTTCTTCATCGTCTTTTTTAGCGTCTGCGTATTACTCTTACCGGAAGAACGACAACAACCTTTAAAAGATCTTTTTGATTCACTCAATGATGTGATGCTAAAAATGGTCGATGTGATTATGTGGGTTGCGCCTTACGCGGTTTTCGCACTTATCGCTGCGCTTGTGGTGGAGACTTCTAATGGCGAATTATTTATAGCATTACTCAAATATTCTGCGGTGCTGCTGTCAGGCATGGCAATTTTGCTTCTTTTTTATATGCTGCTGATTCGTATTTTCACCAAAATGTCTCCTTTGAAATTTGCACAGGGTATTTTACCTGCGCAGTTGGTGGCTTTTTCTACCAGTTCGAGCATGGCTACACTTCCTGTGACGATGGAATGTGTGGAAGAAAATCTGGGTGTAGAAAAGGAGGTGAGTAGTTTTGTCTGCCCGGTTGGTGCGACGATAAACATGGATGCGACTAGTCTGATGCAGGCGATTGCAGCCGTTTTTGTCTGCCAAGTCTTGGATCACGATTTAACGCTTGCTGGTCAATTGACCATTGTGTTGACGGCTACGCTTGCCTCTATTGGCGCAGCAGCAGCCCCGAGTGCAGGCATCATTATGTTGGTCATTGTGCTGGAGTCTGTTGGTTTTCCGCCAGAGCTTCTGCCCGTTGCACTAGCGATGGTTCTGGCTGTAGATCGTCCACTGGATATGTGCCGAACAGTGATCAATATTTCTGGAGATAGTTGTGTGTCTGTTTTGGTTGCAAATTCACTTGGAAAACTGAAGGGATAAAGACCGCCTTCGGCTGCGGGAAGCGAGACCATGCCTTCGGCATTGCCAGACCGCTACGTTGAGAGAAGCGAGACTTTATTTTTTTTACTTCATGAAAAATCATCTCGCAACGAAGTGGTCTCGCAGCAAAGCGGTCTCGCCTCTCGCAGCGCAGTGGTCTTTTAAAACATAAAAAATGGCTATTTACACAGAACGACTGAGTTTACACCAATACACTAAAGACGATTTCCACTACTTCGCTCCACTTTTGATGAATGAAGTCGTGATGCGCTATATTACGGAAAGGGCTTTGTCGCTAGAAGAAACGCAGGAGCGATTTCAAAAGGCAGTTGTATTTAACAAGGAAGAGGCTGATATTGGTTTTTATTATGTGCTTCGTAAAACAGACAATGCTTTTATTGGCTTCGCAAAACTGGTGCCTTTCGGCGAAGAAGAGAATAAAAAGGAAGGAGAAGTTGGCTACGCACTGGCAGAGGAACATTGGGGCAATAAACATGCGACAGAAATCACCGCTAGATTAGTGGAATTGGCACAAGAACTCAAGCAATTTGACCGACTGATTGGTATTGTTGATCCTAAGCATGAAGCGTCTATTCGTGTCTTGACAAAGAATGGACTGACTTGGTATGAGGATGGGGAGATTGATGGGCTGCCAGCGGCTTATTATAAATTGGAATTATAGTCGCATCATAAAAAGAAAGCTGTCCGTCAACAGCTTTCTAATTTTTTGTTAAATTCTTCTTACCCAAAAAAACAGAGTCAAATAAGGTAATAGGTCTTTAAACTAGCGGCAGCCATTTGGTTGCCCATTCTGTCGTTAGATAAAAATCTGCTACTAGTAGGCACAAAATCATCATATAACCGAACGCTTTGATTAAGCTTATCATATCAATCTTCTTCATTATAATATTTAGAAGTTAATAAAACTCTTTAATAACTCTTATTGTCTGTTAATAACTATTGAAAACATTATCAACGTATAATTGAATTTATAAAGAGGCTTTTATCAAAGAACTACTCTGTTTTTAATCTAACTATATTAAGCATTTTTTCCTATAAAACCAATAGAAGGCACTACAACCTAGCAATTTGAATTAAGAACAAAAAACTAGCAGAATCAACCTATTTTATCCAGTCTTCCAATTGTATCCCCTTAATGCGGGAGAAATGTTTGGTGTTATTGGTAACCATAATGTGATTATTTTCTATAGCTGTAACACCAATTAATAAGTCGAAATCATCAATGATAGTTCCTGCTTTACGCAGTCGAGCTTTTTCTTCCCCATAAGTAGAAATTGCAGGAAAAATCGGAAGGACATTTATCCAATTCAGCAATTCATCTACTTCCTTAAGGTGTTTTTCAACAGCACTACTATTATATGCTCCAAACCGAAGTTCAGCAAGTGTTATTTCTGAGATAAAACAGTTTTGAATGCCGACTGTTGCTATTTTATTCTGAATCTGATATTTTCCTTTGAAAAAGAAAATAATGATATTCGTGTCAACTAAATAACTCAATCTAAAGGTTCAATTTGTCGGTTTACATTACGGTTTTCTTTTATAAATTTCATCAAATCTTCTGCACTTTCAGCATCATCTGTCCAAGCTCCATAGAGTTTTTTCCATCCTTCATCGTCTTCCTTTTTTTTAGACTTTCCAGGACGTACAGCTCCCATCAGTCGGGCAGCCAATTCAATTTTTTCTTCTCTGTTGAGTTGTTCTAATATGGCCCACAAATACTCAACATTTTTATAATAACTCGCTTCCATATTTTCCTATTTTAAGCAAAAACCACTTTCTTCTTATTTGGTTAATATGCTTCTTTTTGTAAAGATAAGTTTTAAAGACCTATTTTGCAAATAACGTCAAAGGGAAGAATATGGTCACTGGCTCAGAAAGGTTTTAAAAAATTATCAGGAATATACAGGTATTTTACTTGACGTCGAATAGTTTACATTTCTCTGAAAAATCCCTGCGAGTTCTGTAGCAACATGCTCAACAACGGGAACTGCAACAGTATTCCCTAATAAATCAAAAGCTTCTGATTTCTTCACAGGAATTTTATACCATTCAGGATAACCAAATAACCTCAAACCTTCCCGAATGGTAAGTCGCCTCAAACCTTCACCATCGGGAACTGCAAGTCGAGATACATCTGTTGCGACAATCGTTGGTGCAATATCCTCCGGGTCAAGTATTTTGTTGATTTCAAAGCTTAATTTCCCCGTTATAATATTATACCCTTTGGGCTTGGTTTCGTCATACGCCCGATATTTTTTCACTCCTTGTTCTGTTACTTCTCGAACAAGTTTTTTAGGATGTTCAAATTTCAAATATCCCTTCTTCGCCAAATCATCTAAAAGAAATTTAAGATTATCTACTGGGTAAAATGTCTTTATCTGTTTGAGTGTTAAAGCCATACCGTCCATCCAGTCTATACCAATCTTTTCTGCCCAGTGCTTTTTTCTTCTTTCTTTAAACAGCTTATTCAACAGGATAATTTGCTCTTCCGAAACATCTCCTTTGATACCAATATCCCAACTGTGGATATTATTGTCTCCTCCTCTTTTATCTTTTATTGACTTCCCGTACAAATCTTCAAGAGCAAAATGATTGAAGAGTTTTTTAGTAAATTCCGTGTCCATCGTTTCAAGCCCTGTTTCCAAAATATCTTTCAGCGGTTTAAATGTTCTTTTTTCAATAGATAAATTTGGTTTTTCATCTCGCGTTCCTACAATAAAAATTCTTTTGCGTGATTGCGGCAAGCTAAAATCAATGGAATCTAAAACCTTCCATGAAACTTTATAGCCTAAGTCGTTTTCCAACTTAAAAAGAATGGTTTTCAAGGTTCGTCCAATCGTATCCTTTTTATTTTCCACATCATGCTTAACAAGTCCTTCTACATTTTCAAGAATAAAGCCATAAGGTTTTTTCTCTCTTAAGATTCTTTCTATTTCAAAAAACAAAGTGCCTCGTGTGTCCATAAAACCTTGCCTTTTCCCACCAGAACTGAAAGGCTGACAAGGAAAGCCGCCAAGCAAAAAATCAAAGTCAGGGATAAATTCATTCCTAATATCAAAAATATCACCCGCCAGGAAATCATGCTCAAAATTATTTTTCAGGGTTTCAACTGCATAGGGTTTGATTTCAGAAGTCATGACACATGCCGTCTCAAATCCCAAGTCCTGAAATGCCTTTTCAAAACCAAGTCTAATCCCCCCAAGTCCTGCAAATAAATCTATAAATTTTACTTTCTGCATGTTTAAATTACTTTTCTACGGTATACTCTACTTTTGATTCGGCAGCAATGGACAATTGACTTTCATAGTCTTTGACTTCTACCTTTTCACATCCTATTACAGTCAGACATTGCAGAAAAAAAGCCGCACTAAAAGTACCCCGACTAATTTTGCTGTCAATACTTGATTTCGTTTCCTCAATGCCCATCCTCTGAAGCATCTGCGATAAATCAGCATTTGAAATCCCTCTTCGCACCAATTCCGACTTTAATAAACGCTTAACTTTACTGTTCCAATTAGACATAATTTTCAGTTCATTTGATTGCAAATAAAGATAATTATTTGCAAATATGCAAAAATATTGCCAAAAATAAGAAATTAATTCGCGTTAATAATTGAAATTTTCAATTCCAGCTATTTGACTACCTCTACTTAATACAACAATCCCCCCACTTCACCTGTTTGCTTTTTGGAATTTGTCCCAATAATTATCGGAATGAATTTGAATTTGTTTTTTGAGTTTGAATTTTACAATTATGTCTTATACACACAATGAAGTTACCCCTTACGACGATGCTACAGACAGCAAAAAAAGTCAGGTCGAAGGGATGTTTGACAATATCGCTCCCTACTACGATTTACTAAATAAAGTCCTGTCACTTGGTATTGACAAGAGCTGGCGTAAAAAAGCGATTCAGCAATTGGAAGGCGATCAGCCAAAAGTAATTTTGGATGTGGCGACGGGTACAGCCGATGTCGCTATCGCTTTGGCTCAAAAATTGCAGCCGGAAAAGGTCGTCGGACTAGACTTATCGAATGAGATGTTGGCCGTCGGACAAAAGAAGATTGATAAGCAGTCCTTGCAAAATATGATTAGTCTTCAACAAGGCGATTCAGAAAATTTGCCCTTTGAAGACAATACTTTCGACGCTATAACCGTTGCTTTTGGTGTGAGAAATTTTGAACACCTGGAAAGGGGGTTGAGTGAAATGCAGCGTGTCTTAAAGCCAGGTGGCAAAATGGTGGTACTGGAATTTTCTCAGCCGCGTATTTTCCCCTTTAAGCAGTTGTTTAACTTGTATTTTAAATATATCTTGCCGCTCATTGGGCGTGTAACATCTAAAGACCCCAAAGCGTATAAATATTTGTATGAATCTGTGCAGGCTTTCCCCGACGGTCAGCACTTTGTTTCTGTTTTGGAAAAAACAGGTTTTAAATCGAATCAATGCATACCATTAAGTCTCGGAATTTGTTCCATTTATGTGGGAAAAAAATAGCCCTCATCTTGTTTGTTGCCTTGTTTGCCTTCAAAGCAGATGCGCAAATCAAAGGCACTTATAATTATCTGGATTTTGCCAATAAACCCTATTATTTCGGGATTACTTTGTCTTATAATACCTCTGATTTTCGTGTACAACAAAGTGGAAATTTTATTTTAAATGACAGTATTCGTCAGGTTTTATCGCCTCGCGGGCCAGGCTTCAACCTCGGTATTGTCGGCAATCTGAAAGTGGGTAAATACTTTGATTTTCGCTTCCTCCCTACCCTTTCCTTTTCCGATCGTCGCTTGGAATATGATTTTGTAGAAACTGGAAAAGTCTCTAAAGAACAAATAGAGGCCGTATTCGTAGAAGCCCCTTTTCTGGTGCGCTATAAATCCGAGCCTTATAAAGATATACGGGTCTTTGTCATCGGCGGTGTGAAGTATTCTTACGACGTTGCCAGTAATTCGCGAACGCGACAAAAAGATTCGCTCATCAAAATATCGCCCTCCGATTTTGCCGTAGAATATGGCGCAGGCGTACAGATTTTCTTTCCTTATTTTATCTTTTCACCAGAGTTCAAGGTCTCGCATGGCATGAGTAATATTCTCATTTATGATGACAACTTGATTTATACTTCTGTACTGGATAAGTTGTATTCTCGGACGTTTACGATTTCTTTTCACTTTGAGGGATAGGTTGGTTATTGGTGTATTAGGAATATTGGTAATTAGTGTATTGGAAGTAAACGAACCCCTTAAAAATTTTCGCATTCTCTTTCGCTGATTTGTTTATTTTCTTTATATTTGTTTCAATTATTCTACTTAGCAACGTTCAAAAAACATACTTCTCTACACATTTTTTCTTAAATAATGGGCTTGCGTAAAGTATTATCAACACTTTCCTAGTACGCATATTGCGTACTAGAAGAATAACCTGTATCTTTAAAAATGAAAGTAAAGCTTTTTAAATGGGCAAACATTCAGGAGCATTGCCAAAAAGATAAAATAATGCTGAATGCCTTTGGAGATTTCATAAATCAATTGAAATATTGTGACTGGAATATTCCCAATGATATAACAAAAAGTTTTAGAACTGCTGATATAATCTCTTGTCAAGGTGAATCCTATAATAGAGTGATTTTTAATGTTGGCGGACACAAATATAGATTAATATGCGGATATAAATTTGGGAAAAATAATGTAGTTCTATATGTTAGATTCGTTGGAACACATAGTGAATATGATGAAATTG
Organism: uncultured Saprospiraceae bacterium; assembly: GCA_937951615.1. Lineage (GTDB taxonomy): Bacteria > Bacteroidota > Bacteroidia > Chitinophagales > Saprospiraceae > JAHDEO01. Next base: position 104,134 of record CALFBH010000033.1, on the reverse strand, counting down.
ACGACATTTGTCAGGTAGATATGTTTTAATAAATTAAAACAATGAAATATACAAAAGTTAAAAACATAGCGCAGTATAACCAGTATTGCAAAATTCACGAAGAACTTTTCATAAATGAGAAGAAAGAAGACATCGATGAAATCGCACTTCTTGAAGTTTTAATTGAAGAGTATGACAACCGAATTAAGAGAGACAAATTCAAAGACTTAAATCCTGTAGAACTTCTTAGGTCTCTACTAAAGGACTCCGACATAACCCAGGTAGAATTATCAAAGCAACTAAATGTGTCGCGTCAATTAATAAGTGATGTATTAAGTTATAGGAGAAACATTAGCAAAAATCTTGTAGTTAAACTTTCTGATTTCTTTTCTATGTCGCAAGAAGCTTTTAGCAGAACCTACTTTTCAGAACGACCAGATTTAAGTATTTCTATAACAAATAAAAATATCGGCAGTTTAGTTGGTGAGCCATTGTCCGAAGAAATGCCATCCCGTACAAGAACTAAAACAGGAATCCATAAAACTTCAGGCAAGAGAACAAGAACAAACTCTAGAAAAGGAGATGATCTGACTAAAATTAAAGGAATAGGCCCAAAAGCTATGGAACGGCTAAATAAGGCTGGCATTTATACTTATAAACAATTATCTGTGGCTTCCCGCATGCGAATAGAAAATATCTTCCAAACTAACTATAGACTTAAACATGATTCTATTTATTGGCCAGATAGAGCCCGCAAAATGTATTCATTAAAAGTTTAAAGCTAACTCTCCAGCCGCTGCGCCAGCATACTCATCAAACGCTTATCCAAAGCAGATTCATGTTGGGTATAAAATTCGTATTCGGCTATAGTCAAATGACCTACAATCATTCCTTTTAGCATATTCCTGAATTTAAGGTCTTTTTGAATGGCTTTTTGAATATAAGCGGTCTGTTTTTCTTTCGTAAAATCATCGAAAGGCACTTTGTATTTCTGAAGCTGTTGTTGAAAAGCTTGTGCCAGTATATCGTTTTGCAATTTCAATATCGGACGCAGCGTTTCATTTTGAAATCGCTCTTCAGGTGAAGTATGTTTATCCACTTGTGCCGCAGGGATTTCAGGGCGCAGACTGCGGAGTGCTTTATCTCTGTTCATTGAGTTTTATTTTAATGAATGAATATTTTCCAGTAAGTTAAGTGCTTGGACTCAACTAAACGCCACTTTCAATTTGACTAATTGGCTTATTGTCAATAGTTTTTTGAATTTGAATTTGACGTTTGGATTTGTACTTACCAATTCTCTCATTTATTCATTTTTGCAAAAACTAAATCTCACCCAATTCTTTCAATTTGAAAAAACTCTTCGCAGTCGCTTCTGCATCTACAAAAGCATCGTGGGCATTTTCGAGGCTTTCGCCAAATAGTTTGCCATACAATTCTTCTAAGGTAGGCCACTTGTAACCATATTTGCCTGGAATCTGGCAAAAATCGGTGGATAATTCTTTTGTGCAAAGTCGCTTTCGCTGAAATAACTGATGCTTGATTTCCTTGCGGATAAATTCTGCACCCACTATCTTTTCATCAAAACTGATGTTGTGGGCAATGATATATTCTGCCTGTTCTACTCCATTGGCGAAAGCCTGTAAAACCGCTGCCAAGTCCTGCCCTTCTGCCTCTGCCCGCTCGGTGGTGATGCCGTGTACCCGCGCCGCACCCATAGGTATCCGATAGTCTTCTGGCTTGATGATGTATTCGTATCGCCCAGTTTCTTCATATTTTTCATTGAACGTCAACCAGGCAATCTGTACCATGCGTGGCCAGTTTTCGGTATCTGTCATGGGTGCTTTCCAGTTTTTTGGAAGTCCTGTTGTTTCTGTATCAAAGACTAAGTACATCTGTTGGTGAAATTTGGTGACGGGTTTTTGTTTTTAAATTGCCAAAGGTAAAAATAAGAAAGGATTTCTAGGAATCGATAAGTCTAAAAAAGCCAAAAAAGGACAGAAAAAAACTGGGAATTTTTTGGGTTTAATCGGAGGATAAATTTGTATCCTGGCTATTTTTTCGCAAAGACGCTAAGGCACAAAGTTTGTTTTCTCTTTCACAAATTTAGTTATCTTTGGGCAGAAAGCAACTGACATGAACAAAGAACTTGAAGGATATCTAAAGGTAGCCAAACCAGTAGAAGACCATGATTTTCTAAATGGTCGAATCGTAAAGCACGTAGAATTGATCGAGCTGGAAGAAGAATTGTTGAGAGAAATTCCTGACTGGATAATAGCGATGCTAACGACTTATCCAATTGCAGGTTTGGTTTTCCGGTTTGAAGCCATGAATGGAGAAACACAAGCCATTCAGTTTAATGATTTTGATGAAATTTCGGACAATTACTACACACTTAACCCAGGTTGTATCGTCGCAGACATGGGATATTTATGCATAGCGGATGACCCGACAGGTAGTGGAAATCCTTATTTTATAAAACTGGAGGACGGCGACAATCCACCTGTTTACCAGATTGAGCATAATTTCAGCAAAAACCATGAGCAAATCATCACAAACGGAAGGCATAAAATTGCTGAACGGCTTTCTGACATTTTTGAAAAGCAGGAGAAGCTGGAAGAGGATGAAATTGGTGATTGGTGATTGGTGTATTGGTGATTGGTGAATTGGTGATTGGTGATTGGTGATTGGTGATTGGTGATTGGTGATTGGTGATTGGTGATTGGTGTATTGGTGATTGGTGAATTGGTGATTGGTGATTGGTGATTGGTGAATTGGTGAATTGGTGAATTGGTGAATTGGTGTATTGGTGAATTGGTGAATTGGTGTATTGGTGAATTGGTGAATTGGTGTATTGGTGTATTGGTGAATTGGTGTATTGGTGTATTGGTGTATTTTGCGGAGCAAAATATTTTGATTTGGAATTTTTCTTTTGGGATTTTCATGAATAATTTAATCAAAGAAATAAGAGCCTGTAAGGTGTGTGCGCCGGAGTTATTACTCGGCCCTCGCCCTGTCGTTTCTGCCCATCCAAACAGCAAAATTATTATTATTGGTCAGGCGCCAGGTTCCGTTGTTCACAGGACTGGTATTCCCTGGGATGATAAAAGTGGAGAAAATCTGCGGAACTGGATGGACATTGATAGCGATACATTTTATGATGCTACAAAAATCGCCATTATACCCATGGGTTTTTGTTATCCGGGTAAAGGAAAAAGCGGTGATTTGCCACCTCGAAAAGAATGTGCTCCATTATGGCATGCTCCTTTATTAGCTGGTTTGAAGGACGTGAAACTAATTTTGCTCATTGGAAAATATGCGCAGGATTATTACCTGAAAAAAACCGCAGAAAAAACGCTGACCGCAACTGTCAAAAACTACTCAAACTATCTTCCTCAGTATTTTGTACTCCCCCACCCTTCGCCCAGAAATAATATTTGGATGGCAAAAAATGAATGGTTTAAGACAACAGTGTTACCTGATTTGAGAAAGACAATTGATGGAATATTGAGTTGATTGAGTTTCGAGTTACGGGTTACGGGTTTCGAGTTACGGGTTGGTGGGTTGTGGGGATTTTGCTTCGCAAAATATATTACTTAATCAACTCATTCAACTTAATCGACTCAATAACTCACGCCCCCTCCATCTCCTGAATTTTCTCAATCAGCCAGCGTTTGTCACTGATGACCTGTAGTTTATCTAGTTTCCCTCGCACTTGTCGGATATTGGTCTTTCCTACTCGGTGTCGAACCCGATTCAGATTGATGAGCATTGTTGCAAAATTCTTATTCGCTTTTCTGTTTTTGGGCGGCAGGGCTTTATTGTCTTTGAAAAAACGTTCTTGAGTTTTGTAAAACTGCTCTGTTTGCAAGTTATAATCCTTGTCTGTTTCGTAATAACATTTCATCAGCAATATCCGATAATTGATATCATAAGCTGTTATCTTGCCCACTTGTATCAGGTGTTCATGCGCTTCATTATATTTTTTTTGATAAAAAGAAATTAAGCCAAGATTGAAGTGACAGACATCCTCTCGAATGGTCGCCTTGATGGACACTTTGTATTTGGCAATCATGCTGACTGCCCAGTCGTATTCCTTTACAATACAACTGACCACAATCAGATTTTTTAGTTTATTAATTGGGATAAAATCCTCTGTCTCTAGCAATAAACCTTTCTCTTCAATAATACGATATACCTTATATAACTCCTTATAATAATCCAGTTGCCCTGCAGTAATGCTTTGGACACAATAATTAACTAGCAAGTTATAAAAATCAATCAAGTCATCTCTTGGAATCAATATGTCGTGTTCCTGCAATAAATTGAGCATGTTCAAATAAGAATCCTCTCCCCTCTTTTGAGTCAAATCAATAGCGAGCATATAGATTTTGATGAGTGGATGTCGGGCATATTTAGGGAGTTTCAGGAATCCGTTGACCATATCCATCATCGTCAGGTCATACTTTTTGTTGGTCGCTACCGACAAAGAAATCGAAGTCAGGTGAAACTTGAGTTTATTAAGCAGGTAATAAATATCAAGACTTTCATTCAGTTCGACTAGATTATCATTCACGATAAGTGTCCCATTAATATGTCCGTATTCCAATTGCTTAATGGCGATCTGATGGTCATGAAAATAGTAACTAATGCCTTTGGAGGTTTCTTGTGCAAGTTGTTGTTTCGATTTTTTTATGGTGCTATCAAATAAGCGAAACTGCCTTTTTGCCAATAATGCTTCATGCAATAAGACATCATGATGGGCTGATTTTTCGGGATGTTTTACACTTTCAATGACCAAAAAGAATTTTGCAAGTTTTGTCAGTACACTCATCTTTGCATACAGGACTTTTTTTTGCTGCTCAGCTAGTTGTAACTTCTTTATATGGTCTGTCGGATATAATTTAGAATAAAGTAAAACCTGATTTTTATCCGTCAAACCACCTCTGGAAAAGACTTTTAGCAAGCCTTCCAGCAGGATAGGAATAAGCTGATCTGTATTGAAATAATCGCTTTTTACAAACTTTTTCAGGTTTTTCAGTTCATCTGCAGAAAAAGATTGTAATAATACGACTAAACGATGCTTCATTTTTGATTATTTTTAATTGAATTAAAATCCTGACAACCATTTATTTATACTAAAAATTAATGCAATTTTCCATTGTTTTTTATGCAAAATTACTATAAAAAAAGCAAAAAACCTATATATATTTGACTTGTCAATTGAGGAGAAGATTTAGAGCGTAATAAAAAACATATAACCAATGAAAGGATTCTTGACTTTATTTGTCTGTCTGGTCTTATGCACCACGTCAAAAGTACATGCGACATGTTCAAGCGATTCACTCGCCTTAATCGCACTTTATAATGCAGCCAATGGCGCAAACTGGACAAATGTCTGGGAGTTAAATGCTCCATTCAGCCAATGGTATGGCGTTGAGACTAATCCTTCTACGGGTTGTGTGATAGGCCTTAACCTGAGCGATAATGACCTACTCGGAACACTCCCTCTTGAAATGGCAGAGTTGAGCAGTATCAAAATCTTAGACCTCTCTTATAATAGTTTATTGGACAGTATTCCGGCTGAGTTTGGCAATCTAGGCAACTTGAAAAAGTTAGATATCTCTTTTAATAACCTAACAGGAAACCTGCCGCCAGAATTGGGTGCTATAGAAAACCTGGAAGAATTGCACCTCTCGTCAAATAATTTTACTGGAAATATTCCGACTGAACTGGGCAACCTAGTTAATCTGGAAAGGTTATACTTGTCTTTGAATAGCCTGACAGGAAATATTCCTGACGAATTGGGCAATCTAAATAATCTCTTGTATTTATATCTCAGTTATAATGACTTGTCGGGTAGCATACCAACAACATTTGGCGATTTGACTTCACTGACTCATTTATACCTAAATGACAACCAGCTCACCTTTGCAGGACTAAGTCATGTGGACTGGGGAAACCTTGATTATTTCTCTTTCAGCACACAAGCTAATATCCCAATATACGAAGACGGAGTAAGTACTTATACCGATGTCGGAGAAGACATCAGTAATAATACATATTATTGGTATCACGAAGAAATGCTGACAGATGTTATACAAGGAGATAGTGTGTATATGCCCTACAGAGAAGGCACTTATACCTGCATCATTGAAAGAAGCATTGGCACAGACCAGTTTTATCTGAACAGCTTGCCCATTTACGTCGAATCACGTGTTTTACCTGGTGACATGAATTATGATGGTTCGGTAAATTATCTTGATGTATTATATGGTGGACTCGCCATAGAAACTGGAAGTACAGGCCCTATGCGTCCTTTAAATGAAACCGGCTGCACCATTGTAGAATCCGATGACTGGTCAAATATAATTGCTGGTGTAAATGGCAAGCATCAGGATGCCGATGGAAATGGAATTGCTGAATTAGCAGACATGGAAATCATCAGCCAAAACTATAATTGTTCAGTCCCCGATACCACTACTGTCCCTGTAATCCAAAGCAATCTGTCATTTGAAATCATTGGGAATGATACCATAATCGAAGGGGCAACTGCCCATGTATTTAATGTTTATATCAATGGCACAGACTCCTTATCCGGCATAGCTTTCAATTTCGATTATAGTGGTGTTCCCAATATCGCTATTCCGGTCAATCAAAACAATATAATTGTAGATGCAGCAGTATCATGGTTAGATCCTTCTTTTGTTCTGTCATCACCGTCTTTGACGGAAAACACAATTGATCTAGCTATGGTCAGAACGGACGGTGTCAGGAAAAAGCCAGATCCTGGCACCCCCGTTATTCGGATTGTGATTATAGAAGATTTGATTGGTTTCTTCCAAAGCGATGTTTTGGTGAGCATCCCGGAAGGCGTCGCAATGCGATTGGGAGAGCCGCTGAAAAACATAATAGGCTTTGAGTATGAAGATGTAGAAGAAACCACCATCACAGACCTAGCGGACATCAACCAATTATCTGCTAACGATATTACCAAAATCTATCCGACTCTTACCAGCTCGGAAGACATTGTGCATCTACATTTCAATTCAACTCGGCATCAAGAAGCTGAACTACTGGTCATGAATATGTATAATGGGCTGATAGATCAACAAACAATCCAGCTTCAGGCAAGCGAAAATTACATTAGATATTCAGTTCAACATCTGCCTGCGGGTAGCATGTATATTATTCAGATAAAAGGCAAGAACTGGGTGTCTTCTCCCAAAAAGATATTAAAAATGTGAACTCTGGAGGAAACAGGGAGAAACATGAACAGCCCTTGAACAACCCTTTTTTATTATGCTGACGCTCTATGACAGTTGGGGGACTGAGAACTATTTGGTGATGGAGATACGATAATTCAATAGTTTGAAAGTCCCTCAACTTTATAGCGTCAGAAAACTCAAATTCATCTCGACAATTGTCGGGACAAACCTGACAAGACAAGCAATCACCAATCCACTAATAACCAAAATACCATGGCAAGAGAAGATAAAATATTTGTACTTGTTCAGTCGCTGACACAGGCTGAAAAGTCCTATTTCACGAAGTATTCGAGAATGAGTGCGGTAAAGGAAAAACCAGATTATCTGCGATTATTTGAATTTCTGGATACCCAAAAAAAGTATAATGAATTAGCCATTAAGAAGTATTTTAGTCAGGAAAAATTCATCCACCACCTGGCACGAAAAAAGAGCCAACTAAGGGACAAAATATTAGAAAGCCTAAGCATGTTTTATACCAATAGAACGATAGAAGCTACGCTTCGTCAACGCATGAATGTGCTGCCTATATTACATGAAAAAACACTAGCTTATGCAGATTTGGAAAGAGAGTTGGAACAGCAGATTCGTTCCATCAAAAAAGTAGCAAAAAAACATAAATGTGAAGCCATTTTGTCGGAATTAGAAATCTGGGAAAAACGATTAGGCAAAACAGATAAAAATCGAGGTATAGGAAAACTGCATACTGTAGTCACTTGTTGTTTTTATAATTTAAATAATCAAATGAATGCAGGAGAATTTGACAAAGCAGCAGGCACTGCTGAAGAAATAGAGCAATGCTGGAATACTTTCTGCCAGTCTATCCCTCAAAAACAACAATTGGCTTATTGTTATGACATGTTGATGTTGTACTGGCAGGTCGATAAATCCGACAAGGCAGTTGTCTGGTTGTGTCGTATTTTAAATTGTGAAAATATCAAAGGCGGAGAGCATTATGTACATGATGCGCGGGTGTTACAATTGCCCATTTTCTACGACTATCACAATCGTCAGTTGGAGCATCGAATCGAATCGACCCGCCGTGTGCTGGCCAATCAGAATCGCTTATCTGAGTTTGAGCGCATGGTGATTAGCTGTTTCAGAAAACTGGTGCGCTGCACACATTCTAAAGAAGGCTTAGCGGTTATTGGTGATTTGTACAGAAAGCAGTTGGAATATCAACAAAAACATCCAAGTCAAATTCAGCCGACCTGGGCAGCTATTAAGTTGTGGTGTGAGCGGAAGGGGGTGGCGGCTGTTGGGTGATTTGGGTGTTGGGGTGTTGGGGTGTGTTGCCTTCGACTCCGCTCAGGCAACTGACGAGGTTGTGTTGCCTTCGACTCCGCTCAGGCAACTTTGGTATGTCGGTTTCGTAAACTTGCGGGTAGCCCTGTGGAGAGGAAGTTTGCTAAACCTACTACATTGAAAAACGCAAGTGAAAGGTTTAGGAAACTAGCATCGCACAAGGCTAGCAGCACAAGTTTACTAAACCTGTTCAGTGTTGCCTTCGACTCCGCTCAGGCAACTTTGGCATGTCGGTTTCGTAAACTTGCGGGTAGCCCTGTGGAGAGGAAGTTTGCTAAACCTAATATATTGAAAAATGTAAGAGAAAGGTTTAGGAAACTAGCATCGCACAAGGCTAGCAGCACAAGTTTACTAAACCTGTTCAGTGTTGCCTTCGACTCCGCTCAGGCAACTGAAACTGTAGTTGATTGAGTTATTGAGGTAATTTGAAATTGATTCGTAATTATCCCATTCGTAATTCGTAATTAAAGAGGCTTATAATGGTATATGTAAAATGAGTGGAATCCCCTCCGCTGGCTATATTTTTGCTGGCGGAGGTTTTTTTAGCTTATGAAGAGAGACCGCTGCGCTGAGAGACCGCCTTCGGCTGTGAGAAGAGAGACTTTTTTGCAATTATGTTTCTTCTTGCTTTTATACTTTGTACTTTTGTCACATCATGCAATTACTTCGCGACATAGGCATTTTATTAAAAAAAGAAGCGGTCTTAGAATGGCGTCAAAAATACGCCCTTAGCGGTATTTTATTATATGTACTGGCGACGGTCTTTATTGTCTATATCGCTTTTGTGCGTGTGGATGCGCGGACGTGGAATGTCTTGTTTTGGATCATCGTTTTATTTGCTTCCGTCAATGCCGTGGTGAAAAGTTTTGTGCAGGAAAATAATCGGCGTCAATTATACTTTTATTCTATTGCTCATCCTTCGGCAGTTATCTTATCGAAAGTCCTTTATAATACTTTATTATTGGGGCTTATCTCGCTGCTGTCTTTTGCCGCACTGGCTTTTATCACCAGCAATCCTGTACAGGAAACTGCCCTGTTTTTCCTGATTATGTTTCTGGGTAGTCTGGGTTTTTCTATTGCTTTTACCTTTATCTCCGCCATTGCCGCTAAGGCAAATAATAGTGCAACGCTGATGGCTATCATGGGCTTTCCAGTCGTGATTCCGATCTTGCTGACACTGGTCAAATTATCTGGTCATGCCCTGCGTATTATACAGGACACAAGTTACTGGCGCGACATTATTATCCTGCTGGCTATTGATGCTATTTTGTTGGCTCTTGTGGTGGTGTTGTTTCCTTTTTTGTGGCGGGATTGAAGGGGAATTGCCTACGCGCGCCCTTTTTATTCCCTAAAGGGAAAGCTGCCCTCTAAATGGTTCGATTGCTATTGCTGCTGCTACTGATATTGATACTAAAACTACTCCAATTCCGGCAGTTTTTCTTTGCTCAACAACAGTTTTATACTTCTTGCTTTTCCTCTTTCTTTGCTAATAAATCCTTTGCTTTCCAGCGTTTTTATCATGGAGTTCACACTTGCCGGGTCTAAGCGGAAATACTTTTGAAAATCGGCGTATGCTGGTGCTTGTCGGTTTAGTTTGGTGTAATAGTAGATGAAAGCTAGGTATTGTCCTTGCTTTTTTGTGTAGGATGGTTTCATGTTACATTCTTTTCTTTCTTCGTTTCATGCAGGTAAGAATTAATAACCTCTTTTGCAAAGTAATAGTTCCGCTGCTTAGTTCTTAAAAAGAGCAATCCTAAAATAGTCCCAAATAAAACGAATCCCTCAATGCTAACATTAGAACTCATATAAATTATTCCCGAAACAAAACAACTTACAAGCATATTACGAGAGAGAACATACTGTTCTAAAAAGAGATTGATTCTTTTATAGTCTTTTTTATTAATCGTATTATAAAACATCGAGAATAGCCTTGATAGATTATTTTTAGCATCTTTTGTTTCTATAATCTTACTCAATGTTTCAATATCTTCTAATTGAATGCCTAAAAACCCTTTTCCATTCATAAGTTTTACTGCCGGATTCCCTCCAAATAATCTGAACATTACTGGTCTTTCGAGGAGACTCGCAATAGCGTCAATAAAATATCCCAATATATATATTGCTATTAGACTCGTTCCTTCACCTAATTCAAGGTCTATAAACAATATATTAAGTACAAAAAACAGTACTCCACCAGGAATTATTTTGGATAGTATGTCATAAACGCTAAAAGGCATTTGTTACTTGATTATTGGTTCGAAAGGTATTGCCCAGTCGGAATATTGATCTCGAAGTTCAGCTTCGGTTGGAATTTCTCTTGAATCAATCAGTAAGGAAGTAGTCGCAACTTGGAGTTCAATTTCATTCTTATCAAGATAAAAGTCATATACATATGCTGCTATGACTTCTCCTATACCAGAGCTAGGAGTTTTTCCCAGTTCATTCGTCTTTAGGGTGGCAGTTACATCATCTGGTCCGGCTGAATCAAGCCATATCCAGTCTATATTCTTGTTTATAGAATAAGTCTCAAGTGGATACTCTTTAAAATTATTAGTTGAGTTTACATGAGTTTCGGCATTTCTATCTTGTGTAACCGCTCTAATATCACTTAGAGTCTCCTTTCTGGGATGCTTGTATTTTTTATGGTATCCAGCAGATATTCCTATATGTGGTATTATTTGGCCGTCGTGTACAAGTATTTTTTTCCATATATTTCTAGAGCTGGAATTATGAGAACCATGGTGTATTCCCTTGACAAAATGCGCTTTAAAATCCTCTATATCAAATGCCTTATTTATACATTCTTCCAACGGCTCTGCATCCATATCACCAGCAAATAATAGTTTATAATTTCCAATTTTTAAAGATAAAATTCCTGAGAGAATGTTTTTATCGACTTTGTTATTTTCTAAGTTGTTAAGAAATGAAGCATCTATATTTTGCTCTTCTATTAATTCTTTCATCGTTTCTACGACTAAGCTTCTAAGTGTTTTCAAGTGTTTCCTAACCTGCTTTGTTAATGGTCCAAGAGATTGTGCTTTAAATGGAATGTTATCATCTTTTGCAAGTGTTTTCTCGTCGGTAAACGGAATGTAACGTTTATCTACCTTCTCTATTCTTGCTATAAGCTCTTTAAGTGCTTTCAATTCATCTTCGTATTTACTTCCTGCTTTAAGAACCTTTTTTTTATTTTCAAGCTTTACTGACTTATCTTCCTTTACCTTACTCAGTATGTCTGAAATACTATCAAGCGTATAATTTTCAGAAAAACTCCATAAGTTGTCAACCCGAATATTATTTCTAATTATCCATTTCAAAGTCTGATTAAGTCCACTTATGTGATCTAAATCTGGATGGGAAACATAAATGAATTTTATTATGGGCTTTTCTTCTAGTTTGTGCCTAATTAAGGCTTTTAAGTAAGATAAGCCTGGAGACTCTGCCTGATTAAGGCGTCCGTCAAAGAAGAAATCAAGAATACCGTAGCTGCCATCAGGAAACCTTAATAAAAAGTGATCTCCCTGTCCCACATTAAACATATACAATCTGATCCTGTCATTGGAGAGGGCTTCTTCTTTTATTTTTTCAGTATTCTGTTTTTCTGTTTCTCTGTATTCAATGGAATTCGTAGACATATTAAAAGAATGTTTTGGGTGTTCCTAATGGTTCTATGTGAATGTTTGTTTCATCGGTAGAGTATTCGTAAAAGAGCATTAAAAAGCGGTCGTGTTTACTGTTTATCATTTGCTTTTTTAGTTGTTTTAGAGAAAGCTGTTTTGGAATGGCTGCTTCATTTCTATCAATGAGGTTTTCCATACTTACAAAAGCAGTATCACTCGCTTTATTTATATTAGTAATTCTTGCCTCATAGAGATATTTAAATGTAATTTCAGTTCCTTTCTGAATTTTACTTATTAGTCTAGATAACTGCTCTTTTTCAAGTTGTTCCTCATGGTATTTATATACTATAATTTTGAATAACTCTAAAGGCACAAACCTGCCTAGCTTCCCAATAATATCCTCATTCTCCTTATTAAAAGTATTGTTTTCAATGAAAAAGTCGACAAGGCGATAGGCAGAAAAAATACGTAATATTGTTTTTGCTCCAGAGGGAAAATGAGTTTCTAATTTCTTAAAGTTATTTAGTATTTCTTCCTGATTTTCAAAATTCCAGTAGTGCCTTGTTCCATTATATTGGAGTTTTAGTGATTTTAATGTGTCATCATCCAGATAGGAGACATCGGCGTTAAAGTAGTTTTTTATATTATATGTAGCAGATTGCGTATTGACATTCTTTACGTATTCAACCTCGAAGTTTGAATCGCCCACAAACCAGTCCTGTTCACTTTCAGTATTTCCCTGATGAAGTAGCTGTTTGCTGATGAAGGTAGCCTCTTTTGTACTCAATTCCACTATTTGCTCTTTTTTAGGTGGAGATACTTGTGTTTGTGGTGGTGGGCTTTCTTGTACGATACTTATTGTGTTTTCTTTGCTTTCGTAATTTGGGTTTACGGATTTATTTGGAGATTGTTGCTTTATGTTTAGAGACATTAACCTATAACTCAAATCTTTCAAATCACTTTCCATCTTGTCAGCATCTTTTTTTACAAAAAAATTTACTCCTGCTTCTAGTGCTTCTTGTTTACGTGAAGGATAACCAGAATATACTCCTATTGGATGTTGAATATCTTGTTCTCTCAATTTAGTTACCAATTCAATACCTCTGTTTTTATCCCCATTAATGTTAATGTCTACAATGAAACCAATAGCTTTTTTTTCTATGTCTATTTGGCAAATATATTCTTCGCTCAAATCTTTAAGCCACTCAACAGTAATTCCCTGATTATCGAACAAGGATGATATATAGCTTTGATAATAATTACCTGACTCTATTTCATCTTCGACAATTATTATCTTTTTTACTTCTTGGCTATTTGTTGTTGCTACTTCAGTCATTATCAATATGATTTATAAATTCTGGAATTATTATTGAAAACTTAACACCTTCTCTAACTGTAGAGTCAGCTTCAATGGTCCCATAAAAACTATCCCGAAGCACCTCCTGAACAAAATACAAGCCAATACCAACACCATCTTTTTTTGTAGTATAGCCTGGCTCGAATATTCTGTCTAATTCATTATTATCAATACCTATTCCATTGTCTTTTATTTCAATAAGATAGTTTTTATCAATAATTTTTGTTGCTAATTCTATTTTTCCCCGTCGTTTACGTTCTAATTCACTAATTCCCTGTACTGCATTATTGATTAAATTGTAAAGTATCATAGACAATTCTACTTTAAAACAGTAAATATCTGGTAAGTTATCAGCTAATTTTTTTTTGTCAAATGAAATTTCATCATCCTGATTTTTAAAAAAGAAAATTAAATCTATGATTAAATCATTAATTCCAAAAACTTCTTTTTTAATATATTTAAAATCAAACAAATCTAAAACATTTGTTATTAATTTTGTAGTATAACCAACTTCTTTTATTTTTTCATCAATTAAGTGTCGATCAGCCTTAGGAAGCGAATCAGAATGCTCTTGGATTTTTAAGGTCGCGATTTTCATTTTTATCAGAAAATTCCTAATATCATGGTTAATTCCGTCAAGAATCATATAAAAAGAGGTTTTCGTTGCCCAAGGTAGCATATCTGTCATCTTTTTATATGCTTTGTCGTATTTCTGTTCTAATTCTTCTTTTTCAATAAGCAATTTTTCGCTTATAGCGGTCAGGTGACTATTATTTTCTTCTATTTTTTTAGTTTCGTTCTTCAGTTCCTCTACGTAATTATCATTTCGCAAGGTGATAGTCGCCAAATCAGCAAAACCTTCTATAAATTTTTTTGTATCTGGTGTGTTAAAGTCTTTCTTGGTACGGTAATTAAAAAACATAATCCCTAATGGAGTTTCTTCATATTCGAGCCTCAAAGCCGCAACTGCTTCGATTCTTTCCCGAATCCTGAAAGAGTTTTTCTTATGCTCGGGAGATAGATTTCGTCCGATTTTCTTAATCTCCTGATTATATTCTTCATTATTCCCCAACCACTTCGAACCATTTTCAAGAATATGTTTTACAAAAATAAATTTTTTATCCTCAATTTTTTCTGCTACAAAGTGTCCTGCCCTAATTGCACCTTTTTTGGAAATTTGCTGATTTTCACACGAGTATAAGACAACATTATCTACGTGCAGTACTTCTACTGCGCCTTCGGCTATTTTCATCAGTGTATTAGGAGCTTTGTCTTTAAACAGAGAATTAGAAAAATCTCCAAAAGTTTTAACTAAGTGGTGTCCTTGTATTGCGTCGGCAGTTTTGTCAACAACTTGCTGCAAAAAGGAGTAATCATTTTCGGTTAAATTGATTTTATTTTTTGAGAAAATATTAACAAGGAATTCATAGTCTTTTTCGATGGGGATTTTTATTACAAGATATTCGATAAATTCGTGTTTGTTGCAGAAAGTACTTATCCGGTTTTCTCTGTTTTTTCCTTCCGCTTCCCTTCTATTTTTCTCTTTCTCGTTATTCAGTACCTCAATTTTTTCTTCTCCTTTTTCGAGTTGCCCGCGTTCCATAGTGACTTCAAGAAATTTATGCTCCACATAGTACTGGTAAAAATCAGGTGATGTTGATTTTTGATGTAATTTGAAGTCATATGTTTTGTTTAGATTTCGCTGCCATACGCTCACATATCTACTATTAAAATGTTCACTCAGTATGTTTACAATTTGCGAAAGGATAGGTTCTTCAGAGCCAGAAAATACATTAAACTGATTAGCTAGTTTACTTAAAGAATAACGTTGTTTTTTCTTTAAATAAATATCAATAGCCTGATTCACAATTTCACTAAGTGTATAATGAATTGGGTTGAAAAAGTCTGCTTTTTTGGTACATAAAGTCAATACACCAACTTTTCTATTCTCATTCACAATTGGAACTGCTATTTCTGATTTGACATCTTTTAATATCACTACGTTTTCTTTGTCTTGGCTTACATCACCATTCATGTAAGCTTTTCCTTTATTATAAACATGGTTAGTTATTCCTCTATTGTAATCAGTAATTTCGCGAAGTGCATCTTTATCAATATCTTCCTTTTTAAATCCATAAAAAATCTCTTTTTCAAGAACATCTATATTTGCACAATTGAAAGTTTTCAAGGCAATATTGCCATAATCTGCTTTACACAATTCGCAAATCTCTTTAAGGAAAGCCTTCAGGAATGTTTCGGGTTTACTTTCATTGATATTGTTTTTTATAGCTGCTTCATAAAGTTTTAACTGTTCCTTTAGTAAAGCGTCATAGTAAGGCTGGGCTAAATTATCTATATATACTTCTTGTGCAGATTTTACTGTGACCAATCGTTTATAGATCGAATGTATATATCTTTGAAATCTTGAGTTGAACTTTCCAAGTTCTACTATACCTATAGGGAAGTCGTTTTTATAAATAGAGGAGTTTTTATTAGTTTGGCTTGAGGATAAGTCCTTATTCTTTCTGTTAGAAAATTCTTTAGTAGTTGGTTCCAATTTTGCCCGGTGTATAATAGGAAAAAAAAGGCGATTTATACTTTCGATATATTGCTTTTCTTTCAAGAGTTTTTCTTTCAAGAATTTGTGGTGTATGCTTTTATTATACGCTGAAATATTTAAATCACATTCTGGAAAAGACACATTTTTCATTTTCCTTATATGCTCCACAACCTTATCATTGTTTTGCTCATTCCACGCTATAGTATATTCATTTTTACTTACTGAAATTCTCTCATTATAAATCCCTGCATATCGAATATCCAGCATCCGCCTGTTAAAATCAATAAAAGAAATAATTACATAATCAGCTTTCATATACTTTATAAAATCACTGACTGCAATTTCACCAATTTCATCTATAGTGTCCTGACGTGAAATATTATTGACACGTTCGTGTATTTTTCTAAAGTTTCTGTGCCACCTATCTCTTCTAAGTAAGAATCCAGCTATGAAAAGAAGTAATCCAGCAAATAATATGATAAGCTTTGATACAGAAAACCACTTTACATAAATATGTAGATTATGACTTTTACTCCATAGACTTTCACTTGTTCTGAATTCAAAGTTTATGGTATTTTTTCTCGGTATGAAAAACCAGAAGGCTTTCAATTCACTTTCTGTTATCGTAAGTTCCTCACCATACTTTAAATTTTTCCACTCCCTTGCGTTGATTTTATATCGTACTGAATTATTTTCAGGGTGCTTATAGTGAAGAATCAAAGGTTTAATATGTACCGATCTAAAGTCATTTTGTAATCTTTCAAGTTCTGGAAATTCAAGATTAGTCTGCCCATAAACGATTTTCTCTTTCTCTTTATGGAATTGTGAATATTCAATAGCAACAGGAGCATTAAATGTCTCTAGACTATCCTTAGGAAGAATTTTATTAATGCCTTTAATACCACCAAAATATAGTGTGTACTCTTTACCATCTCTGTAAAAAGCTCCCGAGTTAAATTCATCGCTTTGCAGTCCATCTCTTGTGCGATATTGATTAATTAAATCGCTTGTTGGGTGATATTCAACTAAACCGTCATTAGTACTTACCCATAATCCTCCACAATTATCGGACAATATCCCATAGATAAAGTCTTTCTTAAATCTACTGAGGTCAATAATATCTGTTTCTCCTTTTTTTATATTATACTTAATTAACCCCTTATAGGTAGTACCCAGCCAAAGTGTATCTTCTACGCCTAAGATAGAGTTTACATTATGATTACAGTTGTCGACTTTTTGGCATAGTTCATCATATTTTCCTGAATCATCATATTTTTTTAGTCCTTCCTCTGTTGCCAACCAGATACTACTATTCCGATGAATATAAATATCACTTACCCTGACACCTTCAAGTAGTTCTTTTTCAGGCTTAAATTCTTCATTTAAAACATAAAGACCTGCGCTTTTTCTTCCTGTTGTGCCTATAAATATTCTATTTTGAGATGCATCATATTCAATACTTCTAATATCGCTAATGTCTATATCAACTCTCTCATAATGACTACTGTTCCCTGATGAATTAATCCAATAAAGTCCATCATCTGTTCCAATTAAAACGGTATCTCCTTTTTCACCAAAACAGGCTATTAGTCTGGCTGCTTTATTGCTCGTATCTTTAGGAAGGATTTTCTTTTCTACCTCATCTGTTTGCTCATTATATATAACAATGCCATTATCCTGAGTTCCCAGCCAAAGTTTACCCGACATATCTTTCCTTATTGCCCAAACATGATTGTCTATAACATTATACTCTGGATATGTCTTGGTATATATATGCTGAATGAATAGTTTTTCAGGATGATAAATATTTACTCCGCCTCCATTAGTTCCTATCCAAATCGTACCATCGTCACTTTCATATATAGAGAGTATATCATGATGGCTTAAGCCATTACTTTCACCAGAACTACGATCTACATTTATAAAATTGTCCGATGTATCGCTTTTAATATAAAGCCCATTTTCTTCTGTACCTATCCACAATCTGTTATATTTGTCTGACAAAATTGCATTTATTTTTGAACCTACTTTTGGTAAAAGAATTGGGTCTTGTTGAGCTCCTAATTTTATTTTATGCACAGTTCCATTATCTGTTCCTACAAAAAGATATTCTTTTTCTTTTTTGTCTATGCAAAGTGAAGATATGGACGTGATTGTTGTATCTAATATTTCCAAGGGCATGAATCCAGGTTTTATATCAGATATTTGGCAGGTGTAAATTCCTTTTAGTGTACCAAAGTATATGTGGGACGAATCTTCTACAATGGCAGTTAATGTGCCAAAATCAGTATACTTTTCGAAGTCTTGAGAATTTAAGTAAAAGCCTTTGTTTGAAAAATAAATATTTCCTTCATTTACTTGCGTGATAAAGAGTACGTTCTTTAGAGTGTCATAATAAGGTTTGTTATGAATAGAATCGCATCGGATTCTAAATGTTTTCCCCTTAGTACCAATGACTAATTGATGCTCACTATCTTCATACAAAAGACTAATGCCATCATCGGTAATATTCTCAGATAGTGATATACTTATTTTTTTAAAATCACTCCCATCATATCTATCCACTCCAACCTGCGTCCCAAAAAACATAAATCCATGTTTATCCTGATATATTTTATAAACGGAATTCTGCGACAAGCCATTTTCTGTAGTTAGATGCCGAAAAGAAAAATCTTCTGCTGATTGAGCAAAAATTAATCCCCTGCACATAAGACTTATAAACAACAATCCTATCTGACTATTAAAATGTTTTATATGTAGGTAACTTCTCTTCAAACTTGTATGCAAGTTAGTATTGTCCTTATGTGTAAGAACAAAATTGTAGATGCTTTCCTGAAATTATATATTGTAATGGAGGGTATTATAGTTCCATCGCATCAAATATATTAAAAATAAGTAAAAGAACAAAAACATAACAAGTGTTTAATTATATAAGTTTAATTTTAACATACACTTATAGATTAAATCGTATCCTCCAATTCATCCACTATACCCAAATAAGAAAACGTAATCCGGTTGATTTCTTCACGTTGTTCCGACATACCTAAGGCCTTCTCTCTACATATACAATTATAATCACTTGTCAAAGTGATTAGCTGATTAGTAAGCCCTCTATCTACTCTTTTTGATATATCCAGCGTCCTTTTAAGCGCACCGTCTAATTTACCCTCAAGTACGAGTTTCCGTAGTTCTTCTATGAACTTTTTTTGTTGCTCTCTATCAAAAAAGTACTTAGGATGACCTGACTTATACTTGTTGATAATCTCAAGTGATTTTCTAAAAAACTCCTCACTAGGCAAAATATCATTCACTATAAAGTCCGCATCATTCTTTTCAATAAAATAATGCTTCTTATCTATATAGTGCTTACCCCATACTTTAGCTGGATAACCAACTATTTTATGCACCGTAAAAACAGGCTTTTCGCATAGTATTGCTTTCTCAATACAATCCGCAGTACCTAAATCTCCCCCAATAGTTATTAGCACATCACATAAAGAAACGATGTAGGTTCTGGCAGACGACCAATATTTAGGAATCGTATATTTTTTAACAACACCAAAATCAGGCCCGTTTTTAGAATCAAAAGGCATCATAAAGACTACCTTTTCTCTTATTTTCCTATCATCTTCGCCTGACAATTGGAATACCTTTTCGGCTATAAGCATATCAAGTTCCCTTGCACCATCAAATATTAACTGATGCCCTTCACGAGCGATAAACGATGCAAGATGTAATGCGTATTCACGGATAATTTCATTATGCTTCACCTCATCCCCTTCAGTAAAATAACTGCCTTTGAATAAAATTTTGAGATTCATTGAGTAAATAGTTCAGGTTTATAGATTCTAATTAATTAGAACATAGTGGTATGTTTTTCAAGATTAAAATTGGGCTTTACTCTGTAAATATAAAATATAATATTCAAATTATTTAATTTTCCTTACAAATATTTAAAATTATTATCTTCACCCCATGAAACAAAATATCACCATCCTACTACTCGCCCTCACCACCACCCTATCCGCCCAATGGACACAACTGCCCGACAACATGTACGCCGACAGCCTGCACGCGCCATTTATCTACGGCGTAGCATCGGGTGATCCGACGGACTCGCAGGTTATTTTGTGGACGGCAGTCGAAACGTCCATTGTACAACTCAATCCAATTCCGCTGGACTACGTCGTGGCAACAGATGCGGCAATGAGCAATATCGTGCAAACAGGCATCGTAGAAGCGACCATTCTCAATAATTGGACAGCTAAAGTAGATGTAAGCGGACTAGCTGCTGGGACACGATATTATTACCAATTTGAAGACCCAGATGGGAATTTTTCTCAGGTCGGGCGGACGAAGACTGCGCCTGCTGGAGCGGTGGATGAATTGAATTTTGCGGTGGCTTCCTGTTCGAGTGTGTATTCTGGTTATTTTAATGCGTATCGGCGGATTGCGGAGCGGGATGAGGTGGATTTAGTGATTCATTTGGGCGATTATATTTATGATTTTCCTGATATGGATGAGCTGGTTCGGATTCCTGTGCCTTATCCGGTTGATCCACTTTATCTGGATGAATGGCGACAAACACATCGGTATTATCTGCTTGATCCTGACCTTCGGCTGATGCGGCAGATGCATCCGATGGCAGCGATTTGGGACAACCATGATACGGATGGCAATGATGCGCAGACGACGATGGAAGCGATGCAGGCTTTTCACGAATATCTGCCTGTGAGACAGCAGGCCGCGGATTTGCATTTGTATCGGACTTTGAAGTATGGCGACCTGGTGGATGTAATGATGATGGACGCACAGTTGTATCAAAATCAGGACGCGCTGGGTGCTGGCGAGTATTCTATGTTGAGCAATGTGCAGTATGACTGGCTGACTGACGAGATTGACAACTCCAATGCGACCTGGCGGATTTTTGGTACACAAAAGATGTTTGGTTTGTGGAGTATTCTGGGTAGTCCGATTCCTTTGCCGATTGGTAATGATACGATTATTGATCCGGGAAGTTGGGATGGTTTTATGCTGGAACGGGAAATGCTTTTGGGGCATTTGAAAGATAATAGCATTGATAATAATATTTTCATCAGTGGTGATTTGCATTTTTCTATGGCAATGGATGTCCCGATTAATCCACTGGACAGCTTGGATTATAATCCTGAAACGGGGGAAGGCTCGGTTGGCGTGGAGATGATGGGCGGTAGTATTACACGGGGCAATCTGGATGAATTTGGCTATGATGCCGGCATTGCTGATTTGCTGGTTTCCTTGAGCATGAACCTGAATCCACATCATGTTTATGAGGAGTTGATTAAGCATGGTTATGGGGTGTTGACGATTCGACCGGACACGACTTTTGGTCGGTTTTGGCATTCTGATATTCTTAGTTTTTCTAATGAAGAGGAAATGAGTATGGAGCTGTTTTGTCTGAATGGCAGCAATCACTGGCAGGTTTCTGAATTGACGACTGACCTCATTATACCCGCTACCGAAAACTATGATATTGGTCTGCCTTTTCCCAATCCGACTAATGGGCAGGTGGAGTTGATTGTCAGTGTTCCAAGTGCGCAGTCTTTGGACATTCGTTTTCTGGATATGACGGGTAAAGCGATTTCAAATACACAAATTTTTCAGCTTGCGGCTGGTCAATCAATTACTTTAAGTCCTCGTCTTCCTGAAGTGGCAAATGGCATTTATTTTATGGAAATTGTTGGGGCTGATTTTAAGGCGGTTCGGAAAGTGGTGGTGATGGATTAACTGGGATAAAATTAGCCGCTAATTTTAAAACTGTACACTTTTTGTGTTTGCTTTTTTGAGAGAAATAGCAGGTGTTTAATCTTTAGGAGGTTTTGAATTGGCTGCTGTTCATTTTTTTCATTCGATAAAAAAACGAACCAAAAAAATCTTGTCAAAAAAAACTCCTCCGTCAAACACTTTTTTGACGGGCCAACGCCATCTCAATATTTTAGTTTTGAAGCATTGTTGTAGAACAAGTTATCTAAAAGTCCAGTTTGCAAATAAATAAAAAATAATTCTACAGTTTTTATATCTGGTTTCAAAGTCACGAATGCACGAATGTTTAGTATTCGTGCATTCGTGGCTAAAAACTATTTTTTAAAACATATCCATCATCATAAATCCAATGAGACCAAATACCAAGGCTAAAGCATAAAAACCAATAATAACCGCCATCAGAATACCCAGCCCATGTCGAGATCTTCTGCTATTGATTTAATTTGTTTTGCGGATAGTTTCATTTTTTTACCGTTTTAATATAAAAGACTTTTTTCTCGTGCAATTCTGCTACTTCTTCGTCTATGTTATTTCTACAAACATTTCGTCCCGAATGGATCTGTTTTTTCAAAAAGAGTGCTGAACTAGCTTCGTAGATGCTAAACGTTTGTAAAAAATAGTCAACCAACAGCATTTTAGCTGCGTAGCTGCGACATGTTTTTCGCCATATTCGCCTGTTTTAGAATAGATAATTTTGATGCGTTTGCCCTAGATACTGTCACTGATATTGCTACTGTCACTGCCCCCTATTCTTCTTCATAGCCGCAGCAGTAGCTTTAGCATCCGGCAGGTCTGTTTTTTCCAATTCTCTGACGATATGTTGGTGATCTGTGTCCGTTCTCGTCTGTGATAATTTATAAGCGGCCTGAATGTCTGTTATCTTTATTTTAAAGCCAATAATCCCTTTGATTTGTCGCAGTGTTTTGGGCGATAAATTTTCCATCGAGACTGGATTTTCGGAATTTTGCTCGTATTTATCTACCAGTTTTTTCAGTGAATCCCAAAGTGCTTCGCCTTCTATAATTTGAATCGTACCATAGACATGCACCGCGATATAATTCCAGGTCGGCACTTCTTCTATTTCATACCAGGAAGAGGAAACGTAGCTGTGCGGCCCTTGAAAAATAGCCAGCACTTCCTGATTATCTTTAAAGTTTTGTCCCTGCGGATTGGCTTTCCCAACATGCCCAAGCAGCACATCACTACCATCTTCATCTTTATCGAGTTCTAATGGAATATGTGTCCCCCACAATTTGCCATTGGTCTGATTGATTAGGATGCCAAAGCTGTTTTGCTGTAAAAAAGCGCTGACTTCTTCAAGGTTTTCATTTTTATAATGTGTTGGTATATGCATGGCAGTTTCAGTTTCAATCACAACAATCGCGGGCAGCTTCTCCTTTAGCAGCTAGAGGCGAGCGCAGGCAATCGCAACATTTAATGAAATATACGTCATTCTTCCAAAAACTAAAAATCTTTTCTTATGTTTCCGTTGTTAAGTTTAAGTATAAGATTAAGTTTAAATCTTTATTAACGTTGCCGAAGGCAAAGTCCTTTAATCTTAATCTTATACTTCGGCTTAAACTTAAACTTAATCAGTCTCTCTTCTGACAGCGAAGCGGTCTCTTTTCTAAAGAATATGCAACTAACACTCGGATTCTCCCCTTGCCCCAACGACACCTTCATCTTTGATGCCATGATACATGGTAAAATTGATACGGAAGGACTCACTTTTGATGTGCTAATGGCAGATGTGGAGCAACTGAACCAAAAAGCAATGGAAGGCGATATTGCTATCACTAAGCTCAGTTATCATGCTTATGCTTATCTCACTGAAAAATATCAATTATTAAACTCCGGCAGTGCATTGGGCAATAATTGTGGGCCTTTGCTGATTGCAAGACGTGTTTATACCCAAGAAGAAATTCCACACCTGCACGTTGCTATTCCTGGCAAATATACAACGGCTAATTTGCTGTTGAGACTCGCTTTCCCTAGCCTTCAGGATAGAGAAGAAATGTTGTTTTCCGATATAGAACCGGCAGTCTTGGGCGAACGGGTACAGGCAGGACTGATTATTCATGAAAATCGTTTTACTTACGCAGAAAAAGGCTTAAAAAAATTGATTGATCTGGGCGAATATTGGGAAACACAAACAGGTCTGCCGATTCCACTAGGCGGCATTGTTGTTCGTCGGGACATGGATTTGGAACTCAAACAAAAAGTAGATAGGGTGCTTCGTCGCAGTGTAGAATTTGCCTTACAAAACCCACAACAAACTATCAGTTTCGTCCGCCAATATGCGCAGGAAATGGATGACAAAGTAATGATGCAGCACATTGGTTTGTATGTCAATGATTTTACGGTTGATCTTGGCAAAAAAGGGCGAAAAGCCATTGAATTCATGTATGAAAAAGGCGGAAGTCTCAAGCTATTTCAGGTTGAAAATAAAGACATTTTCGTATAAAATATTTTTGCAATTTGTACTTATTTGAATCTTATAAAAATTAAGCCTATATTTACACCAAGCTAATTTCCTTAGTAATATGCATTATATTTTCGTCATACATGGTTCCAGTGATTATCAGTCAGGATGGCTGGCAGAACATGCGGAATTTCTTTACAAAAAGGCTGCTACGCATACGGGCAAAAGTGAGCAAGAATGTCGCGATGCCATGACTTTTGTGGAAGTCAATTATCAGAACATTTTAAACAATAAGCTTGATGCACTGATTGCTGGTGGACAAAGCCTCGGTAAGTTCAACGACTGGCTCATCAAAATAGCCGATAAACGACTCAACGACCCACTTAATCCCGACTTGAATATCGGCGAAAAACTGGCTGCCTGCAATAGTGGTTTTCTCTTGGACAGTCTTGTCTATACCCGTAGTCCAGAAACTATTAATCATGTGCTACTGAGCGTTTCTGAGCAGATATTGAGTGTCGTCGCACAATCCCCCCGACGCTCTAAGTTTTCTTTTATTGGACATGGATTGGGCGGTAAAATAGCCTTTGATTTTTTGCATCGCCTGTATTGGCCCGATAATGCCCCTTCCTTACCCCGAACTGCTAGTGATCCCGGATTGCCTTTTAGTGTCTCTGCCAATGGCTTGCCTTCTCGTCATTCTCTTCGTGTCTCCTCGCTCTACTTGCTTGCCAATGCAGTTCCTATTCTCAATTTGCTGGACCATACGGCTTATAATATGAACAATTCGCATGTCCGGATTTTCAATGATGCGACCTTTCCAGTTCAGCAAGGCGTTGTGCGAAATGCTTATCGTATTTTCAATAATAAAATGGACCCTATCGCGCAAATTGGACGTACAAAATCCATCGCCCCCAGTGTCTATACAGAAGCTCAACAATTATCTTACACTACCCAACTTTGGATGCATGACCTGAATACTTATCTCCAGCATCCGCATGTTTATCTGTCGCTCATTGAAGATGTACTGCGCGTCGAACTTGCTGATAAATTGCAGATTGCTGCCACTTATGATAATGACCACAAACCAGGTGGTACAGTCAAAAGTATTGGGCTTGATTTTATTGAGCAGATTCGCACAGATGCGGAAAACGAAGACTTTACTGCAAAAGATATGTTTATCACTTTCATGAAAAAACTGTCTGATAATTTTATCGCTATTTCTTGAATGTGTTGAGGTGTTGTCGTGTTGAGGTGTTGAAGTAAAACACGACAACACGACAACACTTCAACACCTCAACACAACAAAAATGAAGCACTATCTCCCCGTATTATTCATCTGTTTTTTCTATGTTCAGTATGGGCAGGCGCAGGATATTCAGTCGGCTTATGAGGCTTTGAAAGCAAAGGCAGAGACTGTTGATGCCACACAGCAACAAGATTATAAGTACTTCCTGGATATTGCAAGTCCTTTTTATAAAGTCAGTACGCAGGATGCCGCCAATCTTATGCCCGATTATCTTTTAGAACTTTATAATTACAAATCACTGGAAGGTGCAGATGCTTTTCTGAATTATAATTATAGCCTGGTTTATGACCTCTATGACGCTATGTCGAGAAGGATACGTTTAAAAGATGCTTTGCTCTATAATATTGAAGAAGCAGAACAAGATGCTACGCTCAAAACCTCTGCCTACTTTCTAAAATATCAGCAGGAATGGGATGAACTTGCGGAAGCAATTATTGATACTTATGAAGATAAAATTAAACTGAATCTTAGTGAAAACGTGCTCGCAGAAATCAAAAGCACCCGCGAATTATACGATAAAAAATATGCTTATGGCTATCGCAATCGCAATATATTGGAGTACTTCGTCAATGGTGGTGTAGCTGCTTTACGCGATAAAAGAAGGCTCAAAAAAACAGGTAATTTGGGACTCATTCTTCCGCCTGCTCGTGGTGAGTTGATTCTACTTGCGAATCCCATCATGTCCGTGGCCTCTCCGTCTCTGGCTGGTTTTCAGGAAAACAATAGCAGCGTTTATCTGATGGTGCAGGTTGTTGGTTTTGATTATCACCTCAAAAATTTTAATGGTTTCTGGGGTGTTTCGGTCTTTCATGCCTCACCTGTCAATGTTGATCTGGAGTTATTCAAACATCCTTTATTTGGCATAGAAGCCCATTATAATAATAGTTTCAATCTTGGTTTTGGACTAGAGTATAATGCCCTGAACAATATGGCAAAACAGGAAAATTATGCCGCAAAAATATTCATTTCTGTCGCTTTGTATGAGGAATGGACGAAACGGAAAAATGCTTTTCAGTGATTTCAGTCAGTTGATTTCGGCTCCGCTCAATCAACTGCAATTTGCCGACCAAAAATTAAAAAGAATCGGAATTAGCCATTTATTGGTTCAAGCATTAAATCATCCAGAAGGGATGACATGTTTATAGAAAATCCTAAGCGCGAGACTGGTTCGACTCCTACAGAGTCGCATCTAACGGGCAAATTGCAGGGCTATAAACATTTTACACCCTTCGGGGTAATCGGTGAACCAATTAATGGTCAATTCCGAAAAGAATTAAGCCAATGGAACTATAGTTGTCCGAGCGGAGTCGAGGACAACACTGAAAGTTGATTTCGGCTCCGCTCAATCAACTGCAATACAGGTCCTTGAGCGAAGTCGAAACGACACCTATTACTTCACCTCTTTCAGCATCAACACATCATCTTCTATAACATCGCCCAATTTAAATTCGACTATACCAACTGATTTAAATCCGAATTTCTCATAGAAACGGATTGCTTTTGGGTTTTCTTCATAGACTGACAGGCAGATGTGTTGGTAACCTTGCTCCTTGGTCAGTTCCAGCATCTTCAACATCAAAGCTTTGCCTACACCTTTGCCCCAGTATTTTTTAAGCGCGTAAATCCGTTCTATCTCTATACAGTCTAATCCGTTTAGCAGGTCTTTTCTCCGATTGTCTTGGCGTAATTTGCCATAGCCAATGGCTTCTTTGTCTTGATCTTCTGCTAGTAAAAATATACTATCCGACGATTCTATTTCGTTTTGTAATTGTGCTGCTGAAAAAGCCTTTTTCACGTATTCTTCAAAATTTTCCGACGATGTATTATTATTTTCAAAAGCCTCACGGAAACTCTGCTCGCTGATGCGAGTGAGTATTTGGAGGTCATTTATAGTACTAATTCGAATCTTCATTTTTGCTGTTCCTTCTTCTTCCTTTATGAACAGACAGGAATGTCTGTGCTACTTTTTGCTACTTTTATTTTCGGAATTGACCATTAATTGGTTCAGGTGCTAAAAAGATGAGCTTTCCATCCGCCTATTTCGCAAAAGCGGTGGGTTTAAACCCACCGCTTTTGCGAAATAGGCGTGCAAATCAATTAATGGTCAATTCCGTTTATTTTTAAAAACCCGCCGATACACTGGCTTCCTTGCAGCAAACTGCAGCCACATCACCGGATACAGCAAATAATCTGTCAGCCAAGTTGGAGTTTTGTAGGTGATGTCATCTACAATCAATGCACCAGTGTCTGCCTTGACAATCAGATGCCGATGTCGCCAGCTTTTGAGGAAAAAGGGCAAGGTCGTTCCTTCGTCAATAAACCAGGCTTCCTTATCCGTCATTTTATCTTCTATAATCAGTGCATTCCAGTCCTGCGACAGCCAGCCTTTGCCTAGTCGGATATGTACTTCATCGCCTGTTTTACTACCATCAAATCGGCGAAGCTCTAAGGGCAACAGAGGTGGTTTTAAAGCCACAAATAAGTCTTTATTAAATCCTTTATAGACTGTTTTATAATCCTGTTCTACCTTTGTTGTCAGTCGTATATTCATCTATTTTTTCTTGAATTTGTCCCGATGATTATCGGAATGAGTTTCCTAAAATACGTCATTCTACCATCACAATACATTCAAATATGATAAAATACTTTGTCGTTTCAACAATATTCAGGATTATTGTAAGGTAATTGGTCGTTTTTGATAGTTATTTAAATATACTCTTTAACTCCTTTCTACCTAAATTGTTTAATATTGCTATGCTTTGGAAAATAACAAAGCCCATTTTATATAACAAAAACAAACTTAGTATGAAACACATTTTTACTAGAATGTATGTACTGCTGCTTGCAGTCATGCTGATTTCAAGCACTGCTGTTGCACAAACTACCGTGAGCGGTACAGTGACGGATAGCGACAATATCCCACTGATTGGGGTAAGTGTCAGCGTCAAAGGAACGCCCATTGGCACCATCACGGACATTGATGGAAAATATTCACTCAAAGTGCCTGACGGAGCTACTGCACTGCAATTTGACTATGTTGGATTTTCCACCATAGAGCAGGCGATTGATGGCTCATCTTCTTACAGTATCGTTTTATCTGATAGCGCTACAGAGCTGGATGAAATCGTCGTTACTGGTTTGGCAACTTCTGTAAAAAGAAGTAATCTAGCCAACTCCGTTGCCTCTATTTCTGCTGCCGAGCTGACGGGTGTTACTGTCCCAACTACCACAGATGCTGCCCTATATGGCAAATTCAAAGGAGCTGAAATTCGAGCAAGTTCGGGTGCGCCAGGTGGCGGTATTTCCGTAAAACTGCGTGGAACGACTTCTATCAACGGTTCTTCTCAGCCGCTTTTTATCATTGATGGTGTCTATATAGACAACTCTGCGATACCTGCGGGATTGAACAGTGTTTCAAGAGCTTCATCGGGTGGTAGTACGTCCAATCAGGACAACCCATCCAATCGCCTTGCAGATATTGATCCTGAAGATATTGAGAACATTGAAATTCTGAAAGGTGCTTCTGCTGCTGCTCAATATGGTTCTCGTGCCTCTGGTGGTGTTGTTATTATTACCACTAAAAAAGGAAAAGCCGGACCCACTGAAGTACAGTTTGGACAGTCTATCGGCTGGACTGAAATGCTGAATCCACTAGGACAACGCGAATGGACAGAAGATCGTGTGCTCAATTCCAATTTTGTAGATGCTATTGACGAGTTCCGTGCCGGACCGATTAATAATTATGAAGAGTTATTATATGGCAATAAAGGACTGCTTGCTACTTCACGCCTGTCTATCAGAGGTGGTAGCGATAAGACTAAATTCTTTATTGGTACAACCTATAAAAATGAAGACGGTATTGTAGAGAATACAGGTTATGACAAAACTTCTGCACGGATCAATATAAATCACAAACTGACAGAATGGTTGGACCTCAGCACAACAACGGCTTATATTAATTCTTCTGCCGACAGAGGTTTTTTCAATAATGACAATTCTGGTACCACTATGGGTATCTCCTTTACCTCTACGCCTTCTTTCGCACAATTATTGCCCGATTCGGAAGGTGTATACCCTGCTAATCCTTACGCGCCATCCAACTTTTTGGAAACGGCTGCCAAGGTGACCAATAATGAAAAAGTAAATCGCCTGCTTGGTGGTGGTTCGGCTACAGCCAAATTATTCACCAATGATAATAATAACCTCCGCCTGATCCTTAGAGGTGGAATTGATTATTATAATCTGGCTACATCTGCCCTCTTTCCGAATGACTTGCAATTCCAACGCGATGGTGCTGGTTTGAACGGCGTTTCTGTACAGGGAAGTACGAATAATTTCAATTCAAATGTTGCAGCTTTCCTAGTACACTCTTTATACACTGATAGTGGTCTGAATTTCAGAACGCAGTTGGGTTTGACACAAGAGAGCTTCAATAGAAATACAATTTTGGGGGAAGCATTTGATATGATTGGCTCGCAAACCAACCTAGATCAGGGTGGTTCAAGAAACGTTACACAAACTCGTCTATTACAAAAAGATAAAGGCTTTTTCGTACAGGAAGAGTTGAACTGGGATGACAAGGTGATGTTGACTGTTGGACTTAGAGGTGATAAGTCTTCTAATAATAGTGATGCGAATCAGCTTTTTTATTATCCAAAAGCTTCTGTAGCTGTTAATCTCCATGAATTTGGTTTCTTGCCACAGGATGGTGTATTGAGCCAGTTCAAAGTCAGAACTGCTTATGGACAATCTGGTAACTTCCCTCAGTTTGGTGCTAAATTTACTTCTTTCGGATCTACCATTGTAGATGGTATGGCGGGTGTAACGATTGGTAGCTTACAAGGTAATTCAGCAGTAGGACCGGAAAGACAAACTGAGGTAGAATTTGGTTTCGATCTGGGTTTCCTCAACAATAGAATCTTATTGGATGCGACGTATTATGTCAAGTCTGTTTCTGATTTATTATTGAATGCTGATGTGCCGACTTCTTCTGGTTTTACCAGTCAGGTGACCAATGCAGCAGAATTGCAGAATAGAGGTTTAGAAATTGGTTTGAATGCCAAAGTGATTGATGGCGAAGACTTCGACTGGTTCTCTCGTGTAAACTGGTGGAAAAATAATGCAGAAGTAACCAGATTATCCGTTCCTGCTTTTACGACAGGTGGTTTCGCTGATTTCTTAGGAAACTTTATGGTGAAAGAAGGATACAGCCCAACTGCCGTTATCGGTGTAGGCGCGAATCCTGACATCACGCTTAACGGAACAGGCGAGCCAACGCTGCAATTATACGGCGATGCTGAACCTGATTTTCAGACTTCTTTTTATAATCAATTGAGCTATAAAGATGTTGATTTAACTTTCCTTGTACACTGGAAAAAAGGTGGCAAAAACATCAACCTTTCTACTTTGCTCTTCGATTTGAACAACACCACGCATGATTTTGATGATGTAGAATTGGATCCTGAAGGCGCATTGGGCAATGGCGACTACCGCCTCAGCCAGTTGGGTGTAAATACAGCGCCTTATATCGAAGATGCCAGTTATGTGAGATTGCGTGAAATTGGTTTGTTCTACAACATTCCTAAATCAACGTTCAATGATTTGATGCGTTTGAAAGTTGGCTTTTCTGGTACAAATTTGCTGAACTTTTTTGAGTACAACAGTTACGATCCTGAAGTATCAAATTTCGGTTCAGGTGGATTATCGACTGGTGTAGAGGTGACGCCGTTCCCTTCTGCCAAGCGTTTCAATTTCCACGTAACAGCCACATTCTAACTTGACCTAAAAATATTAAAATATAATACAATGAAATTTTCATTCAATAAATTATTCATACTAACCGCTGTCTTTAGTCTGACCCTGTGGACAAGCTGTAATATTGACGAAATACCAGATCCGAATGGTACCAGTCTGGAAGATATTCTGGAAGGTGCTTCTGCGAGTGAATTGCAGACTTTGGTCACAGGTATCGAATCCCTGATGGGACAGGAAATTGGTTTCTACTATGATGTCACCTCTATCATCGGACGCGATTACTGGTTCTTTACGGGTTCTGATCCGCGTTATACTGGTGAATTGCTGGGTAGAGAAGAATCGCAGTTGGACAATGCAGGATTTTATGGTACAAGACCATATTTTGGCAGATACCGCACGATTAAAAATTGCAATATACTCTTAGAGGCTGTTGATAATGCTGCACCAGGATTGAGCGCGGCGGATATTGCAGGCTATAAGGGTTTTGCACAAACGATTCAGGCTTATGAGCTGTTATTGGCTTCTAATTTACAATATCAAAATGGTATTCGCCTAGATGTTGCTGACCCTGACAATCTGGGTGCTTTTGTTGATTATGATGCTGCACTGACCAGCATTATGAGTTTGCTAGATGCTGCGAATCAGTCTTTGACTGGCTCAAGTTTTCGCTTCTCTTTGTCTGGCGGTTTTGCTGGCTTTGATACGCCCGAAACGTTCAGTCACTTCAACAGAGCTTTGGCGGCACGTGTAGCTGTTTATCAGGGCGACAAAGCTAAAGCGAGAACTGCATTGGCTGAATCTTTTATGATGGCTGGCGGTGATTTGAATACTGGACCTGCGCTTTATTTCTCTACAGCAGGTGGTGAGGTTTCTAATCCTGTATTTCGCCCGACGAATCAGGCAGATGCGATTATTGCACATCCTTCTTTCCCAGCTGCATTAGACCCGATGGATGCCCGTAATTCAAAGGTTGCACTTCGTGATGCGGCATTGACACTAGATGGACTGACTGGCGATTATGACGTGGTCGTGTATAAAGACTTGTCCGATAATATTCCACTAATCAGAAATGAAGAATTGGTCCTCATTTCGGCGGAAGCCAATATCGGCTTTGATAATGCTGCTGCTGAAACAGCACTGAATGTTATTCGGACACAAAATGGTCTGGACATCTACATGGGCGCCACAGATGATGCTTCACTGGTCGATGAGCTGCTGACGCAAAGATGGCTGTCTCTATGGGGCGAAGGACACCGCTGGGTGGACATGCGCCGTTATGGAAGATTGGGTGATTTGCCTTTGGATCGTGTAGGGGATGATGTCTGGGAACAGATGCCTCGTCCTGTTAGTGAGAATTGATTGGTGATTTGGTAACTGGTGATTGGTGATTAGGACAATAGTGATTGCCACTGAAACTAGGCTGGAAGCCTGATGTACTCCCGAATTTCTGAGCTTTCAGAAATTCGGGATTTTTTTATTGTTCTCTTATCCTTTGAAGCTGTAAGTTTTATTTAAAAATCATCTCGCCTTTTAGTATATATATCCTACCTTAGCCAGCGTTTTATACCAAACAAAAATAAAGACATGAAATACTTACTACTACTCATTGCCCTAATCGGCAGTATGGCAGCCTACGCCCAATCCTCGACAGAACTAACTATCATGACCTATAATATCCTCAATTATCCCAATCCATCCAACAACTCAGCCCTTGGCAATGATGCCGCACGCGCTGGATACTTTCGCCAGATTGTAGAAGCTACTGAGGCAGATGTTATTCTCATTCAGGAAATGACAGATCTATCTGGTGCGACCTTGCTGGTCAATGAATTGAATACCAATGGCACACTCGGCAAGACTTATAACCACGCTCCAGGCTATACCAATTATGGAACATTAGGCAATATGCTCATTTATAATGATGATGTACTCAACTTTATTTCCCAGCAGGAATTGTCGCGCCCTAGTAGCGGCGGCTCTATTGCGCCACGCGCCACTACCCGCTACCGGATGACAATAGACATTGCTTGCGGCGGTGTATCGGGTGTGCCGATAGAGTTGTATAGCAGTCATTTTAAAGCGAGTACAGATGAAGCTTCTGGGAATCAGCTTGCCGACCGCGACCTGCGGGATTTGGAAGCCAACAACATTATGACTTTCATCAATGGTTTAAGTGCAACAACCAATATCATCGTAGCCGGAGATTTTAATTTTTATAGTGATAATATCAGCGGTTCTACTTACAGTGAACCAGCTTACGGCAGCCTCACCAGTACAGGAAATACACAGCGACTTTACGATAAACAAAATGGCTGGACGCGCAATAATAGCAGCAATGCCTTTAAATATACACAAGCCACCAGAGGGCAAAGTGAATCTATCAATCTGTATGGCAATGATGGTGTTCCAGGTGGTTTGGATGATCGATTTGACCATATTTTCATCAATCCGGCGATCAATAATGCGGATAATATGATTGCTTATGTGTCTGGAAGTTATCAGACTTTTGGCAGTCCTGGCATATTGAATGCCGATGCTACGGCAGGCAATGTCCCCTTAGAAAACGAAATTAAAATCATGTCCGACCACTACCCTGTTTTGATGGATTTATTGGTTTGTGAAAATGTTGTTGTTGCCTGCCCTGCGCCTACTAACGGCACAGCTAGCAATATCGGCAGTAGCTCGGCTGAGCTAAGTTGGAGTGCTACGCAAACTGCTTTTGATGTGGAATGGGGATTGGCGGGCTTTAGTCCAGGCACAGGTACCACTGTATCGGGCGTGAGCAATCCTTATACTTTAAGTGGACTAGCCTCGCAGACTAGTTATGAGTATTATGTCTGCGGACAATGTACCGATACGCTTATTTTGAACAGCGAAGACCTCATCATCACAGGTGCTTATGATGGTCCATTGACAGGCGGCACACCCAAAGGCGTCGAGCTTTATGTCGTGAATGATATTTCAGATTTGAGCCTCTACGGTCTTAGTTCTGCCAATAATGGTGCTGGCACAACGGGTACGCCCGAATTTACTTTTCCAAGTACAAGCGTGACTGCGGGTACTTATCTTTATGTGACTGTTGATGCTGCACAGTTTGCTGCCTTTTTTGGTTTTAATCCCGATTATATTACCGATGCTATGTTTATCAATGGCGATGATGCCGTTGAATTATTTTATAATGGAACGGTGATTGATGTGCTAGGCGATGTGAATACTGATGGTAGTAATACGCCTTGGGATCACCTAGATGGCTGGGCTTATCGCAATAATAATCAGCCGACCAATGCTGGCGTTTTTAATGTTTCTAACTGGACTTTTAGTGGTGTGAATCAACTGGAAGGCGGCACGACGAATGCTACGACAAACAACCCTTTTCCGCTGGCTTCTTACACACCGCCTACATCGGGTATTCAGACGGACTTATCGGAATGTGCTGGTCCGTTTAGTTTTACCACAGGTACGTCTTCTTGTCCTGCTTTCCTTACGGTCAATGGCACAATAGGCAATCAGCTTTATCAGGCTGACAATACGATTAATTCAGCGGGTAGCTTGCCGCCGGGCAATGCAGCGCAGTTTAAAGCAGGACAGGTGATTTGTCTGGAGAATGGTTTTACCATTCCAGTTTCTGCTGATTTTTCTGCGGAGATTGAGGGGTGTAATTGAAAGGGATTGGGTTTCGTTAAATCTTCTTGCAAAAAAACAATCATAAAATTTTGGAACTTGTTTGAAAATTCCTGTGTTATTATATTAGTTTAAGTAAATTTAAAACATATTTGGACGCTCAAATTTAAAAATAAAATAATTTATAATAATTCGTAATGATATCAAAGGAAGAACTGAACATATTGCTTTCAGGGATGGAAACAGATAGAGTTGAGAAAACTATATCCAAAACAGATAGCAATAAATTTGGGGAAACCATCTGTTCCTTTAGCAACGATATGGCAGCAAAAGGATTGCCGGGTTATCTTATTGTCGGGGCTAATGATGATGGTTCTATTGCAGGAATTGATATTGATGAGCAAATAATGCAAACTTTACTCAATTATAGAACAGATGGAAGAATTATTCCTCCGCCAACTATGATTGTAGAAAAATTCTCCTTTGATGAAGGGGATTTGGCTGTAGTAGAAGTTCAACCTTCTCAAGTACCACCAGTTAGATTCAAGGGAAAAGTATCTATCAGAATCGGCCCTCGAAAAGGCGTCGCAAATGAAGCAGAAGAGCGTATTTTAAGTGAGAAAAGATCTACGTTTGCTCGGTCGTTTGACACGCAACCCTGCTTTGGAAGTACGCTTGAGGATTTAAGTACTGATCTTTTTAAGCTGGTTTATCTGCCAACTGCAATTGATAGAGATACATTAGAAGCTAATGGTAGAGCACTTAAAGAACAATTAGCATCTTTGAAGTTTTTTGATCTGAAAGCAAACTGTCCAACCAACGCAGGAATATTGATGTTTGGAATCAATCCAAGATTTTATCTTCCTGGAGCTTATGTACAATATGTAAAATTTGAAGGTGAAGATGAAGTTAGTGACTTTGTTTATGAACACAGTTTTGAAGGTGATTTGACAACGCAGATGAAAGTGATGAATGATTTCATTAAGGCTCAAATAGTGAAAAAAGTTCAACATAATTTAGGCGAACCCTACTCCTATTCCTATCCGAGTGCAGCGATTCAGGAGCTTCTTTATAATGCCGTTATTCATAGAAATTACCAATCTAATGCTCCTGTCAAGTTTTATGAATACAGCAATAGAATTGAAATTATTAATCCTGGTGGACTATATGGTGACGCAAGGCCTGAAAACTTTCCTGATAAAAATGATTACCGTAATCCAACATTAGCAGAAGCTGCAAAAAATTTGGGCTTTATAAATAGTTTTAATGTAGGCGTTAAAAGAGCAATAGCTTCTTTGGAAGGAAATGGGAATCCAGCACCAAAATTTATCATAGATCAGATTACTAGTTTTGGTGTAATCATTTATAAATGAGCAGGACAGGTGATTTGTCTGGAGAATGGTTTTACCATTCCAGTTTCTGCTGATTTTTCTGCGGAGATTGAAGGGTGTAATTGAGCTTCAGCAGAAATTCAAATACAAATGTCAAACACAAATTCAACATGTCTTGACAATAATCAGTTGGGCAAATTGAATGTGGCGTTTTTGAATATTGAACACCAAATTTTGGAGTTTTTTGCTTTGGGATTTGGTGTTTTTTTTGTTTGGCTGCCCCGTTTCCTTTCTAACTAATTTTCTTCCTAATCTCCCTGACACGTTCAACATTAACAACGAGAGTATTTGCAATATCTTCATCAGAAAGGTCAGTATTCGTTATCATAGCCTCAATTGCCTTATCAACTTTTTCCTTTGCTATTGCCTTTGCTTTTTCGACTTGTTTCTTTGCCTCATTCTTTGCCTCATTCCTTGCCTTCTTTGCCTCACTTCTTGCCTTCTTTGCCTCACTTCTTGCCTCATTTACTATTTTTTCAGCTAATAATTTTGATTCAAAATCTATTGTTTCAGCGATACTTGCCCTATCAGAAAGTACTTCCGCAAATCTTTGATACTCTCTTCTTTCATTGTCAGACATATTTGCCCTCTTCAAAACTTCATCAGCTTCTTTGATTCCTTTAGCAGAAAATTCTTGTTTGATTTCGCTGTTCTTCAAAAAGTAAATCCATTCATCCAAAGTGTTTTTTGCATTGTCATCAAATTTGTTCACTTTAATCAGATAAATCTCTGGATAGACTTCTTCGATTTTTTCTTTTTTGAATAACTTTCTTTGAGCGGCAGTTAATTCTAATGACTTATTGTCATGGATGCCCTTAAAATTTGTTGTTCCCCGATAGATATAATCATCACCCTGCCCCAATTCAAAATAAACGATGTTTACCGAAATTACTTTTTTGACTTTCGAGTATGTATTCCCCACTTTCATGTGCTCAATGATTGCCTTTGAAATTCCATAAAGAATTCTCAAAAAATAATCCAGTGCATACGAATTTTGAATTTCAATGATGATTAAATCCTCATTTTTGTCTTTGACTAAAATATCAACTCTATTGTATTTATCTTCTTCGGTTTCCTGATTGCTTTCGCTTTCAATGATTTCTATAATTTGAATGTCTTCTTTCAATAATTCGCTTAAAAAACCTTCCAGAATACCAAAATTTGCTTTCTGTCTTAATAGTCTTTTGATTGCCCAATCGAATCGTATATGTTTTTTATATTGCATTTGTTTTTTTTGTAAAAATACTAAAAGACTAGCACTTTACTGACTTTCCTTTCTATCCCTTGGAATTTCGTTTTATATACACATACAAAAATACACGAAACACACCGCATATCCAAGAACAGCCTCTTTTTTCAAAAAACCAACATCCCCAAACCAAAGAAAAACCAATAACAACTAACCAAGTCCAGCATTAAACTCAGCTATCAAAATTTCAATTTCATCTGCTTTATATTTTCTGGAAAAATGTACTGGAATGGCTGTCTTCACCTGGCTGGCTTTCATAATTTTTGCTGATGCTGTAGAATAGCTGTGGTAATTTGAATCGGCAAATTCTTTGTCTTCTGCTTTATAGAAACTTTCGATAAATACTTTGTCACAATGCGTGAAAAGCTTTTTGATTTTATCATGGTTTGCATCATTTGCAGCATGATCCATTTAATTCCCCAAAATGCTTATCCTTCAAAACTGGAAAATCATCTTGTGCCTTTCGGATATAATCAAAGGCATCCCGAAACAATTCGCTCCGTTTTTCAAAATCAATGTTCATGGCGGGATATTCAGTCGGTCGGTCGCCCGATGCTACGCCCATTATCAATCGCCCGTCGGATAATTGGTCAATAGTGGCTGCCGATTTGGCAATATGAACAGGTTGATGCAAAGGCAGGGCAATACTTGCAAGTCCCAAAGCAATTTCCTTGGTCTGCCCTGCCATTCAATTTTTTTCACTGTTGTCCAATATTTCTAATTTTCAACGACTACTTTCCCAATTGCTTTTCCACTTTCTAAACGAGCATGTGCCTTTCCTACTTCTTCAAGTGTAAAGCGTTCTTCATCAAGCAATGGCATCAAAGCACCAGCCTCAATAATTTTGGCAAGATTTTTAAGAATTTCCGCATGGTCCGCTCGCTTATAATTGTGAAGCATTGGAATCAGCATAAATACGACATGAAGTGACAAGCCTTTGAAATGGGCAATCGTCAGGTCGAGTTCGCATAAGGAAACAGTGGTGGCTACATGACCATTTAAAGCGGCTGCGTTAAAGGAGTTAATCAGATTAGCTGCTCCTACAGAATCATAAACGACATCAAAGCCTGCACCTCCTGTATATTTATTAACATAGTCTTCTACTGCCTCTGTTTTATAATTGATAGGCGTCGCACCATATTTTTCAATGATAGCCATCTGCTTTTCTCCTCCATTAGTAGCATATACCTCTGCTCCAAAGTGCTTTGCTAACTGTACAGCAATATGACCAACGCCCCCTGTACCTCCATGCACCAATACTTTTTGACCTTTTTTGATGCCTGCCCGCATCAATCCCTCGTAAGCTGTAATCGCCACTAAAGGCAAAGCCGCTGCTTCTCGCATAGACAGATTTTTAGGCTTACGCGCTAACAAATCACTATCTGCCACGATGTAATCTGCCAAGGTTCCGGGTAAATCTGCCAAGCCACCGGCACAGCCATACACTTCATCTCCAACTGAATATCCGTTCTCTCCTTCGCCGACTGCTTCCACCGTACCTGCGAAATCCATTCCCAGAATGGCGGGCGCGTCGGGAGATAAAGGCAAATCTTTTCCCATTTGACGAATCATGGTGTCCACGGTGTTTACGCTTGAAGCTGCGATTTTTACCAGCAGATGACCTGGTTTTACGGTTGGTTTTTCAAGTTCTGAAACTTCAAATACAGCGTTTTCGCCATACTCCTTAATTAACATTCCTTTCATTTTACTTTATTTTTATTTTGTAAACAACTATTTAGTAGGCTATAAAGATACAGCAATACGCCCTCTATCGTTTAGTACGATAAAAGGTTTTTTTTGTATAAAAAAAGGTATTTGGAGACTAAATCTGGTATTTAAGCCCATTTTAGTTTAATTTTGCTGCAAAATCATACATAAATGCAAGTTTTACAAGCTCATAAACCTTTTGAAATACAAGAAATAGTCTTAGGTGAATGGCGGCAACGTCCCGTCAAAAACAATTTTTTTGAATTGGTACTTATTAAAGAAGGTGAAGGAACTCAATGCATCAATTATAATTTTTACGATTATAAAAATGGCAGCTTGTTCTTGCTGCCACCTTTAAAATGTCATTCCTTTCAGATTGAAAAAATGACCCGATTTGTATTTCTGAAATTTACTTCTGACTTCTTTAATGCAAATGGTCAAGATGTAGCGAATCAACAGGAATGGTTTAAAGAAGCTGCTTACATACTATCTAATTATAATCAGCTGCCTGGCGACATCATTCGCAGTGAATTAGATCGTCAACATATCTACACTTTGATTGATCTGATTTTAAAAGAAAACAGCAATTATCAATCAAGCTCTTCCGCATTAATCAAAAGTGTGATGACAAGTATTCTTGAAATTCTGTTGCGAAATATCAAACAAAATTCTGCTTACGAAGTAGTTAATCCTACAGAAAAAGATGATCGCGTGACTAAGTTATTAACCTATATCAACGAAAATATCAATAAACCCGAGCTTTTGAAAGTTGAACAATTAGCAAAGACCTTTTTGCTTTCGCCAACTTATCTAAGCGAATTTTTCCGTAAAAAAGTGAAGATGTCTTTAAGGGAATATATTATTAAATCTAAATTAAAATTAGTGGAAATCCGCCTGCTCAACTCGGATTATACGCTTGTTGAAATTGCGGATGAATTGAGTTTTACCGATGCCAGTCATCTTTCAAAAACTTTTAAAAAATATACGGGCTTGTCCATTCGGGAATTTAAAAAACAAGGAGAGTATCAATTGTTGAAGCGGAGTTCTTGTTGATTTTATTTTTCTCCCAGTATTTCGCAGATAGCCTGATTTAGCCGAAATCGTTTATGTCCATTTTTACTCGCTCAACTGCCCAATAAAAGCCGCACAAGTCTTGTGTGGTTCAGCCGTTTTCATAAAGGTTTCTCCAATCAAAAAGCCCTGAAAACCAGCTTGTCGAAGCGTCTTTATACTAGCAGGATCGCTGATGCCACTTTCAGATATTTTGACAAAGGTATCTGGAATTTTTGAAGCAAGATCAAGTGAAGTCTGTATGCTGACCGAGAAGTCTTCGAGATTGCGATTATTGACGCCTACAATGTCTATATGTTCATTGAGTTTATCGAGTTGTTCTGCTGAATGGACTTC
This sequence comes from uncultured Saprospiraceae bacterium, assembly GCA_937951615.1. Taxonomy (GTDB): domain Bacteria; phylum Bacteroidota; class Bacteroidia; order Chitinophagales; family Saprospiraceae; genus JAHDEO01. The sequence goes on along the minus strand of CALFBH010000033.1, from coordinate 63,389 downwards.
AAACAGCACTTCCAAACCCAGCGATTTGGCGAAAGCCGCCAGCGAAGCTACTTCTGCTTTGTCGAGACATTCTGCTATCAACAAAATCGCGTCTGCACCAATGGAACGGGCTTCTACAATCTGGTACTCGCTGATGATAAATTCTTTGCGCAAAATGGGACAAAAGTTATATTTGCGGGCTTCTGTGAGATCCGCATTTTTGCCGCCGAAAAACTTGTTGTCTGTCAGCACAGATAATGCCGACGCGCCTGCCTGCATGTAGCCGATGCTCACCTGCTCGACAGCGGCATAAGGGTTGATGTCGCCTTTGGAAGGTGAACGGCGTTTGAACTCCGCAATGATGCCCGATTTGTCCTCGCGTTGCAGGTATTTTTTCAGCGATACAACGGGCGTATTGAAGTAGATACTTTGCTCTAGTCGCTTGACAGGATATATTTCCTGCTGCTGGGCAACTTCTTCTTTTTTGTGGGCGATTATTTCTTGTAGAATGTTCATTTTTTGTTGTGTTGTCGTGTTGTCGTGTTGTTGTGTTGTTGTGTTGTTGTGTTGTTGTGTTGTTGTGTTGTTGTGTTGTTGTGTTGTTGTGTTGTCGTGTTGTCGTGCTTCGCAAAAAAATCACATCAACACACGCGCACATCAACACTTCAACACATTTTCCACATCAACACATGCGCACATCAACACTTCAACACATTCAATTAACTAATTTTCCAAAACAGCTCAAAGCCCGTCCACTTTCTATACTTTCCTGTGCTTCTGCTACGCAATCTAATAAAGATTGTTCAGGTTTCACGCAATGTATGGCTAATCCTGCGTTAGCCGCAACTACATTGACTTGGGCTGTGGTGGCTTTATTGTGTAATATATTTTTAAAAATTATTGCCGCATCTTCGGCTGTTTCTCCACCATGCAAGTCGCTTTGCGCTAAAGTTGGTTTACCAAAATCAGCGGGTGTGAGCAGGCGTTCTGTGGTGTGGGTGCGTACTTTTGCATTGCCCGTAAGGGAAATTTCATCATAGCCATCCAGCGCGTAAACGATGGAAAATGAACGTCCAGTGTCCTGCATCACATATTGGTATAAACGCGATAATTCCATACTGAATGTTCCGAATAACTGGTATGCTGGTTGTAGTGGATTGACCAATGGTCCGAGCATATTAAAAAAAGTTTTCATGCCCAGTTGCTTGCGAATCGGCACTACAGCTTTCATCGCAGGATGGAATAGTGGTGCATGTAAAAAGCATATTCCTGCCGCATCCAATTGGCGTTTCAGGCTGTCTTGGTCATTGGTAAATTCATAGCCTAGTTCCATCAATACATTGGACGAACCTACTGCGGAAGATACGCCATAGCTGCCATGTTTGGTGACTTTGTATCCTGCTCCCGCAATGACCACCGCCGAAGTCGTGGAGATGTTGAAGGTGTTTTTGCCATCGCCACCTGTGCCTACAATATCTAGTGTTTTCATGCCGCCGAGGTCTATTTTTACACATAAGTCCAGCAAAGCATCCCGAAAGCCCTGCAATTCCGCTAGGGTGATTTCCCGCATTTGATAGACGGTCATAAAACTGGCTACCTGAACGGGGTTGTACGCCTCTTTCGAGATGTTGAGTAGCATTGTTTTCGCTTCTTCACGACTGAGGGTTTCGTGTGCGAATAGGCGATTTAGTGTTGTTTTCATATTTTTCGTGTTGTCGGGTTGTCGGGTTGCGGGTTGCGGGTTGCGGGTTGTCGGGTTTTCGGGTTGTCGGGTTGTCGGGTTGCGGGTTTTTCGGTTTTTCGGTTTTTCGGTTTTTTTTGCTTAGCAAAAAACATCAACTCATAACCCATCAACTCGCAACTCATTAACTCGCTAACTCGCAACTCATTAACTCGCTAACTCGCAACTCGCAACTCGCAACTCGCTAACTCGCAACCCGCTCACAATGATTTAAAAAATTGGCCAGCATTGCTTTGCCTTCTGGTGTCATGACAGATTCTGGGTGAAATTGTATGCCGTAAATTTCATGTTCTTTGTGTCGCATAGACATGATGGCTCCTTCTTCATCTCGTGAGGTCACTTCAAAACAATCTGGCAGGTTGTCGTTTTTTACCGCCCAGGAATGATAGCGTCCGACTTGTATTTCTTGTGGCAAGTTTTGAAACAAGACATCATCAGTTGCAGTGACTTTAACCATCGTCTCGACGCCATGATATACTTTCTCCAGATTTTCCAGCTTGCCGCCAAAAGCCTCGCCGATGGCCTGATGTCCTAGACAGACGCCTAATATTGGCTTTTGTCCGGCATATTTCTGAATCAACTCTGGCATGATGCCTGCGTCCTTTGGTACACCTGGTCCTGGCGATAAAATCACAATGTCGTATTCCGCCACTGCTTCTAGGTCGATGGCGTCATTTCGTTTTACGCTTACTTTATAGCCTAGTATTTCTTGTACATATTGTACTAGGTTGTAGGTAAAGGAATCGTAGTTGTCTAATACTAAAATTTTCATGTTTAATCAATTATAAATTCGAGGGTTTGGTAAACTTGCGGGCAGCATTATGGGCAGGAAGTTTGCTAAACCTGCGATTGAGAACAAGAAGATTTAGCAAACTCGCTTCCCTAAAAAAGCTTAGGCGCAAGTTTACGAAACCGTCAATTCAACTCAGCCCCTCCGCTTCTCTAATCGCCTTCGTCAATGCCCCAAGTTTATTATTCACTTCCTGTAGTTCGCTTTCGGGTACGCTGCCCACTACGATGCCTGCTCCTGCCTGATAGTGGAGTGTGTTGTCTTTGCTCAAAAAAGAACGAATGACTATTGCCTGGTTCATTTCCCCGTTAAAATTGACGTAGCCTAACGCACCACCGTAAAAGCTGCGGTTTTGGTTTTCATATTTATTAATCAGTTCTATCGCTTTGTATTTTGGTGCACCGGATAAAGTACCTGCTGGGAAAGTATCCCCAAAAACCTGAATTGGATTGGTGCCTGGTTCTAAATCGCCTGTTACTTTGGAGACCAGATGAATGACATGGCTATAAAACTGAATATCTTTGAGTTCTTTTACCTGCACATTAACGGCATGTCGCCCCAAATCATTGCGGGCTAAATCAACTAGCATGATGTGTTCTGAATTTTCTTTAGGGTCTTTTGCAAGTGCTTTTGCATTCAGCGCATCTTCTTCGTTGTTTCCTGTTCTGCGATAGGTGCCAGCAATGGGATTTACTGTAGCTACGCCGTCTCTGATGACCATTTGTGCTTCTGGCGATGAGCCAAATATCCTATAATCGCCATAATCGAAATAAAACAAATAGGGAGAAGGATTGATAGAACGCAGGACTCGATATACATTAAAATCATCCCCTGTGAAGCTTTGTGAAAACTGACGGGAAAATACAATTTGAAAGACATCTCCGACCTGACAATGATGCTTTCCGGCTCGCACGAGATCCATAAATTCTTTATCCGTCAAGTTGCTACTTTCTTTGCCTTCCACCTTGAATGGATGGGTAACAAATTTCTGGCTTTTTATTAGGGTGACAACCTCGTCCATGCGCGATGTTTCGCCTGGCAATAGGTTTTCTAATAGAAATAGTTCGTCTTTAAAATGATTGATGGCAATGACAAAACGATACAGATGATAGCGCACATCCGGCAAATCCATTTTGCGTTTTTCATCTTCAAATTTCAGGGTGTCAAAATACTGTACACCATCAAAACCGGTATGTCCGAAAAAGCCATTGAAACCTCTGTAACCTTCTTCGTATTGCACATCAAATTGTCCGGCAAAACGCTTTAAGGCTTCTGGTACACGCTCTACTCCACTTACTGATTCTTTGTGTTCGTATACGCCTTGTACATATTCAGTGAGTTGTCCGTGCTGCACTTGAAAACTTCCGATTGTGTCTAGTCCCATAAAAGAAAAGCAATCTTCTTTCACTCTGAAATCATTGCTTTCCAGCAAGACCGGATCGGAAAAGCAGTCGCGTATGCGTAGGTAGAGTGTAACGGGCGTTAGGGTATCTGCCAGCATTCTAATCACCTTAGTTTTTAGATGAATCTTCTGTGTTTCAAATGTTCTATTGCCTTGTTTAAAAATCTTGTCCTTCATTTTATGAATTAAAAAAAACGGCTTGCCGAATGATACCGACGAGCCGTTTTATTATATTAACCAATACATAAGGCGTATCATCTCATTCGTTTATCCGAATTAGTATGCCACCACCATAATGTATTGTGTTTTTGCATCAATAATATTTTTCTTTTGCAAATGTAAAAGGCTTTTAAGCAAATACCAAAGTTAAAAAGAGTTTTCTGTTCAAAATTTGGTAAAATGGATTAGAAAACTATTTAAAAAGGACAATTATAGGCTTTTGGAGTATATGTTTACTGCTTTGACGCTGTAATATTTCCCCTTTCCACAAACATTGCCAAACACAACATTAATAACTGCAAGTCAAATATTTATACAGTAATAAAAAAACACAATAAATCCATTCCTTTCTATCTGGGCTTGTAACAAATCGATAAAAAGCCACAAAATGTGTTGCATCCGTTTATGTATCTTTGTCGTCTCATTAAGGAAACCACTTCACAATAGTGGGAAATCAAACTTACCATTTATGTAAACCGATTGTTCATCAATTTCAAACACTGAGATTGATAGCAATTCAGCATATAATGTGCTGAAAATTCCACACGACTAAATTTTTTTTCACTTATTCAAGAGTATAATATACTCTTCTAAACTATTATTATGTTAAGATTTATTTTAATTTTACTAGCATTTACAACATTGGTTGTTGCTTGTGAGCAGCTTGAAATTAACGGACTGGATAACGAAGTTATGGGTTCTGAAATGAGTAGCCTTCAAAACGCAGATTTATCTACCATTGATGCAAATTCTGCAAAAGGACAGGACAATGAAAGCCACAGAAAAGGCAATCCGAATGTAGATCTAGCTGATCTTCCAGGTTGTATTTTAGACTACGTAAGTATGAATTACCCAGGTGCTGTAATCGTAAAGGCACAATTAAAAAGAGGTGAGTATGTAGTTAGACTGGACAATGACACCAAATTAGGTTTTGAAGTCGACGGAACAGGAACGTGTACCTTACTTTTCGCTGAAGAAGATGAAGAGGATGACACAGAAGATGATACTGATGACACCGACGATGACACAGAAGATGATACTGATGACACCGACGATGACACAGAAGATGATACTGATGACACCGACGATGACACAGAAGACGATACTGATGACACCGACGATGACACAGAAGACGATACTGATGACACTGACGATGACACAGAAGACGATACTGATGACACTGACGATGACACAGAAGACGATACTGATGACACTGACGATGACACAGAAGAGTAATTTTTACGACAAAACATAATTAAACAGCAAGGCTGGTCTCTTTTGTGAGATTAGCCTTGTTTTTTTATAATTTTGCAGGCATGGCAAATTGGTTATTTCGTAAAATAGATATTAGTTCGCTGGTTTTCTTCCGGCTTGTATTTGGTTTTCTGGCTCTATACAAGTCCATCGACTTTATGAACAGTGGTAAAAGCAGGTGGAAGGCCCTGACTGGCGGCTATGATTTCAATTTTACTTATTATGGTTTTGAGTGGGTGCAGCCTCTGCCTTCCAATGTTTTATGTGCTTTATGCTGCATTATGGCAGGGCTTTCTGTCCTAATCATCATTGGCTATAGCTATAGACTTGCCACTTTTTTCTACGCGCTGGGCTACACTTATATTTACCTGATAGAGAAAGCATATTTTCTGAATCATGCCTATTTGTTTTCTATGCTTTGTTTTGTCATGTGTCTCTTGCCTGCGCATCGTGCCTTTTCTATTGATGCACGCCTACATCCTTCCATTAACACACAATTCATTTCCTACTGGCCAGTTTTTCTACTACAGTTCCTTATGGGGGTCGTTTATTTTTATGGTGGAATAGCCAAGCTCAATCCTGACTGGCTTCGTGGCATTCCGCTTATATACTGGCTGGACGGTAGCAGCGAGGAGATTCCGATTATTGGTCATATTCTGGACATGAATTTTGTTGGTGTCCTAATGAGTTATGGTGGTTTAATACTGGATTTGACGGCTGTATATTTCCTTTCCAATAAACGGACTCGCGGTTACTTTATCGTGGCAGTTCTCTTTTTTCATGCTTTGAATAAGTTGATTTTCAACATTGGCATATTCCCTTATTTATCGTTGGGACTCAGCCTGATGTATTTTTCGCCAGACTGGCCTAGAAGGTTATTGCACCGCTTCCTTCCAAATCTTATCAGCTTGTCGCCTCAACAGCATAGTGTAGCTTGCCCTTCATTACTAAATGAAATTTGGCAAAAACGACTTATCATCGGTTTTATTGCTATTTTCTGTGCTTATCATCTTTTGATGCCGCTCAGACATTTCCTTATCCCTGGCCCCGCAGACTGGACAGAAGAAGGGCATCGCTATGCCTGGCACATGATGCTGCGGACTAAAAAAGGTAAAGGACAATTTACCGTAAAGCTTCCCTCCGAAGACAATAGAGTTATTAAAATAAGTACAAAAAAATACCTCAATACAAGACAGCGTAAAAAATTATTCACACGCCCTGATATGGCACTTCAATTTGCACATTTCCTAAGGGATAAATACCGAAAGAAAGGCCATGAAGATGTAGAGGTCTATGCGGATATAAAATCCAAATTTAACGGACGTGGCTATGCACAGCTTATTGACCCAAACGTTGATCTTGCTCAAATATGTTGTTGTAAACCTATGAAACGCGATGAATGGATATTGATACGGGATGATGTGTACAGCTATGAGAGAATGAGTAGATGAGAGAATGATAAATGAGTAAATGATAAATGTTCAATGATAAATGACAAATATTACGATCATCGGTGCTGGGAATATGGGCACTCATTTGGCGAAAGCCTTACAAAGTGCTGACCATAAAATTGTACAGGTCTTTAGTCGGACGACTGTTCGTGCGCGGAGGCTGGCTGATACGCTGGATGTATCTTATACCACAAAACTGGCGCGTATTCGTCCTGATGCGGATCTCTATATCATCGCAGTTCATGATGATGCCATTGGGGAAGTAGCGGCGCAGCTTAAAGGTATTATTCCTGACAAGTTGGTCGTACATACTTCTGGTTCTGTGCCGAGTACTGTTTTGCAGCCTTACTTTGAGCGATACGGCTCTTTTTATCCTTTACAAACTATGTCAATCGGCAAGTCCGTTGATTTTAAAAGTCTGCCAATATGCACAGATGCCGCGCAGTCTGATGATGCCGATTTTTTATATCAACTCGCACAAACACTGACGCCAAAAGTCTATAGGATTACTGATGAACAAAGACGGATTCTGCACGTTGCTGCGGTTTTTGTCAATAATTTCACCAATCATTTATACCATATTGCTCAGGAAATGCTGACGCAAGAAGGGCTGGATTTTGATATTTTAAAACCACTTATTCTGGAAACTGCCAGCAAGATACAAGCAGCATCGCCTAGAGATATGCAGACTGGTCCGGCAGCTCGTGGTGACCAAGAAGTCATTAAAAAACATCAGGCTTATCTGGAAAAATTTCCGGAATATCGGGAGGTATATGCTTTACTGACGAAAGGTATTTTGGGACGATAGTCCGCAGTCGATAGTCCATGTATTTTCCATCGACTATGGACTATGGACTATGGACTATTGACCGACCGTCCTCACTCCTCTACAAAGTCATCTTCCTGCTGTTCCCAATCGGTACGCGCTAATGCTACAAGAATTAAGCCGCCCACCGTCAAAGCGATCTTAAATAAAAAGGCAGTCATACCGCCCAATTTACCCGTAAAGTTGAGAAAAGCCAGTTCGATACCTACCAGACTCAATACAAGTGCCATTATACCTATTGAAAATAAAAGAAAACCTATAAATGTCCAGAGCGTTTTATTCATCATATTGTGATAACATTTGTTGTTTTAATTCGTTCATTTTGGGCTACGGAATCCTTACTTTTGCCGCAGAGCAAAGTTAAAACAAAAAACGACTGTTACCTGATTTGTATAAAGCTATTCTTATTCACTCATTTTAATCATTTATTCATTCTCTCATTTATTCTATGTCCAATACAAAAATCCAAGATCAACTCAAAACCTTATTTCAGGATCATTTTTCAACATCCGTTGAGCAAATAGACCAGCTACCTCGTTCCGGCTCCGACCGGCAGTACTTTCGTTTGCATGGCAAGACTCAGACTGCCATTGGTGCATATAATCCTGATTTGCGGGAAAATCAGGCTTTTGTTGGTTTTTCGCGTCATTTTTATGATAAAAAGATAGCTGTACCAGAAGTTTATGCTGCTGATTTGTCTCAGCATATTTATCTGCAACAGGATTTGGGTAATAGGACACTTTTTCAGCAATTACAGGCTGCTCGCGAATCGGATACTTTTCCCGATGCTGTTATTCCTTTGTACAAAAAAGCTATTGACCAGTTGGCACATTTGCAAATTGAAGGCGGAAAAGGACTGGATTATGATTTGTGCTATCCTAAGGCAGCTTTTGATCGGCAGTCTATTTTATGGGATTTAAATTATTTTAAATATTATTTTTTAAAACTATCTAAAACAACTTTTGATGAGCAGGCATTGGAAGACGATTTCCACCGTTTTGCAGATGTTTTGTTGGATGTTGATGGCGAATATTTTATGTTTCGGGATTTCCAGTCGCGCAATATCATGTTGCAGGAGGATCAGGTCTGGTTTATAGATTATCAAGGTGGCAGAAAAGGGGCTTTGCAATACGATTTGGCTTCTTTGCTCTGGCAGGCGAAAGCGAATCTCCCCTACCCGCTTCGCGAAGAATTGCTGGATTATTATGTGCAGTCTGCCCAGCGATTTGCCCCACTCCAACCTGCTGAATTTGTTCAAAATTATTATGCTTTTGTGCTGGTGCGTTGTTTGCAGGTTTTGGGGGCTTATGGCTTTCGTGGTTTGTATGAGGGGCGCGAGCATTTTATCAGCAGCATTCCTTTCGCGCTGGATAATTTGGAATGGCTTTTAAATCATGCTCCCCTACCCGACCTGCCTGTGTTGCGCGACGCGCTGGAGCGGATGTTATCTAATCGTAGTAAGGACTTTCGTCACAAAACAAAAGCGACGACTAAAGACCTTGGTAAAGAGCTGACTGTTCGTGTATTTAGTTTTTCTTATAAACATGGTTATCCCGAAGACAAGTCAGGACACGGCGGTGGTTTTGCTTTTGATTGTCGATCCATCCACAATCCTGGTCGCTATGAGCCTTATAAAAAGCTAACTGGTCGTGATGAGTCGGTCAAGCGTTTTCTACAAGAAAAAAGCGAGATAAAATCATTTTTGAGCCACAGTTTTGCGATGGTAGACAAGGCAGTTGAAACTTATCTAAGTCGCAATTTCACTTATCTGTCTGTTGGTTTTGGCTGTACGGGCGGGCAGCATCGCTCAGTCTATAGTGCGGATTCGCTTGCACAGCATTTGGAGCAGAAGTATGGAGTTACGGTACAATTGGAACACATTGAGCAGGAGGCTAAGGGCTGGGTGAATTAGGGTATTGGGTATTGGGGTATTGGTAAAATTACGTTTATTTGCCCCATTCGACGGTTTCGTAAACTTGCGTATAGCCTGAGGGAAGCGAGTTTGCTAAACCTTCCACTTTTTGCCGTTTTTTGTGAGGTTTAGCAAATTTTTCATTCCTCAAGACCTCTCGCAAGTTTACGAAACCTGTGGTCTACCGAATCAAAGTACAATCTCCCTGATAAGGCAAAGTTTCTCCATCAATAAAGCGAATTTCAGCATACCAGACAAAAACAGCTCCATTCATATCTGAGTCTCTGTAATTGCCATTCCAACCGGCATCGGGCTGGTTAAGTGGTGTGTCACGCGCTTCAAAAACCAATTCGCCCCAGCGATCATAGATGCGAAAAGTCTCTACTCGTTCGGCAGCAGCACCGCCTTGTACGAATAAATAATCGTTGGCATTATCACCGTTTGGAGTAAAAGCACTGGCAACAAATATCGGCTGGTTTTCATTGATATAAACTCGAACTTCATCTTCCGCAACACAGCCATTTTCATTGGTGGCAGAAACAAAATAGGTAATGTCATAAATAGGCTGCGCCAATGGTGTCGGGCAGTCGGTACAACTTAGATTCATATCCGGTGAAAAAGACGACCAGGCATATATGTAATTGCCTGGCGCATTGATTTCAGCATTTAAAAAAGTAGAATCCCCATAAGTTAAAGTAATATCCGGTCCGGCATCTAAGAGCAATTCTTGTGGTTCATTAACAATCGCAGTTGCTTCTGAAATACAGCCATTTCCATCTAAAGCATACACCGTGTAAGTGCCAGCTTCTACTCCGATAATCAGATTAGAGCCATTATAATATTCATTGTCGAGGCTATAAGAATAAGGCGGAATACCACCTGATGCACTGATATTGATAGAGCCGTCGTCATCGCCATAACAATCCACTGGATTACCTGTTGCAGAAAGCACAAGCGGTTGAGCAGGTTCCGTCAGGGTAATATTGTCGGATATAAAACAGCCATTCGCATCAGTCACAGAGACTGTATATGTGCCTGCGGCAAGACCTGTGGCGGTATTTGTAGATTGGTTATCGGCATCGCTCCAAATAATCGTATAAGCGGTCGTACCTCCACTGATGGATACACTTGCTGCCCCTGTATTATCACCTGTACATAAAGGATTTTCGGCACTAAGGCTCAAAGCTAAAGCAGCTGGTTCGTCAATAGTCACCGTCACTTCTACCGTACAACTGATGCTGTCGGTTACTACAACTGAATACGTTCCTTGCGATAAGCCCGTAGCGATGTCTGTGGTCTGGCTGCCTGCATTGGCATCCCATAAATAGTTGTAAGGCGGTGTACCTCCATTGGCAGTGACTGTCGCTGTGCCGTCGCTGCCTCCATTACAACTCACATCCATTATAGTCGCTGTAGCTGTAGGAATAGGCGGAGCGGGTACATTGATTGTTGTCGTTATTGTACAGGCGTTGCCATCTGTCACGACGACTTGATAATCACCTGCTGCCAGCCCTGTAGCTACGTCTGTTGTTTGTCCGTCAGCAAGCCATTCGTAAGTATAATTCCCTACACCTCCACTAGCGACTACAGTTGCCGTGCCGTCATCTCCTACACAGGTTTGTTGCGTGGAGCTGGTCATCAAAACAAGCTCACTTGGTTCTGTAATAATAACAGAATCGGCTACTGTACAATTATTGGCATCAGCTATAAAAATGTAATACGTTCCAGCAGTTAAGCCATTAAATTCATTATCATTTTGCAGCGTAGTTCCATTGTCAATAGAGTATTGATATGTTGGTGTACCACCTGTGGCATTCAGCGTAATCGAGCCCTCATTGCCTGCATTACAATTCACGTCAAGTGAAGTAAATGACCAATTGAGGCTGCTCGCTTCACTGATATTGACGGTGTAAATAACAGCGCATGAATTGGCATCCGTTACCGTCACCAGATAAGTTGCTGCACCAAGCCCACCGATGCTGTCTGTCGTTGCACCAGTATCCCATTGATACGTATAAGGCATGACACCGCCTATAGGCGAAATGGCAGCTGCGCCATCATTATTGCCATTACAACTCACATCATAAGTATTGACAGAGGCTAATAAAGGCTGCGGATTATTTAAAGTAACATCGACACTTGTCGGACAGTTATTATTATCAAAAACAGAAATTGTATAAGTTCCTTCATCAAGTCCTCCAAATGTGCTGTCCGACAACATCGTTATACCGCCATCTATACTATACATATAAGGAGCTGTGCCACCTCCTGGCGTAACAATAATTTCTCCATCTGTATCTCCTGCACAAGTCGGGTCGGTCGCAGATGCCACACTAAGTGTTACGGCAGCAGGCTCATTGACGGTATAAGTTCCTTCCCCTGTACAGCCATCCGCATCGGTAATGGTCACATTATAAGTACCTGCCGACAGGTTGGAAGCTGTTGCTACGTTTCCTGTGCCATTATCCCACACATAAGTTAGCGGAGCAGTGCCACCTGGTGCGTCCATTATAATACTTCCATCTGATCCTCCTGCACAAGTAACCTCTGTAATGGTTTCATTTAAAGTAAGGAAAGGCGATAGATTAACATTGACTGAAGCTGTACCTGTGCAACCTGAATTATCAGATACAGAGACAATATATACGCCCGTTTCTGTAGCGGATATAGATTGTCCAATATCTGTGCTGCCCGATGGTGTTGTCCAGTCGTAGGTAGTATAACCTGTTGTGGCACTTAGCGTTGTGCTTGTTCCATTACAAATACTGGTGTCACCGGAAATCACTAAAGCTCCTAAGCCCTGAAATGTAATCATTAGTGAATCCATGACACCAACTGCAGCATTACAACCTGAATAATTGGCTTCTACAAAATATTCTCCTGGCGTATCGGGGCATATAGTAGCGGTAATACCAGTAGCAATTTCTACGCCTGCATCATCATACCAGCTCACTGCATAATTGGGAATACCATCGGGAGAAATTCTCCAGGCTTCATTGGCATTTGTCCATACGGTTGGATAATTATAATTATTAATCACTAATGCCTGTGTACCTGTAGCATCCTGAATTCCCATAATAGCTGCTGCTGCATTCCAGGAAGTGCAAGTAGGTTTGTCCTGCACATAGATGTCGATAACATTTGTAGTTTCATAAATGACCAATTGCTGTGTAGCAATGAGGCTATTGCAGTCAAACATCGGTACATTATACCAACTCACCACCGCTGCTCGACAAGGTGCAGTTCCTACAATATCATAAAAAATCTGTCCGCCTACTGCAGGGTCTATATCGTGGAAAGGTGCCATGATGGAATTAAGTACATCTGTATTGCCAGGAATACCGGCTGCGATAGGCCAGGCATTATAATTATTGGCATAGGTCAAGTCAAAAGAAATCAAGCCATTTGATCCGACAGTAAACTGATTATAAATATCACCATAAAAACAGAAATTAAAAGGCAAGGCAATTACCCCCGTCCATAAGTCATCTGTATTATTCAATACCTGTGTCCCGGTGTTGTAGGCAAATGGCATATAAGGAATCGGGTCATAGGTATAAGAAGAAGTTTCTGCGCCTCCAACGGGTTCTGCTGTTAGTGTGACACAATTACCGGGACAAATATCCTGATCTGGACCAGCTTCAACTGCTGGGCAACCTGGGAAATTTTGGGCTTGCGCAGCATAAGCAAAAAGCAATATGCACAAGATTTGCAGATACTTTGTCAATGGGTAACTAGTGTTCATGACTTATGATTTTTAATCTTCGCGATTGTGTGATATTATATAAACGATAGAAGTATTATCATTGGCTACTAAGAACATATAAAAGACACGGAAAAATGATCTTTTCCCTGTCTTTCCATTTACAATAGACTTTAGGGAACAAGAAACTGTATATATACCATACACAATAGGCTTGTCAGTTTCTGACAAGCCTATTGTGTATATTTAAATTTGAATTCGGTATTAAGTGGAAATACAAATCCAAACGTCAAATTCAAATTCAAAAAACTATTGACAATAAGCCAATTAGTCAAATTGAAAGTGGCGTTTAGTTGAGTCCAGGCACTTACTTATTGACTGTTATTCTTCTTGAAACATTCCCTTCATCAGTCTGTAAGGTCAGGATGTAAATGCCATTTGCAAGCTGACTTGTATCCACAGTTAGGTTGTTAGCTCCTGCTGGGTAAGTTGATGTTGGTATAGTTTGTACCTGCTGCCCCAGTGCATCAAAAAGTGCAATACTCATTATTGTGCTTTCCGATGTTTTAAATGCTACATTAAAATAATCCTGAGCAGGATTAGGGAATACACGGAACGTCTGATTATCAATCAGGTCTTCTACATCCACAATAACAGTTAAATCAAGCACTGCTGTTTCCTTACTATCAAAGCTCCCTCCGTTGGACAAGATTGCTCCTGAACCGTCTTTTACTGAATAAGAGCCATTGCCATAAGTACAACACATACCATCTCCATAATCATCAATGATGTTAAATTCATAACAACCATCAGCAGGGACAATGATACTAGCGGTATAAGTCGTGTTATCTGCGTAACCAAGCCCAGAAGCACAAGGATAGGAAACTGTCTGACCACCTGCTACTGCATCTGGATTTCCTCCACTTGCAAGAATTGTATCGTTGACAATATCTTTAAATTCCCAGTAGGTTTCGCAACCATAATTATCTGTGGTCACTGTAATGTCAATCGTATTCGTTGCAGCAGTTACTGCATCTGCTATATCATGTGTCAGAATATTATTTGACGTATTGCCATCTATTGCACCATTGATTTCTATAACACTCATGGTTAGTGTAGTCGCCTGGGTTACTGTGATACTTGAAAAGCTCACTTCTTCGACTGAAAAAGTTCCCAGATTACCTGTCCAGTTCAAGTCTTCTGAAATGCTACCATCTGTATTGGTCAGGCGCAGGAGTGCGCTGGTGATGGCATCTATTCCATTGTTTTGAATTCTCATTGTCGGGGTAAACGTCAAATCACCACAAACAGCTGATGCGCTGACACTGTGATCGACCAGTGCTACGTCCGGAACAGATATTGGAGGCGGGCAGTTATTATGTGCATTATACATTGTCGTGGCAGTTGGAAAACTGCTGACATATAAATCTGTAATCGAGCGACTAGGACAGATAGCAATAATAGTTGGAATCCCAGTTACGCCATAAGCATTGCCTACCGCTTCAGCATTATCAACTATTGGAGAATCATGACCAGTCAGCCAGTCGCCTTGTGTAGCAGCTGTATTTCCTAAGAGGTCGTCCATGCTTGTATCATCATCTACTTCGAGTGTAAGGAACACCATTTCATCCGAACCTGCTGACCCATAGGCATCATTCCCTGTATCCATAGCATTTGTTTGGTGAAAAGACCAACAAGGTCCACACCAGGTCGCTGAAAAATCAACGACTACAGTTTTGCCCTGATCCAAATAGCTATACAAATTATGTTCTACACCATCTAAATCAGTGACGGTAAAATCTGGTGCAAATGTGGGTTGTGCATAAGCACCAACAGATAATAACATCATTAATGCTGCTGCTGAAACGTCATGTAAAAAAGACTTCATTGTATTTTTTCTCATCTAAGTTTAATGTTTTAAAACATAAAACAAGCCTGTCAATTTACGAAAATTTGACAGGCTTGCTTCATTATGGTATTTTGAATTATAATTTGCTAATAAGCTTAGAACTCAAAGTTTCATTATCCTGTCCAATCAGGTGAAGCATGTAAGTACCTTTTGGCAATTCTGCAATATCATACCATTCCGCAGTATTTCCATACTGAAAACGCTTTAATAATTGTCCGGCAGTGTTATAAATAACAACTTCCTCAATAGTCTCATCGCCTTCAATTGTAAAAAGTCCTGCAGATGGATTGGGATACACTTTAAAGAACGTTTGACTGATGTTTTCCGTCCCCGTAAAGTTAGAATCAAAAGCATAATAGGCAACTGTTGAATTACTACTGTTGTTCAAATCTTCTACTGTCATCTCTACAAAAGCACTTCCAACATCAATCCCATTTGGATAAACATGTACATCCATTGTAGCACCTGTTTCGAGTGGTCCCATTTCAAATTCCTTAGTGCTTACAGTAGGAATATAACATAGATTCTTATCGCAGATTGCGCATTCCCAGCCATTCGTAATATTGATGATATTACGTGTCCAGAAATAAGTTTTTACCTGATTGGCTTCATTGTCTACCAGTCCATAAGCCACAACATCAACTGAACCAGCAGGTACTGCTTTGTAAAGTGTATCAGCTGTACTAAAAGAAACCTGTCCAAAAGCAGTCCATGAAATCAGGATTAATGCAAGTGTAATTAATGTAAATTTTAAGTTCATAATACTGTTTTAAAAAGAAATCAGGAGCTAAGTGTTAGGCATGCCTGCACCTCGTCTCCTGATCTCAATATGGTTTAAAAAATGTTATTATTTGCTAATAACAAACTTATGTGTTGTTGTTTGTCCACCACTGATTACATTGATGTAATACATACCATTTGGCAATAGAGAAACATCTGCACTCAGGCTGTGTACGCCCATAGCAAAGTTCTCATTGGCAATAGTTTGAATTTGCTTACCCAATGTATTGTACAGCTCCACTTGAAGTGGCAACTGCTCAGTGAGTGTAAATTCTAAACGAATAATATCTTGTGCAGGATTTGGAAAAATATTCCATGCTTCTGCGCTTTCAATGTTTTCTACTGCAACGGCTGATTTGCCTTCAAATAAATTAGCACGTTCTGCGAAACCACCCGCAGGTTCTGAAATCAGGACATTACCGTCAGCATCCGTCAGTGTATAGCCACCGGCAGTCAGTCCATCACCATAATCATCAATGATTTTGAACTCGTAGCAGGCATCTACAGGGATAGAAAAAGTTTCTGTTACTGTCGTTTCATTAGCATAGCCTGGCTGACCGTCACAACCGCCATTTGCAAGATAAATCGCACCACTACCAGCTACAGCATCAGGATTTCCACCACTTGCAGCGATTGTTCCATTGTCAGTGTTGATAAATTCCCAGTAGATTTCACAGCCCCATGGATCAGTAGTGATTTCAAAAGTCAGCATTTCATTAGCATTTGCTGCTCTTATGAAAGATACTGCACCATACTCATTGTTTGAATCATACGCATCTGCTACGCCATTCACATTTATAATGTGGAAAGTTACATCAGTCGTTTGCGAAAGTGTAATTGTATTCATCGTAACATTAGCAGCAGAGGCAGGAGCAAGTGTACCTGTCCAGTTGAAAGACTGAAGTACAGTCGCACCATCTCTTGCTTCTATGTCCATAGAAGTGATGTCGTTAGCACCAACATTTTGAACTGAAACAACAGGATCGAAAGAAATTTCTGTACAGAAATCACCATCTACACCCGTATAGTTTACCAGTCCTCCATTATTGAAGATGCCAGTTCCTCCGGATACTTCAAATGGTTTGGTTTCAATATTTTCAAATTCGCCACCCTGCGCAATTACATTGCCCATCTGGTCTGTAATCGTATAAGAACCACTTCCATAATCACAGCAGATGCCATCACCAAAAGCATCACGGATTACAAAGTCAAAACAACCATCTGCAGGTAAAGCCAATTGCTGTTCGTAAGTACCTCCTACCGTTGTATAAGCATCAGGCGAAGTTGTACCCGAGAAAATACCAGAATTACCTCCTGTGTATAAAGCTGTGCCATTACCATCCAACAATTCCCAGTAAGTCTCTGTCGGATAGTTATCAGTAATAATAGTCAGTGTGGCAAGGTTGTCGTTGGTTGATGGTGCAAGTACCACCTGTGTAGAAATAAGATTATTTCCAGGATCTTCGTCCGTATTAGCGTTTACAGATAGTACATCAATAGACAAATCTGTTGTTTGATTTACAGTAATACTACTGAATGTAATCGTTTCTGCCTGATAAGTACTAATATCACCAGTCCAGTTGATTGTTTCTGTAACAGTACCATCAACAGATAGTTGGAATTCGGCAGCCGTCACGTTAGATGTTCCAAGATTTTGGAAAAAAGCGGCAGGCTCGAAAGTCAGGCTTTGGCAAAAGTCACCTTCAAAACCTTCATACACCAATAAGCCAACATTATTAACACCAGCGGCCACTTCGCAATCAGCATTCATTGCGTACAAATCAGCAGCACTGATTTGCCCCGCCTCTCTTACTGTACGATTCTGGCAAATGTGATAAATTGTTGGATAGTAGGTAATTTCATAAAGCTCAGCAATAGAATTGTCATCAATGATTGGAAAGCCCGTTCCGGCAGTCCAGTCACCTTGTGAAGAAGCAGTAGTTCCCAGAATATCATCCATCCCGGTAGTAGGGTCGCCCTCAATCCAGAGTACCATCATCTCTTCGGTACCATTTGGTCCGTAAGTATCATATACGGTTTCTAATTCACCTGACTCATGATAACTCCAGCAAGGTCCACACCAAGTAGCAGAAACATCAATAATAACAGATTTACCCTGATCCAATAAATCATAGAGTTCCCAAGTATTTCCATTAATGTCAACCCCCGTAAAATTAGGTGCATAACTACCGTCAGCCAGTTGAGCTTGTGTGCTAGTCAAGAAGAATAGAGCGATAAAAAGTGTAAGAATTTTCCTCATAATAATAAGTTTAGTTTAGTTTTTAAAGACTTTGCAAAATAGTAAAAAAAGCAAGTAAAAATTATTTCACCCTGTAAAAAAACTAAAAATTATCTAGTGTTCATAATTTTTTTTAAAAACACGACACTTTTATAATAAAAAAACAGAAGTTGAATACATCACTTACATCCTACTTCTGTTTTATACGAAAAAATTATATTTTTCTCTTATTTGCTAACAACAAATTTATGAGTTGTTGTTTGCTCACCGCTAACTACATTGATGTAGTACATGCCGTTTGGCAATTGAGAAACATCTGCACTCAGGCTATGTGCACCTGTAGCGAAGTTCTCGTTAGCAATCGTTTGAACTTTTTTACCTAGTGTATTATACAAGGCAATCTGAAGTGGCAATTGCTCTGTCAGCGTAAATTCTAAACGAACAAAATCCTGTGCAGGATTTGGAAAAATGTTCCACGCTTCTGCACTTTCGATATCTTCTACTGCAACCAATAGATACTCAAATAATCCTGCATCTTCAGGAGCATCATAAGAACCGTCATAAGAATAAACAACATTACTCTGTCCATCTGTGATTGTAATGTTACCATCTACAGTACAGCTACCCCATTGTGAACCGTGTAAGCCATCACCATAAGTATCCATAAAAACAAACTCGAAGCAACCTGACCCCGGTACATTAAGCGTTTCTGTAATAGTTGATTCCGCCTGTCCTGCGTAAGGACCGCCACTTTGAACTACAGCACCACTACCATCGCGCAGTTCCCAAGTGTTTTCTTCTGGCCAGCAATCCGTGTTCAGTACCATTGTCATTTGACCTGCCGCTTGTCCTGCTAGTCCGATCATTGCGTCTGTGCTATTATCAGCATTATTTTCATCTGTTGCACCATTTGGATTCTGGATGCTCACAGTCAATGTATTTGAAGTAGTCGCCGTGAATGCATAAGCAGGCAATGTTACGTCTTCTGTTCCTAATGTAGCAACAGAACCCGTCCAGTTATAAGTCTCATCAGCACCACCATTTATGCTATATACAATATCAGCAGAAGTAAGTGTAGCGTTACCGCCATTCTGGATGGTAACTGTAGGCGCAATAGATTGTGCTCCACTACATACAGCATCAGGCACAGTAGCACTCAAAGCACCAGCATTGTTTTGGAAAGAGACCATAATAGGTACACTTTGATCCTTTGCTGCCTGGAGAATGGATTTATTGCCATCATCTTGGATAAACGCAACAACTTCCAATTCTGTAAACTGGTAAATAGTTATAGTAGAAACATCAAAAGTCTCATTGATGGTATAAGTATCACCTACATTCCATGAGTTGCTCAAAGCAATACCAGCACTACCAGGGATAAATTTCTTGAGTACGTGGTGGAATTCAGTTTCACCATTGCTTCCTCCTGGCGCATCTGCGCTAGTAATGGTCTGTTCTGTCAATGCGATTCTTAGTTTCAAATCACCAGCAACAGCAGTTGTAGCAGTCACGCTACCAGAAATTTCAAGGATACCATCATTAAGTTCGGCAGAGATGTCCAAATCAAAATCAGATGTTCCTGTGTTTGCTGCATCTATTTCTGCCTGATCCAAACAAGCAGGTGCACCTGTATAGAAACTACAGTCATCAGCAATTTCAACACCGTTGACAATTCCCGTAGGAACGCCTCCAAAGTTGTAATAAGCTACTCTATCAGCTACTTCAGTAGGATTGTCCAAGTTCATTTGATCAAAACCTGGCCATGAGGTCTGATACTTTAAAACAACTACTTTAGTAGAATTTGCATCAAGCAAAGCATCAAAATCAGGATTTTGAGAAGCACAAGGTCCACAAGAAGCCTGTGTTCCCTCTTCTACCATCACCATTTTAGGTGATTGGGCGAAGCCGTGTGTCATTAATAAACTTACAAAAAGAAGTGTAAATACATTTTTCATAGTAAAAAATTAGTTTAATGTTTTAATATCACCGCAAAAAAACTAAAAATTATCTGTCATTTGCAATTTTTACAGAATATTAACTGGCATATTCAAGAATATGACCTCCACACGACATTTCAAAAAAAATCCTATGATTGACTAAGGGAGCGACTAAAAAAGGGTGTCTTTATATAATTTGTAATCTCTTTAGAAAGCTGTATATTTACCCAATACATTCACCATTGGTAACAGTTTAGTCAATAGTCGATGGTCTATTCCCGATAGCTATCGGGAATAGATGTGATTTAATAATATTTCTGTTTTATAAGCCTTGCACGCATTTTGCAAAGCAAAATGAAATACTGAAATGACCTGAATACTAAAAAACAGCCATCGACCATGGACTATTGACCATCGACCTAAACTGTTACCACCATTGATTATTTAGCCTTTGATTCAAATTATCAAAAACCTCTACCTCACTAACCGCTTTTTTCTCGTTTTCGGGATAATAGCAGGCTTATTTGCCTTGAGCTTTGCGATTCAGTTTCTGTTTCCTGTGCTACAAGCCGCACTAGTCGTGGCGGCTTTTGTCGTATTGATTGACGGATTGCTTCTATATAGTCGAAACTTTAGCATCACTGGAAAACGAAAAGTACCAAAAGTCTTTTCACTTGGCGATGAAAATAACGTAGCACTAGAACTAGAAAGCACTTCTGGTGTACCGATGCAATTAACTGTTATCGACGAGCTACCTGAACAATTTCAAGAACGAAAATTTTCATTGGAATTATTTTTACCGAAAGGTGCAAAAAAAATAGCTCGGTACAAGCTGCGTCCAACCACAAGAGGCGAGTATGCTTTTGGTCATGCCAATGTGTTTGCTGCTTCACAGATAGGCTTATTGCAACGTCGTTTTCTTGTTGCCGAACCAGAGGTCGTGCCAGTTTATCCATCTATTCAGCAGATGAAAAAATTTGAGCTGAAAGCGATGAATAAAATCTCTCATTTTCAAGGTATTAAAAAACTACGGCGACTGGGACACAGTTATGAATTTGAGCAAATCAAAAACTACGTCAAAGGCGATGATTATCGAAGTGTAAACTGGAAAGCAACGGGCAGACGAGGTGATTTGATGGTCAATCAATATGAAGATGAACGCGCCCAGCAGGTCTATGTTGTGATTGATAAAAGCCGAACGATGAAAATGCCTTTTGAGGGTTTAAGTCTACTGGATTATGCAATCAATACAAGTTTGGTGATTGCCAATATTGCCCTTCAAAAACATGATAAAGCCGGACTCATTACTTTTTCCGATAAGGTGGGAACAGTGATTCGTGCCGAACGAAGTCCTGTGCATTTAAGGAAAATTATCAATGCACTGTATAATGAAAAGGAGCGTCATCTGGAAGCCAATTATGAGCTCCTTTATTATGCAGCGCGTAACATTATAAAAGGGCGCAGCCTGGTGTTATTATACACCAATTTTGAAAGCATGTACGCATTGGAACGGGTGCTCCCGATTCTAAGAAAAATCAACCGCCTGCATTTGCTGGTTGTTGTCTTTTTTGACAATACAGAAATTGCCGATTTTGTGGAAGGCGAGGCAGCCGATACGGAAGGTATTTATATTCAGACTGTTGCCCGAAGTTTTATCTCAGAAAAACGCCAGATTGTTGGCACGCTGCGCAAATATGGGATTCAAACTATCCTGACCCGACCAGAAGAATTATCTGTCAATACCGTGAATAAATATCTCGAATTGAAAGCGCGGGGAATGATTTAATTAAGGATGCGCAGCTACCCAGCTTTCTCCGTCTTCAAAAACTTCTTTTTTCCATATCGGCACAGTTTCTTTCAGGGTATCAATGGCAAATTGACAGGCTTCAAAAGCTGCTTTTCTATGGGGGCAGGCAACCGCAATAACAACTGGAATTTCGCCAATTTGTAAAACACCTGTACGATGATGAATGGCAATGCGCTGAACATTCCAGTGTTCGCAGGCTCGTTCAGCAATCTTTCTCATTTCAGCAATCGCCATGGGTTTATAACCCTCAAATTCCAATCGAACCACACCTCTTCCTTTTGTCTCATTGCGTACTGTACCAATAAACACACTGATGCCGCCACAGTCTGGTCGCGTCACAAAATCAATACAGGTTTCTGTGCGGAGTGTTTGGTCGCTGAGTAGGATGTCTATTTTTTCCATGTATTTGGTTATTGGTTATTGGGGTATTGGGGTGTTGGGTTATTGGGTTATTGGGGTGTTGGGTATTTGGGTATTGGGGTTATTGGGTATTTGGGTTATTGGGGTAGTTTTTGTATAATCTGTTCGTATTCTTCAGGATGATTCACGTTCTGAAAGATTTCGGGTTGTTTGGGGTCTATTAAATGTACATTTGAGTTGATAAGCACCTTGCGTGGGCAGGAATAGCCCTGCGCTAGAAATTGCAACAAAACAGCATAACTGCGCGGTTCCCAAATCGTAATTAGCGGTTCAGGAAATTTATTATGCGGACTGTTAAAAGCTGTTGCAAGGCAGGAAGGGTTTCTATGATTTACCAGTTGTTCCAGTGTTTTTTTATTCATCAATGGATAATCGCAAGCCAATACCAACCAAGCGGCATTGGGATCTTCGCGAAAAGCAGAGAGTATGGCACTCTTCGGCCCCAAGCCCAAAAATGTATCTTCAATTACAGGAAATTTCCCATTTATACCCGATTGTCCTGCACGTACAGAGAGATAAGTTTCGGTACAAAATGGTGCGACTAAGTCATATAAGTATTCTCGATGCGGCTTTCCAAAATATTCGATGAGTCCTTTGTCTTTTCCCATTCGTGTACTCTGTCCGCCTGCCAAAATCAGCCCTTTTAGTGGAACTTTTCGACTTTCTATGCGCTGTAGCAGGTAGTCACCGATTTTATCCAGTTCCTGTATTCCGAAGACGGGTATTTTCTCCCATTCGGGCAAATGGTCTTGCAAAAAACCAGGCACGGTTTCCACGCCTTCCGTCAATATGAACGCTTCTACATTTGCCAACCTATCCAGTTTGCGTTGCAAGGAAGCAGCCTTCTTTGGGTCTATGACGACCAGTTGACGATTTGCTTTGAAGTGGTTGCCATTGAGTAGTACTACGTCGGCATCATTGAATAATGTTCGATACTGATGACTTTCCATTTTTGCCTGCCAGTCGAGCCGATGAAAGTTGATTTTATCGGTATATTCTAGCGTTTTTTCGCCCATACTTTCTTGTTCTTCGTCTGCGCTTTTGTGGTCGGCATCTAGATAAGCCATCTTATATTTTGGCGAAAGCCGCTTTATCCAGGTATTTGCCATCGTTTGTATGCTACCGCAATTTGTCCCCAGAATCCCCCATTCATTTCTGTGAAATTGTCCTATATCGGGGCGTGTTAGTTTTGTATGTTTTTGATGTTTCATGTTTGTTTTATATAAAATTGTGGAATTGTGTGATTGTGAAATTGTGTTTTTACAACATTTTGCGTAGCAAAAATGCACCTTCAATTATCATACATATACACAATTTTGCAATTTTTCATATTCCTTAGCCCTTAATTCGCGTTACCAGTAGTTTTTGAGTTTGAGTTTGAGTTTGACATTTGTGTTTGTATTTGCATTTCCACTTATGTTCTTGTAAAATCTCGTTTTCCGCCCTTCTTTTCCATCAGTTTTGTTTCTTTTATAATAATGTCGTGAGAAAATGCTTTGCACATATCATAGACAGTTAGCGCAGCAAGACTTGCTCCAGTGAGGGCTTCCATTTCTACGCCTGTTTTTGAAAATACGCTGGCAGTACAGTCAATCACAACTTCTCGTTTTTCATTGATGTGAATATCAATTTGACAATTGTCCATGCCAATGGGATGACAAAGCGGAATCAGTTCGCCTGTTTTTTTGGCTGCCATGACACCTGCTATGATAGCGATTTGAAAGACTGGACCTTTTTTGGTGTGAATCTCGTCATTTTCCAGTCTGTCCATGATTTCATCGCCGAGCCAGACGATGCTTCTGGCTTTTGCCGAGCGTTGGGTCGGTATTTTATGTCCGACATTGACCATGGATGGATTGCCGGAAGTATCTAAATGGGTGAATTGTTTTTTCATATTTATGAAACTACTCCAAATATTCAATTTATCCAAAATACGGCTTCGATTTATTTTGTGAATGTGTATCTTGGCGGGAGGATAATTACGAATTACGAATCGTTTAATTACGAATCGGGCAATTATGAATGATTCACAGGTTTGCAGTTGTCCGAGCGGAGTCGAGGACAACAAGGCATTATTTTTTGCCACGAATGAATTAATTACAAATAATCTAAAATAGGAATTAACATGGACAGAATAAAAAAACAATTTAGCTTAGATGGCAAAGTCGCTATCATCACAGGAGCGAGTAAGGGGATTGGTGAATCTATTGCACGCGGACTAGCGGAACATGGCGCAAAAGTGATTATCAGCAGTCGACGACAGGAAGCGGTGGATGTCGTGGCGGAGGGCTTTCGCAATGACGGACTGGAAGCCACAGGTATTGCCTGTCATGTAGGCGATCAGGAGCAGGTTAAAAATCTGGTAGAACAAACAGTTGCAAAGTATGGCGGTATAGATATTTTGGTGAATAATGCAGCGACTAATCCTACCTTCGCGCCCATAACGCAGGCAGATGGACCGCTATTCGACAAGATTATGGACATCAACGTAAAGGCTTGTTTTTTATTGGCCAATTTATGTCATCCGATTATGAAAAGTCGGGGCGGCGGTTCAGTTATCAATATTGCTTCGGTAGAAGGCATGAAGCCGTCTTTTGGTTTGGGTTTGTACAGTGTGAGTAAGGCTGCGCTGATTATGCTGACCAAAAATCAGGCAAAAGAATGGGGACAAGACGGTATTCGTAGCAATGCTATTTGTCCTGGATTGATACAGACTAAATTTAGTGCGGCTCTGTGGAAAAATGAGGCGGTTTTGAAGCAGGTGGAGGAACACTTGCCTGCTGGTCGTATGGCACAACCGGATGAGATGGCCGGGCTGGCTTTGTTGTTGGCTTCTGATGCGGGTGCTTATTGTACGGGCGGTGTCTTTACGGCTGATGGTGGTCACATGATTGCGGGGTAATTTGGAAATGATGAATGATGAACTATAAATGATGAATCATTGGGTTGCGCATCGTTTTTTTTGTTGGGTTGCGCATCGGGCTGTTTTTTTGAACCACTAAATGACGAAGGGGCGCTAAGGGGATTTTAGTAGAATGGGTTTTAATTTTTTTGTTTAAAAAACAAGGATGAGTGATATTGTGATTATAGCGGGTAAGGTTTGAACAAAGAATATTTTCTTGTCTGCAGTGAAAGTGCCATAAATTCCAGCTACTGCGATACAAGCTAGAAAGAAAAGGGCTACATTATCGCTCCATTCTGCATTCTGAATGAAAAATGTCCAAATCAGACCAGCTGCAAGGAAGCCATTATACAAGCCTTGATTTGCTGCTAAGGATGTTGTTTTCTCAAATAAATCCTTTGGAAAATTACGGAATACTTTTGGTCCTTTTGTTGTCCAGGCAAACATTTCGAACCATAAGATATAAATGTGTATTAAGGCGACTAAGCCGATTAGGATGTTGATTACTAGCTGCATGTTAATTGTTAGTTTTCACCAAAGTTAAAGATTTAATTTCATATTTAATAAGCAGTTACCAATTAGCCAGTCACGATTAAATCAAAAAGCAGGACACAAAACGCCTTCATTTTCATCATTTCCAACATAAGTCATCGACAATTCAAATCCACCAAAATAGCTACTCGCCGCACTTAGACTTGACAGGTTGGCATCATAACTCATTCCAAAGGCAAAATTATCCGTTTCAAAACCGATGAGCAGGACAGCAGCGTCCAGTGCCATGGAAGTTTCCACATCATATACGGGACGCAACCAAAGACCGAGGTGCAGCGCACTTCCATTATAACCACCTAGCGGAAATTTGACATTCGCTCCTGTATTGACTTCCATGTGTGTACCTTGCACATAGACCAGCATGCGTGGTAGGATAGTTATTTTTCTCGTCAATGGCAATTCACTTCCCAAATAAGCCGTCAAGCGAGTCGGTAATCGACTCACAACCTCCTCATTTAAGGCAACATTTGGACCATTGGCATGAAAAATCCCGACACCTGTATTGAAGGAACGTCCAGACTTGAAAAATCGGGTATAATTGAGTCCGGCAGAAAGGTCGGAATATCCTCGACTGTTACTTGGCAAAGTTTCTTCAGAAGCTAATGTATAGCCGCCTGTCCCGTCAAATTGGTCATTGAATGTCAGTGCATTATAATTAATGTCACGCCGTGCTACCCCCAACTGAAATCCAGCACTCAAAAAACGCTCTTTGCGCATGCCCATCGCTTTGTGATAAGCTGCCGAGACAGAAACCTGATTGGTCGAGACATCCGTTGAACCGCCTTTGTCAGAAAAAAAGAACATGCCGACACCTAATTTGTCTGCATTACTGCCGCCCATTTTTACACTCATATCAAAACTCGCCATCATGGTTTTGAATGGATCTTCTAGCACCGTCTGCCATTGGTTTCGATACAGAGCGGTGACCCGATATTTTCCACCCATCGAACCGGTCAGTGCAGGGTTGAGCGTGAGTGGCGCTGCATAAAACTGAGAGATGTGGTGGTCTTGTGCAAAAGCTGTTCCCGTAAGGATAAATAGCGCAATGAGTAGTAGGTATTGTTTCATTTTATTGTTGTGTTGTTGTGTTGTTGTGTTGTTGTGTTGTTGTGTTGTTGTGTTGTTGTGTTTTGCTTCGCAAACGAATCCCATCAACACATGCGCACATCAACACCTCAACACATTTTCCTTCTACAAAGATAGAAATGATTGATAGACATTAATACGTTTTTATCCTATAAGTTGTTGCTTTAGGAATTTTGTAAGAACTATAACCGACTTGCTATTTGCACAATCTCTGCTAGCAAAGCCTCAAAATCTGATGCTTGGGTATGTACATTCATCACCGTAGTTCGTAGGTATCGCTTATCGCGAATGACTGTCTGTACAATATAAAATTTACCCGATTCAATAAGTTCTTGTCGAATGGCAGCATTAAGCTCATTGACTTGGTCGGCAGGGGCATTGATGTATCTAAAATTGACAATATTGGCTTCTGGTAAAACTGCGATTTCAAAATCGGGATGCTGTTCAATCATTTTGGCGAAAGCCAGCCCCATTCCATATAAATGATTGATATTTTCTTCAAAAATGCCTGCTCCATAAGTGCTCAGAATGGCATAAACTTTAATTGACAACATCAGTTTGGTACACTCGAAAGTCCGTTTACCAGAATGGTACCATTCGGGCGACTGTTCGAGTTCCCAGAGATATTGGGCGCGTTGGTGAAATGTTTTGTAACCATCTGCTCCTCGCTTAAAAACCAGGGCAGTATTGAGCGCAGGAGTCAGCATCATTTTATGAAAATCAATCACGACTGAATCTGCCCGTTCTATGCCTTTTGCCAGATGGCGATACTGTTCTGAAAAAACCACCGCGCCACCATGCGCTCCGTCTATGTGATACCACAAATTATGCTGCTCCGCAAAATCTGCCAATGCGGCTAAGTCATCATAAGAGCCTGTAGCTGTAGTAGATGCGCAACCAATGAGTGCAATGACAATCAGCCCTTTTTCTTTCGCTTTTCGCAAATGGTCTTCCAGTAAGTCTGTCCGAATTTTGAAGCGTTCATCAACGGGTATTTTGATAATGCCCTCGCTGCCTAATCCCATGACCTTCGCTGCTCTATCTACACAATAATGTGCTTCTTCCGACACCATAATTGCCAGTTTTTCTGCATGTCCTTTATCCCAGACATCTGTTGGAGCTTTGGCTTTTCGGGCTGCCAGCAAAGCGGTCAGATTTGCCAATGTGCCGCCTGAAGTAATCAGTCCTGACGCACTTTTTTCGTAACCAATTTTTTCAGCTACCCAATCCGTCACGATTCGTTCTATTGCATTGGACGCCATGCCCATTTCATAGACGCCCGTTCCATTATTCAACACATCCGACATCATACCGGCTAAGCCTGAAATCAAAGCTGGCACAGCGATCTGATGTCCAATATAACGTGGATGGTGTAGATTAATGGAATGTTGTAAAATGCCTTTAAACAAATCAATCGGTTTGCCTGGATTATTGAGATGGTTCTGCCAATAGTTCAATTCTGTGTCCGGTGTGCGATAAGGAATCACCAGCTGATTTGTATCCGACTGTACCTGTTGAATATGGTCAGCCAAGAGTTCAATGAGCTGATGTCCCAATTCGCGAAAGCTTTCTGTATCATAAGCTTTTTGAAGTACAGGTGGTGTATGATGCGCCATAATTGTGTTTTAAATACAAATTCAAATGTCAAATACAAATTCAAAAAGCTATTGATTAAGGAACGTGAAAATGACCTTAAATAGGAAAAGAAATAACTATCGCCTGTCCGACATATAAACAGTTTTTCAATGCTCAAATATACCAAGATATATCACAAGCAACAATTCCTGCGTTCTCTTGTTGATTCATTGACTTCCAGAAAAGAGAAATCAAAAGAGAGGAGGGAAATTTTAACGTTACTTATAATTACAGAAAATATGAAAATGGTACAACTTGCACTACTCCCCATCATCAGTTTATTGATTGCCTGTGGCGTCAGCAAAGAACCTGCACCAGGCTCGACAACAACAACAAGCAATGCTCCGAAAGCAACAACAGTAAAAGCCATTCCAAATCAAGATAGGCTGAGTACGGCTTATTTTGCCAGTGGTTGTTTCTGGTGTGTGGAAGCTATTTTTGAAAGTGTACGTGGTGTGGAGGAAGCAGTGTCGGGTTATGCAGGTGGCCCGGAAGCCAATCCGACTTATGAACAGGTGGGCTATGGTGCGACGGGACATACTGAAACGGTTCAGGTTTTTTATGACCCAGAAGTTATCGATTATAATACTTTGTTGAAAGTGTATTATGGCTCTCATGATCCGACAACCGTCAATGGTCAGCATCCCGATTTTGGTCAGCAGTATCGTTCAGCTATTTTTTATCAGACTGCCGAAGAGCAAGAATTAGCAGAAACCTTCAAAGCGAAAGTAGGGGCGTCTGGCGAATATAATAAGCCGATTGCAACTGAAATTGCTCCGCTGACTAAATTTTGGGTAGGCGAAGATTATCATCAGGATTATGAGAAACGCAATCCGAATCAGTCTTATGTCAAGGCGGTATCTATTCCACGTTTGAAGCGGTTTCAGGCTAAGTTTCCTGATTTGTTGAAGAAGGCTCGGTAGTAGTCCGTCGGTTTCGTAAACTTGTGTGGAGCTTTTGTGGAGGCGAGTTTGCTAAACCTTTCTCTGTCCTAGGTTTAGCAAACTTCCCTCCTTACAGGCTTGCCCGCAAGTTTACGAAACCAATGTTCAAATCAAACCAAATTGCTCAAAATGATGATTCAAATGCTTGCGATTCAGTAGCTCCCATTGCTCTTGGTCGAGATTGCCGAAGACTGGATTGGGTGTAGTGGCTCCTGGATTTTCTTTGAAGTGATTTTCAAAATCATCATAGGCAGTAAGCAGGGCGGCTTTGGCTTCTTGTAGGCTGCTAAATCTTAAATCTTCTACTTTACCTTTTTTCAATAGTGGATGGTCGAAAGAACGGGGCATTGGGCGGTAGTTGAATAGTGAATCTTGCATCCGTTCTATTCGATTTTCAGGAGTGGTGATTTCTATTGGAAACTTTCCGGCTGCCATTTGCATAAAATACTCGAAGTGTTCCACTAAATGCTGTGGTGTCATGATTCCCCAGGCTGGTTTTGTATCTTCGGTGAGTTGGGCTAATTTTTCTTCTATCACTGCCCGGTTAATTTCAGTCAATTTGAAAGGACATTTCTTTTGTACCAGCGTAAGAATAGTTGCCATGGCGACCAATTCGCCATCCTGATCAAATACTTCTTCATACCATTTTACCACGCCTGATGGAAATTCTCTGCCCTTGCTGTCTCTATCTACTTTTTGCTTGCAGGTCAAGCGTACCTGAAGGGTGTCATTATGATAAATGGGTCGGAGAAAACGACATTCATCCAATCCGTAATTCGCGCCAACTGGACCTTTTGCTGCATGGACAAACAAGCCTGCTGCGGCTGCGAGTATGAAGTAGCCATGCGCTGCCCGTTTTTCAAAAATAGACCCTTTCAGCGAGGTGATGTCTGTGTGTGCGTAGAAGTGATCCCAGGTCAGGTTGGCAAAATTCTGAATATCTGAATCCGTCATGGTGCGCTTATGCGTGAGGATAGACATGCCAGGTTCTATATCATCAAAATAATATTTGAATGGATGTTGTGGAGCTTCCGTCACCTTTCCGCCTGCTTGATAAATGCCTGTGATTGCGCTAATGGTCGTTGGTGTACCTTGTATGGCGCAGCGTTGAAGATAGTGCTTAATCCCACGCATTCCGCCCATCTCTTCTCCCCCACCTGCACGTCCTGGTCCGCCATGTACGAGGTATGGAAGTGGCGAGCCGTGTCCCGTGCTTTGTCGGGCATTTTCGCGATCAATGACCAGTATGCGCCCATGATGTGTAGCCGCTTCTACGACAAAATCTCTGGCAATTTTTTTATCAAAAGTAGCTATGGAGCAACACAAAGAACCTTTGCCCATTCGCGCCAATTCGACCGCCTCATCGAGGTCTTTATAAGGCATAATAGTACTGACCGGACCAAAAGCTTCCACTTCGTGGACTGCTGTGTTTTTAAATGGATTTTTTTCTAATAGTAAAATAGGACTTAGGAAAGCTCCCTTTTCAAAATTGGCATCTATAAGCTCTATTGCATCCAGGCTGCCATAGACTATTTCTGCGGTTTTTGACAGTTCTTTCACGCGGTCGCGAACTTCTGCCACCTGGTCTTTGCTGGCTAATGCGCCCATTCTGACGCCCTCTGCAACAGGATTGCCAATAGCAACTTTAGACAGGGATTTACCTAGGGCAATTTGTACATCTTCCACCAAATTTTCGGGTACGATGATACGGCGTATTGCTGTACATTTTTGTCCGCACTTGACTGTCATTTCTTTTCGGACTTCTTTTACAAATAAGTCAAATTCTGGTGTGCCAGGAACAGCGTCTTCGCCCAATACGGAGCAATTCAAGCTGTCTGCTTCCATATTGAAAGGCACGGCTTCATTGATGATGCGTGGATGGGCTTTCAGCATTCGTCCTGTAGTTGCCGAACCCGTAAAGGTGACGATATCTTGCGATTCTACTGTGTCGAGAATCGTGCGTGCAGAGCCGCAAATTAATTGTAATGCGCCTTCGGGCAAAATACCTGATTTGATAATTTCCCGCACTACAGCTTCGGTTAAATAGGACGTTGAGCTAGCTGGTTTTACGACTGCTGGAACACCAGCCATCCAATTGACCGCACATTTTTCCAGCATGCCCCAGATGGGAAAATTATAAGCATTGATGTGAATGGCTACGCCGCGTTTGGGCACCATGATATGATGCCCCATAAAACTGCCGCCACGAGACAAATCAATGGCTTCTCCATCTACGTGGAAGCTTTCATTTGGAAAATTTCTACGCAAGGAGGCATTCGCAAATAAATTTCCAAAACCACCTTCAATATCTATCCAGCTATCGTTTCTTGTCGCGCCAGTCTGGTAGCTAATTTCATAAAATTGTTCTTTTCTTTTAGTGAGGTATAAAGCCAGCTTTTTCAGCATATTTCCTCTTTGCTGGAAAGTCATTTTCCGTAAGGGAGCTCCACCAATTTTTCTGCCATATTCCAACATTGCTCCGAAATCCAGTCCTGCTGTAGTTGCCATTGCTACGACTTCTCCATTGACAGAATTGAACAAAGGTGTGCCTACTCCATCGCCTTCTGTCCAGTTGCCTAATACGTAGTTTCCAAGTTTTGCCATTATTCTTAAGTTGATTGCATTAATGAATCCACAAATTACAAATACCTATTTATAATAGCGCAGGATGTACACAAAAAAAATCCCCCCTGCGCATAAAGCACAGAGGAGACCTCTTAAAGTGACTGTATCTTTGGACTTAAGTAGTAAAAAAATTCGGGGCTTTGTGCGACTAAACTTTATTTTTCATTAAAATAATTTCTAAAAAAAGGGTAGAAAGTCTGTTAGACTAACTACCCCTACAAATTTTATCTGTGCTGGGGTTAATTCTGAGGTTAATGGGCTTCACAGATATTTTCCGACAATCAGGTTACAGAGCACTTTGATTTCCATATCAAGATGCTACTTTATTTCATAGCACTTTAAGAGAAAAAAATTGCGTCGGTTTTTTTTAGAGATCACAATTTGCATGTTTCAAGCCCACTTATTTCTTATCATAAAGATCAGGTATTTAATGGTCAGTTAAAACCTTTTATATTTCAATAGCATTTATTTTATATGTTCGTAATAATTATTTTTTATAGTTAAAACACTACTAATAAGTTAATTATAAAATAAATTAAATTTAACTTAATCAAAATAGCATAAATCAAACTATTGAATCTGTAAAACTTTCAGAACTTTTTCTTTTGTCTCACAATTCAAAGGTGCGAGATTATAAGGATAAAAAAAACAGCATATATATCAATTGCACAGTTTAAATTATTAACTTTACATACAAAAAATATTTACTTTGAACTAATAATCAAGTTTTTATAAAACTAATTTTACTTAAATTGATTTAAATCGCATAATAATGCTATGAAAACAAGTAAAGTTATCCAACTCTTAAGTGCCTTATCAGAAAAGGAAATTCAGAAATTCAGGCATTTTTTATACAGTGACTACCATCAAATACATGGTGATATTCAGCGTCTTTTTGATTATCTCGCTGCTCATTATCCCGCTTTCCCTGATGACAAAGTGAATAAGATCACCGTTTTCAACTATTTATATCCCAATGAATCGATAGAAAAAAAGCCCCATAAAGTAAAAAATCGTGCTTCAAACTTATCTAAGCTCATAGAAGATTTCATACTCATGAAGTATATGGAGGAAAGGAAATTAGAGCGGGCTTTTCAGGTGTATTATGCGCTAAAAGCCAGAAACCAGAATCAGTTGTCCCTGCTACAACTCAATAAGATTGCCCGATTATTAGAAGAGGATACTTCACGCAATAAAGATTATCATTATTACTCTTTCTTAGTCAAACAGGAGTATTATTACCACCCCATTAGCACCAAGATTTTAAAAGGAAATGCCCAGGAGAACTTAGAAAGTACTATTGGTTATTTGAATACATCCTATAGGCTGACTTACATGGAGTATTTGTGTGAAGCATTCACTCGGAAAAAATTACTTGGCGAACAATATAGCTTTTCCACAGATAATGTCGAGGAACTAGAGAAATCTGCTCTTGAATCAGCGGGTATTGTCGACCAGATGTTCGGGCATGCCTTAAATCTAATTAGAAATTCAGATGAAGATGTTTATTTAAAACTTAAAAAACTGTTTTTTGAAAATATTGATTTCCTGAGTTATGCCGAACAAGAACATCTTATAGGCTGGCTTTCCAATCATCAGGGAAACAGGTTGAGTGAGGGACATACGGACGCGCTGCGGGAAATGTACGCGCTCTATCAATTTGGCATACCTCACAAACTATATGTAAAAGACAACTACATCTACATTCAGCACTTCCTCAATGCTGTTGTTGTGGCAGCAGAACTAAAAGAACTGGACTGGCTAGAGGATTTTATACTAGCACATAAAAACCATCTTTTGCCCGAGGTTAGAGAAAATGCTACAGAACTAGGCATGGCTTATCTTCGTTTTGGGCAAAAAAAGTATCATGAAACATTAAGACATACCCAACAGGTGAAATACGAAAACAATCGTGCTTATTCTCTGCCTTGCTGGACACTTTCTATCAGAAGTTATTATGAATTACAAGATAAAATAGATGGCGTTGATGATGAATTGGGCAGATTTTCCAACTTTATTCGAGGGAGAAAAGGAATGTCTACAGATTTGATCAGATACAACCAAAATTTCATATCTATAGTACGAAGGCTACTACGCGCAGCAAGAGAAGCTATGTTTACTGCGGAAGAGCTACACGAATATCTTAAAAGCAGGGAGCAGGTTGTTTGCAAAAAATGGCTACTTGAGAAAATAGGTGAGCTAAAGTAAGTACAAGGCGTCAAAATTAAAAATGCAGAACAAAAATACGACTGCATCATAAATTTGTTCTGCATTATACGCTCGTTAATCGACTGTTATTGTAAAAATAAACCTGCCATTCTGTGCCGTATCGGCAACAAGTTGGTAAGTTCCTACAGGATAATCAGCTTTGACAATAATATAGCTGCCTTCTACAGGTACAGTTTCCGATAACACAACATTGCCTCCTTCATCAGTCATGGTCAGTTGGATGGCTCCTTCTACATCCAGAATGACTTCAGCAGCCTTTCTGCCTTGTACAACTACGGTCGTACCAGTGGCCTGTGGACTACAACTAATCGTTGGATGAACAGATAAAGTGTGAGCAGAAATTTCGGGGCTAAATCCGA
This sequence comes from uncultured Saprospiraceae bacterium, assembly GCA_937951615.1. Lineage (GTDB taxonomy): Bacteria > Bacteroidota > Bacteroidia > Chitinophagales > Saprospiraceae > JAHDEO01. The sequence goes on along the minus strand of CALFBH010000033.1, from coordinate 28,688 downwards.
CAAAGGCCAGCAATAGAGCTGCGCCGAGCATAAAACTCTTGACGTTTTTCATGGTTAAAGGTTTTTTGGGGAACAATGAGGTTAAATCAAACTCTGCCTAGGTCAACAGGCTTCATCCAATGTTTTTAAGGGATGTGGGTTAAGATTGATTTTGGGGTCAGCTCAAGGTTCCGTTGGTGAAAAATAAAAATTAATACGGGTGCTTGATAATAACAAGCTGGATATAGAATCCATCTATATGCATAGAGATTCATCTAAGTTCCAATCTTGTATATTTTTAAAAACTTTACAAAGTAAAAGTAAACTTCTTTGCAGTGAATTGTTTTGGAATTATTGTCATGTAAAAAATATTTTAGGGGTGAAAAATAAATTACACAGCAAATCTATGGCACAAATTTAAAAAAAACAAAATTTATAGCTACTTTTTTGAAAAAATATTTTTCCTTGCCCCTAACTTCAATCAATTGCTCGCCAAATCGGCAGCTATCAGGCTAAAACAATTTTTTGTTCTTTAGACATCGGCTATCAGGCTTTTATTGATTTGCTTGACCAATGCTGGTCCTTCGTAAATAAGTCCGGTATAGATTTGCACTAAAACCGCTCCTGCATCCAACTTTTCCTTCGCAGCTTCTGCCGATGCTATGCCGCCCACCGCAATAATCGGAAATGCAGCATCCGATTTTTCCGATAAATATCGAATCACTTCCGTGGAACGTGCTTTCAAGGGCTGCCCGCTCAATCCTCCATTGCCAATTTGCTCAATGCGTCCCGACTTTTCGGTCAGTCCTCCCCTATCTATAGTCGTATTGGTGGCGATCAGTCCTGCAATGCCTGTGCTGCTCATGATGTCGATGATATCATCGAGTTGGGCATCTGTGAGGTCGGGCGCGATTTTGAGTAGAATGGGTTTCGGCTGTAGTTTTTCTCTATTGAGGGCTTGCAGTTTATGGAGCAATTTACTGAGCGGTTCTTTGTCTTGCAGGTCGCGCAATCCAGGCGTATTGGGCGAACTGACATTCACGACAAAATAATCGACATAAGGATGCAGCGCCTCAAAGCAAAGCTCATAGTCTTTTTCTGCTGCTTCGTTGGGTGTTGTTTTATTTTTACCAATGTTGCCACCAATAATCAGTCCCTTCGGGCGAGCTTGTTTCAGCCGTTCTACAGTCGCTTCCAGTCCTTCATTATTGAAACCCATTCTATTGATGAGTGCCTTATCTTTTGGCAAACGAAATAAGCGGGGCTGCGGGTTGCCTATTTGTGGCTTGGGCGTCACGGTACCAATTTCTATAAAGCCAAATCCAAGGTGCGACATGGTATTGACATACTTAGCGTCCTTATCAAAACCAGCAGCGAGTCCGACTGGATTATTGAACGTCAGTCCAAACAAGTCCTGCCGAAGTCGGTCATCCTGAAAACCGTATAGTTTCTTGGTGAGCCATTTGCCGAAAGGCAGCCACAGTAAAAACCGAAACAAACGCAGGGTGAGGCGATGTGCGGTTTCTGGTTGGAGTAGGAATAGAATTGGTTTAAGTAATGGGTACACTATATTTTCTTTGTCGATAGTCCATGGTCGATAGTCGATGGCTGCCTTTTAGTCGGAACAACTATTAACAGGACTGATTAAACGTATATTTTACACGCATTTTGCCCTGCAAAACACGTAAAAAAGCCATCGACCATGGTCTATCGACCATCGACCAAGCGACCTAAAGTCGTAAATTAACTACAATACATTCAAAACATCACAGTTTCCGTATTGATGTAATAAAGTTCCTTCGCTGCGCGAAATTCCTTCGGGGAAATATTTTTCAGCTTGATTTTTTGCCATTCCGAAGTGGGATAAATTTTGGTATAATTTCCTTTTTTACCAATCTTTAAAGGCATGGTAAAACCTTCCACATCTGCCTCCAGGCGATATTGCACGGATAACTTTTTGCCTCTTTTTTTCAATTTATATTGTAACTTAGGAATACGGGGATGGTATAAATACTGCTCAAAAAACTTATTATAATCCTTGCCTGTTGATTGATTGATATGGTCGATAAAGTCCTGCGTCGTCACATTGGACAATTGATTATTTTCATAGAAAGAACGGAAGGTTTTAAACCATAAATCATCATCTTCTGTCATACTGCGAAGTGTATGTAATATCCAGGCACCTTTAGAATACATATCCGAACCACCCTGAAAATTGACATTCAGCGGACCCACAATGGCTGCTCGATTATTGATGCTTCTGCGTTGTCGGGTATAATATTTGAGCGCAGACTCATACCCAAACTTGCACTCCACATACAAGGCATCCATATATACTGTAAAGCCTTCGTGTAGCCACAATTCGGCATGATCGGCACAACTCAAACTGTTGCCAAAATACTCGTGTCCCGACTCGTGTACCAGCAGATAATCAAAATCCAGCCCAGCTATCGTCATCCCGTCATAGCCTTTTTGATAGTTATTTCCATAAGCAATGCCGCTCTGGTGTTCCATGCCCAGATAAGGTGTTTCGATGAGTGCATAGCCATCTTCCCAAAACGGATATTTGCCTACATAAGCTTCAAAACAAGCCAGCATCTCCGGTACACGTTCGGCAAAATACTTTTCAGCCTTTTCCTTATTATATGACAGTACATAATAATCCAGATCCAGTTCGTCGCCATCCGCTGCTTTGTAGCTGTCTTTGATATTTGCGTAATCCCCAATATTCAACGAGACATTATAATTATTAATCGGATAACTTACAAACCAATCAAAGCGATTGCGACTGTCGTCCAGCATTTTTACTTGTCGTAAATTGCCATTGGACACACCAATCAGGTTATTGGGTACCGTACAGGAAATTCGCATACTATCTGGCTCGTCAGATAGGTGGTCTTTATTGGGCCACCAGAGGCTCGCGCCGATGCCTTCGCAGGCTACCGCAATCCAGTCGTTTTCGTTTTCGTCTTTTGCCCACACAAAACCACCATCCCAGGGCGGGTTTTGGGCTATAATAGGCTTCCCATGATAATAAATGGTGAATTTGCCGCTGCTGTTTTTCTGCTGTTCAGGCAATTGTATAAAGACCGCATGATACTCGCGCCTGTATTCCAGTTCTTGTCCATCAAATGTTATCCCGTCGATTTCCATATTGTCAAACAGGTCAATTTGCAGACTGGAAAAGTCGGCTTTCGCTTCAAAGTGAATGGTATTGCTGCCTTTGATGGTCTTGGTTTCAGGAAATACTTCTACATCGAGTTCGTAGAAGGTCACGTCATAGCAGGTGCGCTCGGGGCGCAACATACCACGCAGGGTATCGGCTCTGGTGAAGCTTGGTGTGTTGCTGTAAGTGGGTTGTGCTTCACAACTCATAAAAGGCAACAAAAACACCAGATAGATGAGTAGATTTTCTTTTGCTGAGAACATGTTGCAAAAGTAAGGCAAAGTTCTGTCTTTGAGAAATAGTTTGGTGACTGGTGTATTAGTGATAAGTAATTGGGAAATACCAAAGCTGCTGAAAAAACATCTACGTCTTGTTTCCGAATTTGTTTTTTTCTTTTGGAATTTTCTTTATGTTATTGTCAATACTTTTTTGAATTTGACGTTTGGATTTGTATTTCCACTTAACGTCCAATTACGAATAACTCAATAACCAATCACTTCCCTTACTTAATCAAATTCAAAAACTCATTACGAGTCTGTAGCTTCTCAAATGCTCCGGTAAACGCAGAGGTCGTGGTCACTGAATTTTGTTTCTGTACACCACGCATCATCATACACATGTGGCTGGCTTCGATGACAATGGCAACGCCAAGCGGATTTAGGGTATCCTGAATACAATGCAGCACATCGTGCGTTAGTCTCTCCTGTACCTGTAAGCGGCGAGCAAATACATCGACCACACGTGGCAGTTTACTGAGTCCCACGATGTAGCCATTTGGAATATAGGCGATATGCGCTTTGCCGAAAAAAGGTAAGATATGATGCTCGCAAAGCGAATAGACTTCGATGTCTTTGACAATCACCATCTCATTATATTCCTCTTTAAACATCGCACCTTTTAGTATTGCTACGGGATCTTGTTCGTAGCCCTGCGTGAGAAATTGCATAGCTTTGGCAGCTCGTTCTGGCGTTTTTATCAATCCTTCACGCTCAGTATCTTCTCCCAGCTGATCGAGAATATGGTGATATTTCTTTATTAGATCGCGGGTGATTTCAGGGCTATATTCTTCTGTTTTCTTATACGACATGATTAACCGTTATTGCACGTTCACAGATTTGAGTAGTTCCGATTCTTGAATTTGACGTTTGAATTTGAGTTTCTATTTCCTCGTCACTCTCCCATATAATCTGCATAAATTTTTTCTGTTTCGTATAACCGAACACGATGAAGGGTACAATTGTTCAAGTGCGGAGCCAATTGTTTCCAGATGTATATAACTAAATTTTCAGATGTAGGTTGTATGCCTTCCGGCAAAAAATTATCGTCCAGATTAAGATTGGTGTGATCTAGTATTTCTGTGATTTCTGTTTTGATAATATCGCCCAGTCTTTTGGCATTCATCACAAAGCCAGTCATTGGATCGGGGCTTCCTTTTACGGTAACGACCAGCTTATAATTATGCCCATGAAAATTTTTATTTGCACATTTTCCAAAAATTTCCATATTCTTCTCGTCACTCCATTCATCCACCCATAATTGGTGTGCGGCATTAAAATTCTCCACCCTTGTTAGATATACTGTCATGCTATTTTTTCTAAATTCGACGCAAAAATACAAAATATATACCCTGCACACCAAGCTTTTGTTATATTTGAACTTTGTTAAAATAATAGACTTCGCTCGAAAATGAAAATACGATTAGCTACACTTGTCATTCTGTGCGCACTTGCATACACCACATCAGACGCACAGGAGAATACAGATTATTATTTACCCGAAAATGTAGAATACGATCCATCCATTCCAACTCCAGAAGATGTTTTTGGATGGCCTATAGGGAAATGGCACGTCAGTCATGACAAGGTTATCATGTATATGAAGGCTGTTGCACAGGCTTCCGAACGTTTCACACTGGAAGAATATGCGCGCAGTTATGAAGATCGGCCACTTTTGCTGGCTACGATAACTTCGCCTGCCAATCATAAAAATATAAACAAAATCAAAGCCGACCATGTCGCTCTAGCTGACCCGTCCAAATCTGGCGGTCTCAAGACCAAGGATATGCCGGTTGTGGTTTATCAGGGCTATAGTGTACACGGTAATGAGCCGAGTGGTGTCAATGCAGCCATGATGCTCGCTTATCATCTTGCTGCCGCAAAAGGTAAAGAGATAGAGCAAATGCTGGATAACACCATTATCCTGCTCGACCCCTGTTATAACCCCGATGGCGCAAATCGTTTTGCTTCCTGGGTCAATACACACAAAAGTAAAAACCCAATGGCGGATTCGGATACTCGCGAACATCAGGAATCTTGGCCACGTGGGCGCACCAATCATTATTGGTTTGACCTGAATCGCGACTGGCTGCCGCTTCAACATCCGGAAAGTCGGGGGCGCATTGCAAAATTCCAGGAATGGAAACCAAATATTCTGACCGATCATCACGAAATGGGAACAAATAATACCTTTTTCTTTCAACCTGGTATTCCTTCACGCACCAATCCGCTGACACCACCAAAAAACCAGGAACTGACAGGCAAAATTGCTGAGTTTCATGCACAGTTCATGGATGACATCGGTTCGCTTTATTATACCAAAGAATCTTTTGATGATTTTTATTATGGAAAAGGCTCGACTTATCCTGACGCGCAAGGCTGTATTGGTATTTTGTTTGAACAAGCCAGCTCTCGTGGACATTTGCAGGAAAGTGTACATGGTGATTTAAGTTTCCCATTTACCATTAGAAATCAATTCAGAACCTCTTTATCTACGCTTGAAGCTGCTCAGAATCTAAGGACTGAGTTATTGGATTTCCAACGGGAGTTTTATACTTCAGGGATGGAAAACGCAAGAAAGAGCAGGGTGAAAGCCTATATTTTTGGAGATGAATACGACCCTGTACGCAGTCAAAATCTGGCAAAAATTATTTTACAACACGATATTAAAGTATATAAAAACACCAAAGACAGAACAGATAATGGGATAAGTTATAAATCCGGCAGTTCGTATATCGTACCAGCCATACAAAAACAAGCCCGGCTAATTGAGGCTATTTTTGAAAAAAGAACCAGCTTCAAAGACAGCCTTTTTTACGATGTTTCTGCCTGGACGCTCCCGCTTGCATTCAATCTGCCTTATAGCGAGCTTAGTGCTGTGAATACATCGGAGAAAGATTTGCTAACTGATGTTGTCATGGATAAGAAGCAGGTTGTTGGTGGTAAAAGTGAGTACGCTTATTTATTCAACTGGAGTGATTATTACGCGCCACGCGCCTTATCGCGTATACTCGAAAACGGACTAGTCGCCAAAGTAGCCAGCAAACCTTTAAAGGCTCGTGCAGGTGATAATCAGACTTATGACTTTGACTACGGCGCCATCATGGTACCTGCTGTACAAACAGAGATGGACACCGATGAGTTATTTTATGTCTTGCAACAAATAGCAGCCGAAAACGGCACGTCTATATATGGTATCGAATCCGGACTCAGCGTTCAGGGCATAGATTTAGGAAGTCCAAGTTTTGAAGCCCTGCATTCGCCAAAGGCATTATTGTTAGCAGGCGATGGTATTAATGGTTATGATGCAGGAGAAGTTTGGCATTTATTGGATTATCGTTTCGACATCCCTGTCTCTGTGGTGGATATAAAGCGATTTGGCAGTTTGGATTTAAGCAAATATAAAACGCTGATTATGGCGGATGGTGGATATTCCAGCATAAACGCTACAAAACTGAATAAATGGGTAGAACAGGGCGGCACGCTTATAGGTATGAAAGGCGCAGTACGCTGGTTGAAATCCAATGGATTAAGTGCAGTAGAATTTAAATCCAAGCCTTCTGTCAAGCGCGACCATCCTTATGCCTCTATTGCCAATGACAAGGGCGCACAGTATATCGGTGGAAACATTTTACAGGCGAAACTCGATCTTACGCATCCGCTTGGCTATGGTTATAAACGCGAATTATTGCCTGTCTTTCGACGGGGAACGCTCTTTTTCAAACCTGCCAATAATGTATATGCTACTCCATTGTCCTACACATCCAATCCTTTGTTAGCAGGCTATATTTCCAATGAAAACTTGAAAGTTGCCAAAAACTCAGCTGCTATTATAGTCAGCAGACTAGGTCGTGGGCGCGTGATTGCGATGTCGGACAATCCTAATTTCAGGGCATTTTGGCATGGCACCAATAAGCTTTTTCTCAATGCACTTTTTTTTGGACATACCATTAGCAGTGATGCTACTGAAAGTACGGAAGATGCTGCGGAAGAAGAGGACGCCATAGACGATGGGCATGGGCATCAGCATTGAACAGTCGCAATATCAGTATCAGTGACAATATCAGTACATAAGTTTAAGTGCAAGTTTAAGTTTAAAACGCTGGCAATTAGTTTTTTATTCAAAATTTAAATTATAGATAATTCTGTTCAATTAAGTGCTTGGACTCAACTAAACGCCACTTTCAATTTACATAATTGGCTTATTGTCAATACTTTTTTGAATTTTAATTTGACGTTTGGATTTGTATTTCCACTTACTTAGAACCATAAATTCGGGAATTAAAGAGACTGTGGGCAAGCATAGACAATTATAATTTGTTGATTTTACCAATTTTAAAACACTATCATTAAGCAAGCAATATTCATATCGTTTTTTATCTGTTGGGGTGTTCGTCTGTTTGGTTTCCAGCAAACCATTCAGCCACTTAAACATTTTTCGCAGGCAGATGGATTACCAAGTGCTACCGTCAATGCGATAGAACAGGATGCAAAAGGCTTTATGTGGTTTGGTACTGATATTGGACTCACACACTTCGATGGCTACCGATTCAAAAATTTCACAATAAAAGATAGTCTGCCTGACAATAACATTATTGACCTCCACTATGATTCCAGACAACGACTCTGGATTACTTCCAAGGCAGGCTTATGCTATTTTAAGGGAAATAAATTCTACACCTTAGACTTTATAGGTGATAAAAGCATTGGTAAAATCACCTCCTTTTTAGAAACTCAAAGTGGAAACATCCTCCTAAGTGTGGGCGATCAATTATTACTACTCAGTCCAGACTTAGATGAAATCATCTGGACTTCAGAACAAGCTGAAATTCCACTATCCAATCCGACTGTTCAATTTCAGGATGACGACGATTTTATATGGCTATATGGCGGAGATCATTATCTAGTCAGCCTAAAAGAAGGCGTCGAAAATATGCTTAATTTGCAATTTATTCCTTGTGCAGATGTTCCTTTTCACGCACGAAAGATTGGACAAGACATCTATTATAATAGCGAAAGTGGATTGGTCAAAATAGATTTACAAAAAGCAAAACTGATAAATATTCCCGGACATGAAAAGGCAAAAAGCATACAAGAAACGGAGCAACAAATCATATTTCCTACGGATTCATCCAACTCCTGCATGCAGGATATCTTTTTCATACTAGCGGATCAAAAAGGTAAAATATGGGTCAAAGACCATGCTGGCGGGTTTAAAGTTATCGGTGGACATTTTATAGAGTCAGACTTCCCAACTGGCACACTAGCGACGGATGTCTATGAGGATACCGACAATAACTTATGGTTTGCTACGCAAAATGATGGTGTCTATTTTCTGGATGCAGCCTCGTATGCTGGCACGAATACTATGCAAGTCTTTTTAAAAGAAAATGTCATAAAAAGCATAAGCATCCGAAATCAGAAAACCATTGTAAGTACGAACAAACAAGTTTATACTTCAACAATATCTGGCAACTGGGAAACATTCAACTCCTACCCTATTTATGCCAGTTCTAATGGCGATAATCCTTTATTGAGCAACAAAGAATTCTTGTTCACTATGGATCAGCCAGATGTTCATTACCACATCCCAGATGTTCAGGCAATGGCGACAACTAGCGATTCTTTATTCTTCGGCACTACAGAGCAGGCTATGAAAATTGCCTTGCAAGACCTACAAAAGATTTCAAATAAAAAAATCGGCAGCCATTTTGTCAATCTGTCGAAGTATGCTACGGCTATATTAACGGACAGAATAGTTAATGCTATTCATATCGACAAACAAGGCGTATGCTGGCTGGGTACAGACCGGGGATTACACCGATATTTTGATGGTCATTCAACACAATACAGAGATCAGGATATAATTTTTGGTCATAATATTTGCGCAATTGATGAAACAGCAGATGGTGTATTGTGGATAGGAACAAAAGGGGCAGGCGTCATTGGACTCAAAGATAATGAACACCTCAACATCAATTCGACCAGCCAGTTAAATCATGACTATTGCACCGACCTTGTGGCAGAGCATGATGTTGTCTGGGTATCAACGAGCAATGGAATCAATCAAATAGCCGATATAGATTTCAAGGCTGGGACTTACCAAGTCAATCGCTCCTCCAATCACCAGGCTTTTCCTGTATCGGATATTAGCTGTATTGCGGTCAACGACCAAAAAGTACTGGCAGGGACCTCCAAGGGTATGCTACAAATAGATAAAGCTTATTTTGAAGGAGATCAATCTGTAGAAGAAGTCTTTATTACAGGAGTATCAATAGACAATAAAGAGAGCGAAATAAAAAAAGAGTATAATCTTAAATACAAGCAAAATATTATACAAATTCATTTTGCAGGTGTGAATTATGGGCATCAAAATAATATCATGTATGCCTATAAAATGTCAGGCGTCAATGACACCCTCGTGAGAACACACCAACCAGGCACCCCTCAATATGTTCTCCCTCCTGGCAATTACACCTTTGAGGTATATGCCTTAAATGGCAATGATGGAAAAATTTCAAAACCCACCACTATAGAAATCAATAAAGATTATCCTTTTTGGGACACCAATCTATTCCGCATCCTGATGCTTTGTCTTATAACAGGACTCCTGTTCCTCATTGTTCGTACTTATTTAGAAGCACAAAAAACACAAGAACTAGAACGCCTTGTCGCACAAAAAACAGTGGACTTGAATGCTAAAATAGGTGAATTGGAACGCAGCAATAATGAATTAGAACAATTCAATTATGTGGTTGCGCATGACCTCAAAGCTCCGCTTCGTACTATGTTTGGCTTTTTACAATTATTAAAACGAACAGATGGCGAAAGCATAAGCGGCAAAGGGCAGGAATACATGGACTTTATTGGAAAAAGCGTTCATCGCCTACAAGCTATGATAGAAGACCTTCTCCTCTTCTCCGGACTTCGAGTAAAAGAATCTAAAAAGACCAGCGTAAACCTTAACGAATCTATGAAAATGGCACTGGAAAATCTTCATCAAGCCATCAAAGATACGGATGCGCAGATTGAACTAATCAGTCCACTCCCTAGCATTTCTGCCAACAACTCTGAAATGCTACAAGTTTTTCAAAACCTAATTGGAAATGGCATCAAATATCAGCCCCCCGAAAGAAAGCCCGTCATTTCAATAGATTGTGAGCAAAAAGATGAACGCTGGACTATCTCCGTAAAGGATAATGGTATTGGCATTGGCAAACAGTATGAAGAGAAAGTATTTAGAATATTTCAGCGACTGCACAATCAGGAAGAATACTCAGGTACAGGCATTGGTCTGCCTATTTGCAAAAAAATTATAGAGTCTTATGGTGGCGAAATCTGGCTGGAATCTCAGCCAGATAAAGGAACAACTTTCTTCTTTACAGTTTATAATGAATTAAAAAAACCTTTGAAATATAAGTCCTGATAAAACCTTCACTAAAAGAATTATTGAAGATAAAATCATAACAATCATCAGGCATACAAATAGGTTAAAACAAATAAAGTCTTCCAATTTTATGAAAAATAAAGTACAACAGTAATTTGAGACTGAATAAGATGCTCTAAAATTATCGGTATATTTTTTTTTGTCATGCAATCTTTAAAGCCTAATATCGTTAAGGATGTGTTAAAGCAATTCTGACAAACGAAACCCACTCCTATCAAAACCAACAATTCAATTAATATGAAAAAAACAGTAAATTATGTTCTGTTCGTCTTCATGTACCTGCTTTGTACTCAGGCAGATGCTCAGCAAGAACGATACACCATCAGCGGCTATGTAGAAGATGCCAAAACTGGCGAAAAACTCATTGCGGCCAATGTGTTTGACCCCGAAAAAAACAAAGGTACGACGACCAATGTCTATGGTTTTTACAGTATCACCTTGCCTAAAGATTCTGTTTATCTAGCCGTTTCCTATGTTGGATATGAAACGAAATATTTTCGGATGTATCTCGACAAAGACATCAGCATGAACCTCGCGCTGGGTGTAGGTGCAGAGCTGGATGAGATAGTCGTAACCGCAGAAAAGTATGAACGAGTGGAGCAAAAGACTCAAATGAGTCAAGTCTCTGTTCCCATAAAACAAATCAAAAAACTGCCTGCTTTGCTTGGCGAAGTCGACATCCTCAAGTCGCTTCAACTCCTACCAGGTGTGCAGTCGGGCGGAGAGGGAACAAGTGGCTTGTATGTACGCGGTGGCAGCCCCGACCAAAATTTGATTTTGCTAGACGGTGTGCCTGTCTATAATGTCTCCCACCTCTTTGGCTTCTTTTCTGTTTTTAATGCGGATGCCATCAAAAATGTGACGCTGACTAAAGGCGGATTTCCTGCGCGTTTTGGCGGACGACTGTCATCAGTCTTGGAAATCAACATGAAGGAAGGCAATATGAAAGAAATCAAAGGCTCTGGTAGTATTGGACTCATTTCTTCCAGACTCACACTGGAAGGACCTATTGTGAAAGACAAGACGTCCTTCATTATTTCTGGCAGGCGAACTTATCTGGATTTATTGGCAAGACCATTTATCAAACAAGCTTCAGCAGTAGAAGAAGATATTGACTTTACTGGCGGGTATTATTTTTATGATGTCAATGCCAAAATCAATCACAAATTCAGTGAAAAAGACCGATTATATGCCAGCGTATATACAGGTGATGACCGATTTTATGTAAAAGTTAATGAGAATTATTCTTATGGTAATGAGGAATATGATTTTGGCATAGAATCAAGTCTTGATTGGGGAAACCTCACGTCCGCTTTACGTTACAACCACTTGTGGAGCAATAAATTATTTAGCAATGTAACAGCAACTTATAGTCGTTATAATCTGAATACAGGCATCACAGCTTCAGAAACAGACAAATATAACGGAGAAGTGGTTTATGATGCTTCTTACGGCGCAAAATATCTATCCGGCATAGAAGATTTGAATGGAAAAATTGATTTCGATTACCTCCCCAATCCATCTAATCACATCCGTTTTGGTGCAGGCGTCACACACCATACCTTCAAACCCGGGGCTTTGAATTTTAAAATATCAGCTACCGATAGTTCGCCCCTAGATACTATAGTAGGAACAGGAAATACCACTTCAATGGACTATGTTGCTTATGTTGAAGATGAAATCACAATTGGTGAAAATTTTAAGGCAAATATTGGCGTACACGGTTCTGCTTTTGATGTAGAGGATCAATTGTATTTCTCCATACAGCCGCGCGTTGGTTTGCGATACTTATTGCCCGGTGATGTAGCCATCAAAGCTTCTTACGCCACTATGACACAATACCTCCACCTCCTAACCAATGAAGGTATTGGCTTGCCAACTGACCTGTGGCTGCCTTCTACGGCACGCATCAAACCAGAATCTTCCTGGCAGGCTGCTCTAGGAATTGCCAAGACATTCAATGACAAATTTGAATTTAGTGTAGAAGGTTATTATAAAAAAATGGATAACCTCATTTCTTATAAAGAAGGAGCTAGCTTTATTGATTTTGGCGACTGGCAGGACAAAGTGGAACAAGGAAGTGGCGATTCCTATGGTGCAGAAGTCTTTGTACAAAAGAAAAAGGGCAAAACCACTGGCTGGGTTGGCTATACACTATCCTGGACCAATCGACAGTTTGAAAACATCAACAGCGGAAAGGTTTATCCGTTCAAATATGATCGTCGACATGATATTTCTGCTGTGGTCATTCATGAATTTAATGAGCGCATCAGTGCTTCAGCCACCTGGGTATATGGTACAGGGAATGCGATTACTTTGCCTGTCTCTCGTGCAGAAGTATATCTGCCCAACGATTATTATAATGGTCCGACAGAGATAGAATATCCGTCAGAAAAAAATGCTTATCGCATGAATGCTTATCACAGAATGGATGTAGGTGTTGATTTTATCAAGCAGAAAAAACGTTATAAACGCAAATTCACCATCGGGGCTTATAATATGTATAACCGTAAAAATCCATTTTTCATCTTTGCCAGTAATGAAAGAACTTATGATAGCAACGGGAATTTTACAACTGTCCGTAAGTTCAAACAATTAAGCATTTTCACCATCATTCCTTCCTTTAGCTGGGGATTTGAATTTTAAAAAATAGAAACATGAAATTATTAAAATATAGTCCTTTAATGTTTTTTGCCCTGCTGTTTGCCTGCGAGCAGGTTGTAGATATTGAAATTCCAGAGCAGGATTCACAACTCGTTTTGTCTTCTTTTTACGAATCTGGTGATTTGAGAATAAAAGCCAATCTGACCAGAAGTCTACATATTTTAAGCCCTGAAAATGCAGGCGATATATGGGATGCCAGCATCCGTTTCTACGAAAATGAAGTATTGATTGGGCAACTTGAAGATCAGTTGGACACTTTATATGCCTCCTACCAAATCGGCATTGATTCATTGGGCAATCCTATTTATGACACTTACCTCATAGACATTCAGCGGGCGTATTTCCTTGATTTGGCTGCACCTCTACAAACAGGTAAAACATATAAACTGCTTGCAGAAGCACCCGACTTTAAGCCGGCATTTGCTACGCAAGAGCTTCTCCCTGCACCGAATGTCGTCAGTTTTGATTATAAACCAAGAGCTGGAGTGAGCCTCGACGGTGGAAGTGTTGATCTTTTTAAATTGGGCATACAAGACCTTGCTGGCGAAGATAATTATTACGAAATAGCCTTGTATTTAGACGATGCCTATGATGATATTGATACCACAAGATTTTGGCAACAACGGTATCTGGAGGGAAGTTTCACACCGGGCGTCGAAGAAGGTCAGGGTGGAAGTCTGTTGACCAGAGATGATCTGTTTAATGGCAATTTGTATAATATAGATCTAACCACTTGGCCGATAGATACCACCAACAGAGATATAAGGCTGGTCGTAAAATCTATTTCCAGAGACAAATACCTGTTTTCAAAATCCATAAATGCCTATTGGAATGCAGAGGGCAATCCCTTTGCCGAACCTGTCATTGTACCTACAAATGTAGAAAATGGGCTGGGTATATTCTCTATTGAGAATAGTACGGAGTTTATTGTTGAATAAATTTAAACATGGGTTATTCCAATTTTTAAAAATGTTCGACATGTCGATGGTCGATAGTCCATAGTCGATAGCTGTCAATAGCTATCGACCATGGACTATGGACTATCGACCTCTTAACAAGGCAAACCCAGCAAATAAGTCCCCGCCTGCCACTTTTTCTTGCCCTGAATTACTTTTTTCTCCCAAACATAATCTTTTGTTGAGTCAAGATCAGCAAGTAATTCGTCCATATCTTCCAATGTGTACAAGCGAGGCAAAGAAGCTTGTCCATCCCAGGCAAAACACAAAGGTATAATAGGAATCAGGTAGGTAAATACAATTTGCGTCAAAGTCAATGGACGTACTTTTAGTGTAATAAACAAGGTCATAATCACCATAATCACTAAGGAAATCGGCAATAACAGCCACCAAACCAAGGTTGGCATTTTATTGTCTCCCATATCATAAATCAACAGAGCTTGTCGGTTCTCTTGTGCCGATTGTAGGATTTGTTTTGCCTGTGGAGGTGGCATGTGGTGAAAGCAATTGACCATTGTTTTCAAACCAGCCGGGGCAGTTTCAAAATTGGTCGCATTCACTGGCTCGGCAAGATAACTGATGTTTGGCTGATCTGGCTGATTAAACTTTTTGAGCGCGTCCGCATTGGGATATAAATCCGTCATGGTCAGTCGGACATTGGGCAAATTATAGTCTTTTTTCAGCAATTCCATGACTTCCGGCATAGAGCCGCCTGCGCCTGCGCACAAGTCCACTACCTCAGATTCTCCACTTTCTTTCAAGCCTCTTGCAATCAATTTTGCCAGCACTTCACTTGTGCCAAATACACCGTGCATCACGACAATCAGGTTAGTCATACAGGTACGAAGCCAACCAGGAAGCCAAGGCTGATCTTCTAGTTCGAATAGTTGAATACGTTTCATGTTTGCAATATAATAACAATCAATGATAAATGATAAATGCTCAATGATAAATGAAGAATAAGCATTTTTTTGTATTTTCGCCAAACGAGTAGCACTAATTTACTCATTCAACAAATCACTCATTCTACCATTGCACACACACTATGAAATCGACCACATTCAACTGGAAAACAAAAGACCAATTAGACATTCATGCTATTGACTGGATGCCTGATGGTGATTACAAAGCAGTCATTGCACTGGTACATGGCTTTGGAGAACACTGCGAACGCTATCATCATGTAGCCGATTTTTATGGTAAACACGGCTATGCAATGGTCAGTTATGATCACCGAGGGCACGGAAAATCAGGTGGCAAACGCGGCCATATTCCCAATTACGATGCGCTGCTAGATGGGATAGATGATTTATTGAAACATACAGCAGAAAAACATCCTGGCAAACCTATCATCCTCTACGGACATAGTATGGGTGGGAATTTGGTGCTCAATTATATGTTGCGGCGCAAGCCCAATGTAAAAGCTGTTGTTGCTTCTGCTCCCTGGATTAAGCTAGGCTTCGAACCACCTGCTTTTCTGATTGCGCTGGGCAAAATCACACGCAGACTTGTCCCTGGTTTTACACAGGACAATGGTCTTGATTCTACCAAACTTTCCCGCGATTTAGAAGTCGCAAAAACTTATGATGCTGACCCACTTGTACACACCAAAATCACTTCTGCTACAGGAATCGGTGTGATGGAATCGGCAGAATGGTTGCTCAAAAACACAGGCAAACTCCCTCTCCCACTCCTGCTCATGCACGGCACGAAAGATCAGATTATTTCCATAGAAGGTTCTCGTCAATTTGCAGATAAAAGTAGCGGGGATCTTACCTTTAAGGAATGGACGGGTGCTTACCACGAAATTCACAATGAAACCAATAAAGAGGATGTTTTCCAATATACGCTCGACTGGATAAATGATAAAGTATAAGACAATGAATAAAACAGTAAAAGATTATCTTGCCGAAGTAGAAAAAGCCTATGATGGCTCTAAGATACCTGATGCCGATAGTTTGTTCCACTTCATTATTTCTGGTGAAAAAGGAGGAGAATTTACGGTCACCGTAAAAGATGGCTCCTGCAAAATCACAGAAGGTTTGGCTGGTGAATCCAAGTGCGATGTCAAAAGCACTGACCAGGTTTTCATGGATGTGATGGATGGTAAAATCAATCCTACCATGGCTGTCATGGGGGGCAAACTCAAAATCAGTAACATCGGTGAAATGATGAAATTTGCTAAACCTTTCGGACTGATGTGAATTTGATTCATTGTTCGATTGTTGCATTGTTAGAATTGCTGGATTGTTGCATTGTTCGATTGATTCATTGTTCTTTTTTTAGCAAAAAGATTATTCATCATTCATAGTTCATCATTTATATAGTTCCTCCCTAAGTAGTCTTTCCAGTTAATAGTGTCGGATGATTAGGATGATTTCATTGTTGAAATTGCTTCATTGCTATTGTTTTTTGCTACGCAAAAAATCACAATAACAATTTAACAATTATAGCAATAGAACAATTTGCACCAAAACCTGACTCAAAAGATATAAAATTTAATTTACCCGATATTATTAACTGGAAGAACTACTAAGCCATGAAACCATTTTTACGATTCATCCGCTTCCCCAATTTGCTGATTGTGGGACTGACGCAATATTTAATGCGTTATTGTATCCTACAGCCCTTCTATTCCAAACTTGAGCTCTCTCCTACGCTGACTCCTTTTCAGTTCTTTTTGCTGGTCTTGACGACAATGCTCATCGCAGCAGGTGGTTATGTGATTAATGATATTTACGATTATGAGATAGACAAAATCAATAAACCAGAAAAGCTGTTCGTCGGGCGTATTTTTTCGATGGAACTGGCTTGGTATATTTATGCGGCTTTGCATCTTGCGGGTACGCTTCTGGCCATTTATGTGGCTTGGCATGTTGGTCATTTGCATTTTTTATGGTTGTTTCCTGCTGCGGCGGTGGCTTTGTGGCTGTATTCTGCCCGACTGAAAAAAATGGCTTTGATTGGAAATATTGTTGTAGCGACATTTTGCGCTTTGGTGGCTTTGCTCGTTTTATTTGCCGAGCGCAATGCTTTTGGACAACTTTTTATAGCCAATACAGAGTACGGCTGGTATGTTTTTTATCTGTTTTGGGGCTATGCTGGTTTTGCTTATTTATCCACGCTGTTTCGTGAAGTCGTGAAAGACATAGAAGATGTGCAAGGCGATATGACACAGGATTGCAAAACCCTTCCGGTCGTCTGGGGCATTCCCAACACAAAGGCTGTTGCCGGGCTGTTTGGCGTTTTACTGGCTGCTGCACTTATTGTTTTATTGCGCTGGCAATGGCAAAATTTTGACTGGCAGTGGCTAGGTTTTGTTTACACACTGTTCTTGGTTCTTATGCCTGTATTAATGGCTTTATTACTCTTATTATTTGCGCAAAGCAAAAAAGATTTTCATAGAATTAGTGTTTTTACTAAGTTGATTATGCTGACAGGTTTGCTATATTTGCCGCTATTTTCTATTTTATTTTTAGTTTATTAATGGGCGGACAATAGTAAACTCAATAACTCAGGCATTTTCTCGCAAAGACGCGAAGACGCAAAGTTTGTTGTACTCTTCACTAAATCAACTCAATACACTCAACAACCAAATTACTCAATCAACTCAACACAAAATGTCCAAAATAATCTTAGCGTCCAAATCTCCCCGTCGTTCCTTTCTGCTCAAAGAAGCTGGTTTTGATTTTGAAATTCGTACCCGCGACACGGATGAATCTTATCCTGCTGACCTAGCTGTAGATGAAGTGGCTGCCTATATTGCTCAGAAAAAAGCAGATGCCGTAAAGGATTTTCTGGTGAATGATGAAATTATTATCACCGCAGATACTATTGTCATCATGGAAGGTAAAATCTATGAAAAACCGAAAGACTATGAGGATGCGCTACGTATTTTACAAGAGATTTCTGGAAAAATGCACCGTGTAATTACAGGCGTTTGTATTCTAAGTAAAGACAAACAGCAGGTTTTTTCAGATGTTACAGAAGTGTTTATCAGCGAGATGACCGACAAGGAAATACGTCATTACCTAGATACTTGTCAGCCCTTCGACAAAGCAGGCTCTTATGGTATTCAGGAATGGTTGGGCTATGTAAAGGTAGCTCGCATCAATGGTTCTTATGCCAATGTGATGGGACTTCCGGTACATCGGGTTTATGAGGTATTGAATGAGAGAATGAGAGAATGAGTAAATGAGAGAATTTCATCGTTCATCATTTATCGTTCATCATTCATCATTACTCTTCCTCATGCAACCTAAATACAGATATACCAGTCATATAAAAGAAATCACAAGTACATTTACCGACACCTGCCTTATCTCCATTTATATTCCAACTTTCACACAATAAGGGACAAAACCAAAATGCATTGCAGTTTTAAGCCGAAAAAAGCCGATAAATTGTAACTTTGTAGAATCTATTATCGTTATTTCAATATGCAATTGAATTGAATTTTGAATAATAGTATTTGAAAAATCAAACAACCTTTGTCGACTCTGAATAATATAGCATAAGAATATGGTTCATTTTAGCCTTTCCAATACCTTGCGTGTTGTGTGCTTAATGGCTTTCATTTGTATCAGCACAATACAAATAAGTCAGGCACAAAATTTCAAACGAATGAAAGCAGCACGCACCAATGCTGCACCCAAAATTGATGGTTCTATGGAGGATGCAGCTTGGAAACGAGCCGAACCTGTAGGTGACTTCATCAAATTTTATCCCAATCCGGGAGAATCTTCCGCACATAAAACAGAAGTCCGTATTTTATATGACAATAAAGCGGTCTATATCGGAGCGGTCATGTATGTCAGTGATCCTGATAAGGTCGGACTAGAACTGAGTGTTCGCGATGACATTAATGTCCGGGCAGATCGTTTTGAAGTCTTTTTCGATAATTACGGAAAGGGGCAAAATGCGACTTCATTTGGAGTGACAGCGGGCGGCGTACAATACGATGCTTTCATCACTCCAGAGAACGAAGATATTGCCATAGAACAAACAGAACTCATTCGCACAGACGCGATTAGCTTAGATGAATATATGTCTGCGGGAGCTTTTGGGGAGCGTGCTTATCAGGGCATTGTTCCACAAATCAAAGAAGAACCACTCGCACAAAGTGGTGGCATTGCCTGGGACGGCGTCTGGAAAAGCGCGACGCAGACTTTCAAAAATGCCTGGGTTGCGGAAATCCGTATCCCCTACTCTACCCTTCGTTTTCCCGACAAAGACATTCAAACCTGGCGTATCAATTTCAAAAGAGTCAGCGATAAGGATGATGAAGTCTCTTTTTGGAGCGAAGTCGATGCTAAAAAGGAAGGCTTTGTCAGCCAGTTTGGTCGTGTACAGGGCATCAAGCGCATTGAGCCACCCGCCCGACTTTCTTTCACGCCTTATCTGGTGACCCGCTCAAAACTTGTCCCAGATCTTACGGATGATCGAGGGGGCAATAAGCTGTCCAGTGCATTATCGGCAGGGATGGATTTGCGTATAGGTATCAACGAGACTACCACCTTGGATATGTCGCTTGTGCCGGATTTCGGGCAGGTTGCATTTGATGAAGTCCAACTGAATCTGGGTCCTTTTGAACAACGATTCGATGAAAATCGCCCTTTCTTTACAGAAGGCTTTGAGTTGTTTAATCGAGCTGGCATTTTTTACTCCCGTCGTATTGCTGAGGAGCCATTATTGTATCGGGATATTATAGCTGATGCTGCTTTGCCGCTAGGAGAACAGCAAATACTGAATCCTGGTGAAGAATTGGTTGAAAATCCTTTTCGTCCACAATTGATTAATGCCACCAAGCTGACCAGCCGTAGCCGCACAGGAGTTGGGGTTGGATTTTTTAATGCGCTTACCGCAAAAAGTCTGGCAAGAGTGAGAACGGGCACCAATGGCAGTATTTTCAGAGAAATAGAAACGGGTCCAATGACCAATTATAATGCGATTGTTCTTGACCAATTATTACCCAATAATTCTCATGTCAGTTTCATCAACACCAATGTCATCCGCAGAGGGATTGCCCCTGACGCCAATGTATCTGGTGTGGAATATCGCTTGTCTGACAATAGCAATAATTATATTTTCATGGGGCGTGGTTCCATCAGTCAGTTATTCTTGAAAGAAGACGATGGCATTACCGGACGCGGACAAAGTGGTTTTTCTTATGGCTTGAAAGCCGGGAAATTTAGCGGCAATTTGCGATACAGCATAGAACGCAATGTCGAAAGCCGGAGTTATGATGCCAATGATCTTGGATTCTCTACCTTCAATCGTATTTTACATAAAGGTAAAGTAGAGTATAAAAATTTCAAATCGCTTGGCGCGTTGCGGAACTTTAATCTTTATGGTGGAATCAATCATGAGCAACGTTTTGCACCACGCAATTTTGCCAATTACTTTATTGACGCAGGTTTTTGGTTTACTTTACAAAATGAAACACAAGTTGGCTTTTTTACCGATATTTTTCCGCGTTCTTCCAACGACTACTTCGAGCCTCGACAAGAAGACCGTTTCTTTATTATTCCCCGTTCTTTTGAAATGAATACCTTTATCTCTACGGATGTAGGGAAAGCAATTTCTTATACACTCAAAGGCGGTTTCAGACAATACCCCGACTGGAGTGGACGAGCATTTTTTGCAGGCATCGCCCCCCGACTTCGCCTTAGCAATCATTTCAATACCCTGCTGGAATTTGACTATGAAAAACGCACCAATGATTATGGTTTTGTAGATGTAGATACCGATGGCAGTATCATCATGGGACGTCGGGACCGACGTGATTTGACGAGTGCTATTACTGGCAATATTTTATTTTCTCCGAAGATGTCCATTACCGTAAGGGCAAGGCATTACTGGGCATTGGTTGATTATGCTTTAGAGGATGGTGAACCGACTTATTTTCAACTAAGAGAAGATGGCACTTTGCGCACGACTTTGTATAATAATGAAAACAGTCGAAGTTTTAATGCTTTTAATATTGACCTGATTTATCGTTTTCGTTTTGCGCCAGGCAGCGAGTTTAATATCATCTGGAAGCGTTCTTTATTGAATGATAATACACCATTTACATATAATTTTGGTGATAATTGGGGATCGATGGGCGAAGATTTAATGGGGGAAAGCATTCTGACTGACAATTTGTTTTCTTTGAAATTTTTGTACTATCTGGATTATCTGACTATTCGTCGTAATCGGCGGTGATTGAGTTGCGGGTTGTTGAGTTGCGAGTTTGCGGGTTGCGGGTTTGCAGGTTGCGGGTTGATTAGATCATGAATAAAGTCCCAGGTTGTCGGCGAAGCCCGACAGCCGCAGGCGAAGTCCCTCTCCACCGAAGGAAGGAGAGGTTAGGTGAGGCAAAACGGGTAAGTGGGCAACAACAAAACAAGAAAATATGAAAAGATGGATTCGAAATTTAATCCTCTTGATTATTCCGTTTTTAGTCATGGTTTTGGTCAATGAATTTACCAGACCAAGGATTAAAGAAAACAGACATAACAAACAAGGTATCTCTGCCATAAATTCTGCTACAAAAACGACAACAAAATGCTCCTGGATTTGTCATAATGACACCAATTACTGCAAAGAAAATCATGTCAAAATACTTGGCAACTATTTTCAGTATACTGATCCTGTATATTTTGGAATCATTAAGTCGCTAAAATCGACAGGAAACTATGGTTTAGCCAATATCGTTTTTCTGGTCATCTTGTTTCCGCTCTTCATGTATTTCCTGCTCATCAAATCACTTGATTTGCAAAGGGAAATCAAAGCATTAAAATTTGAATAATGCAAAAGTTACAGCATCTTGTGGATTGGTTATATGTTTATTGTACAGATTTTATTATCAATCTGGCAAATCTGTTTAATTTGTCCTATTATGAAATAAATGCCCTGTTTTTTTGTTTGATTTATCCTTTAACGTCAATAGGATTACTGCTTACATATTGGATTCAAAAAAGAAGACTGAGGCAGTTAAGATAAAATAAGTAAACGTGAAAGTATTCAAATTCGGAGGCGCGTCAGTAAAAGACGCAGCCGCAGTCAAAAATGTAGCAAACATTCTTCAGGATTATAAAACGGAGCAACTGGTCATTGTCGTTTCTGCCATGGGCAAGATGACTAATGCACTAGAAAAAGTCGTGGATGCCTATTATAATAAAACTGGAGAAGCGCAGGCTTTATTTGAGGAAGTGAAGCAGTTTCATTATGGTATTATGCAAGGTTTATTTGAGCCTGGCGACGAAGCTTTTGATGCCGTAAACGATACCTTTGTAGAAGTAGAATGGGTATTGGAAGATGAACCAGCTGAAAGTTATAATTATATTTATGACCAGATTGTGTCTATTGGTGAATTTATTTCTACCCGCATTCTAGCGGATTATCTGAATCGGGCTGGCTTGCCGGCAAATTGGCTGGATGCTCGGGATGTTATCCTGACGAACAACAGTTATCGGGAAGCGCTTGTCGATTGGCAGATGACTGAAAAAAACGCCCTTAAATTTGTGTCGCCTATGCTCAAAAAGGGCTTTGTCGTCACACAGGGTTTTATTGGTGGGACTTCCGAAAATTTTACGACTACACTTGGTCGCGAGGGATCCGACTTTACGGCTGCTATCTTTTCTTATTGTCTGAATGCAGAAAGCATGTCAGTCTGGAAAGACGTTCCTGGTATCCTCACTGCCAATCCCAAATTATTTAAAAATGTCACAAAGCTTGACAGACTGTCTTATCGAGAGGCGATTGAGATGACTTATTATGGAGCAAAAGTTATCCATCCGAAAACCATCAAGCCATTACAAAATAAAAACATCCCTTTATACGTCAAGTCTTTTGTTGAGCCAGCGGGCGCAGGGACGCTGATTAGCGGAGAAACAGATACGCATTATCCGCCGATTATTGTCGTCGAGTCAAATCAGACTTTGCTCCATATCTCTACCCGCAACTTTTCCTTTGTAGCTGAAGAAAACCTAAGTCGTATCTTTGCTTTATTGGCGAAGCATCACCTGAAAGTGAATATGATGCTGAATACAGCTATTAGCTTTTCAGTATGCCTCACCGACCGTCCAAAACGCATTGAGGCACTGGTGGCAGACTTGCAGGAAGATTTCAAAATCACAAAGGATAGTGAACTGGAATTGATTACAATCCGCCATTATCGTCCCGAAATACTAGACAAACTGAAGGTCGGCAAACTTGTTTTGCTGGAAGAATATTTGCGGGGCACCGTACAAATTGTCGTTAAAAATGTACCCGAAATAGAGCGAATTGCGTCACAATAGTGAAATATGACATTTCTATAACAGAAAACGCCACTTCGTGACATTATTGTCATTGCAAAATTGACAAACAACACGTAACTTTGGGCAAGCAAGCAAAACCCACATAAATATTTGTTCGCTATGCAGTTTTTAAAAGTTTCTTTCGTACTTATTACTTTCTTCTTACTTTCAACGAGTATCCAAGCTCAGGACTCTGATGCAGATGCATTGGTCATGAGTGATGCAGATGCTATGATTGAAAAAGTAGAAGAAAAATCTTCTTTCCGCAATAATGCCATGAGCAATGTCGTTTATATTGATATTGAAGCATTGGGTGGAAATGTAAATGACCTTGCAGTTCTCGGATCTGAGGGTGAAATTATTTACAAAGAAAATATGATGGGTTTACCTTCCAATACCATTTACGAATTGGATATGGAGGCTTACGAAAAAGGTGCTTACACCATACGGGTAAGGACTTTCAATGATGTGTTGAAACATGAAGTTACGGTAAAATAATACAAAGAGTTCTAAATTTAGAAGAAGCATCCTGCATCGCGAGTAGGATGCTTTTTTTGTTTTATTTTGCTTTGCAAAATGTTTGTGGGTTTCGACGGTTTCGTAAACTTGTGGGCTGCCTCGTGTAAAGGAAGTTTGCTAAACCTTGCTGGGATTGTTTTATTGTTGGATTGTTTTATTGCTACTGTTATATTGTTTCATTTTGCTTTGCAAAATGCGTATGGTATCAAACAGCTAGACAACCTATTTGTCATTTACGTTTTCTTATGAAAAAAGAGTAACTAGTCCCCTTTTTAGCAATAAACCATTCAAACAATCCACTTCTTTTACTCAATTCTTCATATTCATATGGACTATGGACAAATTATAACCTCCAATCAATAGGCTGCTTTCCCTGTTCTTCCAAAATCTTATTCGCTGTAGAAAAATGCTTATTTCCCAGAAAAGCTGTACCTGCCAGTGGTGAAGGATGAACGGCTTCCAAGACATGATGCTTGTCTATATCAATCAGTGCTTTTTTAGCTTTCGCAAAATTGCCCCAAAGCATAAAAATCAAACCTTCCCGTTCTTCCGACAATTTCCGTATCACCGCATCTGTAAATCGCTGCCAGCCAATTTTTCGATGCGAACCTGCTTGCTTGTGTTCTACGGTCAACATGGCGTTGAGTAAAAAAACGCCTTGTGATACCCAGTTTTCCAGATTCCCGTGATTCGGCGGCACAAAATCTTCAATATTATCATTCAGTTCTTTATAAATATTGCGCAAAGAAGCTGGTATTGTCACGCCCATCGGCACAGAAAAAGACAATCCGTGTGCCTGTCCTGGATTATGATAAGGATCTTGTCCTAAGATAACCACCTTGACATCCTGAAAAGGCGTACTATCAAAAGCATTAAAAATTTGTGAACCTGGAGGATAAATCACTTTTCCCTTCTTTTTTTCATCCACCAGAAAACTTTTAATCGCTGAGAAATAAGGTTGCTGAAATTCTTCCTGCAAAACGGCTTTCCAGCTTTCTTCTATATTGACATTGCTTACTTGCATAGTTGCAAAATTATACTTGAAAAATGATAGAATGAGAAAATGAATGAATGAATTTCTAACATTCACTCATTCATTTTACCATTCACTCATTCTTCCATTCACTTACAGTTTAAAGCCCATCCCCGCAAACTCCTCTAGTTTTGCAGCCACGCCAGCATCTTGTAAGGCAATAATACGGGCAGCCAATACCGCAGCATTTCGCGCGCCAGCTTTCCCTACTGCCAATGTACCTACAGGTACGCCCGGTGGCATTTGCACAATAGAATACAAGGCATCTATTCCGCCTGCTAATCCGCCTTCCAAAGGCACGCCTAGTACAGGCAAAGAAGTATGAGCTGCCACCACGCCTGGCAAAGCTGCTGCCATACCTGCTGCCGCTATAATAACGCTATAGCCTTTATCTTTGGCGGTAGTGGTCAGTTCGGCTGCCAATGCCGGATTTCTGTGTGCAGAGGCAACATGCATGTTCGCCTCAATGCCAAACCATTTCAGGTAGCGCAGGCTGTCATTCATCACTGGCTCATCACTGGTTGAGCCGATTAAGATTAATACTTTCATCTTTTAAATTCCAAAATTTTTAAAGAAAATCAACATCAGGGGCATATTTATAATCCATTAAAAAAGAAATAGCTTCTTTAAAATCATATTGTTCAAAAACTACTTTATACAGTGTTTCGATAATTGGTGCGCGGACGCCATAACGCTCCATCGCTTCTTTTACAATTTTTAGGGTTCTGACACCTTCCGCTACTTCACTCATATTTTCTGCCGTATCCTGCCAGGATGCCCCTTGAGCAAGTTTCAGCCCAAAGGTATAGTTCCTACTTTTTTTACTAGATGCAGTTGCCACCAAATCACCAATTCCGGCTATGCCTAAAAAGGCTGTTGTATCTGCTCCCATCGCTTTACCGATGTGTATCATTTCTATTAGTCCACGGGTAACAAACAAAGCCCAGATGTTTTGTCCAAGCCCCATCCCGCCCAAAATTCCCGACCCCAATGCAATGATGTTTTTTAATGCTCCCGCTAACTCCGCTCCAGTAATATCGCGGGTAGCATATACCTGAAAGCGTGGACTCAATAAAGCGCGTCGCCCAGCTTTCACTACCTCATTATACTTGCTCGCAATGACTGTAGCAGCAGGCTGTCCTTCAAAAATTTCTGCAGCTAGATTGGGTCCTGATAAGCAACCTACTCTGACAACTGAGCTTTCCTGCAAGATCACTTCACTCATGGTATGAATGCCCTTCCGTTTTACGCCCATGCTGCCAGGATGCGTCGGATCTGCCGTATCAAAACCTTTTGTGCCATGAATTAAAATATGGTACGGACGCAAATAAGCTGAAAACTCCTGCATCATTTCCCGAAAGTTCTCAGAAGAAACAATAGGAAAAATAAGGGTGCATTTTTTAGCGACCTCTTCCATACTTGTTGTTGCCCTGATATGTTCCGGTAATTGCTGATTCAGGTGTGTGTGGTGCTCATTGATAGACAGCAAGGTCTTTTCCCGACGGGTACAAATAAGCACAGGGTAATTTACGGCAATCAATCCAGCTACGGCTGTACCAAAACTTCCTGACCCAATAATGCCTATTGGCTTTCTCGAAGCTATATTACTCAAGTCTATTTATTTTGTAAGGAACGTGGCAGAGCCACTACCTAATGACTAGATGAATGAAGGGTAAAATGAGTACATGTTTTTCACATATATCGGTATTATAATGAATCAATATTACTCAAACATTCTTTTAAACGTTCAAAAAAATAACTCCATCATTTGATATACTTAGTTTGTCGATGCAAAAGTATAAATTTTCCTGTTGACCAGTCGAATTTAGAACTATTAAAAAATAAATTAGACTTTATTCTGAAATAAGTTGTACAGCATGAAAAACTGTTTAGCTGCCTACAAATTATTTCAGAATAAAGTTTAAATATACACAAGGAGAAAACAAAGAGCAACTATCTGCGTAAAATGGAGGAAGCATATCATTAAACACAATCATATACATAAAAAAATACTATCGAATAATCTGTGTATATGCTATACTTTCTTCTTTACTTTGCGTCCAAATTCAAAATCAATCTTTTATGAACCTTTTGAAGCCATTTTTATTTTTAATCCTGATATTTTGCATCCAACCTTTGTTTGGGCAATTATATAAGCCTACTCAGGCAGAGACAGGACCTGGAGGTAAGGATTATCAGCACCTCAATATCGAGATTGTTGCCGAATATGGAAAAAAAGCAGGTGGATTTTGGATGTATCTACCTTCCAATCCCAAGCCTGATTCTGCGAATATTGTTGTTTTCGTTCCCGGTTTTGGCGTACAAAACCCGGTTGTATATGGAGGCTGGATAAAGCATCTTGTCGGACATGGCAATGTCGTCATCTTCCCAAGATACCAACAAAAACTGTTTCGCCCGTTTCCTGGGAAATATGTGAACAATACAGTCAGCGGTATTCAAAGCGCATTGGAACATTTGCAAAAAGAAACTACAATAAGTCCCCGACTAGATAATGTCGCCTATACAGGACATTCTTATGGCGGTAAAATTGCAGCCTATCTTGCCGTAAAATATCGGGAATATGACTTACCTAAACCCAAAGCATTCCTTGCCACTCAACCCGGATTGCCCAAACCTAAAGCAGCCCAATTAAAAAGCTACAGTGAGCTGGATGATGACATTAAAGTACTCGTCATCATTGGTGCAAAAGATAAAATTGTAGGGGATGATCTAGGGCTATTGATTTTTAATACCGCAGGCGTCCGACAAAAAAACCTCATCATTCAGTCTGTTGATGAGCGATATGCAGGAATCATAGAAGCCGACCATGCTGGTCCTTGTTCCATTGATATGCAGTTTAACGAAATGAAGCGCAGAAACTATATCACTCGCGCCGCTTTCAAACGCTCACAAACTGATGCTGCTGATTATTATTGCTACTGGAAACTTTTAGATGCCATCATGGATTGTGCTTTTTATAATGAAAATTGTCAATTCGCCTTTGGCAATACTTACGAGCAGACCTATATGGGCGTGTGGAGTGATGGGCATTCGGCAGAGCCGCTAAGGGTGCATAAGAAGCCGATTTATCCAGAGAAAAGTGATCGTAAGAATAGGAAGATTGGGAAGCTGGACTGAGTAAGTGGAAACACAAATCCAAACGTCAAATACTTTATTCCTTAACCCAAGTTGAATATGTAGCCCCCAAATCTTATCAACGCTGATCAAAGAAGTTTATAGTGTTTACAAGGTTTATACAATAGTGATTATTTTGCGAAGCAAAATACGTTTTTATCAAACCTGTGTATTCAAATTGCACTTTCTCTCTCGCCCATGGTTAAAACCATTGGCTACCAAACCATTCG
>CALFBH010000032.1 GCA_937951615.1 uncultured Saprospiraceae bacterium | reverse complement strand
ACTAAGTTTTAGTGCATATTAGCAAAATAGGAAAATATCGAATATCGAACAGATGAATATCGAATATCGAAGTAGTAGTTAAGATGAATGATGAACATTTAGAAAGGAAGAAATGTCAAGTAAAACTGGAATACTGAGGTGTTAAAAACAATCTATTTGAGGAAGCATAAAATAACAAATTTAAAATGAAAGCAGTTGTTTACACAAAATATGGTTTACCAGGTGTTCTTAAACAAATGGAGATAGACAAACCAAGACCAAAAAACAATGAAATACTGGTCAAGATTCATGCTGCAACAGTTACCTCAGGAGATGTGAGACTTCGTGGGTCAGATTTTCCTCCTTTGTTTTGGTTGCCTGCAAGACTCATATTGGGACTATTTAAACCTAAAAAAACGATTCTTGGTCATGAACTGTCAGGCGTGGTTGAAGAAATAGGAAAAGAGGTAACAAAATTTAAGGTTGGTGATGAAGTTTTTGGTACAACTACAATGCTCAAAACGGGTTCTTATGCTGAATATATTTGTCTACCTGAAGAGTGGAAACATGGTCTTGTAGGTCTAAAACCTGTCAATCTCAATTTTCAAGAATCTGCTGCTTTGCCTATTGGAGGTATGACCGCTCTATTTTTATTAGAAAAGGCAAATATTACTAAAGAGAAGAACATTCTGATATATGGTGCTTCTGGAAGTGTAGGCAGTTATGCTGTTCAACTCGCACGTCATTTTGGTTCATCAGTAACTGGAGTATGTAGTACATCTAATCTTGAAATGGTAAAGTCCCTTGGAGCAGAAAAAGTCATTGACTATAAGAAGGAAGATTATGCCTCACTGAAAAAAGAATTTGACATTGTTTTTGATGCAGTTGGAAAAACAACTAAGTCAAAAGCAAAAAACATACTGAAGAAAGGAGGTGTTTTTGTCTCAGTTAAAATGTTAACGCATGAACGAACTGAGCATCTTTTAAAATTAAAAGACTTAGCAGAAACCGGAGTACTAAAACCCTTTATTGACAAAGTTTACCCGCTTGAAGAAATCGTAAGTGCACATGAATACGTTGACAAAGGACATAAAAAAGGCAATGTAGTCATTAGGATAAAAGAGTAGAACGAATGCAGAATCCATAGAGCCTTAGGATAAAGTATAATTTATCTTTGTTAGACAGCAATAAAATTAACTGTCAGGGCAAACGCATCAA
Source organism: uncultured Saprospiraceae bacterium (assembly GCA_937951615.1). Lineage (GTDB taxonomy): Bacteria > Bacteroidota > Bacteroidia > Chitinophagales > Saprospiraceae > JAHDEO01. The sequence goes on along the minus strand of CALFBH010000032.1, from coordinate 49,501 downwards.
AATTTTAGTCGTGTTCTATCAAAGCATCGTTGAGCAAATTCCGTTGTCGTCAGACGAATTCAGTTGAAAATACAGCATATTTTCGGGGACAAACGACTAATTTTAATCAAATCCTTCGTCTGCCGACTATTCCATACTTTGAACACCGCATTAAATTTAAATTTGGAAAATGAAGAAGAAAAGTCGGCTGACGATGGTTGCTTATCTACAAGTATGATGATTTCCAGGACGATGAACTCCTGAATAAATTGAATCGTCAGACGACTCAGGTTGCTTTTTAATTTGATGCGCAAAAAATCACGATAACAATTTAACAATCATAGCAATAGAACAATTTGCACCAAAACCTGACTCAAAAGATATAAAATTTAATTTCACCGACACTATTAGCTGGAAGAACTACTAAGAACCTGATCTATCCCAGCACCAAATCCCTCTTACTACCCTGTTAATTTTATCCAAAAAAGACAGGAATATCCCTTTTTTAATTATCTTCAAGCCATCATTTAAATAAGACAATGTTTTCGACTCCTACCAGAAACATTGTCTCAATAATCATTTCCTACCATGAAAAACTATTTAAAACGTAGAGAATTTATCAAAGTCGCAGGACTTGGGCTCGGCGCGCTGGCTGTACCCGTTTCGGTGTATAGCCATTCCGTCCCGTTGGATTACACGGGCGCAGAAATGGATGCTGCGGTCAACAAAAAACTAGCTGACATTGCGCTGAATGCCGCAAAAATGGCTGGCGCAAGTTATGCCGACATTCGTATTGGACGCTACATGAACCAGTATGTCTTTACTCGTGAACAGAAGGTGCAAAACATCGTGAACACAGAATCCTACGGAGCAGGCGTGCGCGTCATTGCAAGGGGAACCTGGGGCTTTGCAGCCACTAGTGATGTGACACCCGACGGCATTGCCGCAGCTGCCAAGCGTGCCGTTGATATTGCAAAGGCCAATTCTGTTTTGCAAACCGAACCGGTTGTACTCGCTCCCGTCTCAGGACATGGCGAGATCGAATGGAAAACGCCAATTGAAAAAAGTGCTTTTGATGTCCCCGTTGCGGAGAAAGTAGATTTACTACTGAGAGCAAATCAGGCAGCAACCGATAATGGAGCAGCTTTTGTCAATTCAGCCCTCTTTTTTGTGAATGAAAAGAAATATTTCGCTTCGACGGATGGCTCTTACATCAATCAGGACATCCACCGGGTCTGGCCCAACTTTAGCGTGACCGGCACAGACAAAGAAAGCGGAAAATTCAAAACCCGCGAAGCGATGAGTGCGCCGATGGGCATGGGCTACGAATACCTGATGCCTAAAAAAGCAGATCAGATAGAAGGACCTGCTGGCATTACCTTGTACAAAAACAGTTATGACATCGTCAAAGATGCTGGTGATGCTGCCCGTCAGGTCAAAGAAATGCTCACCAAAGCCAAGTCGGTTGATCCAGGTAAGTACAGCCTCGTACTGGAACCCAATCACCTCGGACTGACCATACACGAGTCCGTAGGACATCCACTCGAACTAGATCGAGTGCTGGGCTATGAAGCCAATTATGCAGGCACCAGTTTTGCAACGCTGGATAAATGGAAAAGCAAATCATTCCAGTACGGCAGTGAGATTGTCAATCTGGTGGCAGACAAAACGCAAAAACATTCCCTCGGTGCAGTCGGCTATGATGATGAAGGCGTAAAAACCAAACAATGGGACTTAGTGCGCAATGGCATACTGGTCAATTATCAGGCGATTCGCGATCAAGCAAAAATTATCAATGAATCAGAATCACATGGTTGCTGTTATGCAGATAGCTGGAATTCTGTTCAGTTTCAGCGGATGCCGAATGTGTCTTTAGAATCTGGCAAAGAAAAATATTCCGTTAAGGACATGATAAAAGACGTGGACAAAGGCATTTACATTGCGGGACGCGGTTCTTATTCCATCGACCAGCAGCGTTATAATTTCCAGTTTGGTGGAACACTGTTTTATGAAATCAAAAACGGTAAGATCATCAATATGCTGAACGATGTTGCCTATCAGTCGAACACCCAGGAATTCTGGAATTCCTGTACCAAAATCTGTGATGCAGACGATTATCGCATGTTCGGTTCTTTCTTCGATGGAAAAGGACAGCCTGGACAGGTCAGCTCTGTTTCGCATGGTAGCTCCACCACTCGTTTTGATGGAGTAAATGTGATCAACACAGCGCGTAAAATTTAAAAATCGTAACAATTTAGGTCGATGGTCCATGGTCGATAGCTGCTTTTAAGTATTCAGGTTATTTCAGTGTTTCATTTTGCTTTGCAAAATGCGTAAAGAAGTTGAATACAATTGTTATTTCTTTTAAAACAGCCATCGACTATCGACTGCGGACTATGGACGTAAACAGTTAGAAAATTGCAAAATTTATTTTTGGAATTTTTTCAATAAAATTAAAATTCAATATGTCTATATTATCAAAAGAAGAAGCTCGTAAAATCCTGGAAAAGGTCATGAGTTTCTCCCAAGCCGACCACTTAGAAGCTGGCATTGACGGCGGGATGAGTGGCAATATACGCTATGCAAGAAATACAGTAACGACCAGTGGTGTCGAAGAAAATTTATCATTGGGGGTAACAGCTGCTTTTGGCAAAAAAACAGGAACAGCCACCATCAATGAACTCGACGATGCTTCGCTCGAAAAGGTCGTGCGCCGTGCCGAAGAACTGGCACAACTCTCTCCCGAAAGTCCAGAATACATGGAACCAGTCGGGCCACGAGAGTTCCCCGATTCCAAAGGCTTTGCACAATCGACTGCGGATATTAGTCCGGCACTTCGGGCTTTATTTGCCAGAAAAAGCATTTCTATGTGCAAGGAGAAAGGCTTGATCGGAGCCGGTTTTCTGGAAGACGGACAACGCTTCAATGCCATTATGAATTCCAAAGGGCTATTTGCCTATGAAAAATACACCAATGCCGACTTCACACTAACTGTGCGTTCTAAAGATGGTACAGGTTCGGGTTGGGTCACACGGGATTATAATGATATTTCAAAACTGGATATCGAAGAGGTGACGAATATTGCCATGCAAAAGGCAGAAGGTTCGCGTAATGCAAAAGCGATTGAGCCAGGCAAATATACTGTGATTTTAGAGCCTGCGGCAGCCATTGGTTTACTACAAAGAATGTTCTGGAATATGAACGCCCGTTCTGCTGATGAAGGACGTAGTTTCATGTCGAAAAAAGGCGGTGGCACAAAGCTCGGCGAGCAAATTGTTGATCAGCGAATCAATATGTATTCCGATCCATTTCATCCAGAAGTTCCCGGTTCTACCTGGTCAGACGATGGACTACCGATTGAGAAAATGGACTGGATACGAGATGGCGTGATTAAAAATCTGAGATACGGACGCTACTGGGCAAAAGAGAAAGGTGTAGAGCCTGTTCCTTTTCCCAGCAATGTCATCATGGAAGGCGGCGACGCCAGTATTGAGGACATGATAAAAAGCACCAAGCGGGGGATTCTCGTCACTCGACTCTGGTACATCCGCAGCGTAGATCCGCAGACTTTACTCAATACCGGACTGACGCGTGATGGTACTTTTTATATTGAAAATGGAGAAATTAAATATCCAGTCAAGAATTTCCGCTTCAATGAAAGCCCGATTATCATGCTGAATAATTTGGAAATGCTGGGCAAACCACAACGGATTAATGGTAATATGGTGCCGCCTATTAAGGTCAGAGACTTTACTTTTTCCAGCTTATCAGATGCGATTTAAAATATATTTTTTTGCCACGAATGCACGAATGGACTTGATTCGTGCATTCGTGGCTAACCTCAATTCAATTCAATTCCTGCCTTCCTATAGTTTCGTTTCAATTTTGTGAAGAAAATCAAAATAAAAAAACGAAAAACCGCCGTTTCTTATCTGTAAATTTTGTTTTAACAATAATTACATAGATGAAAATTATTTTTTTACTATAAAATATACTATTTTTGAGCTAGTCGGATATTGTACAATGTACACTAACCGAAAACACTATTTGAATTTTCCAAAATGCTTAAACCACCTTACTATGAAATCTAAACTATTTACAATTCTTTGTATTTCCTCCTTCTTATTTTTCAATACAAATGTACAGGCGCAGTTCAATGTTACCTTTCAGGTAGATATGTGTGAGCAAATTGCAGCAGGTAACTTCGACCCAGCTACTCAGGCACTTTATGTCACTGGTGGCAATGCCAACCAAAGCGGCAACTTTGCGACTTGTGGTTTAGCGATGACAGATGCAGATATGGATGGTGTTTATGACATTACCCAATCTTATCCTGATGCTTATCAGGTGATTTATAAATTTTTTATCGGCGTTCCCGGTGATGCTGGAACAGACAACTGTGATGGAAGTTCAGGGGGCTATGAACCCAACCTGCCGGCACCTTGCGGCTTTGGAGGTTTTGCTGACCGAACATTTACCGTTAATGGAGATGATTCTGTTTTACCTGTAGTTTGTTATGGTTCTTGTGATGCCTGTACAACTTGTGCCTGCGATTTAATACTCGCACAAGGAACCACGAGTTGTGACGATTTTACGTCCGGCGATGATACTTACACGGCAAGTTTTAGTTTTTCACAAACTACAGCACCCGGAGCTGGTACTTACACCATACTAAACGGTGGAGGCACACTTGGTGGAGATGACCCTAATCTGGTGGCTAACGGTGTGATAACAATTTCTGGACTTTCTGAAGCTGCTGGAACAAGTCTGACTGTACAAGATGGTGCTGGATGTGACCTCTTTCAAGCTTTAGCGCCTGCGGTATGTGTACCTTCTTTTGATGTGACCTTTCAGGTGGACATGTGTGAGCAAATCGCACTAGGTGTTTTCGATCCTGCTACTCAGGCACTTTATGTCACTGGTGGTAATGCCAATCAAAGTGGTAATTTTGCAACCTGTGGTCTAGCGATGACCGATGCAGATATGGATGGTGTTTATGACATTACTCAATCTTATCCTGATGGCTATCAGGTGATTTATAAATTCTTTATTGGCGTTCCTGGTGATGCTGGAACAGACAATTGTAATGGAGCTATCCCGCCAGGTTACGAACCTGCACTGTCTACAGCCGAATGTGGTATCGGAGGTTTTGGTGATCGGGAGTTTGTTGTTAATGGTGCTGATGCTACTGTTCCAACGGTTTGTTATGGCTCTTGTGTTGCCTGCACGACCTGTGCTTGTGATTTAATACTGGTCGCCGGTACAGCTACTTGCGATGCGCTGACAAGCGATCCAGATACTTATAGTGCAACGTTTACTTTTATGCAAGCCGCTGCACCAGGTGCGGGAACATATACGCTAACAACAAATTCAGGAGGCACAATAGGAGGAGATGATCCGAATACTGTTGCTTCTGGTACAATAACAATCACAGGAATCACAGAAGGAACAGATGCTGATTTGAATATAATAGATGGAGCTGCCTGCGATCTCAGTGAGTCGGTAGCAAGCCCCGCCTGTTTGCCGCTTTATGACATTACCTTCCAGGTGAATATGTGTGAAAGAATTACTGATGGTACGTTCGATCCGGCAACTGAGACCGTATATGTAACTGGTGGAAATGCCAATCAAAGTGGTTTCTACGGTACTTGTGGACAAGCTATGGTAGATTCTAATGGAGATGGTGCTTATGAACTCACTCAATCTTATCCTGATGGTTATGCGATTGCCTATAAATTTTATGTTGGTTTTCCGGGAGATGCTGGTACAAATAATTGTGATGGAAGTATTGCCGGCGTTGATCCTGAGCTGGGATACGAAGCACCCCTCGCGCCTTGTGGAGTTGGAGCTTTTGGTGATCGTGAATACATCGTCAGTGGTGAAGATGCTGTCGTAGGATGGGTTTGTTTTAATTCCTGTAATGATTGCGGAACTTGTTCGGCAGCTATACCTACAGTAGGAGAGTGGGGCTTAATCATGCTCTTGCTCATGCTGATGATTTTTGCTGTTGTCAGCATCAAAAATTCCGTCTCTTTGAAGCCGAAATACGACTAATTGTACAAAGAAATTATTTTTAAAAAGAGAGAATAAAGACCTGTTAGGTTCCTAAACCTGTCAGGTCTCCATTCTCTCTTTTTTCTGTTTTATTCATATTTAAATATAAAAAAATAAAGTATTATGAAAAGACGATTGCTTACGATATTCTCCACAGTTTTTCTATTATGCAATGCCAACTTACAAGCTCAAACAGTCATTTATGATTTTGAGCCAGCAGGGCTATCTGATAATTTTGACGGCTGCGGAGGTGGCTTTGGAAATGTATTCCCACAAGGACTTGTGGCTGATCCGACTGACCCGACGAATACCGTCCTCAAAATGGTAAAAGTAAATCCTTCAGAAACCTGGGGGGGCTTATGTTCTTTAAATCCTGTAACAATAGACCTGACGACTGATCACGAAATTTGTGTCGATTTTTATGAAGAAGACGCTACAGGAACATTGCTGGTAAAATTGGAAGAAGATATAGCAAATGCAGCAACGACCTGGGAATACCAGTTCACCACTTCTATGGGCTGGAATACCTATTGTATTGATACCAACACGCCATTCGGTAGTGTTGTAGCAGCCGGGAATGTATATGAACGACTGGTTATTTTTCCTGACTTCGGGACTTGTTGTACAGACCAGTGTTATTATATGGATAATGTGGTTGTCAATCCAAATCTTTGCCCGCTAACCCTTGTTGCTGTAGATGCCATTTGTGATGCAAATACTGCAGGAGCAGATACTTATTCAGCCTCTTTTAGTTTCAGCCAACCCACTGCACCAGGTGCTGGAACATACTCTTTAACGACCACTTCAGGTGGAACGATTGGAGGGGATAATCCCAATATGATGACAACAGGTATAATGACCATATCTGGCATAACAGAAGGTACAAATGCTGATTTGAATCTTGCTGGAGGAGGTTGTGACCTTAATGCATTACTGGCGAGTCCGACCTGTTTACCATCTTATGAAATTACTTTCCAGGTAAATATGTGTGAACAGATTGATGCAGGCACTTTTGATCCCGCAACTCAGGCAGTTTATGTCACTGGCGGTACAGCCAACCAAACTGGTTTTTATGCTACTTGCGGTTTCGCCATGACAGACGTGGATGGAGATGGTGTTTACGAACTCCCACAGTCTTATCCTGATGGCTATCAGATTTTATATAAATTCTATATCGGTTTTCCAACGGATTCTGGTACGGATAATTGTACTGGAGATATTGCTGGAACAAACCCCGATATGGGCTATGAAGATAACCTGACTACATGTGGCGTAGGGGCTTTTGGCGACAGAGAATATGTGGTGAATGGCATGGATGCTACAACACAAGTCGTTTGTTTTAGTTCTTGTACAGATTGTACGAACTGTAATTGTGATTTGACTTTATTTGCTGGAACAGCAACTTGTGATGCAGTGACAAGTGGCGTAGATACCTATGAGGCGACCTTTACTTTTTCTCGTCCTTTTGGTGCATACCCGCCTTTTACTTTATCGACCACTTCGGGTGGTACGATTGGAGGAGATGACCCGAATGCAATAGCTTTAGGAACGATTACAATCTCAGGTATACCTGAAGGCACAGATGCTGATTTGAACCTGACAGATGGTATGGTTTGTAATCTTAATGCACTGGTTTCCTCGCCTTCCTGTATTCCTTCTTATGACATTACTTTTCAGATAGATATGTGCGAGCAGATTGCCGCAGGGACTTTTGATCCAGCAACTCAGGCTGTTTATGTTACAGGTGGCACAGCCAATCAAAGTGGTTTCTATGCGACCTGTGGTCTTGCTATGACGGATGCAGATATGGATGGCATTTATGAAATCACGCAGACCTATCTTGATGGCTACCAGATTCTTTATAAATACTATATTGGTTTCCCAACAGATGCTGGTACAGATAATTGTACTGGAGATATTGCGGGTACAAATCCAGATATGGGATTCGAAGCCGCCCTATCACCCTGTGGAGTTGGAGCTTTTGGCGACCGCGAGTATATTGTCAATGGCATGGATGATACGACGATATTGAGCTGCTACTCTTCTTGCGATCTCTGTACGAGTTGTACGGATTCTTGTCCTACTTCTTATACGCTAAGTGTAACAGAAACAGGTGTCGCGGATTACGAGTCAAGTGGAACGATTTCTTCTACGTCCAATATTGACGCAGGAGCAAGTGTCGATTACGATTCAGCTACAGATGTTATTCTGAATATGGGTTTTCAGGCAGTCGCAGGGGCTAACTTTTCAGCTATTATTGATGGATGTAATGGTGGTGCAGGCGGTTTCAACTTAGCTAGCTGTCCTGATCAAATCTGGTACGAAGATGCCGATGGCGATGGACTGGGCAATCCCTATGTAACGCTAACAGGCTGCGACCAGCCAACAGGCTATGTAGAAACGTCGCTATTCAATACGGGCTATACGACACCGGCATCTTACCCTGGTTATACGTTGGTTTGGGCAGATGAATTTGATAATAATGCATTAGATGGAAATACCTGGAAGCATGATACTGGCGATGGTTGTCCAAATGTTTGTGGTTGGGGAAATAATGAATCAATATGGTATCAATCACAAAATGCGACGGTTAGTGATGGTTTTCTAACAATAGAAGCCCGTGAAGAATCAGCTGGTGGATATGATTACACTTCTTCCCGTATAAAAACACAAGGCACTCAAAGCTTTAAGTATGGACGAATAGACATACGCGCGAAACTTCCATATAGTAAAGGGCTATGGCCAGCTTTGTGGATGTTGGGAGAAGATATAAACACAGTAGGTTGGCCAGCTTGCGGAGAAATTGATATTATGGAATTAATAGGTGGTACAAATAATGATGGAGTGTCGCATGGTACAGGGCATTGGGACAGTAGTGGACACAATTACCAGGGAGGAAGTTATTACTTGTCAAATGGTATTTTCGCTGATGAGTTTCACGTTTTTTCCATTGTATGGACTTCCAACCAAATTCAGTGGTTTGTAGATGATAATTTATACTACACCTTAGATACTTCAACAGCAGATAAAACAGAATTTCAAAACCCGTTTTTCTTTATATTCAATGTGTCAGTAGGTGGAAATTGGCCAGGCTATCCCGATGCCAGCACTGTTTTTCCTCAGACAATGGTCGTTGATTATGTTCGGGTATTTCAATAAGAAAACGTACAGATTATTTTAGATTAATTATTAAAAGAGTAAAATGGCGGCTAGTTTGGAATTCAAAAATTAACCGCCATTTTATGAAAAAAAATTAAAAAGATGATAAAAAAAATTACATTATTACTCACGTGCTTACTCACGTTTTCTATTGGTTTTACACAAACATTGCCCATAGATTTTGAGTCAGCCATCACAACTGCCGACTTCGTAAATTTTGATGGCGGTACAGCTACCGTCATAGCCAATCCGGAATCAGGAGGCATCAATACCAGTGCGACCGTTGCACAAATCGTCAGAGATGGCGGAGAAATCTGGGGCGGTAGCAAACTCATATTGGCGAGTAACCTGGATTTATCTATGGGACTGATCTCCATGAAAGTTTTCACTACTGCGCCAATTGGCACAACCGTTAAGTTCAAACTGGAAGGTGGCGGAGCAACAGAACTGGATGCAGTCACAACAGTTTCAGGTGAATGGGAAACCCTGACCTGGGATTTTACAGGACAGGCATCCAATTTTAATGAAGTTGTATTCATGTTTGACTTTGGTAATGTAGGAAACGGTAGCGCGACTTCTACTTTTCTTTTCGATGACGTAGAGCAAACACAGGGACTGGCACAAATTGATTTGCCTGTTGATTTTGAAGGCTCAATAACTAATTACACCACGACAGATTTTGGTGGAAATATATCCTCATTAGTCCCTGACCCTACTAATGCGAGTAATAATGTGATACGAGCGGTCAAAACAGATCAAGCTGCAACATGGGCTGGCACGACTATCGGTACGCCATCAGGTTTTGCAACGAATATTCCGCTGACTTTATCGGATTCCAAGATGACTGTGCGTGTATGGGCAACAGATGCGGGCATTCCTATTCGGTTGAAAGTAGAAAATTCAGGAGACCCCACGCAGACTTGCGAAACAGAAACACTCACCACTGCTGCGGGCTGGCAAACCTTAGAGTTTGACTTTACCAATCAGGCACCAGGAACAGAGTCCTTAAGCGTTGGACTGAGTATGGGCTGGATTTATAGCATGGCTTCTATCTTTTTCAACTTCGGAACGGAGGGTCAGACTGCGGGAGAACAGACTTATTATTTCGATGATGTACGATTTGGTGGATTGCCACTTAGTATAGAGGATAATGAAATTGAAGGACTAAAAACATTTCCCAATCCGACAAGTAATCAATGGACAATAACTGTCGAAAATAAAGAAATTGCTTCGGTAGAATTGTTTGACCTAAGTGGGCAACTTATCCGTGTCTTGTATCCAAATACAAACACTGTCCAGATAGATGTATCTGATTTTGTAAATGGAATCTATGTATCAAAAATATCAACTGATTCGGAAACAGCTTATGTAAGGTTTGTGAAGTCACGCTAAAGAATAAGCAATTTTCAAACAAAAATGCACCTTCAAGTTCTGAAGGTGCATTTTTGTTTGAAATTGCCTGATTAATCGTATATTTGAATATTACATTATTCGTTCATCACAAAAACTAAAACAGATGAAAAAACTTATACTCTTATTATTTGCTTTTTTCCCGATGCTTTTAAATGCACAGCTTACGTCGGAAAATTTTGATACTTTAACAGTAGGCTCGTTTGATACACAGTGGGATCCTGCCAGTTGGACGGGCTGGTTTGGTGGAGCATCAGGTTCCAATATCAGTGATGCCCTGGCCAACAGCGGAGCAAACTCACTGGAAATAGCGCAGGACAATGATCTGGTCGCTTTATTAGGCACCTTAAATATAGGTACTTATGAAGTTTCCTTTATGCAATATATCCCAGCAGGCAATGGTGCTTATTTCAATTTTCAGCACAATTATACCAATACAGCTGGCGACTGGGCAGCAGAAGTTTATTTTTCGGATGATGCGACAGCGCAAGGGGTTATCGTTACAGATGGTGTGCAAACACCTTTCACCATTGTACACGAAACCTGGGTAGAACATAAGCTCGTCGCTAATTTCAATACCATGACAGCAGAGTATTATTATAATGGTGCGATTCTCCATGTCTGGGCTTTGAATACTAATGCTGCTGGCGGACCAGGATTGAACCAACTTAATGGCATTAATTTTTACGGTGCTTGTCTTGATGGTGGTGCAGGATGTACTTCACTAGCCTATTATGATGATATTGATGTGGTCTATACACCGCCACCGGCTTATGATTTGGTTTTGGCAGAATTTACACCCCCTAATGAATACACGATTATACCAGTAGGATTAGAAACAGGAGCGAGGCTGGAAGCCAATGTTTCTAATGTTGGCGGAAATGCTGCTACCAACGTCTCCGTTACCTTCTCTGTTTCCGACGGTTCTGGTGTTGTCTTTACAGATACTTCTCCGGCTTTAGCTACACTGGCAACTGGTACAGCTAGCACCTTTGCTGCTACCAATTCATTTACACCAACTGCGGGTACTGCTTATACCGTTGATTATACAGTCAATTTGGATGAAACAGATGGAAATTTGGCAAATAATGCCGCCAATACTTCTTTCTCTTATAGCGTTGATGATGTATTGGATTATGAATATGCAAGAGACGATGGTACTTATACCAATGGCATAGGAGTAAATAATGCAACGGGCATGATTGGACATGCTTATGATTTTCCATTGCCTGTAGGTGTTAGTGCGATTAACACGTCATCTGGTGGTGGCGGATTAGGCGAGTATATTATGGGACATATTTTCTCTACCAATGCCGACGGTTCACCCAATATGCTGATGGCATCGACAGATTCTACCATTATAGATACACAAGGTACGACTGGTGGTGGAGATGTTTTTTATACCCTTAATTTTCCCGCTACAGTTTATCTGCCTGTCGGCGAATATGTATTTCTTGTAGAACAGCGTGGACTGACTAATTTATTAATTTCTACTGCTGAAAGTATATATACGCCTGGTAAAAGTTGGGCAACACTTGATAATGGAGCAACCTGGTCGAATCTGGAAGACTTTGGTTTTGCAGTAGCAGTCAATGTACGTCCGGTCTTGAATGGCGTGGATGTAGTAGATATTACAGAACCTATAGGACATGTAAATGCCCTCAGCATTCAGCCCAATCCAACTTCTGGTAAATTTATGCTTGATATCGAATTATCAGAAGCTAAAAGCCTGATGATAGAAGTATATAATGCACAAGGGCAACTGGTCAATACAAATAATATAGGCAACACACTAGGCGGTGTTTATGCTATGGATTTGTCGGCTATGAGTTCAGGTGTATATTTTGCAAGATGTTTGATAGGAGAACAAATATTGACACAACGAATCGTTGTAAGTCGATAACTGGACTTTGGACAGAATGGGAATTAGGGTATTGGAAAATTGGGCTTAAAGCTACAAATAAAGGCAAAAAAAGAGCGCATGATTTTTTACTAAAAAACATGCGCTCTTTTTTTGTTTAAACTTAAGGTATTTTTAAACACACAGCAATCAAAACATTCTATTCCTGACCACTACGCTCTCGCACCAGTTGCCGACATAGAGCCAATGAGTAATTTCCGATCTTCCTGAATAAGGCGTATTTCCTGATTTACTTTTTTCTGAAAAACGCGATATTGAGTCTGAATGCTTTCCCAGTCATGCTCCCAGCAATTTTCCAGTTCCAAAATAAGAGGTTTTAAGACCACAAGATCGATAATGTTTATAGAGGATTTGATGGTATGGGCTTCGTGATAAACGCCTTGTTTGTTTCTACTTACTATATGTTGTTCTATATTTACAAGGGCCTCTGGCATTTGAGCCAAAAAAATATCCGTCATTTCAATAACGTACTTGTTTTTTCCCTTAAAAAGAAGGTGTAAATGCCCCAAGCGATTAAGCTTTGTCGTCATGTCTGTGCTATTGATTTTTATCATAGGTTTAGTTTTACTTAGTGGGAGTAGCTTGCTTTCTTCATAGCGTCATATCTAAATACGTTAAAATCTATTATTTGTTTCGCTACAGCATGAAATTTACCCATTTTTGATACAAAAAGTGTAATTTTGAAACATCACAAGTATAAATCCTATTAGATGAAAAAAATAATACTGATACTATGTTGTTGTTTTTCTATACCCTGTTTTGCCCAAACAGTAGGTTTATTTCAAAACGACAGCCTTGCTTATAATGGTTATACCTTATTTGCGCCACTGACCTCTACCAATACTTACCTGATTGACAATTGTGGATATATGGTCAATACCTGGTCAAGTAATTATCGCCCTGGCGAGTTGGCTTATTTATTGGAAAATGGTAACCTGCTCCGAGCCTGCCGAATCAATAGTCCGATATTTAATGGCGGCGGAACTGGTGGCCGTATAGAAATGCATGACTGGGACAATAACCTTGTCTGGTCGTATGAATATACTTCATCCACTTATCATGCACATCACGATCTGGAATATTTGCCCAATGGAAATATCCTTGTATTGGCTTGGGAATATCGCTCCAATACAGAAGCTATTGATGCAGGACGTTCTCCCAGCTTACTAAATAACGGACTATGGCCAAGTCGTGTGGTCGAACTAGAGCCTGTCGGCACAAATGATGCAAATATTGTCTGGATGTGGCAGTTGTGGGATCATTTGGTACAAGATATAGATTCTACCAAAGCGAATTATGGCGTGGTACCAGATCATCCCGAACTGGTGAATATTAACTACACAGGACCAAACACAGGAGGACCAGGTGGAGGTAATACAGATGAAGACTGGCAACACTGCAATTCTATAGACTATCATCCTGAACTAGATCAAATTATTATCAATTCCCGCAATTTTAGCGAATTTTGGATTATTGACCACAGTACGACCACAGCCGAAGCAGCAGGTCATACTGGAGGCAATTCGGGTAAAGGTGGAGATGTATTATATCGCTGGGGCAATCCTGAAGCCTATGGACGAGGAACTTCAGCAGACCGAAAATTATTTCGTCAGCACGACAGCCATTGGATCACAGAAGGGCTGCCCGATGAAGGGAAAATCATAATTTTTAATAATGGAGCAGGACGACCAGCAGGAAGTTATTCATCTATTGATGTCATCACACCGCCAATGGATAGCATGGGGAACTACATGCTGGATGACCCAAATGCCTACGGGCCAGAGGATTTGTTTTGGACGTATACGGCTACGCCGACGAACTCTTTTTTTTCCTATTATATCTCCGGTGCAGAGCGTTTGCCGAATGGAAATACACTGATTTGCGAAGGTGCAACTGGACGTTTTTTTGAGGTAGACATGGATGGTAACACACATTGGGAATATATCAACCCAGTTACTTTTGGTGGGCCAATTTCGCAAGGCGGACAAACCAATGGACAAAATTCAGTGTTCCGGGCTTATCGTTATGCACCAGATTATCCTGCATTTGATGGGGTCAATCTAATACCCGGCGATCCCATTGAACTCAATCCACTGCCTTACGATTGCGAGATTTATGATATATTGATTCCTGTGGAAAACCTGACCACAACAAATGATATTAGGGTGTACCCCAATCCCGTATCTTCACAATTAAACATAAGTAATGACAACGGAGAGCCTGTTCAAATCGTTATTTATAATACAATGGGACAATCCTTCTACCGGCAATCCCTAACTACACAAACGACAGAACTGGACATCAACCAGCTTCAAAAAGGCATATATTTTATTCAATTTTATAACAAAAACAACCAACTTTTACAAACAGAGAAACTGGTGAAAGTTGATTGAGGTAATTGAGTTGTTGAGTAATTAGGTGTATTAAGTTGATTAAGTGTATTTAGTAACTCAATCAACTCAATCACTCAATAACACAATCAACTCAATCACACAATCAACTCAATAACACAATCAACTCAATAACGATGAAACAAAAATTACTTTACACAACACTTTTACTGACGATGCTGCTGACTACGGTGCAGGCACAAAACAACACCGTAGGACTCATCTCTTACGATAATATGCAGGCTACAGCAGGCTATAATTTACACTATCCGCACAATCAGGGCAATGCTTATCTACTGGATAATTGTGGTCAGGTTGTACATGTTTGGGAAGAAACAAATTACAAGCCAGGCAATGGCGTATATTTGGATGATAACGGCGATCTCTACATCACAAAGAGCAATGGCTCGGCGTCCAATGCCTACATCCATGCAGGTGGTGGTGGTGAAAAAATGGAAGTCCGCGACTGGGACAATAACCTGATTTGGGAATACACCATCAACGATTCACTGAAACGAATGCACCACGATATTGCGCTGAACCCTAATACAGGCAGTGTGTTTATGATTGCCTGGGAACTCAAGACAGAAGCAGAAGCAATCCAGGCAGGCAGAGATCCGGCTTTATTGGATGATGGTGAATTATGGCCCGATTATATTGTAGAAGTAGCACCCGATGGCAATGGCGGCGGCACAGTAGTTTGGGAATGGCACGTCTGGGATCACCTGATTCAGGACTTTGATGCTACAAAAGACAATTACGGCGATCCAGCAAATGAAGAAGATAAAGTAGATATTAATTTCTATGGCGGTCCTGCCGACTGGCTGCACTCCAATTCTATTGACTACGATCCTTTTCTCGATCACTTGATTTTGAATGTACCCACCTTTAATGAAATCTGGATTATCGACCATAATACGACAACAACTCAGGCGGCTGGTCCGCTAGGCGATTTGAAATTCCGTTGGGGCAATCCAGTTACTTATCGTGCAGGTGATTCTACCGATCAAAAATTATTTTACCAACATGATGCGCATTGGGTAGATGTGCCGCTCGGTCATCCTGATTATGGTAAAATTGCCGTATTCAATAATAGGGCAGGGGCAGATTTTTCTTCCGTTCATTTGCTCAGACCAGACTACGATTTTTACAGCGACAGCTACCTGATTAGCAATGGCACTTTCGCACCGACTGATTTCGACTGGTCTTACACACGTCCTGTACCGCAGGATATGTGGTCTACAGGTCTATCCAGCGTACAACGCCTGATGAATGGCAACACGCTCATTGCTGTGGGAAGGTTTGGGTATACTTTTGAAATAAATCCAGCAGGCGATATTCTTTGGGAATATAAAAATCCAATGATTGGCGGTACAGCGGTAGGGCAGGGAAGTTCTATTGCCATCAATCAAAATCTACAATTCCGCATGACCCGCTACCTTGAAAACTATCCGGCTTTTGATGGTAGAACGCTAACACAACAGGGACACATCGAACTCGACCCAGATCCACTACCCGTTTGCCTGGTCGCCAATGAAAATATTTCCGTAGCAGATGAAGTCAATATTTTTCCAAATCCAGCTTCCAGCACAGTACAAATTGACATCACCGGCGATATAGAAGTCAATGAAGTCGAAGTATATAATGCGCTCGGCAAACGTGTGTATGCAGCGAAAACCAATCAAGAGGTTTCATTCAGCATCAACACAACAGATTGGTCGAAAGGGGTATATTTTGTATATCTCGACCAACGTGCGGCAGGGAAAATAATCGTATTACCATAAAATTTTGAATGTTGAATAACGAATAACGAACACCGAATATCGAGGTGTTTTGCTATTCAACTTATATCGGGATTCCAGTTTTACGTGATAATTACTTCGTAATTCGATATTCTGCGGTTCGATATTCGTTATTCCTCTATTTTGCTGATAGAAGTTGGCTGGCAGATAAATTATAAGTAAAAAGGGTGACTATTTGAACAAATAAAGGATATAAAGATGAATCATCCTGAATTTTAAAAATGTTCAGAATGTCGATAGTCCATAGTCGATGGCTGTCAATCCAATAATATTCCATTTTTCAGTTTTTGAACGGCTTGCGGACGGGCTGGTAGCTTTAAAGCTAAAAATACAGCCATCGCCATCGACTGCGGACGATCGACCGCTTATAATATTTGTTTTTCTAAAAATTCGGGATGACTCATGTTCATAATTCATCATTAAAAAAACCATGATACAACAAAGCATCAAATTCGCCCTAATCTTCGCAGTCATCATCCTGCTCACTTCCTGTTCAGCTTCTTTCTACATCGTTCGCCATGCAGAAAAAGCAAACAGTAGCCCAGACACGCCCTTATCCGCCGCAGGACAGGCAAGAGCCGTATCCCTCAAAGACAGCCTGGCAGGAAAAGACATCAGCCGCATCTTTGTCACCAATTACCAACGCACCCAACAGACAGCAGCACCCCTCGCCGCAGAACTCGGCATCACACCCACAGAAATTTTTGCCAATCAAACTGGAGAACTCATCCGGCAACTCAGAGGAATCAATAATACCAATACCCTCATCGTAGGACACAGTAATACTGTTCCCGTCATCATAGACAGCCTGATGCGCAGCCCGCAAAACATCACGATTCAGGAAACCGATTTTGATAATTTATTCAAGGTCAAAATCAGTCGGGCAACCAGTGTGGTCAGAAGGTTTACGCGCAGCACTTATGGGCAGCCTACGAATTGAGGGCTTAGGAATATCGAATATCGAACAGAGGAATATTGAATGTCGAAGTCATTTAGGGTTGCCCCCTCCTTCGCTGTTCGCAGCTATTTTCATCCCGACAGGATGATATGTTTATAGAAACTGGCTATTATAACGTTGTTCGACCCCGGCGGGGTCGCATATAACTGGCAAATTGGGAGACTATAAACATTTCACCCCTTCTGGGTGATTGGAATACGCAGGGTTGAAACCCTGCGCTTTTGCCAACAGGACGTTAGTTTCGCAAAAGCGGTGGGTTTCAACCCTGACGGTTATCTTTCAACAAGTTGAAAAACTATAAATAACTGGTTTTCAACTCCCTTCCTTTTGTAAGGGAAAGGCTGGGGATGGGTTAAGCTAAGGTGCAAAAGATATGGGTAATCGCGAGGGTTTCAACCCACCGTATCGCAATTTTTGAATTTGTCCCGATAATTATCGGGATGAATTTGAATTTGAACGTCGACTTACTCCCGCTTCAACTTCCACCGATTATGTGACCAAAGCCAGGACTCTGGCTGTTGCCGAATATTTTCTTCTAATTTTGCAGTATGTTTTTGAGTGATTTCGCCATGCGCAGTATCGGCAGGAGAGGCTTCAAGCATTTCAAGTGTATAAGAATAATAGCCTCGCCTGATACGCCATATAGTTGTAAAAACGACGGGTAGATTATATTGTCGGGCATATTTTTCAGCACCAAATAAAACAGCAGTATCCTGATTTAGGAAGTTTGTCCAATAGACCTTTTTAGCATTTCTGGAAGGCGACTGATCCGTAGCAAAAATCATGGCGATTTGGTGACCGACATGCTGTTCAAAAGCTTCCTGAACGTCTTTGACAGAAACCAGCCCCAATCCAAACCGACCACGAGATTCTTTTAGTTTTTTATCAAAAAAAATATTTTTTAATGGGGCGTAAATACCGATGGTCTGATGTGGGATAAGCGAGTTAAAACCTAAGGCAGCCATTTCCCAATTATTATGATGTCCGCCTAAGATGATGACACTTTTGTTTTCAGTACTTAATTGGTCAAATATTTCCAGACTATCTGAATCCGTTGTGCATCTTGTCCTAATTTCTTTTTCTGAAATGCTGAAGAGTTTGATACTTTCTACAATAATGTCGCAGAAGTGCCGATAGAATTTTCGGGCGATTTGTTGAATTTCTTTGTCGCTTTTTTCAGGAAATGACTTGTTCAGGTTTTTGAACACTAGTTTTTTCCGATAAGGAATCAAATAATAAATAAAGAGAAACATCAGGTCGGAAATACGGTACAGCATCCATAAGGAGAGTAAGGAAAGTGGTTTTATCAATAAGTAATAAAGTAGTTGCGACATGAATCAGGTTCTAATGTAAAGCCTCCTGCATTCATAGAATACAGGAGGCTTTATTGTCCATAGTCCACGGTCGATAGTCGATGGCTATAAATTATTCAACTTACGGATTTTGCAGCGCAAAATGTTTTTCTATCGACCATGGACTATCGACCATCGACCAAAAATCTATCGAATCAAAGTAACATCACCAGAATAAGGAATGACTTCACCATCTTCGAAAACAACTTCGACATAATAGGTAAATACTCCAGGATTCATTTCTTGTCCTCTGAAATCACCATTCCAACCAAACTCAGGATTATTAGCTGGTGCATCACGGACTTCAAAGACAGCTTCGCCCCAGCGATCAAATACGCGGAAAGCTTTCAGTGTTTCCACACCTGAACCACCATGTACCATAAATACATCGTTTGCCTGATCTCCATTTGGCGTAAAGCCACTTGGAATAAATACTGGACGTTCTTTATTGATATAAACAATGACATCTGCATCAGCTTCACAGCCATCGTCAGTCGTCACTGTAACATTATAAGTCGTCTGCGATGGGGGAGAGGCAACTGGATTCGGGCAGTTGTCACAACTCAAATCCTCTGTCGGATTCCAACTATAAGTTACTGGAACAATCTGATTGACACTGGTTTCCAGTATAACGCTATCGCCATAATTGATGCGTGTATTATCAATAATATCAACAATCAATTCTGGTGGCTCATTCACTACGGCACTTGTCGTTTGGATACAGCCATTATCATCTTGTACATATATCGTATATGATCCAGCAGTCAGACGAATCTGAGTCGGGCTGAAAATATAATCTTCACCATCCAGTGAATATAAGTAAGGTCCTACGCCACCTGCGACATTGACCGTAATCGTACCGTCATCACCGCCAAAGCAATTCACATCAGTGGTCACACTTGAGAACTGCATGGCATTAGGTTGTACCAGTGAAGCACTTTCTATCACCTGACAATTGTTGGCATCTGTAATAGTCAATTCATAAGCACCAGAAGCCACACCAGAAATAGAATTTCCAGTATCACCAGTACTCCAGGTATAAGTATATGGAGCTGTACCACCAGAAGTTTGTGTTTGGATAGCACCATCTGCTTCTCCAAAACAGGAGGGTGCATCAGGAGTCAGGCTGGTCGCCAATGCGCTATTCGGCTGGTCGACCTGAACTGTTTCTTCTGTAGAACAACCATTGGCATCTGTAATAATAACACTTTGAATACCTGCACTCAAACCTGTTGCAGCATCAATCGTTTGTCCATCGTCCCAAAGGTACGTGAATGGCGGTGTACCACCTGTAACAGTTACAGTAGCGGTTCCGTCATCACCACCAAAACAAGAAGCTGGCGTACTGGTCAGTGAAGTTGCTATAGCGACCGGTGCGCTGATGGTTACATTTGCAATTGCTTCGCAGCCATTGGCATCTATACCTGTAACGATATGTGCGCCAGGTGCTAAACCAACTGCTGTCGAACCAATTTCACCATTATCCCAGGTGAACGTATAGCCGCCAACACCACCACTACCTGTAACAGAAGCTCCTCCATCTACGGTATTGAAGCAGGAAGCGTTATTCGTAAGCGTTGCGATGAGTACAACCTCGGAAGGTTCTGTAAGCGTGACACTTGTTTGTTCTACACAACCATTGGTATCAATGACATCCACAGTATAAGTACCTGCGGCAAGTCCATTCACATTATTTGTAGTCGCGCCTGTAATCCAATCATAAGTATAAGGTGCAACACCTCCACTAGTTACAGTAACCGTAGCAGAACCATCGCCTCCCTGGAAGCAATCCAAATCAGTACCTGCAATACTCAATTGTATTTGAGCGGGTGCGCCGACAGTAACATTTGCCTGAACAGCACAACCATTATCATCTAATATATTGACAACATGAAGTCCTTCTGAAAGACTAGTTGCTGTTGCTGTTGTTTCTGCATTATCCCAAGCGTAGGTATAAGGCGGTGTTCCTCCTGCTGGTACGACTGTAGCAGTACCGTCAGCACTGTCAAAGCAGGAAGTCATAGTAGAAGCATTGATAGCCGCTACTAATTCAGCGGGTTCTGTAATGGTTACACTGGCTTGTATCGTACAGCCTGCATCATCAGTCACGGCAATACTTACCGCACCACCAATTAATGAAGTGGCAGTTGGTAAAGTTTGTCCATTACCCCATAAGTAAGTATATGGAGGTGTACCGCCTGTAGGTGTTACGGTAGCCAGTCCATCATTTCCGCCAAAGCAGGAAACAGGTGTGCTGGATAAAGTAATGGCTACGGCATTTGGTGCTGTAATGCTCGCAACGTCTGATACAGAACATCCATTGGCATCAAATACTGTTACATTATAAGTACCAGAAGTCAGTCCTGTCGGGTTGGAAACCGGAGGTGCGCCATTATCCCATACATAAGTATATGGAGCCGTACCACCTGTTGCAGTGACACTAACTGATCCATCTGTATCATTTGCACAATCTACTGTACCGTCTACTGTTGTAATTAATACAGGATTAACCACATCAATGACTGCGGAAGTGACTGCAGTACAGTTGTTGCTATCTGTTACGGTCACTGTATATGTTCCTGTTGCTAGTCCGTTTTGACTTGAAGTCGTTGGTCCATTGCTCCAACTGTAGGTATAAGTACCTGTTCCGCCATTTACCGTAAGGCTAATATCACCATCTGCATCGCCTGGGCAGGCTAGTGTTTCGCCAGTTGCCGTTACTACAACTGGTGTAGCGGGTTCTGTCAATGCAACAGTGCCATTAAGAGAACATCCATTGGCATCGGATACTGTATAGTTATATGTTCCACCACTCAGTCCTGCTTGGTCTTCTGTCGAAGGCAAACTGTTGTCCCAGATATAAGTATAAGTTCCTGTACCACCTGCAACGGTGAGGTCAATTACACCACTGGCATCACCAGCGCATGGAATATCTTGTCCTGCTGAAGTGACGCTTAGTGCGTCGGCAGGTTCGCTTATTGTCGCTGTAGAAATAACTTCACAACCACTAGCATCTGATACGGTGACTGTATAAGTACCTGCGCTTAGTCCGGTCTGAACTCCTGTAGAAGGTAAACCATTGTCCCAGGTATAGGTATAAGTTCCAGTACCTCCTGCTGCTGTTATAGAAATATCGCCATCCGTATCACCTGCACATAATAGCGTTTCGCCTGTAGTGGCAACCGTTAATTCTGTGGGTTCTGTGATGGTAACAGAAGTAATGCTTTCGCAGTCATTTACATCAGTTACGGTTATATTATAAGTGCCGGCTGATAATGCATTTTGCGTAGGCGTAGCTGATAAGCCACCATCCCAGTTATAGGTAAATGGAGCGGTACCGCTACCCACAGTAATTGCTGCTGTCCCATCTGTTCCGCCAAAGCAGGTAACATCGGTCATCGCTGTAGTCAAATCCAAAGAAGCTAATGTTGTAATATCAGCAGAAACAATGCCTGTACAACCTGCTGCATCCATTACCGTAACGGTATATGTGCCAGGAAGTAAGCCTGTTGGATCTTCTTGTCCATTTAAAGAACTATCACTCCAGTCATAAGTATAAGGTGCATTACCCCCTGTGATATCTATATTGATAGAGCCTGTCGTGCCGCCACAACCCAGATCTTCGCCAGTTGCTGTCAGGGAGAAACCATTTGCACTAATGTCGATGGTTTCTGTAAAAGAACAATCTGGAGTAGTTACGGTTACCGTATATGATGTACTCACACTTGGGTCAGCTATTGGATTGCCGATTGCTGGGTCATCCACACCATTAGCTGGTGTCCAATCAAAAACTACTGATGGTGGTGGAGGATCTACTTCACAATTAGAGAGCTGAATATTAGGTCTGTTGAAAGAGGCAGTTGGAAGATTCAGGTTACAACCAGAACTACCATCTACTCTTCTGTATAAAACGGAATTATAAGTTGTTGCGCTATAAAAAACGTGGTCATAATTTGTCCAACTATTATTATCATAACAAACCTCAACAATTAAATTGGAAACACCATCCCATTCATACTGGGCATCTAAAACATAAGTATTCCAACCCAATGCCGGCGTTACTGCGCCATTGGTGTAAACCTGATCCAATCCTGTTATGAATTCATTTGCAAATGTTGTCATTTCTGTACAACCCATTTTTATGGTAAAACCGCTATAAGGCTGTGAGCTATTGATAGTAGAAACATTGAAGCCCGCTTCACTAATCAATCCTGGAACAAGACCAGCTGCCTGAAGATCAGCAGCGAGGTATAAGATTTGAGTCCGACCATCTTCGTAATAACCGAGATATGGAGAGCCAGCTTCATTACCTGTTCCACTTGGTCCAGTTGCTGTTACATCTGTTCCTACATCATAAGTTGTATAAGGACCTGTACAAGGGCCAGTGCTAATGCCACATCCTGGTGGGGCAGGAGGTACAGTAGCGGTATAAGTTGCCTGGAGCTGTACGCCACCGCCTGCACCAGTGCTACAATCGCTAGTAACCACCAATGCGCCATCGGCTACGATTTCTACTTCATCGGATACGATACAGACACCATCGTCATAAGTTACAGTATAAGTTGTCGTTTGATCTACAGTTGCTGTTGGATTTTGAAGGTTTGGATCATCCAGTCCGGTAGCTGGTGACCAGGTAAATGTACCAGCTGTTAGACTTCCGAAAGGAATGGCATCCAACTGAATATCCTGTATGACCCCTGGACAAATTGTTGTATCAGCAGCCATGATATTGACCCCTGGTACAAATATTTCATATCCCAGTACCTGAAAACCAACAATAGGACAAGCATCATCTTCAACAGTAATGGCAAAACCATAAGTTCCTACATCATCAGCCGTAGTAGGCCAGTTGAAACTTGCCGTAAGCGGATTAGTTCCAGTCAGGGTAAGTGTTGCATTAGGAATGGAGCTACTGATGTTATCAATGGCATTAAGTATATCTCCTGGATCGGCATCATTGGCATCAATATCAAATGAAAGGGTATTACCCGCACATACCTGAAAGGTCGAACCATCAAACTGCCCACCAGAGATATTGGTTGGCAAATCAACTGTCGGTGCATTATTATTACAACTAATGACAACTACCTGCATATCGCGAATAGTGGAGCCAATCAATTGTCCATCTCTATATTCCTGAACCAATACAGCCACGATACCAATTTGAACGGCATCAGGTGTCAGTCCCATTTGCCCAGTTTCAGTATCAAATGTAACCAGTCCACTAACCGTAGAAATCGGATATAAAGAACTGAAGCCAGGCTGATAAGGAACTGGATCGGCAGGTGCATTCAATGGATCGACCAGTGAGTAAACCAGTGAATCTCCTTCGGCATCAATTACACCGTGATTATAATTGAATGGCTGCCCGACACAGATATAAGGTACAGGTGGAGTGGTGAAATATGGAGAGTTATTACAATCTACACTTAGGTTGTTCAACAGGGCTTCTACATAAATGTCAAAATTTTCAGGGTTGGTAGAGTTGGTAATTGCTCCATTTCTACAACAAAGGGAATAACTCAATATCCAATCCTTACAATCAGCAGGAAAAGTATAAATCCCTGTATAAGTATATTGCTCAACCCCTTGCAATGTTCCACCATTACAGGTACTCTGAGAAATATTAGCATCGCATATTGGCGATATCTCTATTGGTGGTCCCTGTTGGGTCAAAGAAAGTGAGCTACTTTGCCCACAAGTGGCAGAGCTTATATTAATAAGAGGGGAAGTTGGTGCTGTTGTACCACTACAATCCCTGTAAAAAGTCAGGGTGATTTCGTAGGTGTCATCATTTATACAACTGTAAGTAAGGTCAGCTCCCATTGCATGAGAAGCTTCAGCAGTTTGTGTACCTGCAATAAACAGCAGAAGAGTCATAAGACAAACACAAATTGCATTTCCCAGAAAAGAGTTTTTAAGCGTAGATAAATATCTCATAGTCAGCGTTTTTTATACACTTTTTTTATATGGTCGTTTGAGGTTGCATATTAAAATGGTTTACGACCTTAAAGTTAATAATTTTGTCAGAAAACTGTCCTGTAAGCGCAATAAATTTGCACGAACTTATTTAATGTAGTTTTGATAATATTAGGGACAATAAATATTAGACACATAAATAGAGGGTTTCCCTGCCTTTAAGAAAACGAACAAAGGTTTAAATTTGTCCACTATGAAAAGTAGTTTATTTAAAAATGTGTTAACTGTTAAAGTTTGGTTTTTTAAACAGAGACTTCAGCTTTAATGTGCGGATGCGGATGATAGTCCCTTAATTCAAAATCTTCATACTGGAAATCGAAGATAGATTGGACATCAGGATTGATTTTCATACTCGGTAAAGGACGCAATTCACGACTTAGTTGTAATTGGGCTTGTTCCAGATGATTCAGGTATAAATGTACATCGCCGAAAGCATGTATAAACTCGCCAGCCTGCAAGCCGCAAACCTGAGCCATCATCATGGTCAGTAGGGCATAGGAAGCAATATTAAAAGGGACGCCCAAAAAAGTGTCGGCACTGCGTTGATACAATTGGCAGGACAATTTTCCCTCTGCAACATAAAACTGAAATAGACAATGACAAGGCGGCAAAGCCATTCTTTGAATTTCACCCGGATTCCAGGCACATACGATATGGCGACGGCTATTTGGATTGTTTTTTATCTGCTCAATGACATTCACAAGTTGGTCGACAGACTCGCCCCTTGAGCTTTGCCAGTTGCGCCACTGTGCGCCATACACAGGACCGAGTTCGCCCCATTTTTCTGCAAAGGCTTCATCTTCAATTATTTTTGCTCGGAATGTTTTGAGGTCTTCGCCTTGATATACATCGCTTTTTTGGTATTTTTCAAAGGGCCATTCATCCCATATTCGCACTTTATTTTCATCGAGATAACGGATGTTGGTGTCCCCTTTTATAAACCATAATAACTCATAAATAATAGATCGAAGGTGCAGCTTTTTGGTGGTCAGCAAAGGGAAACCTTCGCTCAAATCAAAGCGCATCTGATAACCAAACGTGCCTATTGTGCCAGTGCCTGTTCGGTCGCCGCGTTCTGCGCCCTTGTCTAAGATATGTTGTAGGAGGGTGTGGTATTGTTTCATCGTTTGCGAGATTTTAATTGTGCAATTCGGCGGGGTATTGTTCAATATCTGCCTTGATTTTGTGCATTGGCGAAGCATCGGGGTTTTCAAGGGCTGGTAGGTAATTGTTTTTCAGGCTTTTCTGCCAGGTGTATTTTAGTTTTTTGGACTTTTCTTTATTTGACAATACTAACTTGTTAATGATGTTTTTAACTACGCAGTCTTGGATACTATGCCCCTGAATATATAGATAGCTTTCCGTTTCCTTAATGCCAAGTTGTTTGATTTTTTGATTCAGTTTTTCCAGTATTTTTTCATCTAAATTTCTTCCTTTTAGAAATGTATCAACTCGATTTTTTACATCGCTTATAGTTGTAGAGAAATCGTCGAAATCAATCTCTTTTGAATTAAGACAAAGGACTTTTTTATTAGGCTTTACAGTTGCTTCGCCTATTGAATGAGCATATAAAGTCCAAAGTAATTGTTTGTAAATAGCCTTAGAATATTCGGAAAGTAAATGTCTGAAATCTATGTCACCTCGAACTTCTTGAAGCATCTGATTTAGGTTTTCGGCAATGCAATTATAATTTTCAACGCTGTGTGTGTAGGTTTGAAAGATGTAGGAGTTATTTAGTGTTTCTTCCTCTTGTAGTAAATAGCGGTAGTCGCTGTCTATGCACAGTAAAAGCCGTTTTCTGGCATAATTTTTAAATCCTAACACCTCACCAACACCACTCCCTTGTGTGCTGGAGGAAGTATAAAACTCCAATTTTAAACTAGGAGCAAATTTTTCAAAAACCGCTTTCCAAAATATTTCATCAGATTTCCCTTCTACCTTTACTGCCGCATCTTTTTCTAAAGCAATGGACTCATTAATATAATGAAAAGCCTCCATTTCCCAATTTCTTTCCCATTCCATCATTATGCTTTTACGGTAGTTCGAGTCTCAATAATATCTCCGATAAAAGTTATTTTATCCCCCCAGCCTTTGCCAAACATACTTGGCGAGTGCGTTACAATAATCAATTGACAGTTAGGATTAAGTTTCTGCAACACATCAATAAGCTGATGTTGCCATCTGATATGCAAAGAAATCTCCGGCTCATCCATCAAAATAATAGAAGGCTGTTCGTCTTGCAAGAGCATTTTAAGTAGAATAATGAGCAGTTGCTTTTCACCGGAGGAGAGTTTATAAGGAGAGAGTTCTTTACCATCTTGTTTAAAGATGATGGAATTACTTTCATTAAGCGCAATCGTTTTGCCTGTTAAAGCAAACATTTCATTAACGATTGCAAAGAAGGTATTTTTACTTTTATTGACATCAGTTTCTGCCTTTTTTTTCTTTTTTATAATTGTTTTTAAATCGCTGCTTTTTACATTTTCTTCCTCCATCAAGACTTCCAAATCTTTATCATACTTTTCAGTTTCTTTATCTTCTTTCTCTTTTAAATTCAATAAGTAGTTTCTTAATTGTTGATTGTGAAAATATAGAAGCACATCAAGTTCAGTTTGGGCTTTATCTTTGAGATAATCATCATCGAAAGGTTTGTATTTTATTGGCGTATCAAAAGTGTTTAGTATATCTATATTGACGCACTCTGCATAATTGGGATTATCTGTATTTTCGATGTTTGAGTCTATGATTGCCCTATTTAATTGCTGTCCGCCTCTTTTTATATTTTTTGTAAAATTTTTAAGTACATCTCCAAGTTGCCCAAGTTCTTTACCTGTATTTTCTTTAGAATATTTACTGACTTGCTCTTGAACTATTTTACTTTCAAAAATATTTGCCATTCCTTCAAGTGAAAAATCAGATTTTACATCCAAAAATAAGTCATTATTCATCCATAATTTTACACTTTTTACATGGTATAAATCTACAAGATATTTCGGATTAGCCAAGTCCGAGGCCTGCGAAAACATCGCCCGAATAATCTGTAAAATTGTGCTCTTCCCCGTCCCATTCTCCCCAATCAGAATATTCACATCCCGATTAAGTGTCCAGTCCACATCATACTTGCCCCATAAGCCTTTTATTTCGACTTTTTCAATATGTGTAATCTTTGGATTTTTTATCATACTGCAAATTTACGTTTTTTTACCAAAGAAGGAAAACAGTGGCAGTTTCAGTAATAATGCGCAGATATTTGCTTCACAAATCATTTTCACCGAAACTGCCACTGCCACTGAAACTGCCACTCCTAGATTCACCGAACCACAACCTTCCGATAACTGACCTGCTCCTCCGCACTGATCTGAACAAAATAAACACCAGCAGGCACATCATTCAATTCAATGCGAGTGTTCAATTCACCTAAAGTGAAACCATAAGTAGTATTGAAAACAGGCTGACCTAAAGTATTGAATATGGATATTTGTACCGAATTATGTGGCTGACCGGCCAGTTTTAAATCAAAAACACCAGCATTAGGATTGGGTTGAATATGGAAAACTTCTACCAGTTCGGTTTCTGTGGTATTCGTCGAAGTCTCTACTACTCGAATTTCATAACCTGGCACTTGAACACCAAGAATCGGGCAAGCATCGTCTTGAATCCTTAATGCAAATCCATAATTCCCAATATCATAAAGCGTGGGTGTCCACTGGAAAGTTGCGGTTAATGGGTTTGTTCCTGTTACCGTCAAATCTGCTGTGGGCATGAATGAACTGATATTATCCATTGCGGTAAGCGTATTCATCATGTCTGCATCTGTTGCGGCGATATCGAAAGAGAGTGTATTGCCGACTACGACCTCAAAGACACTTCCATCAAAGATACCGCCCGAAACATTGGCAGGGGCGGTGAGCATAGGATTATTATTGGATGAATTGACGACAATCAATTGCATATCGCGACTGACTTTTCCAATGAGCAAACCATTTCTATATTCTTCTATAATGACTTTCACAATGCCAATCTGTAGTGCATCAGGTGTAAGTTCTATCTGACCTGTTTCGGTATCGAAAAGAACTGTGCCAGTGGCACTGGAAATTGGATAAGTTGGACTAAAGCCTGGTACATAAGATACGGGGACGCCAGGAGCATCTAAAGGATCGGTGAGTGAATAGACTAACGAATCACCATCAGTATTGAGGACGCCAGGATTATAAATAAACGGTTGATTCAGACAAATGAAAGGTACAGGTGGCATAGTGAAAACAGGTGAATTATTACAGGTAACATTCAAATTGTCCAGTAAAGCTTCGATATAAAGGCTGTAAAAAGAAGGGTTCGTGGAGTTGGTAATTGAACTGTTTCGACAACAAATTTGATGGCTCAATATCCAGTCATCGCAGCTTTGCGGAAAGGTATATTGCGCAGAATAGACATACTGTTCCACGCCTGTAATCGCCCCGCCATTACAAGTGCTATTGGGCAAATTAGGATTGCATATAGGCGATATTTCTATGGGAGGCCCCAATTGAGTAAGCGGCAAGTTATAATTGAGCCCACAACTAGCAGAGCTTATATTAATGGTCTGTTCCGCAAGCGTCGCAACACCAGAGCAATCTCTGTACAAAGTCAGCGTGATTTCATAGGTATCATTACCCACACAGGTATAAACCAAGTCGGTTCCCATAACGTGCGTGGCTTTTGTCGTTGGAGTAATTGCTAAGAAAAATAAAGAGACCAGTAGGGTAGTGTAGATTGCTTTCATGATAAGTGTATTTGTAATAAAATATCTACAAATATACTTTTTAATGGTTTATTTCCCCTTCGATTTCTGATATTCTTCTTCGTTCTTAATTCTGAAAGCTTTTCCTTTTGCAGTTACTTTTTTAGTTGAAAAGTTAAAAAGTAGGAGCGGTATGACAGTTTTTTTGTAAGTATACCTGGGTTGGAGTAGTCCATCTGCATTCTCGTTAGAAGCATTATTTACTGCCCTTTCATATGCTTCTTTGCCGAGTTTTGCTTCCGATTTTCCGCCAAAAGGGAGAAAAAGTAACCAAAATCGAGTTGATTTTGCCTCTCCTTCTACGTTATCCAAAACAACATATTCGTCCCTATCAAATTTTTGAATTTCTATAGGGTACTCGTTCATCGTGTTTCTTGTAGAACTACAACTCGCGAAAAATAGTACGGACAGTAATAAAATTACTAAAGATTTTTTAGTGTTCATTTTTAAAAAGTTATTATAGTTAAGTATAGAAATAGCTGTTTTGAAATCCTTAAATAGGATTAGACCTTACGCCTGATAAATTACTTAATGTAGTATGTTTTTTTGAATTTACTCTTTATAAATACTATGCGAAGATAAAAAACATATTCTTCTTTTCCAAGAAAATCAGAATAAGCTAAAAAAACGCCTGCAAATCAAAAGATTTGCAGGCAGTCCAAATCTGATAGGTTTGAAAAACCTGTCAGATCTTAAAAAATTACGAAGCGGCTTATTTTACCATTACTTTCTGATAACTCACTTGATCAGCCGCACTCACCTGAACAAAATAAGTTCCGGAAGCAACATTATCCAAGTTGATACGAGTTGTCAATTGACCAGTATGGAATGCATAAGCGTTCTGGAAGATCACTTGTCCAAAAATATCTATAACTGCAATTTTTATTTGCTGATGCGAACTACCTTCCAATTCTATAGTGAAAGAACCATTATTTGGATTCGGCTGAATGTGGAAGACCTCTGCCAGTTCGGTATTCGTTGTATTAATACATTCTTCAACAGTAACTTCAACAGCTATCTGCTCACTAATACAAGGCAATTCCTGCACTTCCCACTCATAGAAATAATAGTAATAATCCGTTCCTGCAGAAGAGCCAGTAAGTGCGACTAAGTCATTGATGGTGTAAGGATAAGACAAGCCGGAATCATTTCTATACAAATCAACAGACTCTGCGGCTAGTGAATAATAACCTGGTCCCGGAACGTCTAAATTCAAATCAATGCGCTGTCCGCCTGTCGTATTGACGGGTACAGTAACGGAGGCAATAACTGCTCCGTTCTGCTCTAAATCTATCAGGCGATTGCCAGTAGAACCTGCATCCACCCATACCGATAATATAGTAAATCCAGCAAAAGCTTCAAAATCTACAGTACCTCTATAGCCCGTATTGTGATAGCCGCCACTTCCGACGGAACTTGCAGGTCCTACCTCCTGAACTGGTTTGACTGCTCTGCTTTCCAGATAATAAGTTGTACTTGCAGTCAGGCTTGGCGTATCGAAAGTATTTCCTGTCTCCAATACATTTCCATTACCATCCAGCCAGTAAGCCACATCAGCAGAAGTAGCTGTCAAAGTCGTGCTTTCACCTTCACAAATCATCGTTGTCCCAGCAAAAGCTGGAGCAGCGGGCAAACCAATAGTTACATAAGCTGTTTTCACTTCAGTACTAGAGCCGATGATATTCGTTGCTGTGAGGGTGACCGTATAATTGCCATCAGCAGTATATTGGTGTGATGGGTTTTGTAGGGTAGAGGTGTTGCCATCTCCAAAATCCCAACTCCATGCATCTGGATAATTCGTAGAATTATCTGTAAAATAAATTATACCATCACAACTTTCTGTATCACTTGCTGCAAAATCTACATCTGGAGCTTCTGTTGGTATCAGACCATCCAAATCAAAACGATACACGATGTCATCATTGCCTCCGCTTTGCCCGGTAAACATGTAAACATAGCCATCAATGATAAACGATGCTGGTGCCCAGCGAGATGTACCTGGATGGGGAGGCAACTCAAGCCAATTGTCTGATACAGGGTCATATTCCCAAAATTCACCAGTTGGTAAATCTCCGTGGTTATCATTCGTTCCACTAAGGACATATCCTTTGCCGTTATAAGCAAATTGTGTACCTGCTACTCTTCTTACTGTTCCCAAATTAGCCACCTGTGTCCAGGTATCATTACTTGGAGTATATTTATACCAATCGTATTGATGTCCTGATCCTACGTAGATG
This sequence comes from uncultured Saprospiraceae bacterium, assembly GCA_937951615.1. Classification (GTDB taxonomy): domain Bacteria; phylum Bacteroidota; class Bacteroidia; order Chitinophagales; family Saprospiraceae; genus JAHDEO01. The sequence goes on along the minus strand of CALFBH010000032.1, from coordinate 17,480 downwards.
TCATCACCAATAGCAAATTGATAGGGATGGTGCCTGTCGTCACCTGGCAAATCGGCTTTTTGCGCCCATACTTGGGTATTGATATCATAGACCCACCAATCTCCAAGATTTCCATCAACACCACTTCCCATGCCTACATATACTTTATCCTGATGGGCAACTAGTGCAGGATGTGCCCTTGGCTCACAAGGGCAGTTTGGCAGTTGGGTAAAAGTGTCGGTCGTCGGATTATATTCCCATAAATCATTAGCATCTCCGGATGGCGTGTAACCAAAACCAAAGTATAGTTTTCCATCCCAGGTGTCTCCAATTCCATATCCTCTTGGCACACCCGGATAATCGGGCAATTGTTCCCAGGTATCTGTGGCAGGCGTGTATCTGTGAAAAGTCTGGGTCATTGAAGATTGCCCATCGTCTCCGGTGAGTACATAACCATATCCATTCAGGGAAAAACCGATTCCATGATGTCTTTGAAATGAGGTGTTGCCCATTTGCTCCCATGCTTGTCCATTCATGGCAAGGCTAAAAAAAGTCAGTAAGACGACTGTCAGTTTTATTTTCATAATCTTATTTTAAAGTATAGACCTTCTACAGATACAAAGACCCTATGTTTCAATATTCTTTTTTACACTTTTTTTACAAAAAAACCGCCTGCAAATTTACTAGTTTGCAGGCAGCTTTATAAATCATTTTTTTGCTATAAAAAAATAGCCCCGTATTTATTTCACCACTACTTTCTGATAACTCACTTGATCAGCTGCACTCACCTGAACAAAATAAGTCCCGGAAGCTGCATTATCCAAGTCAATACGAGTCGTCAGTTGTCCTGTATTGAATTCATAATCCTGCTGGAATACAACTTGTCCGAGAATATCCAGCACTGCAATTTCTATTTCCTGATGTGCTTCACCTTCCAGCTCTATATTGAATGAACCGTCATTCGGATTAGGTTGAATATGGAAGACTTCTGCGAGTTCAGTATCATTGATATTGTCACAAATTTCTACAGTAATGGCTACTGGTATTTGCTCACTGGCACAACCTGGCGCCTGAACTTCCCAGTCGTAGAAATAGTAATAATAGTCTGCACCAGCCGAAGAACCAGTGAGTGAAACTAAGCCATTAATTGTATAAGGGTAATTGGCGCCACTGTCATTTCTAAACATATCAATACTCTCTCCTGCCAAAGAATAATTACCAGAAGCAGGAACTTCCAAATCTAAATCAACTCTTTGTGGGCCTGCTACAACTGCTACATTGACAGAAGCGATAACAGTACCATTTTCTTCTAAATCAATCTGGCGATTTCCGGCAGAACCAGCATCTATCCAGATAGATAAAATAGTGAAGGGCGCGAAAGCTTCAAAATCTACTGTTCCTCTAAAGCCTGTATTATGATAACCGCCACCAGCAAATGAATTATCTACTGGCCCAACATTTTCGATTGGCGGAGACTGTCTGTTTTCCAGATAGAAAGTTGTGCTGGATGTCAGATTTGGCGTAGCAAAAACATTTCCTGTACCCAGTACATTGCCATTGCCATCCAGCCAGTAAGCGACATCATCAGCCGAAGCAGTTAATGTTGTGTTTGTTCCACTACAGACTGTTGTCATTCCGCCAGTTAGTGAAGGCGCAGCTAGGAATTCAACCACAACATAAGCTGTTTTTGTTTCTGTACTAGCACCAATAACATTGCTGGCAGTCAGTGTAACGGTGTAAGTGCCATCAGCAGCATATTGATGACTAGGGTTTTGTAAATTAGAAGTATTTCCATCTCCAAAATCCCAATCCCAGCTGTTTGGATAATTGGCAGAAATATCAGTAAAAAGAACTTCACCATCACAGCTTTCTGTCGTATTCGCTTCAAAATCAACATCTGGTGCTTCTGTTGGTGTAATACAAGAAGGCGCAATATCGAAGGCTTCATTTCCTCCGGCAGTCGCACTATAGCCTAAGCCACGACGAGCAAAGACCTCCCAGATCAAACACTCATTTGCACCATTATAATTAATCATATCTGCTTCGAGAATTGCGTCTCGTGCTTCAGGGAATTCCGGGCTGCAAGGCTGAAGTTTCATCCCATCCATTACTAATTGCATAGAGATGTTATTTCCACCTGTTCCTTCGTATAAATCATTGTCATAACCATATAGGTCAATTAATGCCCAGTGCATATCCCAAATCATGGCACACCAAACTGAACCTACACCATGTGGAATAGCTTCATTTGGCACATCGCCATAAGTATGCGGATTGACACCCATGTCTGTAGAATAAGGCCAAGGGCGAATGCCTCCACCATTTACACCTGCACCTGTTGCATAATTGCCAATGCCACGAGCATCACTACCCTGGTCGCCCGTCTCTATGGTCAGTACCAGTCCAAACCAGTCACTCCAGCCTTCTCCCTGCTGCTCATTATTGCCGAGGCAGCCACTATTATTGGGTCCACCAGTCAGGCGGGTAGAAATACCATGTCCATATTCATGGGCTACGATGCCATTATCCAAATCACCATCTAAATCATTGCTAATAGAAGTCATCGTCAGATTTACACCAGGAAGTTGGGCACGAATAGTCGCGCAATCCGCCTGAGAAATCATCATAGATGGAATGGTTACGGTATTGCCAACTGCGCCTGCGCCCATAGAGATAGGTGCGCCTGCTACATTATTACAAACAACTGCTGCAATAGCTCCAGCATTTTCAGCTTCCAGTACTTTTGCACCAAACTCACAATTGCCACGATCAATCACGGCGATATTACCTGCAACATCTGCTGCATTATTAAGTGGTGGATCACACAGTTCAGTTGGTGTAGCTGAACCGTCATCTACCAATACCAAATCACCAGTTACATTAAAATTACCTGGACCGAAAGCAGCCGTTAGCGCACTATACATTCCAGCGATACCGCTTGGGGAGTTGACATTAAATTCAGTCGTACCACCACCTGTCCATAGGTACATTTGCATACGGCCACTTGTACCATCTGCTTGCGGATTAAAATTGGCATTATTTGTACCACCGCCATCTTGCGCATCAGCGATAACAAAATCGTGTTCTTCGCCGCCATTGCCATAATTGTTTTCCTGATAATTGCCAGAAATTTCATCAAAACCATAACGATACCAGACATCATGCATGATATTATTCCAATAGAAAAGGTTGGTAATTGCTGCATCCTGATAGCCGGTAGGCCCGAGTGTGAAGTCAAGTGGAAAATCAAAGTCCAGATTTGCGCCACCATCGGGCGAATATCCAAAACCGTCATTACCATTGACATCCTCCTGCGCATATACATTATTTCCTCTCGTAATAGTGAATTCTGCACCAGCAGCAGCATCTATATCATGCCAGCCATAAGGCGAAGCCGTCAAATCAGCAGGATTGGTGACCAACTGACGACCACCATAAATCGGAGCTTCTACACCAAGCGGATATACATTATAAGAATCGGGGTTGGCGCTATTTTGTTGTGTTGATGTGTTGATGTGTTGATGTGTTGAGGTACAAACGTGTTTCTCTCCTCTCTCAGCGAAGCGGTCTCTCAGCGAAGCAATCTCTCCGCTCTCCTCTATATTAGGCGCACCAAAATCACAGTGAATCACCTGGTCGCGTTTGCTTAGAATCTCGCCAGTCACAGCATCTACATTGACAAACCAGTGGTGCTGATAGTCATTGGTATAAATAACCACCTGCCAAATCAATTTTGCCATGCCTTCTTTTACCGGCAGATACATCATTTTTACAGGAATAGACGTATTGGAAATACCGCCATTACTTACAGTATATTCACGTTCATTACTGCTGTCTTCAATAGATAAACCAGTTGGAGTCAGGTCTAAATGATGTGCTGCTGCATTTACGGCTTGCACTACAGATAGAGAAGCACTGTTAGCATTTACGCGGTTTGCCAGGTCGCTGACAAAACGATTGCCAAGGCTAATCACTTTACCATCTTTCGCAATATTCGCATTGATGATTCCACCAAGAACCTCAATGTTATTATGAGTCTGACGCATGTAAATATGGGTCACACCATTATGTTTACTTTGGTAATTATCTGTCACGACAGGACTTTGGAGGTCTGCCTGAGTGAGTTCGAGATCAGTCAGATGTTGTTCCAGATACCGGAAGGTTTGGTCTAAGGGAGCAACTTGCTGCGCTTCCATTGTCCATCCAGAAAAGAATAGAATGGCTACAAAAACGACTTTAGATAGAAAGTTATCATTTCTCATGAGTCTGATTATAAGTTGATGAAATTATTGTGATTCTTCACAAAAATAGACAAAAAGAAGATGTGTTTGTTCAATATCTGCTATTTGTGACGTGTAATTGACATTAACGGGAAAGTGAAAACACTGGGTATTATAAGATAAACTGAGCAATCCTATATGCCGGATTTCTTCCGAAATACCTCACGAGACGTCAAGCTTGAGACTGTTCAATAGACTGGGGAACACCACCTGCCCTTCGTGTCTAGATAACAAAACATTCTTCCGAATCTGGCTTGATAGGGGAAATCTCATTTTTTAAAAAGGCTTATTCTTGAATTATTGTGTGTTTTAATTATCTTTAACTCTTGTTAGAGACCGAACAAATACATATACAAATCGTTAATGCGAACCCGCTTGATTATGAAAAGAGTTTACCTTTGCTATCCGAAGTTATACGCCCCCTTATTTGCTGCTTTATTATTGTCTGTGCCTCTGCTTGGTCAGGTGAATGTCACGATTGATGTCGTGCAGGTCAGTACGACTATTTCAGACTGTGATGGAATTTTTGGCGGTTCTAGTGACCCTACTTGGTGGTGGACTGGTGGAGATATTGACAATCAATGTCATCAAGAAGGAGGAGCAAATGGTGGTACTTTTAATATAAATACTAATCTTTATAATGAGAGTTTCGATTGCATAGCAGACCTTCCAAGTAACATAACGGTAACCTTCCGTGCATGTGAAGATGATGGAGCTGGTTGTACTTTTGGTGCATTTACTGGTATATGTGATGGCGATGATGTGGATGTAAATAATACAGTCAATCTACTTTCAGCACCAGGCACCTATACGGTTGGCCCATTTTGTTCTACAATTGGAGGAGATTGTCCAGGAACTTACTGTTGGACAGGACAAATGATTGTAACTGGCTCTTTCATCCCCTCACCTTCCAACGACGACATCTGTAATGCAGCTACAATCAGTCCCAACGGAGCAGTCGTTACCGTAAACAATACATGCGCAACAATACAAGGAGGAGAAGTCAGTTCACCTGATGGCAATGTCTCCCCATCCAATACTACCTGGCACTCCTTTGTGGCTACTGCCAATTCTGTCTTTGCCATCTCTACTGACCACGGCGCGACCAATTTTGATACAGAAATATCCCTTTGGCATCAAACGGGAGCAGGCTGTAATTTTGGTTCATTGGTACACGTAGATTCTGATGACGATCAAATTGTACTAGTCGATTTGGATTCTTATATGGAAGTAGAATGTCTGGTGGCTGGCGATACATATTTTGTACAGGTAGATGGAAATGATTCAGATGACGAAGGAAATTACGGACTTTCAGTAGAAGCGATAGGTGGACCCACTGCAACCAATGATTTAATTTGCGATGCTATCAATCTGGGTACACTGACTTCTGCTGGTACAATTGGTAATCAGGGATTAAGTAATTATAATAATTTCTGTGCAGGAAGTGCAGGCGATCCGCAGCCATCCTGGACAAATGAATATGGCGTCTGGTTTACTTTTACCACGTCCTCCACGCCAAGTGCAACCATCCAAATCGAAGCAGATAATGATCCGCAGGGATTCGGTGATCAAATTGATATTCAACTCGCCTTATATGAAAGTAGTAACGGTACCTGTACAGGGGCTTTATCTTTGATTGATTCAGATTATGATCCGGTTTTCTTTGCGGAAGATCTACAAATAGAATGTCTCCAACCCAATACAACTTATTTCATTTTGGTAGATGGCTGGGACGACCCAACAGGTTTATTATCACTTGAAGAAGGCTTCTTCGGCGTAGAAGTCATCGATGACGGCATCGTTCAATCCGGCGACGAAATCTGTGATGCCGAAAATTTGGGCACAGTACCCAATGGCGGCAGTATTTCCACACCACTCAATCAATCCAATATTTGTGCGACAGACACCAATGACCCCGAACCAGGAGCATGGGGTTCTGATCAAGGCGTCTGGTTTCAATTTACAGCACCAGCTTCAGGGCATGTTATTGCCAGCTTAGTCAGCGACCAACTTGCCCCCATCGGAATAGATGCGATAGATTTGCAAGGAGCTGTTTATGAATCCAACGACCAAACCTGTACAGGACTGATTACAGATGTTGGGAGTGAATACGATCCCGTTGTGATTGATGAAGAATTTGAAGTGCGTTGCCTGATACCTGGTGACCCTTATTGGTTGTTTGTAGATGGTTCAGGGCTGCCCTTTTTGCAGGAAGGTATTTTTAGTGTTGAACTCACCGATGGTGGTGATTTTCCTGCAACGAATGACTTGATTTGTGATGCGATACCGATTGGTGCGCCTACGCTGGCAAACCCGATTACCTTACCGCTGCAAAGCAATTATTGTGCAGATAATATCTTAGAACCAATTCCTACAAACTGGGGAAATGAAGCAGGCGTATGGTACACTTTTGTCGCGCCACCTTCCGGCGTGGTAGAAATTACGACCGAATCGCTTGGTGGTTTATTGGATAATGAGGGCATTGATACACAAATTGCAGTCTATGATTCTAGTGACGAATCCTGTACAGGAACCTTGACAGAACTGGGCAGTGATTATGAAGGAGCAGGTGCTTTTCTGGATGAAGATTTAGTCGTAGACTGCCTCGAACCCGGACGTACTTATTATATTATGATTGACGGACAGCCAGGCATAATTGACCCGACCCTGCTCTATGGCGAATTTGACATCACAGTGGTAGAAGTTGATCGCCCCTCTCCACTTGGCAATGACCTGCCTTGTGATGCCGTTGCATTAGGCGATCCTACAGGAACACCTATCGTGACAGGTACAACGACGCCTCACTCGCAAAACAACTGGTGCGCTACGAATACCGGAGAACCAGTTCCTAGTCAGATTAATCCCAATTCAACGGTCTGGTACTCTTTTACCGTACCAAGTACAGGAAGTTTTACGATTGAAGTAGAACAAACTGGAGTAGCTATATTAGACGAAGAAGCCATCAATACAGAAATTGCCCTGTTTATTACAGATGATGGAACTTGTACAGGAATATACAGCGAAGTAGAAGTAGACGCCAGTTTATTCGATTTAGTCAATTATGACTCAGATGTAGAAGTCACCTGCCTCGAACCTGGCGAAACCGTCTGGTTGATGATTGATGGGGAAAACTTTATAGAAGAGGAAGATATTGAAGGTAATTTCGACATTACAATCACCGAAGATCCACCACTTCCACCTAGCCCGAATGATTTGATTTGTAATGCGGTTGCCTTAGGCAATCCATTTGCAGGTTCTTCAGTTGGTGTAAATAATGAAAACAATATTTGCGCGGGTGATGCAGGCGACCCACAACCCGATGCTTTTGGTACAGATCAAACAGTTTGGTACACCTTCACCACACCAGCTACAGGTGGGCCTTATGCGGTGGATATTGCCACGACCAGTGATTTTCCATTTTTCTCTGATGCGATTGATTTGCAGGTAGCCGTATTTGCGTCAAGCGATAATACCTGCACAGGCATACTGACGGAAATTGAGAGTGAATATGATATACTTGATGGATTAATACCCTTTAATGAAAATGTAGAAGTACAATGCCTCGAACCAGGTAATACTTATTACGTCATGGTAGATGGCTCATTTGCCAATGTACAAGGTAATTTTGATATTGATATTACCCAAATTACGCCCAACCCAATCCCAACGAATGACCTGATTTGTAACGATATTAATATCGGACAAATTCCAGTCGGCGGCTCTATCCCTGGCAATACCGATTATTATAATTTCTGCTCCGACATAGAAGCCGGAGAACCTGTTCCCAATGCCTTTGGTATCGACCAGACCGTTTGGTTTACCTTTACAACGCCCAATTACCCGCCAGGCTCTACATCGGATATTATTATTAATATAAATAGCGACCCTAATGGAATCGGCAATATTATTGATTTGCAGGCAGCCATTTATGAATCCAGTGATGGTACTTGTACAGGCATAATGACTGAAATAGATAGCGAATATGATGGCCTTGGTGTTGTATTCGATGAAACCATTGAAGTAGATTGCCTAGATGGAAATGAAACCTACTGGCTGCAAATAGACGGCAGTGGAATCAATACAGAAGGCTATTTTACGATAGAAATTATTGATAATGGTAATGGCATTCGTCCCGTCAATGATGATATTTGTGATGTGATTGCACTAGGAGCAGTTCCCGCAGGCGGTGCTATCAATAATGGCGTAGTTTACACGAATAATTGCGCGACCATAGAATCCGGAGAACCAACTCCTTCAGCCTTTAGTCCAATTGACAATACAGTTTGGTTCAGCTTTGAAGCACCACCTTCCGGCAATGCGACGATTGACTTGTTTAATCAGGGAGGCCTTGATCTGCAAGGGGCTGTTTATGTATCTTCTGACGGAACTTGTGCAGGCGTTCTGACCGAACATTATAGTGATTATGATGGCATTATATCTTTTGATGAAGAGTTGGAATTAGATTGCCTCATTCCAGGCGAAACCTACTGGCTACAAGTCGACGGTAATGATAATGGCGATGTCATAGGTGGCGCACAAGGAGATTTTACCATAGAAATTACAGACGATGGCGGCACAACAAGCTTCCCGCTTAATAATGATATTTGTGATGCAACTGACCTCGGCCTGCCTACTGGTACACCAAATGTCCTATCCAATGAAGATAACTACTGCGCCGATGTACAACCTGGCGAACCAGGCTTAGGCGATTATGCACAAACAACCGTTTGGTACACCTTCACCGCACCAGCTTCTGGGCAGGCAACGATTGACCTAAGTGCCAATAGTATCACAGGATTGGATGGCGAAATCCATTTATTTGCGTCAAGCGATAATACCTGTACAGGTGTATTTAGCGAGTTGGACGAAGACTATGTCGCAACAGCAGCATTCGACGAAGAAATAGAAGCCACCTGCCTCACGCCTGGCGAAAGCTACTGGATACAAGTAGATGGTACGCCATTGCTCGGTCAGGAAGGAGACTTCACCATCGCTATCGTTGATCCTGAACCCAATTACGGAACAGGTAACCCAGGAGATGTAGAACCCGTGAATAATGATTGCCCGGATGCAACAGTACTTACGGTTCAGTCTGAATCTTGTATCTACGCAACAGGTACCTGGGATATTGAAAATTTTGGAGAACCTACAGCTTACACCAACCCAGCCGCAGGCTGCGGAGGAAATTGCGGAGACACCTGGTATCAATTTGATATTCCGTCTACAGGTATTGCACAGGTAGAAGGAAGTACTACAGGAGTATTCCCAACAGATTTTACTATTATTGCTTATTCAGGAGCATGTAATGCATTGGTGCCCATTCAGCCGACCTCCTGCGAAAGCACCAGCAATGGAGATATTGACTTTGAAGTCGTTGGCGTACCTGGGGAAACAATATGGGTGCAAGTCATCAATGAAAGTGGCGAAGGCGATAATGAAGACTTTGAAATATGTGTAGCCGAACAATGTGGCGCAGATGATTGTGTAAATACAATTGCCATGGAACCCAATGTACAATATTGCTGGGACACAGAAGAAGCAGAAGCAGAAGATGTGTTAGGTGGCGCACCCGGTTATATAGAATGTGGTTCAGGAGTCGGCAACTCAGGCGGTAATCCCGACGCATCAGTTTATTACTCTTTTACATCCGATTGTAATGGAGGTTCAGTAACTTTAAACATACAAAATGCCATGATCGGTGGCTCGTGTTTTGGAGGTATTCCTACCGATGGATTTAGTATTTCATTATACCAGGATGATACTCCTTGTGATAATATGCCAGTAGCGTTGGTAGATTGTCAAGGCTGGGATAACTGTGATGGACAACCTATTAATTGGTCAGAAACCTATACCAATTTAATGCCCAATACAGAATATATTTTACAAATAGACGGCTGGGGAAGTTTTGCAGGTTTTGGTGGTGGCGATGCCAATGGTTTTGTCATGATAGAAACGGCTGCCAATCCAATCGTAGAAGCTGTCCAAATCCAACCAGTCACCTGCTTTGGAGGAAGTGATGGTATTGCAGAAGCAACCGTTACAGGCGGCACGCCTCCATTTACCTATCTGTGGGATGACCCAGCTATGCAAATGACGGCTACAGCAACAGGCTTATCCGCAGGAACTTATATTGTAACCGTTACAGCCGATAATGGCTGCGAAGACACCACTTCAGTTGTCATTACAGAACCCACAGAAATTATTCCGATTACCTTAGCGGAAATCGCAGCGACTTGTAGCTATAGCAACGATGGTTCAGCCAGTGCATCTGCATCAGGCGGCACGCCCGGCAACGATCCAAATTATATGTACGAATGGGATAATGGCGAAACAGATTCCCTCGCCACCATGCTCACACCTGGTACGCATATTGTCACGATTACTGATATGGTCGGTTGCGCAATCACCGCAGAAGTTATAGTGGATGGCCCGCCAGAAATCATGATTGCGATGACCTTGGACGCAGAACCATTATGTAATGGCGATGCCAATGGAACAGCAACCGCCACCGCATCAGGCGGCACACCCAATACACCGCCCAATGAATACACTTACGATTGGGACAATGGAGAAACAACCGCAACAGCAACTATGCTCGACGCAGGTATTCATACCATAACAGTAACAGATGCCAATGGCTGTGAAGCCACTGCAGAAATTGACGTAACCGAACCGCCTCGTCTCACAGCTACAGCGACTTTAGATAGTGAGCCATCTTGCAACGGAGATAGCGATGGTGTAGCAACAGCTACAGAAGTTGGAGGAACATCTCCTTTCTCTTATGAATGGGATAATGGTGAAATGACTGCGACAGCAACTATGCTCGATGCAGGAACACATGTAGTCACGGTCACCGACGATAATGGCTGTACATCTACCGCCAGTGTCATCTTAACCGATCCAGAACTGCCAACTGTAAACGATCCAGGAGATCAGACAATTTGCACAGAAGATGCCTTGAATATTGTCTTAACAGGAACACCCGCAGGCGTCACCTTTGACTGGACATCAGCCGTTACCGCAGGAATAATTACAGGCAATACGGCATCAGGAACTTCATCTACGATTACTGATGTTTTGACCAATACAGAAGCTACACCAGGTGAGGTGATTTACACCATTACACCAATGAACGGTACATGCCCAGGCACAGCTGTTGATGTCATAATAACTGTCAATCCTGCTCCAATGATTATCAATGTAGTAGAAACCTGTAATCCACTGGGTACTGAATATGTAGTTACTTTTGAAATTACTGGTGGAGACAATACTTCTTATACAATTATCAGTGGAACAGGTACATTAGCGGGTAGTCTATTTACCAGTGACCCAATTCCCGCAGGTACATCTTATGTTTTTAATGTAGATGATGGAAACTCTTGTGGCCCGGTCAGTGTAGCAGGTAATCCAATATGCGACCCACCTGTACCTACGCCTTGTATTGCGGAAGGTTGTGTAGGAGCAAGTGTTGTTGCAGAAGGCAATTTTGAAAATTATAACCCTGCCAATCCGACTCAGTTTTTCGCCACAGATTATACGCCAAATAACGGAGATGGTACTTGCACACCCAATGCGAATTGCAATGGAGATTTCTTATGTCAGGATGGTTTTGCAGTCGTATCAAATATACCGGATTGTAATCCAACTTGGTCCAATAATATCTACGACCACACACTTGCAGACGGAACAGGGAATTTACTATTAGTAGATTATCCAAATACAGGAACACTCAACATTTGGTGTCAGCAGGTTACCCTGAATGCGAACACCGATTATTGCTTCGGAGCTTATTTTATTAATCCACTATTCGCGGGAAGCGGACTGCCCGAACCATCTGTCAGTTTCACAGTTGATGGCGTAAATATTGGTACAACACCCACCATACCAGAAACTGAACAGTGGGAATATCATGGCTTTACTTTTAATAGTGGTGCAGGTGGTACATTCGATATCTGTTTGCAAAATGGCAATGCTGGTTTCTTAGGTTTCGACCTCGCTATTGATGATATCGCTTTACAAGAATTGCTTAATGGTACACCACCGATTGCCACAGATGATATGGCTTCTGATTGCGAGAGCACAGGCAGTGTAACGATTGATGTATTAGCTAATGATACAGCAGGTAGTAGTCCCTTAGATTTGACGACTCTATCCATAGAAACTGCTCCGCCATTTTCCGATGGTGTGATTTCCAATATAGACCAAACAGTTGGAACGATTACCTTTACGCCCGATCCAGGTGTGACTTCAACTACTTTTGAATATGAAATTTGCGGCACAGATGGCTGTTGTGATATAGCAACGGTGACTGTTACTTTAGACCCAAGCCCAATAGCTTCTGCCCTAACGGATAGTGATGTACTTTGTACAGGTGATACCAATGGTTCAGCGACCGTAACCGCAACAGACGGCACGCCAGCTTATACTTATGAATGGGACAACGGAGAAACAACCGCCACTGCAACGATGCTCGGCGTAGGCACACATATCGTCACGGTGACGGATATGAATAACTGTACCGCCACCGCGCAAGTGGACATCACCGAACCAGTTGCACTAACTGCTTCTGCAACAGAAGACAACCCTACAACTTGCGCAGGAAATAACGACGGTTCAGCGACAGTAACAGCAAATGACGGTACACCAGCTTATACTTATAATTGGGACAACGGAGAAACAACCGCCACTGCAACGATGCTCGGCGTAGGCACACATATCGTCACAGTAACCGACATGAACAATTGTACGGCAACAGCCCAAGTGGACATCACCGAACCAGTTGCTCTAACAGCTTCCGCAATAGAAGACAACCCTGCGACTTGCGTCGGCAATAGCGATGGTTCAGCGACAGTAACAGCAAATGACGGTACACCAGCTTATACTTATAATTGGGACAATGGCGAAACAACCGCCACTGCAACGATGCTCGGCGTAGGCACACATATCGTCACAGTAACCGACATGAACAATTGTACGGCAACAGCCCAAGTGGACATCACCGAACCAGTCGCACTAGCCGCTTCCGCAACAGAAGACAACCCTGCAACTTGCGCAGGCAATAACGACGGTTCAGCAACCGTAACAGCGACCGACGGCACTCCAGTCTATACTTATAATTGGGACAACGGAGAAACAACAGCTACAGCAACCATGCTCGGCGTAGGCACACATATCGTCACAGTCACTGACATGAACAATTGTACAGCGACTGCACAAGTCGACATCACCGAACCAGTCGCCCTGACTGCTTCTGCAACAGAAGACAACCCTGCCACTTGCGCAGGAAATAACGACGGTTCAGCAACCGTAACCGCCACAGACGGCACACCAGCTTACACTTATAATTGGGACAACGGAGAAACAACAGCTACAGCAACCATGCTCGGCGTAGGCACACATATTGTCACGGTCACCGATATGAACAATTGTACGGCAACAGCCCAAGTGGACATCACCGAACCAGTTGCATTAACCGCTTCCGCGACAGAAGATAATCCAGCAACCTGTGCTGGCAATGACGACGGTTCAGCGACAGTAACCGCAACAGACGGCACGCCAGCTTATACTTATAATTGGGACAATGGAGAAACAACCGCCACCGCCACCATGCTCGATGCAGGAACACATACTGTTACAGTCACTGACGCAAATGGATGTACAGCAACTACTGACATCACCATTGGTGAACCGTTACTACTAGCGGCTTCCGCAATAGAAGACAACCCTGCGACTTGCGCAGGCAATGACGATGGTTCAGCGACAGTAACCGCAACAGACGGCACGCCAGCTTATACTTACGAATGGGATAATGGCGAAACAACTTCCACCGCAATAATGCTCGGCGTAGGAACACATACCGTCACGGTCACCGACATGAACAATTGTACGGCAACAGCCCAAGTGGACATCACCGAACCAGTCGCCCTAACAGCTTCCGCGACAGAAGACAGTCCAGCAACCTGTGTAGGCAATGACGACGGTTCAGCGACAGTAACAGCAAGCGACGGCACACCAGTTTATAATTATAATTGGGACAACGGCGAAACAACCGCCACTGCAACCATGCTCGGCGTAGGCACACATGTCGTCACGGTCACCGATATGAACAATTGTACAGCCACAACAGATGTTACGATTACTGAACCTACGGCAATTGCAGTAACTGTAGATGCAACAACTGACGCGAATTGCACTTCCTGCGACGGCACCGCTACGATTACACCAAGTGGAGGAACAGCACCTTATGCTTATGAATGGTCAAACGGCAGCACAGACCAAAATCCAATTGATCTTTGTGCGGGCGCAAGTTCAGTAACAATTACCGATGCTAACTCCTGCACACTAATCGAAACGGTCACTATTGGCAGTACTGCCACATTTGCATTGGATAATATTAATGCAGATGCCGAGCCTTTATGTTTTGGAGATTGCACAGGCGAAGCAAGCGTTACAGTATCTGGTGGTGAAATGCCTTATACTTATCAATGGGATGACAGTCAAACTACCGCCACAGCAACAGGTCTTTGTGCAGGTTCTTATAATGTAACTATTACCGACAATGATGGATGTATTGCCGTAGGCAATATTGCTATAAATCAGCCCTTACAACTTGTAGCTAGCGCAGCACAGGATAGCTCCCCATCTTGTGCCGGAACTAATGATGGTACAGCAACGGTGATCGCAAGCGACGGCACACCAGCTTATACTTACGAATGGGATAATGGCGAAACAACTGCCACCGCGACCATGCTTGGCGTAGGAACACATATCGTCACGGTCACCGACATGAACAACTGTACAGCCACCGCCCAAGTCGACATCACTGAACCAGTCGCACTAGCCGCTTCCGCGATAGAAGATAGTCCAGCGACTTGCTCTGGAAATAACGATGGTACAGCAACCGTAACAGCAACAGACGGCACGCCAAATTACACTTATAATTGGGACAATGGAGAAACAACTTCCACTGCAACGATGCTCGGCGTAGGAACACATATTGTCACAGTAACCGACATGAACAATTGTACAGCCACCGCACAAGTCGACATCACCGAACCAGTCGCACTAGCCGCTTCCGCGACAGAAGATAGTCCAGCAACCTGTGTAGGCAATGACGACGGTTCAGCGACAGTAACCGCAACAGACGGCACGCCAGCTTATACTTATAATTGGGACAACGGTGAAACAACTGCCACTGCAACGATGCTCGGCGTAGGAACACATACCGTCACGGTCACCGACATGAACAACTGTACAGCCACAGCACAAGTGGACATCACCGAACCAGTCGCACTAACCGCTTCCGCAACAGAAGATAGTCCAGCAACCTGTGCCGGCAATAACGACGGTTCAGCGACAGTAACAGCAATAGACGGCACGCCAGCTTATACTTATAATTGGGACAATGGAGAAACAACTTCCACTGCAACGATGCTCGGCGTAGGAACACATACCGTCACAGTAACCGATATGAACAATTGTACGGCAACAGCCCAAGTCGACATCACCGAACCAGTCGCACTAACCGCTTCCGCAACAGAAGATAGTCCAGCAACCTGTGCCGGCGGCAATGACGATGGTTCAGCGACAGTAACCGCAAGCGACGGCACGCCAGCTTATACTTATAATTGGGACAACGGAGAAACAACAGCTACAGCAACCATGCTCGGCGTAGGCACACATATCGTCACGGTCACGGACATGAACAACTGTACAGCCACCGCCCAAGTCGACATCACCGAACCAGTCGCACTAACCGCTTCCGCGACAGAAGACAGTCCAGCAACCTGTGTAGGCAATGACGACGGTTCAGGTACAGTAACAGCAACAGACGGCACGCCAGCTTATACTTATAATTGGGACAATGGAGAAACAACTTCCACTGCAACGATGCTCGGCGTAGGAACACATGTCGTCACGGTCACCGATATGAACAATTGTACAGCCACAACAGATGTTACGATTACTGAACCTACGGCAATTGCAGTAACTGTAGATGCAACAACTGACGCGAATTGCACTTCCTGCGACGGCATCGCTACGATTACACCAAGTGGAGGAACAGTGCCATATACTTATGAATGGTCAAACGGCAGCACAGACCAAAATCCAATTGATCTTTGTGCGGGCGCAAGTTCAGTAACAATTACCGATGCTAACTCCTGTACACTAATCGAAACGGTCACTATTGGCAGTACTGCCACATTTGCATTGGATAATATTAATGCTGATGTCGATCCTTTATGTTTTGGAGATTGTACAGGAGAAGCAACAATTACTGTAGCAGGAGGCGAAGAACCTTATGTTTATAATTGGGAAAATGGACAAATGACTGCCACGGCAACCATGCTCTGCACAGGCACTTATAATGTAACAGTGACCGATAATGACGGCTGTTTTATTGTCGCAAATATCAATATCACAGAACCAAATGAATTAACAGCAACAGCATCAAATGATAATGACGTTTCCTGTAATGGAAATACAGACGGAGGAGCTACTGCAACACCAATAGGAGGAACAACACCCTATACTTATCAATGGGATAATGGTGAAACGACAGTTACAGTTAATAATTTGGGATTCGGTTCACATGACGTAACTATCACCGATGCAAATAGTTGTACAACAACTGCAAATGTTTTGATTGGCGAACCAGATGCAATCGCCTTAGTCTGTACAGAAACAAACGCAGCCACCACAATAGGCGGCAATGACGGCGAAGCCAATGTAAACATCACAGGCGGCACGCCAGATTACACCATCGATTGGGATGGACAAGCAACAGGCACACAAGCCGGCACAGCAGGTGATAATGCCATCACAGGATTAGAAGCAGGCAACTACTCTGTAACTGTAACAGATACCAACGGCTGTACCGAAATTTGCTCATTCACGATCAACGAGCCAGGTTGTGCAGTAACAGCAGCGATTACCCAAACACAGGACATCTCTTGTAACAGCACCTGCGATGCAGCAATAGATTTAGAACTGACCAACGCAACAGCACCGATAACTTACGACTGGAGTGATGACACATTAGACGGCACAGAAGATCCAACAGGACTATGCGCTGGCACGTATGATGTAACAGTCACTGATGCGAATAATTGTCAGGCAATCACGTCGATTACTATAGCAGAACCAGATGCCATCGCCTTAACATGTACAGAAACAAGCGCAGCCACAACAATAGGCGGCACTGACGGCGAAGCCAATGTA
>CALFBH010000031.1 GCA_937951615.1 uncultured Saprospiraceae bacterium | reverse complement strand
TATCAAAAAGGGGTAAAAGTAACTTACAAAGAATTCAAAGAACTTGGAAAATCAATTATCCGAAATCCAGATTTACATAAATGGGACATTCTGATTAAATATTCACCCGACGGGTAGTTTATTTTTTTCGCCTTCCCTTATATCACAAAACCATAAGTTCTCTAAACTCCCAAACATTCCTCCTATCTTCACCGTTTACATTTAGTCAGGATAATTCAGGCAGTTTCTTAGTCAGGCAAAGACAAAAAAGCCATCGTCTATGGACTGCCGACCATCGACTTTTTACACAGTAAAAAAAATGAGCAAAGCGAAAAAAAATGGCTTCGACGCCGGCTACATACACGTACATGGTGCAAGGGTACACAACCTAAAAAACATAGACGTCAGCATTCCGAGAAATCGGCTGGTGGTGATTACTGGTATTAGTGGTAGTGGAAAATCTTCACTGGCGTTTGACACCATCTATGCAGAAGGGCAGCGGCGGTATATGGAGACTTTTTCCGCCTATGCGCGGCAGTTTATGGGGGAGATGGAGCGTCCTGATGTGGAGCAGATTACGGGGCTGAGTCCGGTGATTTCGATTGAGCAGAAGACGACTTCTAAGAACCCGCGCTCTACCGTGGGAACGGTGACGGAGATTTACGATTTCCTGCGTTTGCTGTATGCGCGGACGGGGGAAGCCTACTCTTATGTCACGGGTAAAAAGATGGTGCGTTATACCGAAGAGCAGATGGTCGGGCATATTTTTGATCATTTTGCAGGTAAAAAAATTGTGTTGCTCGCGCCACTGGTACGGGCGCGAAAAGGGCATTATCGAGAGTTGTTTGAGAGTGTGCGGAAGCAGGGTTATACTAAGGTGCGGGTTGATGGAGATATTGTCAATCTGGAGCCGGGCTTGCAGACTGATCGTTATAAAACCCATGATATTGAAGTTGTGATAGATCGATTGAAAGCTGCGCCCGATCGCAAAGATCGACTGGCAGTTTCATTGCGCACAGCACTCAAACTGGGCAAGGGGCTGATTATGATTATGGAGCATGAGGGCGACAAAGTGTTTCAATACAGTAAACATCTGATGTGTCCTGACTCCGGTATTTCCTACGAAGAACCTTCACCTAATGCCTTTTCTTTCAATTCACCTTATGGGGCTTGTCCGCATTGTAAGGGGCTGGGTACGGTGCATGAGGTAGAAATGGAGCGCATCATTCCCGACGATACTAAGTCGATTAATCAGCAGGGTATTGCGCCTTTTGGCGAAGTGCGGGATACGATTACGTTTAAGCAGTTGCGGACGATTGCGAAGAAAATGAACTTCAGTTTTGCTACGCCTGTGAAGGACATTCCCGAAGATGCGCTGAATACAATTTTGCATGGCAATAAGGATGGACACGATATTGTAAGCACTTACGGCAAAAACGATTATGCCTATAATCTGGCGCACGAAGGGCTGATAAAAATGATCAAACGCTGGTATTCCAATACCGCTTCAGATAGCATTCGTCGCTGGGCGGAGGAATTTATGACCATCATCGCCTGCCCGGAATGTGAGGGTACGCGATTGAGAAAAGAGTCGCGCCATTTTAAAATTCATGAAAAAAATGTTGCGGAACTGGCCAATATGGACATTGCTGCACTAGCAGACTGGATTGAGCATTTAGAGCCTCATTTATCGGAACGTCAGCAGGCAATTGGAAAAGATATTTTAAAAGAACTCAAACTGCGCCTTGGTTTTTTGCTGCATGTCGGGCTGGATTACCTGGCCCTCAATCGTCCTGCGCGAACGCTTTCGGGTGGGGAGTCGCAACGCATTCGACTGGCTACGCAGATTGGCTCGCAACTGACCGGGATTACTTATATTCTGGATGAGCCGAGTATTGGTTTACACCAAAGAGATAATCAGAAATTGATAGAAGCCCTCAAGGAATTGGCGAGTATTGGCAATACGGTTTTGGTCGTAGAACATGATAAAGACATCATGTTGGCTTCTGATTATCTGATTGATTTGGGACCTGGTGCGGGCAAGTTGGGTGGCGAACTGGTGGCAGAAGGCTTTCCGAAAGATTTTGATAAAAAGAAAACCCTGACTTCTCAATATCTGACCCGACAAATGAATATCGAAGTGCCTTCGGAAAGACGCAAAGGCACAGGCGAATCCATCGAACTGAAAGGTGCAGAAGGCAATAATCTCAGGTCGGTCAATATCAAAATCCCACTAGGCACTTTTTCTTGTGTGACGGGTGTCTCGGGTAGTGGAAAATCTTCACTGATTAATGAGACTTTATATCCTATTTTGCGACAGCATTTTTATAAAAGTCGGAAAAACCCACTGCCTTATAAAAGCATCAAAGGATTAGAGCATATTGATAAAGTGATAGAGATCGACCAGTCGCCTATCGGTCGGACGCCTCGTTCCAATCCCGCTACTTACACGGGCGTTTTTACGCCAATTCGCAATTTATACGCCAATATTCCCGAAGCCAAAATACGGGGCTATAAAGCAGGTCGTTTTTCTTTCAATGTAAAAGGCGGACGCTGCGAAACCTGTCGCGGCGGCGGCAGACGGGTGATAGAAATGAACTTTCTACCCGATGTGCAAGTGGATTGTGAAACCTGTCTAGGCAAACGTTATAACCGCGAAACACTCGACGTGCTGTACAAAGGAAAATCCATCAGCGATGTCCTCAATATGACCGTGGATGAGGCAGTAGAATTTTTTAGTGCAATTCCCAAAATTCAGCGAAAAGTAAAGACTTTGCAGGATGTTGGGCTGGGTTATATTACGCTTGGCCAGTCGGCTACGACGATTTCAGGCGGCGAAGCACAGCGCGTCAAGCTGGCTGAGGAATTGTCTAAACGCGATACAGGACAGACATTCTATATTCTGGATGAACCGACAACTGGACTACATTTTGAAGACATTCGACTACTACTCGGCGTACTGAATAAACTGGTGGAACGCGGCAATACCGTCCTGGTCATCGAGCATAATATGGATGTCATCAAGGTTGCGGATTATATCATTGATATGGGACCGGAAGGTGGACATCGGGGTGGCACGGTGCTGTGTACGGGTACGCCGGAGCAGGTGGCGAAGAAGAAAGGGAGTTATACTGGGGTGTTTTTGAAGGAGGAGTTGTGAGGGCTTTCATCTATAGTTAAAATCTCGTATCTTTGAGAAAAAGTAGATACTTATGCAGCAGCAAGTACAACCATTTACAAATACGCAATTAGAAATCATTAAGACCTTTCGACATGACCTGTCGGAAGAAGACCTGGGACGTTTACGGCAAAACCTCTCAGATTTCTTTGCTAACATTTTCATGGATGAGGCAGACAAGGTATGGGAAAGAGAAAAATGGGATGAACAAAAAATAGAAGAAATACTTAACACCAAATTGCGCCGCAAAAAAGCATAGCCATGAAAAAACGAGTTGTTTTGGATACCAACATTATCTTGGTCTGTGCCTCTCGTAAATCACCACACAACTGGGTTATTCAATCTCTTCTTAAAAACGAATACGAGCTTTGTGTTACCACGGAAATACTGATGGAATATGCTGAGATCATTGAACAAAAAATGGGCGTTCGTGCTTCACAGGCTTTTATGGCCACATTAGAAAACCGTGACAGTATCAATCACATCAATACTTATTACGAATTTAGATTACTTGATGATGAAGATGACAACAAATTTGTTGATTGTGCCATTGCTGCAAATGCCTTGTTTATTGTGAGTCACGACAGCGATTTTCGCCGCCTGAATCAAGTTGAGTTCCCTCTTGTAGAAGTGATAGATTTGGATGAGTTTAAAGTGAGGATGTCGTAAAGGCTTTTTGAAGGAGGAGTTGTGAAGACTTTCATCTATACCTAAAATCCCGTATCTTTGAAAAATCATTAGACCATAAAAAATAGTTTATGAGTACAATAGAATTAAAAGCACAAATACATGATTATGTAGAGCGTTTGGAAGACGAGGTTTTTGTACAGGCGATACATACGATATTGGGTACGCATATCGCAAGTACAAGCGAGAATGTGAAGGGATATAACATGGATGGTACAGCGCAATTTTCTTCAGTTGAGGAAATGAAAACCGAACTTGACCGCCGTGTTGCCTCTGCCAAACAAGGCAACTTTGTAAGCGTAGAAGAACTTCGTCAAAAATACAAATCATGGACGAAACCTACAGAGTAATCGTAGAATCAGCTGTAGAGAATCAACTTGATGAAATCTTGCTGTACATTTATGAGAATATTTCGACAGAAGCAGCACTGAAGGTTCAAGACGGTATTTTAGATGCTATTGAAGGTTTGTCATTTATGCCGACACGCCACTCCATTATTCATAATATTAGTGATAAAAACATAACCTATCGACGTGTATTACTATGGTCTTATAGGATTATATTTCACATTGATGAAGAAGGCTGTGAAGTAACTATCGTGAATATTTCTCACAGTCGCAGAGACCCACAATGGCTGATAGATTTGTTTAAAAAATAATTCAACATTCAATATTCCTCTGTTCGATATTCTTTCCACTACCCAAAAGCCACCCCAATCCCCTTCCTTTTCATCAAATCAGAAACCTCCTCCAACACTGCCGGATCTTCAATCGTAGAAGGCATGGCAAATTCTTTTCCATCCGCAATATAACGCATCGCTTTTCGTAAGATCTTGCCCGACCGTGTCTTGGGCAAACGCTGTGCAATCACTGCTCGCTTAAAACTAGCTACTGGTCCGACTGTATCCCGAACCATTTGTATCAACTCCTGTTCTAGTCGGTCTTCTGTCAAGTCGACATCCGATTTTATCACTACAAAACCAACTGGAATTTGCCCTTTCATTTCATCCTGAATACCGACCACTGCGCACTCTGCCACTGCTGCATGAGAAGCCAGCACTTCCTCCATTTCAGCCGTAGAAAGGCGATGTCCTGCTACATTGATGACATCATCAATACGCCCCGTGATAAAAATATAGCCATCTTCATCTTTATAGCCACCATCGCCCGCCAGATAATAGCCAGGGTAAGCACTTAGATAAGACTCCTGAAACCGCGCATCATTTTCCCAAAGCGTAGGCAGACAACCTGGCGCAAGTGGAAGTTTTATCGCCACTGAGCCTTCTTCATTGGCTGTACATTCATCTCCCGCTTCATTTAAAATACGAATATCATAACCACAGACAGGCTGACAGGAAGAGCCTGGCTTCACGGGCAGCATCTCTACACCCATCATATTGGAAATCATGGGCCAGCCAGATTCTGTTTGCCACCAATGATCTATCACAGGCACGTTCAGGAGGTCTTGCAGCCATTCCAGAGTCGCTACATCACAACGTTCCCCTGCCAAAAACAAATGCGCTAAGGATGAGGTATCATATTTTTGCTTTAAAAGCCCTTTGCTGTCTTCTTTTTTGATGGCTCGAAAAGCAGTTGGCGCAGTAAATAAAACCTTCACCTTATAGTCTTCAACCACTCGCCAAAACGTCCCTGCATCTGGCGTTTTTATCGGTTTACCTTCAAATAAAATTGTGGTACAACCATGAATCAGCGGTGCATATACAATGTAGGAATGTCCGACCACCCAGCCGACATCCGAAGCTGCCCAATAGACATCGCCCGGCTGCACACCATACACATATTCCATACTGAATTTCATGGCAACTGCATGACCGCCATTATCGCGCACAATGCCTTTCGGTTTGCCAGTTGTGCCAGAGGTGTAGAGGATGTAGAGCGGGTCAGTCGCCGCCACTTCTACATAGTCGGCAGGCTGGGCTTTCGCCAATAATTCCATCCAATCGTAGTCCCTGCCTGGCTTCATTTCTGCTTGTACAAAATCGCGTTGCAACAAAACACAAGCCTCTGGCTGATGCGTGGCTTCTTCAAAGGCTGCGTCTACTATTGGCTTATACGGCACAATGCGTTCAATCTCTTTTCCACCACTTGCCGTCAATACTATTTTGGGCTTGGCATCGTCTATTCGTATCGCCAGCTCGTGGGCTGCAAAACCACCAAACACGACTGAATGTACTGCGCCTAGTCGCGCACAAGCCAGCATTGCTATCGCCACTTCAGGAATCATCGGCATATAAATAATCACCCGATCTCCTTTCTCTACCCCAAGATTTTTGAGTACCCCTGCAAACTGCGCCGTCTTGTCTCGCAATTCACGATAAGTGAAAGATGCTTTAGCACCCGTCACTGGAGAATCATAAATCAATGCGGTCTGTTCGCCCCGACCATTATCCACATGATAATCCAATGCCAGATAAGAAGTATTCAACTTTCCACCTTTATACCAGCGATAAAACCCCTGCTCGTTTTGAGTCAGTATGTTCTCCGGAAAATCAAACCATCGAATTGCCCAGGCCTGCTTGCGCCAGAAATCTTCTTTATCACTAAGGCTTTGTTGGTAAAAGTCTTTATAAGTCATCATAATTGTGTTGGTTTGAAGTGCAGGACAAATTTATAAATCAGCTATTTTTCTCGCAAAGACGCAAAGTCGCAAAGTTTGTTTTCTCTTGGTATCTTTACGCCTTAGCGAGAGCATTTTTCTTTGCCAAACTTTATACTGATCCCTTGTGTAAATTTGTTCTGCCTCCCTTGTTTTCCTAAAACATCTAAATATATCTATATCTAAATTAGTAAAAATTTAGCTTTAAACGAAATAAAATTTTTGTTTAATTTAAAATTTCGTAATTTTAAGGCAATCAAAACTCCGTTCACATAAACAAAGTTCCATGTCGCGTCCCAGCCTACATAGAAAAGTCCTTGTCGTAGATGATGAACCTAACATCGTCAAAGCAGTAGATTTTCTGCTGTCGCAAAACGGGTTTATCACTCAAAAAGCGTATAACGGACTAGAAGCACTCAGTTATATTGATACATTCAGGCCCGACTTGATTGTATTGGATGTAATGATGCCAGGCATGGATGGTTTTCAGGTTGCCAAAAACATCCGCTCCAATCCTGCGAATGCTGATATGCTGATTATTTTCCTTACGGCAAAAGGCACAAATAGAGATAAAATGCAGGGCTATGACCTCGGTGGAGATATTTATATTACCAAACCATTTGACAATGATGAACTGGTACAGGCGGTGAGTGAAACACTGGCTTATGGGTAGCTTGGTGTATTGGTGATTGGTAACTGGTAATCAGTGATTGTTGAAACTTAAGTGGAAATACAAAACCAAACGTCAAATTCAAATTCAAAAAACTATTGACAATAAGCCAATTAGTCAAATTGAAAGTGGCGTTTAGTTGAGTCTAGGCACTTATTTCGACAAAATAAATGAATCATAAAGATTTATCGAGGGCTGTTTTTTTAAAACAGCCTATAATTTTTTGAAAAGAATATACTAATCTATATATTTACATTTGTTTCCAAACCATATCTTGGAATTTGGTGCTTTTTTAATTTTGGAATTTAGGCATTTTAATGCCTTACTACAAACGACAGCTATGACAACAAGAATCAAAACCTTCGCAGAATATCAGGAAGTCTATAAGCGTAGTGTAGCCGACCCAGAAGCATTTTGGGCGGCTGAAGCCGAAACTTTTCAATGGCAGAAAAAGTGGGACAAGACCCTCGAATGGGATTTCCGCAAACCAGATGTAAAATGGTTTATTGGCGGCAAGCTCAATATCACTGAAAACTGCCTTGATCGTCATCTCGCTACTCGGGGCGATCAGGTTGCGCTACTTTGGGAACCTAATAATCCAGATGATGCCGTTAAGAAATTTACGTACAAGGAATTGCATGCAAAAGTTTGCCAGTTTGCCAATGCACTCAAAGCCAACGGAATTGGCAAAGGCGACCGCGTCTGTTTCTATATGCCGATGGTGCCCGAACTTGCTATCGCCGTTTTAGCCTGTGCGCGAGTAGGCGCGATTCACTCTGTTGTATTTGCAGGTTTTTCCGCCAATGCCCTTGCAGACCGCATCAAGGATGCCACTTGCAAAATGGTCATTTGTTCTGATTATAATAATCGTGGGAAAAAATCTATCCCAGTTAAACAGGTCGTAGATGATGCCCTCGCGATGGGTTGCGACAGTATAGAAACCGTCATTGTCCACAAAAATACTGGTGGCGATGTGACGATGGGCGCGAAAGATAAATGGTGGCACGAAGAAATGGCAGGCAAGTCTTCCGACTGCCCCGCCGAGGTGATGGACGCAGAAGATATGCTGTTTATCCTTTATACTTCCGGTTCTACGGGCAAGCCCAAAGGCGTGGTACATAGCTGTGGTGGTTACATGGTGTATGCCGAGTTTAGCTTCCGCAATGTCTTCCAATATGATGAAGGCGATGTATATTGGTGTACCGCCGATATTGGCTGGATAACTGGTCATTCCTACATCATTTACGGGCCATTGCTTGCAGGCGCGACGACGATTATGTTTGAAGGTGTTCCCACTTTCCCCGATGCCGGACGCTTCTGGCAGATGGTCGAAAAACACAAAATCAATCAATTCTACACCGCCCCGACTGCCATCCGCGCATTGATGGCAAAAGGTGATGATTTTGCAACAAAATATGATTTATCTTCTTTAAAAACATTGGGAACAGTCGGCGAGCCCATCAATGATGAAGCCTGGAAATGGTATAATGAAATCATCGGCAAAAAGAATTGTCCGATTGTAGATACTTGGTGGCAGACAGAGACGGGCGGCATTATGATTACGCCCTTACCGGGAATTACTGAACCACTCAAGCCCTGTTTTGCCATGCAGCCTATGCCCGGCATTCAGCCTTGTCTGGTCGATAAAGACGGCAATGAAATTCACGAAAATGATGTGGAAGGTTTACTTTGTATAAAATTTCCTTGGCCTTCTATGATACGCACGACTTATGGCGACCATGAGCGTTGTCGCAATGTCTATTTTTCTGCCTTTGAAGACAAATATTTCACAGGCGATGGCTGTCGCCGCGATGCCGATGGACATTACCGCATCATCGGTCGGGTGGATGATGTTATCAATGTATCTGGTCACCGACTCGGCACAGCAGAAGTCGAAAATGCCATCAATCAGCATCCCGGCATCGTAGAATCAGCAGTCGTTGGTTATCCGCATAATATCAAAGGACAAGGCATCTATGCTTATGTCATTGCACAAACACCGCCCGCAGATGAGGATGCTTTTCGCAAAGAGATTCTTGCGGTGGTCACCAAAGAAATCGGCCCGATTGCCAAGCCGGATATGATACAGATTGTGCCGGGCTTGCCTAAGACGCGTTCTGGTAAAATCATGCGCCGTATTCTTCGCAAAATTGCTTCCAGCGACACCTCTAATCTAGGCGATGTTTCCACTTTGCTGAATCCTGAAATTGTAGAAGCGGTGATGAAAGGAGCATTGGTTTAAGTATCTCAGGCATCCTGCCTGACACGCCACACCATAAAAAAAGCCAGACAAATTTTGTCTGGCTTTTTTTATGGTATTTTGTGTAAAATCTTATTTTGAGAAATTGCTCAAATCAATCCAATTTAGATTCAGGTACTTTCCACGAAGGTGTTCAAAGTCTTTATCTGTTGTTATCAGTTGAATATTATATGTAGAAGCAGTAGCAGCTATCCAAATATCATTTTTCCCCATATTACGTGCAGTATAATTATTGCCGTCTCCAATTTTCCCTTGGCTGAATGCGTCTATCTCTGCATACCTTTCTATAACTTCTTCAACATTGATATCTGCTACAAGGAAATCATTCAATAGATTTTCAAGATATTGTATTTTTTTGCTTCCCCATCCGTTCTTCTTTGCTATCGCCCTGATTTCCCCAAGAGATACGACAGAAATAAATAAATTATGTTCTCCTGATAATAAATTCAGCTTATCTTCTATGCGGTTGGTGATCGTGGTCTTACGAACGTAGGTTAATAGGATATTAGTGTCTAAGAGGTAATTCATCACTCTTCTAATTGTTCCAGTAATTTTTCCAATGGCTCTTCGATTTGGAGTTCTTCTGCTTTTTTGAAAAAGTCTTCTCTTTTAATAGGCGTATAATTTTGTTCCTCAATCATCTGCTCAATCGTCAGCGACTTACGAATAGGTTTGATAGCAGCTTGAATACCCATTAGCTGTTTGATAGACTGAACCTGCTGCTCTATTTTAGAAACATCATGTTCATTATCCAGTTTCAGGATTTCCTGAATCAATCGGTATTTTCTGCTGTCTAATTTTTTAGTCATTCGATAATGATTTTATCCTGTGCCTGACAAAAATACTAATTTATGATTGGATTATCAATGTATTGACCTATGACTTTTATTGAAACCAAAAAAGCCAGACAAATTTTGTCTGGCTTTTTTTATTGTATTTTATAAATATCTTATGTCGCGTGACGAATGACTTTATTTTCTCTATCTGCAGCAAAATGCAAAGCCGCAAAAATATCCGCTTCTTCTAAATCTGGAAAATCATCCAATATCTCTGCATGAGACATCCCCGAAGCCAACCATGATAATATATCATAGACCGTGATACGCATATTGCGAATGCAGGGCTTGCCGCTTCGCTTGCCTGGTTCTATGGTGATTCTTTCTTTGTAATTTACTTGCATTAGGAATGACTTAATTAAGTATAATACTTAACGATTTGCTTTCTAGAGATAAAAGCATTATTTTCGCAAAATAAAAGCAAAGGTAAGATATTTTACTATATCTTGCAAGTTTTTTAAGACTTTTTTTAAAAAAAATGAAAAAGATATGAAACTAATCATAGACCACCATCTGTCTTACAAATTAGTCGATCGCCTCAAGGAACTCTTTCCTGACTCTACGGCTGTAAGGTCAGAAGGGATGGCAGAAGCCGATGACAGAGCAATCTGGGAATTTGCGAAAGCACAACATTATACCATTCTGACCAAAGATGCTGACTTTTATGATATTGGTTTAATCGAAGGGCCGCCGCCTCAAATCATCTGGCTTCGATGTGGTAACACTTCTACGTCACACATTGAAAAAGTCCTGCGAAAAAATTATATCACCATAAAGGCTTTTATTGAAAAAGGAACGGCAGTATGTCTTGAACTTTATTAATCCTCAATTAATGGAAAATGTAGAATTTATTAGCCAGTGTTTATCTTTTATAGAAAGGGCAAAATTGGACGATGCTATAGAAATGCTCAAAGAGAGGACAAAAGGTAATCATAAAAAATATGCTGTAGTCGTACATTATAGCTATCAAATTGCAGATATACAAAATTCAGAACGACTTGGTGTTTTAAACAGACAGGACGCACGTAATGAGCGTAATAATATAGTGTTGGGATTAATTGAATTTTGCCTTTCCAATAAAATCTGACTATCTTTGAAAACATGACAACAACAAAAGCATATCAGGAAATCATAGATTTTATCGCATCCGGTACAAGTCCAAACATTGAACACCTGATGCGTTTAGCCAAAGCTCGCGCCCGCCAATTGCTACAAAGTAAATGAATACTTCAGAGACTAACATAAAAGCAAAAGACCCTTTAGACATCCTTATCTACGGAAAAGGATTAAGGATTCAATCCATTTATTTCAACTCTGAACTGGATATGATGTTAGTCATTTTAAACAATAAAAAAATAATCCGACACAGCATATCTGACTTTAAGCAATTAAAAGACACAGATATTTCAAAATTGATGAACTACGAAACAGATGGCATTGGAGTTCACTGGCCAGACTTAGATGAAGATTTGAGCCTGCGAGGTTTTCTCGTCAATGAACTCATGACCGCCTGAAGCTACGCCAGAAAAATTCATCATTCATAGTTCCTAATTAGTAATCCCATTCAGCAAGACATTATACCAATTACTAATCACCTAATAACCAATCACTACACTAATAATCTGGCAATCTCCCCTGAACCAGCCAATTCACATCCAGCATATTATGGATTGCCACTCTCATAAGATAAGGCTGATTGCCAATATACTCGCCAAGTTGTTCCATATCATCTTGAAAATCTAAGAGATAATCCTCGTGCATTTTGCCCAATAAATTGAGTAGTTTTAAAGCTCGCTTGACCACGTAATTGGCAAAAGTGCGTTGCTGATGCGGAGAAGCATATCGAATTCGGTCGCCGAATAACTCGAAGCTCTTGTTCAGCATGAGGAAATTGAGTTGTATTTCGCCGTATTTGTCTTTAGTCGTTTTGAGGTGGCGACCAATTTCACCGCTTATACTTCGCAATAGCAATAACAAATAGCCTGGAGAGTAATAACGGTACCTGGCAAATTCTGCTTCAATTCTATCATACAAATCCTGCCGACGTTCATCCTTCGTTTCACCGTCTTCCAGTAGTTCAAATTCCAGTTTTTTGACCAAAGCATAGTCTTTTGCGATAAGCCGAAACAACAGTTTGTCTTTTTCTTTGTGTGTCAATGAAGCGATTGCTTCTTTGAGATCATCCGATAATTTTGTTCTTGCCATATTGCAAAATTAATAATTTTTCAGCTATTTCAGAAAAAGCGGCTGCCTCAGAGAGACAGCCGCTTTTCGTTAAGCTCAATATCATTGTATTAATTCTGCTGAATACCAATTCCAAAGCAATTAGGGTCTGGACAGCAATTATTGGGTGCTGAAGTTACTGGCATACTTTCTATGCTGATACAGGTATCATCTATATCATTTACACAACGAGCGATAGCAGTTATTACATTCGCATCATACACTGGGGCTGTGGTACTCCAGGTGGTGCCGTTATCTGTACTCCATTCCAGTGTGCTGCCTGTATCGCAGGCTGTGGTGACGGAGAAAATGCCTGGTGTCTCTGGTGCGCAAACATTATTAGTAACCGCAATTTCTGGACTGGCAGGAACGAGACATGCACATTCTATTGTTTGCACCAACAAAAAATCACTGGCACTAAAACAGCCATTTGGCGAAGTTTCAAAAATATAATATGTACCTGCTCCAACGACTGTATTCGTTATTATTGTAGCTGGATTTGTTGTATTATCTGTATGCCATTCCAATGTATTGGCTGCATCAGAAGGACTTCCCTGATAATCTGCCAGATCTATCGTTGCTGTTGGGCATTCTCCTGTAACTACTGGCAATACGTCTGGTGCTAAGGGGGCATCAACTGTTACCGTAACGAGCACTTCTGTACTACAACTATCGTCATTATAACCGACTAAGTAATAATCTGTTGTCTGAGTTGGTGTAACGGCAGTTGGGCTGAGCTCTACTGGGCCGCCTACGAAATCTCTATACCATACTGCGGTCGTCAATCCTGCATAACCACTTACGACTGCGGTCAGATCCTGTGCAGGCGGAGGACTACAAAGCGGGCCTAATGTGCCGCCTGTAATATTCGGCGATTCCACGACCACTACTGTAATTACTTCTGTAATTTCACAGCCGGAAGAAGCATCTGTAAAGGTAAGGCTGTAAGAAGTTGTTTCCTGTGGGTCAATGGTTGGTGTAGCTGAAGTAGGATCGCTGATGGTTCCGCTTAATGCTGTTGCATTGAGTATAGACCAACTGTAAGTTACGCCTGCTACTCCTGTAGTTCCCAATTGAACATCATCGCCTTCACACATAACTGTTGAGCCACCTGATAAGCTGGCAGGTATATCTGGTACGATAACCTGAACTTCATCGGAAGCCACACAACCACCGCCATAATCGGCTGTAATGGTATAAACATATACCCCAGGTTCGGCTGGTGACTGGCTGAAATCAACCGTCGTGCCTGAAAGCGCAGACAGATAGCCTTCCATCGTCGTCACTTCACCTGCTGTTGGGGTGGCAGGTGTTCCATTTGGATTACTATTATATCCTGTGGCTGTCCATGTCATGGTTCCGCCGCCGCTTTGTCCGATGCTTACTGAGCTTTCGCCTGGGCAATAGGCTACATCATCACCTGCATTCACGTCGATGCTTGCTGGCGGATCGACGGTTATTTTATCTGTAAAAAGGCAACCTGTAGAGCTATTACTGGCTATTATCGTATATTCTGTTGTTACTAATGGTCGGGCATATAATGTCTGATAAGAACTGCTATTTCCTCCATTATAAGCCGTTGTTCCCGCTGCATCTGTGTAAAGTCCGGTACTTGGTGACCATATAAAGGCGTAACCTGGCGTAGCAGTCGCCGGTCCTATTTCTATATAAGGAGCCTGACAGACTGCGACAACATCTGGGCCTAAATCCACGTCCGCAGGGTCATTGGTAATTATATAATCTGTGGATGCACTACCACATGAACCATTGGTTACGGTGAGTGTAAATGTAGCGGGTCCAGTAAAATTATCCGGCAGCGTTGCCACTGGTTGATTGACGCTTGTGCTGCTTAACCATGATAGATCTCCGCCTGCGCCTGCTGACCAGCTAAAGTCAATACCATCAGCAGGTGTATAAGTGGCTCCAATTGTAAATTCACCACCGGGGCATGAGGTATATGATGCTGCGGCTGGCGGTGTTGTTACATTCGTTTCGGGCGTAATTAATAATGTATCTGTTGCCGTACAGCCTGTTTCTGTATTGGTTACGATGACAGAATATTCAACTGCCACCCCGCCTGGAACGACCAGGTAGGGTTGTGCTGCTGTATTATTAGGTGTACCAATGGGAAAATTCAAGCCTGATGCCGGACTCCATTCGTAAGAATAGCCAGCCTGAGGCGCAGTACCCAATTGTATCAATGCACCACTACATATACCAGTAACATCTTCGCCTGCATTAGCTGGTATGACTACAGCATCTACAGTAAACGTATCTAGTGCTACACAGCCTGATAATGGATCAGTTACCATCACCACATAGGTCTGTGTGCTAGCGGGTTCAAGTGTTGGGAAAGGTGTGTCGCCTCCTCCCAAAATACTTGTTGTTTCTCCTCCGAGTTCTGCCCAATCCCAGAGCAAGCCGGAGTTGGGAGCTGCTGTATAATCTATTCCTGATATTTGATAAGGTAAATTAACACCATTGCCCGTAAGTAGTGAGCCTGGGTCTTGAGCTGTACATACGCCAATATTTTCTTTCACCCCTATAACGGGTGTGGCGCTTTGTCCTGAAAAGACCTGTAAGCGATCAAAACACTCTACCACTTCACCATTTACAATACCCGTTCCTGTGACTTCATAGACCACAAAATTGGCGCCTGCCCAACCCCAGGCGGGGTCATCAATATTGGCTATCACTTGTGTAGGATGTGGTCCATTAGAAGATAAGGCTGCCCCCGACACACCTGCATTCACTTCAAATAAACCGCTTGGCTCTGTGGGGTCGGGCTGAACCACTCCATCTACACTATAGGTTGTCCATACATAAGCAAATCCTGGTGTTTCAGATACAGATATAATATTCTCGCTTGAGCCACAGGCACCATCTGTTCCTGTCAATGTTGCATTGATAGGTGGACAACCGGCAGCACCTACACAACAGACTGTTACCGTAACGGTGTCTCTGGACATACAGTCATTCAGTAATGGAAGGAAAGAAGCTCTTAATTCATAATCAATTGTATAACAGGTGCTACCATCACCGATGAGTGGTGCTGTAACTTCCATGAATTTATTGATTCCCAGATTTGCCTGATTGCCATCTATGGTATATTCTGCATCAGTTATCAATGTTGTCAAGCCGTCGGGATGAGAAGTTGCTATGGCTTCCCATTCAAAATAATCTCCAGTAGTAGAAGCTTTTCCGGTTATTGTAGAATTATTACAAATCGGGCCTCTATCATCTCCTGCATTGGCGAGTGCTAGTGCAGTATTCGTTACTGTGGTTGTGGTTTCAAATATACAGCCATCGCTAAGGCGAAGTGCTGTAAAGGTATAAGTTGCTGTGGATACCGGCGAGCCGAAAGACAATATTCCCGGATCAAAAGTCGGATTAAATGCTGTGAGGTCATCCAGATTATTACCAGGAGACCACTGGAATACGTAGCCTGCCGGAGCGTCGCCTGCCAAACCTATTCCTGCAGGATCATCGCTCTGGCAGAAATCTGAATCTGCAATTGTTATGAGTATGGAATCATGGGCGACCAGCGGGAATACATCTACTGTTGTTTCGCCACCGACACAAAAATCAGGTGTGCCGACGAGTTTAACCTGTAGGTTGTAGGTGCCATCTACGGTGACGACCGGATTGGGGTCGCTGGACGTAAAGCCGCCTGGGCCTGTCCAGGAATATTCAAAGTCTGGATTTGGGGTGCTTGGTCCCAGTGTTACGTCATTGGAACCACTGCCGGGGCAGATGGCCATCTGGGGACCTGTACCGGCTGGCGAAGTGAGTGGAATTATGGTGACGGCTGTTTCTACTGAGCATCCACTGTCATCTGTGATCACTAATCTGTAAAATCCACCTGCGGTGGCTGTTGCGGGTATGCCTGCTGTGAAGTTGGCGGGCAGTACTCCTGAACCACTTGCCGGGTCAATTATTGTATTATCTATTGGCGCAAAGCCATCATACCACTGCCAGCTGATATTGCCAGTCGCACCAGCGATGGGGAAGCTAAAGTCTTCCACAATGCCCGAACAGAAATAAACCGGGTCGGTTGGGGCTTGGGCTTCTAGCGTGAAATTATCAGCAATGATGGCTGTAGCGACATTACTATATAAAGGTTCATTTGCACAACAATCGTAAAAGAAAGCTCTTCTGTATTGTACTGTACCTGCTACACTTTCTGATTCTGGTTTATATACCGGAAGATCACCACTGGAAGGCACATCTGTCCAGGTCGCTCCATTATCATAGCTGATTTGCCATTGATAGCCTTCTGTGGCAGCAGGTGTAGGGTGAGCTTGCGTAAAGCCTGCCGGACGAATATCGGGCAGGTTGTGATTGGCAACCGAGCCATCGCCACTTTGATAGCCGATAGGATCGCCCATAATAGGGCCGAAGTTGGGATTTTGATAGATGAGGGCATCTATACAAAATTCATTATTGCCTGCGGCAAAATCATTAATCACATTACTCGAAGGCTCCGGCTCGTGAAACACTGTCAGCCATGCTTCATCATGGGAAGCGGGCGTGGCATCATGTACGAAGACCTGCTGCCCGGCATCGGCATCCCAGTAGGAGGGGGTGACGGGGAAGGTTTTTTGGGCATCGTATTCTACAAATCCTGCGATATAAAATTTACAATCTTCTGTTACGAAAGAGGTGTATGGATAGGAATCACCATTGGAACTAAAGTCTATGCTTTGTCCGATAATAGTAGCATATTCCATTTTTCCTGTTGGCGAAAGTAGGACATATTGAGAGGATATATCATCACCTGCATGGCTGCTCTGAACTGCACCAGTTGTACTTAAGGCATTAAGCTCTGCACCATAAGCAGCAAAGTCATAATCATAGACCCAGTGCAGGCGTCCTTTTTTATCGACTACACCACCTGGTGAAGGGGAATTGTAAGCATAGCTAGCCGTGGCTGTGGTGATGTATTCATATTGCGAACGATTGGCGGCTGAAATTTTTGAGGCGGTATTGTGCAATAATTCCCCATTAAAGATTTCCAGGGGTTGGAGATTGGTGTAATTATTCGTTGGAGCTACTACGAGTTCACTGGAATCTAATACATCATACTTTACATCAATACTTGTGAAGTAAATATCTCCGTTATCAGATACATCAAAATTTGTAAGATTATACTGCCCTATCTCATTATAGCCATCGGTGTCAAGAATAGGTGCTATCGGTGTGGCATAGATTAAGCTGCTTAGTGTAGGATTGAACTGAGCTACCCAGCCTGCAGTCCCATAAGTACCACCTGGGCCAACTATATTTTGAATATCTGCTACTTTATGAATCGCATCAGGGGTAAACAAAGCATCCGTTGGCCCATTAGTTGACTGCCCGATGTCAAAATAACCACCGAAATAGATATTTCCTGCTGCATCTGCTCTTGCCCTGGTAAATTCAAGATAGGTATAGGCGTCCGGCGTCGTATCATAATAATAGGTGCCGTACTGATAACTTGCCACACCGCTTAGGGCGGTATTGATACCATAAAAAAGTTGTCCATCACTATTATTGCTTGGTGGTGTGCTGATGTAAGCACCTGCTGGTACAGGTATAGGGTAACTATTATGGTCACCTAAGTCATAATAATTGGAACCGTAGACAATATCGCCTACTACGACAAAACGCTCTACTGAAAATGAATTTATAGGAAAAAATGTACTATACTCCAGTACTGTACCATTTCCGCTGAGACGACTGATGACCTGACTTTTGTTACCTCCTGCCAGCACAGTCGAGTAAGGTGCTAATACGCCATTGACCGGATAATCATCGGAACGGGAGTTACCTGAAACAAAAACATCATTTTCATCATCGGAGGCATAGACATAATACAAGTAGTCATTATCTTCATCCCCTCCGATTATCGTTGTCCAGAGAATAGTACTTCCGTCTGGACTCATGCAGGTGATAAAACCATCTCTTTTTGCAGGATTATTAATAGCAGCCCCTGTCACTCCTGCGAAGCTGGTAGATAGGGTATTCCCTGCCATGTATATATTTCCTGAAGTAGGGTGGACATAGATGCTATTTAGGTCATCGGCATCCGTATTTCCACCGAGGAAAGTCGCAAATTTCAGGGCGATGGGGTCGATGATGAGTGGGTAATCTTTATTGTATTTTCCTAGTTTAAAAGAAATGACACCATTTTTGATGAGATACTTTGCACTTACTTCTACTTCTTTATCATTAATCACCTGATAGGTGTAGGGGATGCCTTTTTTCAATTCGCCGAGCGGTGTGGTGAATTCCAGTTCTCCTGTCCTGGCATTTACTTTTAAATTACTGACACCGTTCATTTCAAGCTGAATCTGTGCGGGGTCGGCATCGGGCTGTACGATGAAGTCGTATTTCAGGTGACCTTGTGTTTCGTAGAAATCTATATCAATGCCTTCCCAGAGGGCAGTGTATTGGAGCTGTCCGTACTGTGGGATATTGCTGTAGGTGCCGGAGCCTTTGATGTGGGTGATTTTACCTACTGTTTTTTCTATTTCGGGCTGTAAACCCAAATATTCCTTCGGTCCTGATGTACCGAGGAATTTTAAACCATACACAAAAGTCGTGACTTCTTCTTCTGGTTCTTCTCTTTCTTTTTGCCCACTATGCGGGCCACGTTTTTCGGGTTTTCCCCGTTTTCTTTCCATGTCCTGTCGAGTACTCTTTGTTTGTTGAGTCACGACGGTGCGTATTTCATTATTGAGGAAATAATGATTCGCCTGCATATCATTGACATGATAGCGGACGGCTTCGTCCATCTGACCGATGTTTTCGGTAAAACGCAACCTGCTTTTTTTCTTTTTGGCCTGTTTTTTCAAGTTTTCATCAGAAGGCGGAGTAGTCTGTTCTTTTGTTTGTGGATTTTTTTGTTCGCAGGCTTCCGTCTTTTTTTGTTTTGGCCATAACCAGTCGAATAATCCTGCATTTGCTGGTTGTATTCCGAAAGTCAGGGTAAAGATTAGCGTAATGAGTACTGTTTTTCTCATGATAGATTGATTGATATGTGTTTAAGAAACTGGATTTTTATTGGCAATCCATGGTCAATAATCCATGGCTGTTTTCTATTTTACATAGAAAAAAAGGAAGTCGGGCAGGAGTGGAAATTAGGAATGGCGCAAAAATAGCTTTACATTTTGACTTGCACTTTCCCCCATTCCGACTTCGCTCAATACGAGCCTCCAGAGGGGATATTGTCTCAGGTCTTTTATTTGTAAAACTCTTAGTTTGACTTTGTTGTTATGTTTTCCTTTCCTATTAATTTAGATTTTATTCATGGCATGACTATATTTATTCTTACGGAAGAAAAGGAAAAAGGTTTCTTTATAAGGAGTTTTATATCAGTAAATTTTAACTTATATATACATGCATCAGCAATTCTCAATTTGAAATTTTTTAATAAGAGAATGAGGTCAAAAAAATGGCTGCCTCGCAAAAAGGCAGCCATTTTTATATTTTTTGACCGTTGCTTAAAACGTGAATTTTCAATTTTGCTGAATACCAATTCCAAAGCAATTAGGTACTGGGCAGCAATCATTTGGTGATGAAGTTACTGCTGCGCTTTCTGCACTTAGACAGGTATTATCAACATTATCCACACAGCGGGCGATGACGGTTTGAGCGTTGGCATTCGTATAAGTCGGAGTTGTCGTACTCCAGGTGGTGCCATTGTCGGTACTCCACTCTATGGTGCTGCCTGTTCCGCAGGCTGTAGTGACCGAGAATGCACCGGGTGTATTTGGATTGCAGATGTTTTCGGTGACAGTAATTTCGGGGGCATCAGATTGAACTACAAAACAGACATTCAAAGTGATCTCAAAAGCACCACATTGCAGGTTATTGCCGATGCCGTCAGACGATTTGACGAAAGTCGCACAGCCGCCTGCGCCGTTTAGCGTGACTGCCTGGCTGCAATCATTGTAAGTAACTGTTGGGTCTATGCTGACTACTTCCCATAAGCCTTCACAAATGACACCTTCGCATTCATAGACTTCATTGAGGAAAGTCAATGCTGAAGTGTCGGATATGCAGTAGGTTTGGTCTATGACTTGGCGATTGCTGGTTGGGCAGCATTCTTTAGTTATCGCAATACCTTTGCCTTGATCACCTGTTCCCGGGCTTGGCACGGTCACACCAAGATAATTTAAATCTGTATCAAAAGTGGATACACAGTCGTCCACCTGAGAGTAAGTAGATGCATAAATCAGATTTGTAGTTTCGCTATAAACCAATCCTATTATATACCTATATCCCGTACCATCTTCTGCTGTATCAAGTGCTGATCTACCTATGTAATTAAAGGTAGGCGCAGGACCGAATTTCATCAAATAGGAACTTGCCGGAGCAGTATTCTGGTCATTAAATACTGCGATATAAACATTACCATCACTATCTGTTGTCATTCCTCGCACGTCTGCATTCGTAGTAGGAAAATCTCCTCCTAGTGGTATTGCACTAACACAGGTATTTGGATCATTGTCAAAATCCTCTGCGGAGAAATACCAGAAATTGTTAGTCGTTCCCCCAAAACCTGCCGTAGCATAAAATTCATTGGTTTTGGAATCTAAATGTAATGCCCAGTCTATCCCCCCTCCCAGGTTATCACAAAATTCTAGTGAGCTTGTTACTTGTCCTGTACATAGATCACGTTCCGTTATCACTCCATTTCCTGGATCTGAATTGAATTCTAAGCCATTGTTGGAATATAAACTATTTCCAATAGAAGCGAAATTAAACTGTCCGTCAGCGGTGATACCAAATTCAGATTCAGGAAAAATTTCACCGTCACAGGTGAATTTTCGTATTTCTGACCCCAGATAAAGAGTCTCACCAACATATATATTTCCGTTTAAGTCTACAGTTATTCCGTGTGGTGTGGTGACTTGCTCTCCATTGTCCGTATTGTTAAACCATGGACTCCCAATTTCCGTGAAAGTACTATCAGAATTGACTTTAAATTTATGTATGGCTCCACCAGATGAGGGTTCATTTAAATAGACCATTTCTTCACAATCACAGCCTGTCTCACAGTCCGTCTGTGGCTCAAGCGTCACGACTAGATCAGTGAAGCATGCATCAGAGCCATTAAATACCCGAATGGTATAATCTGTGGCTAGGGCCGGATTGGCTAAAGTGCCAAACTGTAAAGGCAGGTCGGTCGCCGAATTGAAGGCAGTAGCATCTGCCATGCCTGCTCCTGTGTAGGTGCTGCCTGCAGTGAAATCGTAGTGCGTAGCGTCTATAGCTGCACTGATTTGCAGGTAGCCATCATCATTGGGAATGCCATTGGTACAACTTGGACTCAGTGCAAAAGCAGTAGCTTCTACCTCTTGATAGAAGCAGACACTCAAAGTAATCTCAAATGCGCCACATTGCAGGTTATTGCCGACGCCATCGGACGATTTGACGAAAGTCGCACAGCCACTTGCGCCAGTTAAACTTATTGTCTGGTTACAGTCATCGTAGGTAATTGTCGGGTCTATGCTGAATACTTCCCATAGTCCTTCACAAATAACACCTTCACATTCATAGACTTCATTGAGAAACGTCAATGCTGAGGTGTCGGATATGCAGTAAGTTTGGTCTATTCTCTGACGATTGTTGGTGGGGCAGCATTCTTTTTGAATAGCGATACCCTTAGCCGCATTTCCATTTCCAGTAGCAGGAGCTGCTGCTCCCAAATAGTTGAGGTTGGTATCAAAAATAGATACACAATCATCTACAGAAGAACTTGTAGAAGCATATATCAGATTATTCGTTTCACTATACACAAGCCCAATAATTTCGTGAAAACCAGTTCCGTCAGGAATTGAATCTATGGCTGACATTCCGATATAATTAAAATCAGGGGCAGGTCCATACTTCAGTAAATAAGAAGCAGTAGACGTATAGTTATTATCTTCACGAACAGCAATATAAACATTGTCATCAGCATCTGTCACTACGCCCCTTACATCAGCATTGGTAGTAGGGAAATTTCCGCCGAGGGGAATAGCACTCACGCAGGTATTAGGATCATTATCAAAATCCGAAGCATTAAAATACCAAAAGTAGTTATCAGCACCAAAACCTGTAGTGGCATAAAATTCTACAGTTTCAGTATTGATATACAGCCCCCAGTCTCTTCCTGGGTTTTCACAAAAATTAACCCCGCCCACCTGGTCAGTAGTACACAAATCGTGTGCAATTATTTCACCTATCGGGTTGGCAGCAGTATTGTGGTAAAGCGTATTTTCAATAGAAGAAATATTGAAAAGATCATTTCCTCCATCTATTAAAAAATCTGATTCCGGATACAATTCTCCATCACAATTAAACCTTCTGATATCTGCTGACTCAAAATGTTCTGCTATATAAAGAAAGCCATTCAAATCTGTTCCCAAGCCATGCGGTGAACTTACCTCTTCACCTGTTATATCATTATCATACCAGGGATTTCCAATTTCAGTAAAGCTATTATCTGGATTAACTAAAAATTTATGAACGGCTGCTCCTGACAACGGCTCATTCAAATAAATCATTTCTTTACAATCACAACCTCCCGCACAGTCCGTCTGCGGCTCAAGTGTCACGACTATATCAGTGAAGCATGCATCCGAGCCATTGAATACGCGAATGGTATAGTCAGTAGCTACGGCAGGGTTTGCAAGTGCGCCAAACTGTAAAGGTAAATCAGTAGCTGGATTGAAGGATGTCGCGCTTGCAAAGCCTGCGCCTGTGTACGTACCGCCCTCATTGAAATCGTAGTGCGTAGCATCTATAGCTGCGCTGATTTGCAGGTAGGCATCGTTGTTGGGAATTTCATTGGTGCAACTTGCTGAGAGGGAAAAGGCAGTAACGGTGGGTGCTGTACCGCCAGGGCAGGCCATCATCATAGAATTTGTTTTAAGTGATGATACACCTTCGTTCGTTTCTTTGACAATTTCGCTTTTCCCCTCAGCAAACCAGCTACTAAACCGAGATACCAAAAAAATCCTAAAACTTGTAAAGAAGCCCATTTGAGCTACCTGTACAGGTTTTTGTGTTTTCTTTTCTATATGAATCGATGATGTTTTTGCAGCATCAACTGTATGTTGAACTGGTGTGTCTGACCAGTCCGTTTCCATGCAAGTGATTTCATTTTCTGTTGCTGTTACTCCGTCATCTGTCGTATTCGCATATACTACCGAGCTGATGAGTAACATAGAAAATAATGGAATTAGCAAGTGCTGTTTTCCAGCCTGCATACACATTCTTATGAGTTGTTCTATCAGGCTAGCGCATGAAAGATTTGTAAATGTTTTTACCTTAGCTTTGAGTACAATTTTTCTCATAATTAAATGATGAGTGTTTAAGAAATTGGATTTTATTAATCCATAGTCCAACGTCGATTCCCGATAATTATCGAGACTATGGCTGTTATTTCATGTATAAGAGAAAAGAAAGGAAGGTGAGTTTTTGCACGCAGGACTGAAGTCCTATGCCTTTGCGAGATATACGTTATTATTGGCAAAAGCGTTGGGGGTGAAACCCATCTTGTTTATTGTGGTAATATACCTGCTATTTTATTTGTAAAATACTTCGATATATTTTAAGGCTACCTGCCTTAATGGGAAGTGGTAACTATCTTTTCTGTTTGGTCGCATAGAGATAAATGTAGATTTATTTTCTCACTATTTCTTAGATTTTATTCATGACATGATTATGTTTTTCTACGGAAGAAAAGGAAAAAGGTTTCCTTATAAGGAAGTCTAATATCAATAAATTTTAACTCATATACATGTTTGTGCAACAATCCTCAATTTGAAACCTTTTAATAAGAGAATGAGGTCAAAAAAAATGGCTGTCTCGCAAAAGGCAGTCATTTTTATATGTAAAGCGTGAATTTTCAATTTTGCTGAACACTAATCCCAAAACAATTAGGTGTTGGACAGCAATTATCTGGCGATGAAGTTGCTGCCGCGCTTTCTGTACTTAAGCAGGTGTCATCTATATCATTCACACAACGGGCAATAGCGGTTATTGCATTACCATAAGCTGGGGCTGTGGTAGTCCAGGTTGTACCATTGTCTGTACTCCATTCAAGGGTGCTTCCTGCTCCGCATGGAGTTATAACTAAAAATGAGCCTAGTGTACCAGCAGCACAGTCATTATCTGCAACGGTGATTTCAGGAGGTGTAGCTGCCTGGATACAAATATTTACGGTTACGGTGTATCCGGGGCAGGTGACTGTTCCTGTATTTGCTAATTCATAACTTGCACAACCTCCTCCACTTAAGGTAACAGAAGCATCACAACTATTAAAAACAACATTACCGTTACTGGTATTGGAAACCTCAATCCACTCACCTCCACATGGAATGCCATCTCCACAACTGAATATATTTTGAAGGAATAATTGCTCATTATTGTTTAGTACACATACGTTTTCCGTGAAATTTAATGTTGCAGCATTTGGACAACATTCCTTTTTTATTGCTATTGCTTTAGGAACTGAACCGAATGGGATTGTACCATTTCCCGG
This sequence comes from uncultured Saprospiraceae bacterium, assembly GCA_937951615.1. GTDB lineage: Bacteria > Bacteroidota > Bacteroidia > Chitinophagales > Saprospiraceae > JAHDEO01. Next base: position 125,288 of record CALFBH010000031.1, on the reverse strand, counting down.
ACCGACATAAGACAGGTCATTAGGATCAACAATTGCTATACAGTCTTCATAGCCTGAAATGTATAAGTAGCCACTAGACGGTGCATATACCAAGCCCAAAGCCGCATTCCAACCAACACCGTCATTGGGGTCATCAGTAGCAGAAGAAACAAGCGCACCAGTATTTGCATCGACCTTCAGCAAGGTCGCAACTGTGTTATTGTCTCTGGTCATTACATATAAATAGCTACCATCGCTTGTGACCCCCATAATGTCATATATGCCTGCCAGATAAGTATTATTGCCACTGCTTGCCAGCGCATCTATACAGGTTGCTGAGTTTATTAAAGCCGGATCAAACTGAAATTTCCAAATTGCGCGGTCGGTATCTGGCCCAAATCCCTGCCCATCAGTAGCAAGTACAGTTCCGTCATTCAATATCTGTAATCCCCAGTCGGAAGACCAAGCACCGGAGCCAGCGTCGTTTAGGCAGATCTGACCGAGTACATTACCTGTACATGCCTCATGAACGGTAAGATATTTGCTATTGTCGCCGGGTTGATATCCAGTCGTGATTATATAATTTTCATAGCTGCTGATATTGGTCAGGCCATTTTCATAATTATTAAACCAAAGTGTCGCATCATCTGCAACTGTACCGCCATCACAGGAAATCTTATAGATAGGACCTGTCGTATTATCACCGATATAAAGATTGCCATTTATATCAGAGCCAAGCCCATGCGGATTGGTAAATCCACTCATCCAGGGGGATCCTATTTCAGCGATCTCTCCGGTAGTCGGATCAACTGAAAATTTATGAACTTCGCCAGTTCCCGTATCATTTAAGTACAAATATTCCTTACAGCTACAGGCTCCACAGTCTAAAGGGCTTGAAGTTACCGCTGCGCTTTCTGCACTTATGCAGGCATTATCTCCATCATCTACACAACGGGCAATGACGGTCATTGCATTAGTAGCATCATAAGTAGGGACTGTAGTACTCCAGGTAATACCATTGTCACTACTCCACTCTACTGTGCTTCCTGCTTCACAGGCTGTGGTAACAGTGAAAGCTCCCTGTGCGCCAGTGTTGCAGTTGTTATCGATGACTGATATCACCGGAGATGCAGGGGGAACACATATTCCACAAGCTACCAGACAGGCAGCTTCGACCGAAGCAGTTGGATTCCATGCAGAAATAATACGCTCCATTGAAGCTTTTTTTTCAAGGAAAAGATTGAGCAATTGAGCGTTTATTTTTTTAGCTAAATTATCTTGTTCCGTGCAGGTGATTTCGTATTCCAGTATTGTCTCTGAACCAACTGTTGCATTGGCATACACTGTAGAACTGATGAGTAAAACTAAAAATAATGGAAGCAGGAAGTACTGTTTTTTTCTCTGCGTCCATATTTCTGTGTCTTGTTCTATCAGATAGATGCATGATTTTTTTTGGCGTGTTTTCGTCTTAGTTTTATATATAAATTTTTCCATGTGATTATAAAAATTAAAAAACAATAATTCATATTAAAATAGGGTTGTATGTATTAACTTGTTTGATAAGTCATGGAGCTTTTATATGGTTTGTTATACGGAAACATTTTGAAAAGGTTTAATAAGTAACTCACTATTATTGAAGTTGAAGAATGGGATGAAAATGGTTTATTATAGCATAGTCAACAGGATAGGGCAGGCCTTTTTTTGTTGCACGTTATTTAAACTAAGTCTAAATAAGACTTCTGCGCCACTGAAACATTACACGACACCTTAAACTGTATTATATTTGTAGGCTAAAAGCTTTATCACTTTGTCGTATAATTTTCACATCTTAACGGTTACACACAAAACAACTCACACTGATGAGATTGCTGACTTTATTGTTCCTACTGACAATAAAGATGCTTTAGCCATTCGTCTTCATGCTTTGCGCGATCAATACAAGCTGGGAGAGTTGATGTATTTGGCTACCTGCAATCGCGTGATGTTTTTCTTCACTGGGACTATCCGTGTGGACAATCATTTTATAGCCGATTTTTTTGGACAGGTAAATCCCAATTCGACAACAAAAGCCCCTGCTGACTTACGGAGTAAAGTTTCTCATTTTGAAAAAAATGAAGCCCTGAAACATTTGTACGAAGTAGCGGCTTCTGTGGATTCCATGGTCGTAGGTGAGCGTGAAATTTTCCGTCAGATGCGGGAAGCTTATGAGTTTTGTTATACTGAGAATCTGATTGGCGATAATATCCGGCTGGCTATGCGGAGTATTGTAGAAACGGCAAAAGAGGTGTATGCCCAAACCCGCATTGGCGAAAAGCCTGTCTCTATTGTATCACTTGCTTTTCAAAAGTTACAAGCTACGGAGACACCTTTAGATGCTCGTTTTCTAATTGTAGGGGCAGGTAAGACCAATACCCAACTGGCTGATTTTATTTTAAAACAAGGCTATACGAACACAAGCGTTTTTAACCGAACACTCGAAAATGCTCAAATACTTGGTGATAAATTAAATGCGCCTTCCTTTTTATTATCCGACTTAGAAAATTATACCAAAGGCTTTGATGTACTTGTAGTTTGCACCAGCTCGGTGAAAGCATTAATCACGAGTGACTTATATCAAAAACTACTGCAAGGCGATACCCGTCAAAAAGTTGTTATAGATTTATCGCTGCCACAGAACGTGGACAAGGAAGTCGTCAGACAATTTGATGTCCATTATATTGGTATTGAGGGCTTGCGCCAATTGGCCAAACAAAATCTCGCTTTCCGACTTAGTGAAGTCAATAAAGCCAATACGATTATCAGTAAGCGAGTACAGGCATTTAACATGATTTATCGCGAACGCCAGGTTGAACGTGCCATGAGTCACCTGCCAAAAGAAATCAAAGCCATCAAGTCCCACGCCATGAATAACGTCTTCAAAAACGAACTTGATGAACTCGCTCCCGAAGCCAGAGAACTGGTCGAACGCATGATGGATTACATGGAAAAACGCTGCATTGGTGTTCCTATGGTGGCTGTCAAAGATGCGTATAAAAAAATCCATAAGGGTATCCGCGAGGAAATGATAAAGCGGGAAACGAAGTAAGTTTAATTTAGGCCGTTCGGCTATACAAACATTCAACGTAACAATTTAAGTCGATAGTCCATGGTCGATGGCTGTTTTTTAATATTCAAGTCATTTCAGTATTTCATTTTGCTCCGCAAAATGCGTAAAAAACCTAACAAAATCGTTTAAACTGTTTTACAACCATCGTCTATGGACTATCGACCGACCCAATTACCAATACCCAATTCCTCCCATTTTATCGTAACTTTGCTTACCTGATTTATCACAGCTTTCACTATTCAAACCAACATTATGAACAAGCTATATCTTTTCCTATTTGGAATCATGTCATTTGCAGCCTGCAAACAACAATCTACGACAACAGAGCAAGACAACAACACCACAACACAAAACAGCCCAAAAGCTACGCCCGATTGGTTCAAAAACGCTAATGTTTACGAAGTCAATCTGCGCCAATATACGCCTGAAGGGACTTTCAAAGCTTTTGAAGCACATCTTCCTCGACTGAAAAAAATGGGCGTGGATATTTTGTGGTTTATGCCTATTACGCCCATTAGCGAACTCAAACGCAAAGGAACTTTAGGTAGTTATTATGCCGTAAAAGATTTTAAAGGACTTAATCCTGAACATGGCACAGCGGAAGATTTCAAACATTTGGTAAAAGCCATTCATGATGCGGGCATGTATGTAATGCTCGATTTTGTTCCCAACCATTCCGGCTGGGACAATAAGCTGATTACTGAAAAACCAGACTGGTACACCAAAAATGCTAAGGGCGAAATTACTGACCCAATTGACCCCAGCACAGGCAAATCATGGGGCTGGACAGATGTCGCAGATTTCAATTATGACAATAAAGAACTCTGGGCATACATGACCGAAGTCCTAAAATTCTGGATAGAAGAATATGATGTAGATGGTTATCGCTGCGATGTAGCGCATGGTGTACCGATTGAGTTTTGGAAAGAAATCATACCAGAAGTTCGAAAAAACAAATCCATTGTGATGCTCGCAGAGGCCGAAGGTGCTAATCTGCATGAAGCGGGTTTTGACGTGACTTATGCCTGGGAATTTCATCATGCTATGAATGAGATGGCAAAAGGCAAAAAGGACATCAGTTTCATAGATGAATACCTGAAAAAAAATGCTGCCGAATATCCGGCAAATGCTACGCGGATGTATTTCACGTCCAATCACGATGAAAACTCCTGGAATGGCACAGAGTATGAACGCATGGGAGATGCACACAAAGCTTTTGCGGTGATGTCTGCTACATTGGATGGCACGCCACTTGTTTACTCCGGTCAGGAAGCAGCACTGAGTCGCCGCCTGGAATTTTTTGAAAAGGATGTGATTGAATGGACGTCTCTTCCTATGGAGGATTTTTACACCAAACTACTCGCACTCAAAAAGCGCAACACTTCACTTATGAATGCCAGTGATAAAAATACACTACAACGGCACAAAACGAATAATGAGGAAGTATTTTACGCCTATCGGCGAATGAAAGATGCGAATAATGAAATATTTGTCGCGCTGAATTTGTCCGACAAAAAACAAACACTCAAAGTCCTGGATTTAGAAGCAGTTGATTATACAAATGTCTTTACAGGAGAAAAATTCACGATTAAAGACAAGAATGCTATAGAGATGGAAGCTTGGGGCTATTTGGTTTTGGAGAAGTAAGGCAAGTCGTCATATCAGTTTTAATACGTTGAACAAATATACTAAAAGACAAGCTCCAAATTCCATCTTTTTTGAATTTGCATTTGACATTTGAATTTGAGTTTACCTTTTACCGTTCCTCCACCAGCCTATTCCCAATCAAAACCCCATGATAAGTCTGAACAACCGCCTGCAACTGACGAGTCAGTCGATGGGCATCATCGGGTAGAGAGTCGAGCAGGTTGTATTGGAGCAGGGAGTCTGTTTTGTAAGCGTAGAGATTGAGGGCTTTTTCTTGCTGTTCATCATATTGCAAAAAATAATTCGTATCCCTAATACAAAATAAATCGCCATAACGAGTGTACCAATAACGAGGCTGAATCGTGTCCAAAACACTCGTCCCAAATGAAGTGAAGGGCGCATCATAAGCCAGATAATCCAGAATCGAAGGAACAATATCTATCTGCTGCACCACTCGCTTATCTTTGCCTTTCAGTTGGCTATTCGGATGATAAAAAATCAGTGGAATTTTGTGCGTATTGGCTGCGGTGCGCTTTTGATAGGGGAGCGTTTCCCCCACATGATCGCCGACCAGCACAAACAAAGTCTGCGCATACCAGTCTTCTTTTTTTAGTTGTTCAAACAATTGCTGCAAAGCAAAATCGACATAAGTAATGCCTTTATTCATCGGCAGTTCATCGGGCGGGAATTGTTGGGCAAAATCTTCTGGCACACGATAAGGCCAATGCGACGTGACATTGAACAAAACCGTAAAAAATGGATGCTTGGCTTCATGCAACACATCGGCAGTATATTGAAAAAAAGCTTCATCGTATACGCCCCAGCCGCCATCGTGAAAACGCTCGTTGCCAAAATCAGCCCGATTATAAGCCCGATCAATTCCATACAAGGCAACCGTCTTTTTCAGCCCATAAGAATTTTCATCGCAACCCTGAAAAAAAGCAGTAAACTGATAGCCTTTGTCTTTTAAAATATCACCAATACCGTAAATGAAATTCCCGGCATAACCCGAGCCTGCATAAGGTTTATTCAGAAAAGGCGGAATGCTGCCGACGACCGAATTGACGGCATGGGTAGAGGAAGTGCTATTCGCGTGGGCATTGGTAAAAACAAGGCTTTTTTGTCGCAGACTATCCAGAAAAGGTGTCTTTGCACGATGCGGATTGTCGGGGTCAATTAAAGTATAAGTAAAACTTTCCAGCATGATAATCATGACATTTAAAGGCTGAAAAGTGTCGGACTCAAATTGCTGATAAATATTGTATTGTTGCTTCAATTCGGAGCTTCCAAAATAACTTTTCTGCTCCAATGGCTGTCGTTCTTTGATATAAGAAAACAACATGGTAAATGGCGTATTGGTTGCCAGCGTTACATGATTGGGCTTGGTGAAAAGTGGGGCAGAAGCAGGCGTTAATGGTACTTTGCCAAGCCCGCTTATTTGCAAAAAAAGTAAGCCATAAAACACCAGCCCCAACAAACTGACCGAAACTTTGCTTGGCCAATACCAAGTCATCCGCATGATTCGCCGATAGGCGTACACAAAAAAATAAGCCATCAATACACCCAGCAGAATCAGCCACCAGTATTCCAGCGCGTAAATGCCGAACATCTCCCGCGTATCGCCTAATATATCAAACAGATCATTGGTCGAACGCCGGAGCGTGAATCGAAAATAAGCGACATCCACCAGCGCAAGCGTCAGCAAAGCCATATTTAGTCCAATGAACATCCAATCATATAATTGATAAAACCAGCGTTTTTTTACAAATATTTTTCCCAACAGATACAGCCCAATCAGCGGCAAATGAAAGTATAAAATAGCCGCCAGATCAAAGCGCAAGCCCGCAGCAAAAACATCCAGATAATCTCCACTTTCCATGCTGTACGAATCTGCATTATGCCAGATAAAAATAACTCGGCACAGGGTGAAGGTCAGCAGCACCAACAAGAGGCGGAAGGTGAGGGTCAGTAAGGCGTGGATTTTGTTGGTCATTTAATGTGTTGATGTGTTGTCGTGTTGATGTGTTGTCGTGGTTTGTTTTACGTCGTAAAATTCATCATTCATAGTTCATCATTAACAACTCGCTCTATTTTTTTTACTGTATAATAATCAATCGTAAATAAAACCCCTTTCTTCGCATTTCGCTCTTCCAGTATCTCCCGTACTGCTGCCGTATCTGCTGCACGCAACATATTGCGACGAGCATAATACATCACCTGCGGTTCGGGTTTATAGCCATTCAGAAAAACGATTTCACCTTCATGCGTATTATCGCGTATGGCTTCGCCCAATTTTTGCATCATATCATATCGGTCTCCATTTTGGTTGATCTCGCCAGGACGATTGATGTAATAATATTGCACAATACACAATAAAAAAGCTGTCGCGATACCAAGACCTAATAGGTGTTTAAAACCTGTCAGGTCTTTAGTCAACCAGCCCAAACCGACCGCCATCAATATCCCGACTTTTAAGGCTGCAAAATCGTGTACGACCGTATATTCGATAAAAACCAACTGATGCATAAAAATCGGAAATCCAGCCAACCAAAGGAAGTCTTTTGTACCAACGACTTTAGCCGTCGAACGCTCTTGCCTCGGCGACTGAAGTCGCCGGTACGTTAAGAAAACACCCAATAAAATCAGCGGCAAAAAACCGATGGCATAATGTTTCAAAACACCTTTAAGCAAATGTGCATATCTATACAAAAAAGAAAATGCTCCATCTTCTGCAAAACGGGTAAACCCACGCGCAAAAAAGCGATGTTCAAAATAAGCCCAATAGGTTTCAAAACCTGCAATGCTGCTATATTGCCAGAAAATCAAACTCAGTCCGGCAATAACACTCAATACAGCCAGTCCTGCCGTCCAGAGGTAATTGGGCTGTTTTCGGGCTTTTGCCAATGCAAAAACAAAAACACCAAAAGCGAAAAAATTGCCCATCCATTCGGTATAAATCATGGTAAAAATAAGCAGGGCTAATGCAAGATTCCAGTAGGCAAAATGTCTTTTATTTTTCTTCTCTTTTTTATAAAAACAGAAAACCTGCAAAGCCACATACAAGCCAAGGATCAAAATATTGGACACAAACATATCCGCCATATACACATTGCCATGAAACCAGAGGGCAGCAGGCGCGAACAGGTAAGCTAAAAATGCGATGAATGCGCCTGTATGCAAATTGCCTTTAGGTGGAGCAGCAAGCAACAACACGATTTTATAAATAAAAAGGCAAGATAAAAAATGGAAAAACAGATTGAAAATCTGCAAGGCTAATGGCGTCGGGTAAATACCTAAAGTTTTGAAAGTTGCGTAAGGCAAAATATAAACGAAAGGCGGATGGGAAAGGTAGTAAAATCGTCCATTTTCCTCGACAGGATAGGCGGTGAGGTTTTCTATATCTTGATTGGCTTTGCCTTCAAAAGTAATACTTGGACTAAAATGATAGCTTGCTGCGCCATGCTCCGCCCAATTCTGCAAAGGAATAAGCGCAATTGCCGTACAAAATTCATGGTGTTTGGACAAAGGGCGATTCAAATGCGGCAAACGCACCAATACGGACAAGAGGAAAAAACTAAGAAGAATAATGTAGCTCAGTCGGTTCAAGAAATAAGTTTAAGTGCAAGTTTAAGTTTAAAACGATGGCAATTAGTTTTTTATTCAAAACTTAAATTATAGATAATTCTGTTCAATTACTTACTTATTTTAAAAACCGTGAAAAATGGGCTTTCAGGTCAGCTGGGAAAAACGGAATATCCAATAAGCCACGAATTTTCCCCATATCTTTTTCTTTAAGCACATAATTATCGACAATATCCTGAATCGTCAGGTCGTATTCCGATTTTTTGATGCGTTGTATCGCATCGCCTGCTTTGACCTCTCCTTCCTTAATGACCTTGAAATAAGTACCAAATTTTCTTGCTTTGATGAAATGTTCTGTCACCGAGGCATCGCCAAAACGCAGCCCAAGTTTGAAGCAGGGAATACGAGGTTGCAAAGGCATCAGTACAGCTTCGCCAAACTGCCAATGGTCGCCGATGTATAGGTCAGCATCTAGCCAGCCAGTCGTCGTCAGGTTTTCACCAAACATACCAAAATCGACATCATCTCTATTCAAAAAGTCGCGCCAATACAAACGATTTTCGTCAGGATAAGCATACACGGCTTTGTCGATTCCACCATGAAATTTTGCTTCCGCCTGCCCATCACCTTCCACACCCAATGCACGAATCTGCACCCGACCGTCTATCGGATATTTGAATATACCCGTTGAAACCTGCTCGCCTTTCCAAACGACAGTTTTAGGTTTACCTACATTTACAGAAAGTATTCTCATAATGACCACAAAGTTACATATTTTCTATTTGGCTAAGATTTTATTTTTCAATCATTTTTACATAAAACAATTGTACCATGTCACGATATGGGCAAATAACTAAAAAAATAAAGGTGTAAAAAACGATATTAGCCTGACGATTCATGGCTAACAAATAGTTAAAATTATGAATTATTTGTTACTTTCGCTATTGCTATAGCGTCTCAAAGATAAATTAACTATATATCCACCCGAATATTTAAATACAATTTTTATGATGAAAAAGACAGTATTAATATTAGTTCTAGTCGGTTTGGGGATAAGTTTATTTGCTCAGACTTCTGTAGCAGACCGCATGGGCATTGCACCAAAATTTGATTATACGCCCGCTAAAAAAGAAATGAAAGAAGAACCTGTTTCAGTTCTTCAGTGGAATCAGGACACGCATAATTTCGGTACGATTGACTATAATAAGCCTGTCACTGGACAGTTTGTGATGACCAATACGACAAACGCGCCCATCATCATCAAAGACGCAAAAGGTTCTTGTGGATGCACAGGTACAAATTTCCCCAAAGAAGCTATTATGCCAGGGGAGACTGCCACAATTACAGCTACTTATAATGCTAAGAATATTGGACCATTCAAAAAGACAGTTACGGTAACAACCAGTGCCGATAAAAAAGACTCGAAGGGGACAGTGTTACACATCACTGGTGAAGTCATCTGGCGCTTATAAACACGGAGAGACGGGGATTCGCAAATCGTGAATCTTCTCCACATACTATGAAAAGATTTTTGTTGAGCCGTTCCGGATTCCGGAGCGGCTTTTTTGCATCATAGAATAAAGGACTTATCGATAATTCGTTTGTATTTTCAATTAATCAACTAGCCCATCCCTCCCTGTCCAAACTCCGATATTGAATAGCTTCCGCTAAATGTTCGATCAGGATTTTTTCACTTTTATGTAAATCCGCAATCGTGCGGGCTACTTTTAGGATGCGGTCGTAAGCGCGGGCAGAAAGTTGCAGTTTATTCATGGCTGTTTTTAGTAATAGCCGCCCCGTCTGGTCTATTTCGCATACATCCCGCACCATACGGCTCGGCATTTGTGCATTGCAATGAACACTCTTTAATTCTTTGAAACGCTCATGTTGTATTTTTCTGGCTTCGACTACTCGCACAGCCACATCAGCACTTTTTTCCGAGGGACGTATTTCCGACAATTCATCATAAGAAATCGGCGTGACTTCTACATGCAAATCAATTCTATCCAACAAAGGTCCAGAAATTTTATTGAGGTATTTTTTGACCATGCCTGGCCCGCACATACATTCTTTGGTCGGATGATTGTGATAGCCGCAGGGGCAGGGATTTATAGCGGAAATCAAAACAAAATGAGCATCATATTCCACGGATACTTTTGCCCTGGAAATCGTAACCCGTCCTTCCTCCATCGGCTGTCGCAGCACTTCCAGCACCGACCGCTTGAACTCTGGCAACTCATCCAAAAACAAAACGCCATTATGCGCCAGAGAAATCTCGCCAGGCATTGGATTAGAGCCGCCCCCCACCAGAGCGACATCGCTAATCGTATGATGCGGCGCACGAAAAGGACGCGAGGCAATCAGCGAAGAACCCGAAGGCAGTCGTCCGGCAACGGAATATATTTTTGTGGTTTCTAAGGCTTCATTCAGCGAAAGCGGTGGAAGAATAGTTGGAAAGCGACGCGCCAGCATCGTTTTTCCTGCGCCTGGCGGTCCAATCAAAATCACATTATGCCCACCTGCTGCTGAAATCTCTAAAGCCCGTTTGATATTTTCCTGTCCTTTGACATCCGAAAAATCTACCTCATAGTGCTGTTGCTGATACGCAAACTCCTCTCGGGTATCTACTTCGGTTGGTTGCAGCTCGCTTTCTCCATTAAAAAAGTCAATGACTTCCTGCAAACTTTCCACGCCATAAACATCCAGACTATTGACAATCGCAGCTTCACGGGCATTTTCTTTAGGTACAATCAGCCCTTTAAATTCCTCTTTTCGAGATTGTATCGCAATAGGCAATGCCCCCTTGATCGGTCGCAAACTACCATCCAGCGACAACTCACCCATCATGACATATTCTTCCAGCTTTTCACTATTGACTTGTTTCGTCGCACCGAGAATTCCCAGGCAAATCGGCAAGTCGTAAAATGAACCTTCCTTGCGAATATCCGCAGGCGCCATATTCGCAATAATCCGTTTACGCGGCAGGTGCAACTGATTATTTCTGATGGCTGCCTGAATACGCTCATAGCTTTCCCGAACTGCACCATCGGGCAAGCCGACTAAGACATAACCAGGTTTGCCTTGCTGAAATTCTCCACCAGCATTGACTTCTATTGTGATGGTTTTGGCATCCACGCCATACACAGCACTTCCGTAAGTTTTGACTAACATTTTTTCATTTTTAACACGCAATTATAAGAAGGGTCTATATATAAGAGGGTATTTTTGTGAAAATTCCATAAAAAAGGTCATTTTTTTTTCAAAAAAAGATGAATATTTTAGTTTTTGGGTTAATTATGAAATCAGATAACTGATAGTGTTTTGTCGGACTGACTGTTTAAAAATTACACAGATTATTTTGTTAAATAAAATAATTTATCTATATTTGAAATAGATACCACTCTACAAATGGAATCATCTCTACTACAAGTCCCCGACAGTGCCTTATAAAAACGCTCTTATCTGACATTTAGTAGAATCGATTCTAAAACACAACATATATACCAACACCCATTTGGGGATTAGGCTTAGACGTCCTATGCCCAAAGGGATTTTATTTATCATTCACAATCATTCCTGCCTATGGAAAGAGTGGGGTATGTCTATATGTCATTGGCGTTTTATGTTGGCTTCAATAAGAATGAGCGCCTTCGTCGCTAAAGACAGACCATCCCAAAATAATAAAAAAGCCGTGCCGCCTTCGAGTTCGAGATGAAAGCCACACGGCAAAGCCTCGCAGTCCGGCTTAGTGGAACTGCAAGAAATAAACCAATTTAATATACAAAAAAGTATCTGTACAAGTTGATAAATACCGGTACTTTTTTAAAAATCTTGAAAACTATGAAACGCATCGTTTTATTATTTGTATTGCTGACGTCGTTATTTATGAGTGGCGTATCGGCACAAAATAACAGTACAGAAGATAATATCCTATCCGCTATGCTGTCGCTTTCCTTTCCTTACGATTCAATTATGTCCCAAGTAGAAAACTATGTGGACACCGCTTCAAACCCGTCTCGTCATTTTGGGAAAAATTATGGAAGGTGGACAAAGTTTTGGAACTCACGAATAGATGGCAATGGGGGTTACCAATCTTATTTCGACGTAATGGGACAAATAACAGCACCTGGTAATCAAGCCGGTTCTGGGGCAATTCCATCAAGTACAGATTCATATTGTGAAACAGGAGGAGAGTGGGTGTTAGGTGGACCTTTTGTTGATGACCAATGGGCAGGGAGGATTGAAAGTGTTTACGCAGAGCCATCCCTCGATGTAGTTTATGCAGGTTCCCATGCGGGCGGTCTATGGAAAACAGAAAATGGAGGAAACACATGGCGATGTTTAACTGACGGAATTCGAGTCCCATATTTGGGAATCACTGATATTATTGGACATCCTGACCCGAACATAGAAACAATATACGTGGCTACCGGCTCAAAGCACAATTGGGGAATAGGAGTGCTAAAATCTACTGACGGAGGAGATACTTTTACTTTCCCAACGGGGATTTCCTGGAGTCCGGTATGGGGAGAGGCTATACATGACTTGGAAATGGATCCAAATAATCCTGATGTCATATATGCGTCGGGTTCAGAGAAAATATACAAAACAGTAGATGGTGGAGATAATTGGACTCCTGTTCTTGATCATCTACAGTACACACCTCCTCTTTCTTCTGACCCCAGTATTACTTGTACAAATACTTTCAACGCATACGAGTTCAGGAAAACTGTGGTATTACCCGGAAACTCAAATATAGTATTTACCGCGATGTACAATATAGCTAATGAAAATAGCGACTGTAATAACTTACCCATTATACAAGTCAGTCAGGACGGTGGAGATAGCTGGCAGGAACTATCTCTCCCCCTATATGGAAACCCCGGTGTTAAAAGATGCTTTATTGCAGTATCTGCCGCAGAGCCACTTGATCTTTTTGTTATTTATGATGACGGAGGGTTTCCTTCTTCTGAAAAAGCACTATATAAATTTAATTATACACCGAGTTGTATTGTAGATACAACACCATGTTGGACATTACTTAAAAGGCTTGATTTTGCAGGAAGTCCAGCTAATAATAAAGGTCCCGACAATAATTTTGCTCCCTTTGAAGTAAACGATGTGGATGCTGACATAATATATTTTGGAGGCACTCAGACGACAAAAATCACCAACGCTTTGACGCCTACCCCAAATCAAGTCCAAACACTAGGCACAATAACTAATTACAGTGGAATAAATCATGCAGATATAAGAGCAATACATTTATTGACCTCAATGAGTGAGGGAATTGGTGACCAATTAGTAATTGGAACGGACGGTGGAATAAGCATTGCTACTGGTATAGATGGAAGTGGAAATTTGCAGGTTACCGACGGTAATGATGATTGGATTAATATTAACAATACAGATGGAGTACTGTCTTCATTAAGTGAAGAACTATGTATTGCTGAATTTTTTTTATATGGACGTCCCCTCCGATAAAAAGAATTTTTGGGCTGGTGGTACTCAGGACAATGGTACTTTTGTATATGATATAAATGCTAATCCGCAGTGGGAACAGGAAGTAGGTGGAGACGGTGGAGCTACCGTTATAGATTGGAGCGATTCAGATGTAATCTATGCAAGGCTTAATCCCAGAGTCTATAAATCAGTAACCGGTGGTTCCAGTTTTTCAAATATAGCTACAATTCCAGTAACAAACAATAATGGCTGTACATACAGCGTTTCAACGGGGGGCGATAGCTTTTTGGGACTCATTATACAACAACATCCTAAAGCAAGTGACTCCTTATTCGTCGCAAAGAAACGTCTGTTCAGACAATATGATTCTAACGGAAATCCAAGAAGTCAGTGCAGTCCCGATATTGGTAGTGGAGAAGTTCTTGCATATGGAGTATCTCCATCAAATCCCAATATTATTTATTTTTCGATTAACGGTGAGGTTTACAAGTCTACAGATACTGGATTGAGTTGGGTTATAACCAATACATGGATCAATAATGATGGCGGTTCTCAGACTACAGGACCACCGCATCAGGTTAATCATATAGTGGTTGACCCCGAAGACCCCAATCATTTCTGGGTAGGATCTGGTTCCTTCAACTATACTGGTACACCTACTATCAATAATGGAATAAAACGTGTATTAGAGGTCTATTGCGACAATAATAATTGTACTTATAATGATATATCTAATGGCTTACCTCCTATTCCTGTAAATACTTTTATAAGAGAAGATGAGTCTGGGGTTATCTATGCTGGTACAGATGTAGGTGTTTACAGGTACGACCCCAAGACTTACAATCCAAACACTTATGATTCAGAAGACAATCCTGAGGCTGGCTGGCAATGCTTCAACATGGGCTTACCACCTGCCATCGTTACCGATTTGAAAATCAATCATTGTGAAAAAAAATTATATGCTTCCACATTCGGACGAGGCGTTTTCTCTTCACCATTGTATGAAGATGAAGCCAATGCCATCATTATAAATACCGATGAAAACCGTGTATGGTCAGCAGGACCAGCCATGTACGCCCACAATGATATTATAGTCAGAGATGGAGCAAAGCTTACGGTCAAAACCACCCTTTATATGTCAGGAAAAGGAGCTGACGGAGAAGGAGATAGAACAGCGATTATAGTAGAACCAGGAGGCGTACTAGAGGTCATAGACGGCACAATTACTGCCCCTTGTGACCAGACCTGGGCAGGCATCTATATCGAAGGCAATTTTAATGCGCCTCAAATTCCCACGATCAATCAGGGGAGAGTATATCTCAGCAACGCTGTCATAGAAAACGCCCATGACGCGATTGCCACCAAATCAAGAACGGGTACTGCCTGGTTTCAAGCTACAACTGGTGGCATTGTTACGGCGTCCAATACAACTTTCCGCAACAACAAACGGGATGTAGAATTTCTACAGTATTATAATAAGAGCCTATCCGGGACTGAAGTGAATAATATCTCTGGCTTTATTTTATGCGATTTCAACATTACTGATGAATACCGTTTTAGCACAATAAAACCATTCGTCACCATGTGGGATGTACACGGGGTATATTTCAAAGGTTGTGAGTTTGAGGATATACGTTCGGGAATAGGGTCGGATATTGCTGCGAATGAGATGCCTTCTGATAAAATAGGCATTAGGTCTAAACAGGCCAGCTTTCGGGTAAATGAAAAATGTAATGGCATTGGGCAGCCTTGGCCGCCTCCACCTTCCTGTGACGGAGTACCCACGAAATTCGTAAATCTCAATTACGGCATTAGGTCTTATGGGGACAGGGAGAGCTTTAATATCAGTGTCAAAAATTCTGAATTTGAATGCTGGCATGGCATTTATCTAAATGACAATGATGATGGAATAGTCCAATCAAATAACTTTCTCGTAAAAAGAGCCCCAATGCCTAAAGTATCCTCTTACGGGCTATATTTAGATGCCAGTAGAGGATATAGCGCAGAAAATAATACTTTTGGAGTAGAAAACCCTTTAAGTGGCGGCATTTTCCCGACAGATGTCTATGCAGGTATAGTCGTCAGGAACAAACACGGGGATGGAGAACTCATCTATCGCAATAACTTTAGCGACTTTATAGTCGCGGTAGAGGCTATAGGGTATAATCGCCAAGATATTGCAGATGATGAAGCTTCAGGATTAGAATTCAGATGCAACGACTTTGCCAGCTCAAGGCACGATATGTTTATTGTGCAGGATTTGAACAATCCTGCCCCCACAGGTACAGCACTCGGCATCAAGCCTATTCAGGATTTGCCCGCCAATCTATTTAGCTATAATCCAACAGCAACATGGAGTCATATTTCTAATGACCCTGGTATATCGCAGCTAACTTATATCCATCACAGTACTGCTAATAATAGCCGTGTTAAACCAACAATATATCAGGGAAGCGTCTCTATCGATGGAACTAACCCTGTTCCATTTGACAGTTCTACATGTCCCGACAATTTAGCCAGCGGTGGTCTTAGCGGTCTGACTCTGGGAGAACTTGAAAACATTAAGACAACCAAAGGGGAAGTGTACGAACAAATTAAAACCGATTTACAAACGCTGATAGATGGCGGCGAAACGGAAGAACTCAAGGAAGACGTAGAAAATGCAACATTCCAAAGTGCTTATTCCATTTATCAAGATGTGCTGCAAAAAGAATCCTTTGTATCAGATACTGTACTCAGACAAATCAGTAAAAAAGAAACCGGATTTACGACAGGTATGATACGCGACATGTTAGCTTCCAGTCCACAGGCAGCCAAATCAGAGGCTATCCAGCAAAATCTGGATGAACGTACCGTACAGTTGCCGGAATATATGCGACAGCAAATCAATATGGGCATGACCATCACTTCTGCCAAAGAACAGATGGAACTGGAAGCTGCCCGACACAAAAACGAACGCGATCAGGCTATTCATCAGGGCGTTCGTTTACTGGCTTCCGACAGCATTGACCGTACCGAAGAGATGATAAATTTCCTGTCCAATACCGGAGATATTGGTTTTGAATACCGTCTGGCTGCATTACATGATGCACGAGGAGAAACGGCACTTGCCGATGAAGTATTGGATGCTATTGGTCAAAGAGATTTAACTGAAAAACAGGCAGATGATCATGCTGATTATATTAGTTTTCGCAGCCTCTTGCAGAGCTGGAAACAAGCTGGTAAGAACCTTATTACCCTTGATGAAACTGATATTATAAGTTTAGAAGCCTATGTTGAACAACAAAATATTACATCAGGCAAGGCAATGACCATACTGGCTATGAATGGGCATGAATACGATGAACCAGTTTATTTGCCGAGTCCGCCCATAGAGGAACGCAGAATAATGGAAGAAGAAACACTAATACAAATTAGTGAGGATATATTGAAAATTTATCCCAACCCTGCGCGACAGTACTTTACCATTGAATACGCTGTTGCCAAAGATGCGGAAAACCTGTATCTTGAGGTAAGTGATATAAATGGCGATGTGGTTTATAAAAAACAACTGGATTATCGGCAAGACCAGATTATTGTTCCCGCAGATCATTTACCTACAGGGCAATACTTTTGTTATATAAAAATTAACAATACTATTATTAAGACAGAAAAATTTGTTCTTGTAAAATAGTATTTTTTACCTTACCCGACCACTTTTAGTGAAGTGGTCGGGTGAATATTTCAACCATGAAAAAAAATTACACATTATTTTTGATATTGATTTGCTATAGCTCTTCCTATGCACAAGAGCGATTTTTTACTTTTGTGGAAGGATGGCGTAGTGAAAAGGCGATAGAATATGATTCTTGTTTTTTATCTGTGGGACTTGGCTCTACTGCTCCTTATGAAAATCATATACAGTTTACTAAACTTAGTAAGCAGGGAGATTCTCTTGATAACTGGACTTTTAAGCTGGATTCCACCAGTAGTACAGAATTTGTTAATTCACAAACTATTAACAGCATAGATGCTGGAAATATGACCATTGGTGCAACTTCTATTTACGAATCAGACCCCTGGACGGCAACAGCTACGCAATTAAAATTCAATAATGACTTTACAGAATACCTAAATGATAGCTGGTTTTATAATAGTTCCTGCAATTGTCCTACACAGTTTCGTGCAGGTTTAAGTGAAAATAGTCATACAATTTATGCTGCTATTGGAAGTTTCAATGGTACTTTAAATTTAATTGCATCAAAAGCTGACTTTGATGGAAATATTATCTGGGAACAAAGCTATTCCTGTGGCGTTTATTGCCATATGGAACCTCGCCATATTATTCCCGCTTATGATGGTGGTTATTTATTTATAAGTGACGAAAAACGTGATATATGGCAATCATATAACCACACGATATCGACAATTATCAAAAGGGACAGTCTCGGTACACAACAATGGCAAATATACCCTGGAGGCATAGGCTTCCCTTACACTTCCGAATATTTACTGAGCATTCCTACGGATGACAGTAATTATCTTTGTGTCTGGACAGACAATCACACTCGAACAGGAAATGTCAACATTTCTTATCAAACCAATCCGGACGCCACGATATGGTTTGCAAAAATAGCTCCTGACGGGACTAAACTCTGGGAAAAAAACATACAGTCAGCAATAGACCTCTGGGATATAGATGAGGTAAAATACCAACTTACTCAAATCATAAAGATATCTGACGATAACATTGTAATTACAGGAAAAGATCAAATCATAAAGCTAACGCAAGATGCAGAAGTAATCTGGGCCAGAGAAGTTACCCCTGACTTTCTCGAAGTCCCCGACGCTAACGCCTATATACGCATAAAAGGTATAACACAAACTACTGATAGTGGCTTTATTTGTGCAGGGGCAGCATACATAAATCCGGGTAGCGTATTTCCAGAATTTACGCAAACAGGCTTCGTCGTCAAGGTAGATGAATACGGCTGCCTAGAACCTGACTGCCACCTAAACGATCCTGTACCCATAGAAGAGCCAACACCAGATATAGCTCAAATGTTGCTCTTTCCAAATCCTGCAAATGAGTATATCACGCTACAATATGATATATTGCAATCCTATCAGGAATTGTCACTTAGTATTACAGACCTGAGGGGTAGGCAGGTGTATTCAAAGGTTTTAGTGCAGTCCGAAGACCAGGTTGTTATTTCTACCAATCAGTTTCCTGCGGGGCAGTATTTTTGTAATTTGAAGGCGGATGGGCAAGTGATGAGTCGGAAATTTGTGGTGATGAAATGATAGATTATCAGTCTTCAGTTTCTTCCTCAAAAAGCACATCCATAGTCAGAGTCTGGTCAAGCAGCCCAAGGCTATGTTCATTTTTTTCTAAACCAAAGGTGGTGAGCAGTGTCCAGAAAAGTTGTTTTTTGGTTTTTGTTTGTTGCCTGAAAATTTCCATTTTCTGACTCAATTCTTTAGCATAAGACTTTGACACGATAAAATCTGTATTATAGAATTTAAGCTCTAATAAGTTGATAATGTGGTCGTTTCTATCAATCAGTAAATCTATTTGTACGCCGGAATGTTCTTTGTTTCCCGTCTTCCGATAAATTGATGTTTCGGTATAAACACCCGAAATGTTGAGGGCTTTTTTTATTTGAGCAAGGTGTTTTAGGCAAATATTTTCAAAGGCAAAGCCAGTCCATATTTTGTACGTTTGAGTCTGGCTAAATTTTTTCCACATCCCACGTTCTTCCAATCTTTTGTTATGAAGAAATTTTAAATAAAAAATAGAATATTCATCTATCAACCTATAATGAAGGCCATTTTTCTTTTTTCCAAAAGTGTAAAATGGCGCAATAAAACCAGCATGTACCAATTCTTCAATCGTTTTGGTCAGTGTGCCGCCATTGGGAAATTTACCCGCTTTTATCAGCTCTTTTCTAGTCAATCCCTTCCATTTTTCTGCCAGAATTTTGATGATTTTAATGTGCGTTTCTGCATTTTCAAACAAGGCAGGATACAACAAATCAAATTCTTCTTTCAGAAAACCGCTTTTGGAAAAAAAGATACGATCTATATTTTGTGCTGCGCTTTGTCCGCCTTCGATTTCTTTCAAATAATGTGGAATACCACCCATCGCCATGTACAATTGAATAATCTGATAATGGTCGAAATTGTATTTTTTTGCTTTTAAATAGGCTTTTGTTTCCGCTAGATCGAAGGGCGAAAGCTCAATTCTTCTGGTGATCCGATTGTGTAACCCGCCTTTGTCCCTGACCACCTTCTGTATCATCCAGGACGCTGCCGAACCGCAGATAACAATCACAACATTATTTTGCGAAGCCCAGGTATTCCAAAATACTCCAAATGCTTTTAGAAAACCGGAACGCTTAGTCGCAATCCAGGGCAATTCATCAAAAAAAAAGACAATTTTTTCTTTGGAATCCAGATGGTCAAAATATATCGTCAACATCTGAAAAGCTTCCAGCCAATTGGACGGTACGGCATAAGGAAGTACAGGCTTAATGTGAAAATTAAGCCGATTGGTGAAATGCTGCAATTGCTCTTGCAGTGTCCCTTTCTGAATGCCTGTCATTTCAAAATCAATCTTCCCTTTGTAAGCAGAACGAATCAGAAAAGTCTTCCCAACTCTACGCCGGCCAATAACAGCGATCAACTCTGCATGATCTGACTGCAAAGCCTTATTGAGTATTTTTATTTCTTGTTTTCGTCCAAAAAATAACTCTTTCATGGTTTGATTTTGTTAAAAAAATAATCACTTTTAGCTGGGTATAAAAAATATAGCCAGCCAAAATATAGCAAATTTAACCTGGTCGATTCCAAGCCTGTCAGGTCTGAAATCAATCAGATTTTGCATTTTAGTCAAAATTGACTAACTTTATAGTCGATTTTAATAAAATGAAAAAAGACACCAGAAATAAGATTACGACAGCAGCCAGAATATACTTCAATAAAAACGGCTTTGGGGCGGTGTCTTTGCACGAACTGGCGCAAAACATAGGCATCAGTCGTGGCAATCTAACCTACCATTTCAAAGACAAAACAGCTTTACTGGAAGCCATTGCAGAAGTCATGTGGACAAAAATAGAAGCAGAGCGCAGCAAGTCCCGACAGTTTCCTTCCTTTGAGAATTTGCATAATGAAATCCA
This sequence comes from uncultured Saprospiraceae bacterium, assembly GCA_937951615.1. Classification (GTDB taxonomy): domain Bacteria; phylum Bacteroidota; class Bacteroidia; order Chitinophagales; family Saprospiraceae; genus JAHDEO01. The sequence goes on along the minus strand of CALFBH010000031.1, from coordinate 104,354 downwards.
GTTATACTATCGTTTTCAAAAAGAATATGCCTTTATCTTTCTCGATACCCATGTCCTCAATCATCCGACCATCAAAAAGAAATTTCGGGAAATGACTGCACAAACCATCATGGACAATAAAGCAGCGATTGCTTTTTCGATAAAAATGGAAAATATGCAGCCCGAACCCGCGCCCGGCATGTACCACAACATTGCCTTCATTTCCTGGATGCTGATGTTTTTCTGGTTGCCCCAACAAGTCATCAGAGGTGAAAAAACGACCGAAGATGCCGAAAAAATGGTTTGGAGCATCCTCATTCCCCACTTTACCCCAAAAGGCATTGACTCTTTTAAAACCTTCTTTGGCGAAGCCTATTATGAAAACCTAGGCGAGCCATTTGAAGTAGATTTGATTTCTTTTTGAATTGTGTTGTCGTGTTGGAGTATTGATGTGTTGTCGTTTATAGCACATACATCAACACCACAACACATCAACACCACAACACGATAAAGCCATGCAAGCGATAAAATCCAAAATAAATCCGAACAGTCAGCAATTCAAAGACAACCGCAAGGAAATGTTGGAAGTCATCGAGAAACTGGAAGCGGAGATGGAAAAAGGGCGGTTTCAAGGTAAAGACAAACACATCGAACGCGCCAGAAAACGTGGCAAAATGCTGGCACGCGAACGCATAGAATTAGTATTGGATAAAGACAGCCCGTTTTTGGAATTATTGCCCTTAGCGGGAATGGAACAGAAGGGCGGCTTCGGTGCAGGTGGAACCAATGTGTGCGGCATTGGACTGGTCTCTGGAAAACTGTGTGTGATTAATTCCAACGTCGGTACACGCAAAGGCGGTTCGGTCGATTATGCCACGGTATTCAAGTCGCTGCGTATAGGCGAAATAACGGCAGAATGTCGCCTGCCTTCCGTCAATCTAGTAGAAAGTGGCGGCGCCAACCTGACCGATCAGGCAAAAATATTCAACTACGGGGGCGAGTCTTTCCGACAAATCACCCAACGATCCAAAATGGGTTTGCCGACCATCTCCGTTGTCTTTGGCAATGCCACCGCAGGCGGTGCTTATGTGCCAGGCATGTCCGATTTTGCTATTTTTCAAAAACAAGCAGCCAAGGTGTTTCTTGCCGGCCCGCCGCTGGTCAAAATGGCCACTAATGAAGAATCAAGCGATGAAGAACTAGGCGGCGCAGAAATGCACAGCCGCATATCAGGCGTATCCGATTACCTCGCGGAAGATGAGCTGGATGGCATCCGAATAGCGAGAGAGCTGATGGAAATTGTAAATGTTTCAAAGCCACATTTTACACCAAAATTGCCTATTGAAGAACCTTTATATGATGCAGAAGAAATTCTGGGCGTCGTGCCAGCCAATGTCAAAACGCCTTTTGATGTACGGGAATTGATTGCCCGAATAGCGGATGGTTCTCGTTTCTCAGAGTTTAAACCTGAATACGGGAATACCCTCGTCACAGGCTGGACAAAAATACATGGCTATCCAGTCGGCATATTGGCCAATAACGGCGTCATCTTTTCCGAATCTGCCAACAAGGGCGCACAGTTTATACAACTGTCCAATAAAAATAATATCCCGCTCATTTTTCTGCAAAACACAACTGGCTACATGGTCGGCAAAGCCTATGAGGAAGGCGGCATTATCAAAAATGGCGCAAAGCTCATCAATGCGGTATCCAACAGCGAAGTCCCACACATCACGCTGATGATTGGCTCTTCTTATGGCGCAGGAAATTACGGCATGAACGGCCGCTCGTATCGCCCCCGCTTTTTGTTTGCTTATCCCCATTCAAAAATAGGGGTGATGGGAGCAGAGCAACTGGCGGGTGTGATGGAAATTGTCCAAAAAGCTGCTGCAAAAAAGACAGGTGTTCCCTACGACCCCGCACAAGGCGAAATGCTCAAGCAGATGTTGATGATGGAAGCAGAAAAAAAATCCTCTGCCTGGTATTCTACTTCTGAGTTGTGGGATGATGGCTTGCTCGACCCTAGAGACACTAGAAATTATCTGGGCTTTTCGTTGGCGGTGGTGTATAATGAGGAGATTAAAGGGACGGATGGTTATGGCGTTTGGAGGATGTAGAATAAAGGGACGATGGTCGATGGTCGATAGTCCATAGAGCAGGTAATTTTAAACAGCACTTTTTATTAAAAGACAGCAACGATGGCATTTAAATTTGAAGGACTTAAGGTTTGGCAAAAAGCAGTTGACTTTACAAGTGATATACATGATTTGACAAGGACATTTCCTAAAGAGGAATTGTATATACTTACTGCTCAAATTAAAAGGGCGGCAGACTCTATTGCACTTAATATAGCTGAAGGTTCTACCGGACAATCAGATCCTGAATATTCTAAGTTTCTGGGCTATGCCATTCGTTCGGGAATAGAGGTTGTATCATGTTTGTACATAGGTAAAAAAAGAGGCTTGATTTCTGAGAAAGACTTTCAACGGTTATATAATGAACTTAGCAGTATTATAAGAATGACACAGGCACTCAGAAAATCAATTGAAAAAAGATAACTCATGTCCGGAAAACCATCGACTATCGACCATCGACCATCGACCATTCAAGCTATCTTGATAGCTAACAGAGGCGAAATAGCTTCAAGAGTCATCCGCACCTGCAAAAAAATGGGGATTCAGAGTATTGCGGTATTCTCGGAAGCTGACCGACATGCACCTTTCGTGCAGCAAGCAGATACGGCTGTTTTTATTGGAGCAAGTAGCCCTGCGGCGTCCTATCTTGATGTAGATAAAATCATTGCGACAGCAAAAAAAACAGGTGCAGATGCCATACATCCCGGTTATGGTTTCCTTTCGGAAAATGTGGCTTTCGCCAAACGTTGTCAAGAAGAAGGCATTATATTTATCGGGCCACACGCTAAGGCAATTGATGCGATGGGCAGCAAGTCGAAAGCCAAGGTGCTGATGCAAAAAAATAAGGTGCCAGTCGTGCCAGGCTATCAGGGGGCAGACCAGAGTATCAAGACTTTGACCAAAGCAGCGGTGGACATTGGATTCCCTGTTTTGCTCAAAGCAACAGCAGGCGGAGGCGGAAAAGGAATGCGGATTGTCCACAACAAAAAAGACATCAAGACAGCCATTGAAGCCGCAAAGCGGGAAGCCAAAAGCGCCTTTGGAGACGATGAATTGATTATTGAAAAATACATTGCTTCTGGTCGGCACATTGAATTTCAGATATTTGGCGACCAGCACGGCAATGCCATTCATCTGCTGGAACGCGAGTGTACGATACAAAGACGCTATCAGAAAATTATAGAAGAAAGCCCTTCACCTGTATTGAGCGATGCCTTGCGGCAAAAAATGGGGGAAGCAGCAGTGCAGGCAGCCAAAGCCTTGAAGTACGATAATGCTGGAACGGTTGAATTTATATTCGATGAAAAAACAAAAGATTTTTACTTTCTGGAAGTCAATACGCGCTTGCAGGTCGAGCATCCGGTGACGGAAGAAATTACAGGATTGGATTTGGTGCAAATGCAAATTGAATCAGTGCAGGGCTTGCCCTTGACTATTCAGCAAAATGAAGTAGAAGGAAAAGGCTATGCCATAGAATGTCGCTTATACGCCGAGGATGCTGCCAATGATTTCCTTCCCGTAACGGGTAAAATTCAGCGATTTGAAATCCCGAAAGTGGAAGGTTTGCGGGTGGAAACAGCCATCCAAAGCGGCTCAGAAATTTCAGTCTTCTACGATCCCATGATTGCCAAATTGATTGTATGGGACGACAGCCGACAAGCGGCACAGCGCAAGATGCAATATGTGTTGAGCAACTTGGTTTGCCTCGGCACGACGACCAATCAAGATTTCCTTTTGCATGTATTGAAAAATGCTGATTTTCAACAAGGAAACTATGATACTCATTTTATAAAAAATAAACTTGACCTGACTGCTTTCGCAGAAAAAGAGGAAGCAGCGGTGAATTGTGCAGCCATAGCAGCCACTTTGTTGGGCTGGCATCAACGTGAGCAGGCACGAACTTTATTACAATCAATTCCTTCTGGCTGGCGGAGCAATTTTTATCAGCATCAATCAGAAACCTATTTATATAAAGAAGAAGAAATCAAAGTTGCTTATCGCTACCAAAACAAGTCTGCTGGGCAACCTGTTTTTACATGTATTATAAAAGAAAAAGAATACGCTGTACAACTAATAGAAGCCAATGACCAGCAGACCCGATTGGAAATTGACGGCATACAACAGACCTTCAATATTGCGAAAGATCAGCAGAATTATTTTATCCATAATGGACAAACGGGCAGCATTCATGTACAACAAAAAGAACGTTTCCCTGCAAACATAGCTAAAAAAGTAAAGGGCGGATACGAAGCACCCATGCCTTCACAGATTATCAAAATTCTGGTCAAACCAGGACAAAAAGTAAAATCAGGTGAAGGACTGATTGTCCTGTCTTCTATGAAAATGGAAAATACCATCGAAGCCTCAGAAGATGGTGTAGTGGAAGAAGTGTATGCCCAAGAAGGCGCAAATGTAGAGGCGGGATTTTTGTTGTTGAAAATAAATGGGGGGGAGTCGATGGTCGATGGTCAATAGTCCATGGAAAAGGCTAAATACAATGTACATTTTGCCATGCAAAATGCGTAAAAAACTATCGTCCATCGACTATGGACCATCGACCCCTTAAAACAATTAAAACACTAATAAATTGAGCATGAACCACTACACATCAGAACAAACCGCTAACATTCACAAAGAAACCTTCGCTTTCATCGAAGTAAAGGAAGCGGCGAATGTCCTGTACATTACCTTAGACCGCGAAAGAAAAAAGAACGCTATTCATCCGCAGATGATCAATGAATTGGCTTTTGGGATGCAGTATGCCCACCATGAAAAAAATGTGTGGATGGTCGTCATGGGGGCGAAAGGAAATGTATTTTGTGCAGGCGCAGACCTGAAGGCATTTATGGGCATGTTGGGCGAATACGATTCGAGTATTCCTAAGCCAGAAGGGGAAGTACTGATTGGTGAATTATTCAATAAAATCCATAAACCAATCATTGCAAAAATAACGGGAGATGTTTATGCAGGCGGTTTTTTCTTTCTTGCGGGCAGCCATATCGTTATCGCGCAGGATAATGTAAAATTTGGTTTGCCGGAAGTGAAACGAGGCTTATATCCCTTTCAAGTCATGGCGTCGTTGATGAAAGTCATGCCAGCGCGGAAGGTGATAGATTGGTGTATTCGCGGATACAATTTACCCGTTGCAGAAGCTGAAAAATATGGTTTAGTCACCAGTGTTACAACAGCCGAAAATATAGACGCCGAGACGCAGAAAGTCATGGAAGAATTAAAACAAAACAGCCCATCGGCTATTCGATTAGGCTTGGAAGCTTATGATTATATTCAACCCTCTGCTTCTGAACATAAATACCTGATGGAGATGCTAGAAAAAACCGTCGGCACGGCTGATGGACAGGAAGGTTTGATGGCATTTCGGGAAAAACGGAAGGCGGTTTGGACGGGGGAGTAGAAGAGATGTTGAATATCGAATAACGAACAGATGAATATCGAATGTCGAAGTAGAATGGGGGAATGAATATCGAATATCGAACAGATGAATATTGAATGTCGAAGTGGAATGGGGGAGTTGAATATCGAATATCGAACAGATGAATATCGAATGTCGAAGTGGAATGGGGGAGTTGAATATCGAATATCGAACAGATGAATATTGAATGTCGAAGTGGAATGGGGGAATGAATATCGAATATTGAAGTAGAGAGGGGAAGTGAATAATTAATTTGTCAGGTAAAACTGGAATATTGAAGTGAGTTGAATAACAAAACACTTCGAAATTCGGTGTTCAGTATTCGTTATTCGATATTCCTTCTCTGGTTTACTGGAGTCGTTGCAAAGTTGAAAAAAACAAAAAAAATGTCAAGTAAAACGTATGATTTAGAAGAGCGTTTAGTGGATTTTGCAGTAATGGTTTTAGATCTTTCTGAAAAAATGCCTAAAACTTTTGCGGGGAATCATCTTTCTAAACAAATAGTTCGTTCTGGCACTGCGCCTGCTTTGAATTATGGAGAGGCACAAGGAGCAGAATCGCGGGCAGATTTTATTCATAAAATGAAAATTGCTCTGAAAGAACTGAGAGAAACTTACGTCTGTTTGAAAATTATTAAAAAGAAGAAATTTTTAACTATAAAAGACGTAGAAGCAACTACAAATGAGAACAATGAATTGATTTCAATTTTTGTAAAAAGCATAAACACAGCAAAAAAGAATGTCAAATGAAAGGGGGAATGAATATCGAATATCGAACAGATGAATATCGAATACCGAACAGATGAATATCGAATGTCGAAGTGGAATGGTGGAGTTGAATATCGAATATCGAAGTGGAAATGAGAATAATTAATTTGTCAAGAAAAACTGGAATACTGAAATAAGTTGAATGGCAAAACACTTCGAAATTCGTTATTCGAAATTCTGCGGTTCGATATTCCTTCTCTGGTTTACTATAAGTAGTTGCAAAGTTGAAAAAAACAAAAAAGATGTCAAGAAAAACTGGAATGCCGGAATGAGTTGAATAGCAAAACACTTCGAAATTCGTTATTCGAAATTCTGCGGTTCGATATTCCTTCTCTGGTTTACTGGAGTCGTTGAAGAGTTGAAAAAAACAAAAAAGATGTCAAGAAAAAAATTAATACTATCAGCCGCCCTCACAGGTGCAGCAACCAACCGAAGCCACTGCCCGCACATTCCTTACACGCCTGTAGAACTAGGCGAAGAAGCCAGGCGTGCAGTAGATGCCGGAGCAAGCATCGTACACATCCATGCACGCGAAGACAATGGCGTGCCGAGTTGGAGAACAGAAGTTTTCGAGCAAATACAAGAGGAAGTCCGCAAGCGTTGCCCTGATGTCATTATCAATTACTCGACAGGAGCAATTGGGCTGTCGGTGCAGGATCGCATCAAACATTTGCCCGTCACCAAACCAGATATGGCAGCCTTTAATATGGGCTCCATGAACTACGCGATTTACTCCAAACGGAGCAAACAGTTTCATTGGAATGGCATATTTGAAAATTCATTCGACGATATGCAATTGGTTGTAAAAACGATGAATGAAAATAATATCTGCCCCGAAATGGAATGTTTTGACACCAGCCATATCCGAAATGCTGTGCCGCTGCGCGACATGGGGCTGATACCTGATAATGCCTGTTATAGCTTAGTGATGGGCGTCATGGGCGGTATTCCTGCGACGACGGAAAACCTGATTCATCAAATCAGACAAGTCCCTGACGGTGCATTCTGGCAGGTCATTGCGATCAGTCGAAAACAATGGCAAATGGCTGCCGTAGCCTGCACGATGGGCGGTAATTTCCGCGTCGGACTAGAAGATAATTTCTACTTACCCAATAACGAGATGGCAAAATCGAATGGCGAATGCGTAGAATGGGGCGTCAAACTAGCCAATATGATGGGGCGTGAGATAGCGAGCATTGAGGAAACACGAGCAATGTTAAATATTCCAATGAAAGAGTAACAGTGGCAGTAACAATATCAGTTTCAATTGCAATATGAATCACAATGTTTAAAATGATGTTGCGGAGAGGTTTCCTTTCCTTTTGAACTAAGGCACATCAACACATCAACACAACAACACATCAACACATCAACACATTCAATATGAAAAAAAGACACGAATTACCAAGAACGATTTATGGTTCGGAAGAACACCAGATGTTCAAAAACACCATAGGAGAATATTTTAAAGCGCATGTCCTGCCGCATCGAGAAAAATGGGAAGAGCAGGGCTATTGCGACCGAGAAGCCTGGCTAAAAGCTGGTGAACTTGGCTTGCTGGGCATCGACCTTGATCCGAAATACGGGGGCATGGGACTGGACTTTTCTTTCTCTGCTTTGCTGATTGAAGAGCAGGGGAGATACGGTTCTTGTGCGCCAGGTATTTCTATGCACTCCGACATAGTGATTCCTTATATTGCAAAATATGGAAGCGAAGAGTTGAAAAATAAATACCTGCCCAAATGTGTGTCGGGAGAAGCGATTGGTTCTTTGGCGATGTCGGAACCAGGAACGGGCAGCGATGTGCAGGCGATTACAACTTTTGCGGAAGACAAAGGAGACCATTATCTGCTGAATGGCAGCAAGACATTTATCACCATTGGCTACACTTCCGATTTTACCATTGTTGCCTGCAAAACGGATAAGAGTGCTGGTGCAAAAGGCGTCAGTTTGCTTGTTGTGGATGCTGGATCACCAGGATTTTCCAAAGGCAAGCCCTTCAAAAAATTGGGCTTGAAAGCCAGCGATACCTGTGAATTGTTTTTTGAAGATGTCAAAGTTCCTAAAGGAAATTTACTAGGCGAAGAAGGCAGAGGTTTTATACAAATGATGACCGAATTGCCAAGAGAAAGAATGACGATTGCACTAGCGGCGATTGGTGCAGTCAGGGGCGCATTGGAACACACCGTTGAATACACACAGCAGCGAGTAGCGTTCAAACAACCGATTTGTGCTTTCCAGAATACGCAGTTCAAATTGTCAGAAGTCGCGACCAAACTGGAAGTCACGACCGCTTTTATCGACCGCTGTACGGAACTACAAGCGGCACACAAACTTACGCCCGAACTGGCTTCTATGGCAAAATATTATGCCTCAGATATGCAGTGCGAAACGATAGATGAATGCCTCCAATTATTTGGCGGTTATGGCTATATTTGGGAATATCCAATTGCTCGGTATTATGGCGACGCACGGGTACAGAAAATCTATGGTGGTACCAATGAAATTATGAAAGTAATGATTGCTCGTTCTGTCTTTTCGGAATATTTTCAGCAATTAAAAGCAAAAATGAAAGCTAGGGTGGGATAATTGAGTTGATTAAGTAGTAATTATTTTGCGTAGCAAAATACACTCAATACACTCAATACACCCAATAACTCAATACACTAATAATGAAAATACATACGCTTATTCTTAGCTTGGCACTCTTGTTTTGCTGTTCCGCTTTTGCGCAGCAGGACACGACGCGAGTACTTTTCGTGGGCAATAGTTTTACCTATTTTTATAATCTGCCGCAGGTTGTTTCTGCTATGGCAGCCTCACAGGATGTCGCCATTGAAACCAGACAATCGACAGTCGGTGGGTCGAATCTGGAGCAACACTGGAAAAGTGAAAAAGGAACGATCACCAGAACTCTAATTGAAAACCAGGACTGGGATTATGTAGTGTTCAATAACCACAGTCTAAGTTCGATTGACACGCCTGAAAGTTTTATGGAATATGGTGAAAAGTTTGCCCAACTGGTCCGCAAGCATGGAGCCGAGCCTGTTTTTATGATGACCTGGGCATACAAATCCAACCCGCTGATGCAAAGCACCATTACCAAAATGTACCAGCAACTTGCCAAAACAAGCAAGTCGGATTACGTACCGGCAGGACCACTGTTTGCGGAAGCAAGAAAATGGCGACCAGATTTGGAATTATTTTTTGATGATAAACATCCCTCAGCAAATGGCACTTATCTGCTCGGACTGGCTTTCTATAAATATTTTACAAGAAAAAATACCGCAGATATGCCTATCAGACTGACGACAAAAGACCTACACGGAGAGAAACTTTACCTGATGTTTATGTTACAACAAGATGCCGATTTCTTACAACAATTGGTAGATGAACACGACTTTAGATAAGTTTAAGTTTAAGAATAAGTTTAAATTACTCAGTACACTCAATCACTCAATACACCCAATCAACTCAATTACTCAATACACACAATCAACTCAAAACATGAGCTATTATTTCACAGAAGAACACGAGATGTTTCGCAGCAGTTTACGGGCATTTTTACAAAAAGAAGTCGTACCGTATATTGACGAATGGGAAGAAAATCGACGTATCCCCAAATCCATCTGGAAAAAAATGGGGGATATGGGTTTTTTGGGTTTAGCTTATCCAACGGACTACGGCGGGATGGAGCTCGACTTCTTCTACGATGTCGTTTTTTGCGAAGAAATAGCCAAGGTTTTTTCAGGAGGATTTATGATTACCCAATTGGTCGTTCAGTATATGTCAGGGCCTTATATTTTAAAATATGGTTCTGAAAAATTAAAGCAAAAATATTTGCCAGGCATCATTTCGGGCGAATTGATTAGCTGCATTGGGATTACCGAGCCAGGGGCTGGGTCTGATGTGCAAAATATACAAACAACGGCTATTCGCGAAGGCGATTATTATGTGGTGAATGGTTCAAAAACGTTTATCACAAATGCGGTGTATGGCGATTTTATTGTCACGGTAGTAAAAACAGATCCAGACGCAGGACCCGCAGGTGTCAGTTTGCTGGTGATTGACCGAAATACGGAAGGTGTTTCTGCAACCAAGCTCAAAAAACTCGGTTGGCATGCTTCTGATACCGCAGAACTGGCTTTCGATAATGTAAAAGTCCCAATAGAAAATCTTGTTGGTGAGGAAGGACAGGGCTTTTATTACCTGATGGGCGGCTTGCAATTAGAAAGATTGGTGGGAGCGATAGGTGGTTTTGCAGCCTGCGAAAGCGCACTGGAATACACTTTGCAATATATGTCAGAACGCTCCGCTTTTGGTCGTCCGATCAATAAATTTCAGGTTTTACGGCATCGCATTGCACAATTGGCATCTGAAATTGAAGCAACTAAGCAATTTGTATTATATTGTTGCCGATTGAACAATGATGGCAAATATGCCGTTAAAGAATCGTCGATGGCTAAATTGCTGGCCACTGAATTATCAGATAAAGTGATGTATCAGTGCCTACAATTTTTTGGTGGCTACGGTTATATGGAAGAATTTAAAATCGCGAGAATGTTTCGTGACAGCCGGATTGGTACAATTGGTGGTGGTACTTCAGAGATTATGCGGGAAATTATTGCCAAAATGGTGATTGATGACGTATCTTATAATTCTGCCGCATCAGGATCAGCTACGACAGGACAAAAAAATAACATTTCTAATCATAAACACGATAATAACATGAGTTTTGAAGCTATTTTAAGTGGAGTAGAAGCAAAAGCCTCCGCAGTACCTGCATTGGGCAAAACCCTGAAAATCAACATGGGCGACCAATGTATCTACATTGATGGTACAGGCGATGCTAATACAATTTCTCAGGAAGATAACGATGCAGATTGTACGCTCAACGTTTCTCAAGAAGATTTTATGGCTATGACCAGCGGTGAGTTGAATCCAATGTCAGCCGTTATGTCTGGCAAGGTGAAAATTGATGGCGACATGGGTGTTGCTATGAAATTGCAGTCTTTGTTTGGATAAGATTGGTCGATAGTCGATAGTCCATGGACGATGGGCTGTTTTCTATAAGATATAAAGTCCACATGAACTTGGTTTGTGTGGGCTTTTTTGTAGCTGGAATATTGATGTGGGAATATAGAAGTCCAGACTAAAAGACCACATTTTGATAAATCTCCTTCAAATCAACAGAAATACCCAAAGCATCAATTAGCAATAGGTCATCCAATCCAGAAAATCGAGTAATTTTCCATAAATCTGCTTCTCGTTTATAGACTTCGACGAGGGCTTTTTTCTGATTAATCAGAATATATTCCTGCAAACTTTTCAATTGGCGGTATAGGTAAAATTTATCGCCTCTATCATAACTTTCTGTACTTTTCGACAAGACCTCTATAATGACAATGGGATTGGTCACGGCATTCAACTCTTTATCTGATTTTTCAATTTCTCCACAAATCACCATCGCATCAGGATATAAAAAGGCATTTTTTGATGCAATATGTAGCTTGATTTCGCTATTCATTACCGTACAATTTTGTTGCTTATTTCGCAACTGACTTCTCATCTCACCAAAAATATTTCCACAAATCAAACCATGATTAAGTGTGCCGCCTGCCATAGCGAATACAGTACCATCATGGTATTCGTATTTAGTGTCCGTACTTGTTTCAAGACTGGTGTATTCTTGTATAGATAAATTATTCAGTTTCTTTGCTTCCATATTTCTTGTGTATGGTTTTCCAAAAAGACATAAAATCTGTTGAGTTAGCGATTCAGAAAAAAGTCCCTAAATTCTTCCATCTCCTTTTTCTCCTGTTCAATAAAACGCTCAAAAAGTCGCTCTCCAACTTGCGTTTTCAAAGCTGAAATACCCACATCAATCAGACGCAATCCTTTTTCCGTAAGGAAAATATTATCATAACGCAAACCAGGCATATCAGAAGGACGACGAAGGTCGCGATGTGCAAAACCTGCCTGATGCAATTGTTCTATTTCATCTTCAAAAACATCAAACCACAACAGCCGTTTTTGAGACTCGTAAGCCCGATAGTCCAGCGGATACAAACGCTCCATCACCAGCATATCTGCATTCATTTCTTCATTGACATCAAGGCGAATAAATTTGACGATTAGACCGTTGATGGTATTAGCTATCTTCATTTTCTCCGCTTCCGAGCCTATATCAGAACGGGTATTATTTGTGAACAACTTGCCAGCTTCATTGTCATTGAGCGCGATAACAATATTATTATCTCCCGATGATAAAGTAAGCGGATGGCGTTTGGTCATAATGCTTGAGATGGGTTTGTTGTTTCTTCAAATATACAAAAAACCTAACAAAATCACGCCCCCAACATCGGCAAATGCTTCACCCGATGATAAGTCAGAGCCAACGCAATACAATGCTTCAATTCCGCCACAGGAATATCATCATCCAACTTAAACACAATAGCCCTGTTCTTTTCATAATTAAACCTGTTGCCATAAACCGCTTTGAAGGTGGGTACTAATTGACTCGTACATTTGAAATACATCGCGTACTGCTCAGGTTTTGATTTTTTCCAGTCCACTCTTATCGTGCTTCCTTTCTTGGCAAGATAGCTGGGTTCGCCCCACTTCAGGGTTTCTTCCAATTCATCCACACCTTCCGTTTCCGATGCGGTGTCCAATACTAATTGGCGAAGATAGAAGAGCTTTTCGCAAATGGTATCTGGATAATTATTGAAAACAGCGGCTATATCAGCATTTTTAATTAGCTTCATGTCGATTAGAATTTATTCAAAGATAGAAAAAAATAACCACTGTTTGCAGTGGTGGTCGATGGCTGTTTTTTAGTATTTTAGGTCAACCTATTTCGTGACAAGACACAAGACAACTATGGACTATTGACCATCGACTATGGACAAAACAGCTATAAAATTTAAACATTAGGAAATGAAACCGTATAAGATATTATTCCTCTACTTTTGCCTCTGCTATTTCATAGCCTGTCAAAATACCAGTAAAGATCCAGTCGTAGCAAGCCAGACCATCACAGAAATCCCCACGCCCTGCAAAACCGGCGGCGAGCCAAACTTATTCACCAACGAAAACGGAGAAGTCTATCTGTCCTGGGTAGAAAAACTGAACGATTCCACAACAGCATTACAATTCTCTACCTTAGAAAAAGACCAATGGTCTGCTCCCAAAACGATTGCTACGGGGACAGATTGGTTTGTCAATTGGGCTGATTTTCCTTCTCTGGTAACTTATGCGGGCGATGATAATTTGCTGGCTGCGCATTGGCTACAAAAAAGCGCGGGAGGGACGTATGATTACGATGTACATATTGCGCAATCGCAGGATGGCGGTACAAGTTGGGGCGAATCTTTTATCCCTCATCAAGATGGCATAGCTGCCGAACATGGTTTTGTGAGCATGATTCCGCTTTCCGCAAATCGTATATTTGCTACTTGGCTGGATGGCAGAAACACAAAAGGCGAAGGACATGAGGACCACGATAGTCACGGACACGATGACCACGGACACGGCGCTCATGGCGCAATGACTTTACGAGCAGCAACTTTCGATTCTAATGGGAAATTATACGATGAAGTCGAGCTGGATAATAAGGTTTGTGATTGTTGCCAAACGAGTGCTGCGCTAACTGATCAAGGCGTCATCGTAGCTTATCGTGACCGTTCCGATGAAGAGGTACGAGATATTTCGATTATTCAACAAGTCGGGAATAAATGGACACAACCTGTTTTGGTAGCAAAAGACAACTGGCAAATTGTAGGTTGTCCGGTCAATGGACCAGTCATTAAAGCAAAAGGAAAACAGGTCGTTGTGGCATGGTTCACAATGGCAGGCGAGGAGGCGCAGGTCAAAATTGCTTTCTCGGAAGACAGCGGTACAACATTCTCGCCACCAGTCAGAATAGATGAAGGCAAGCCATTGGGCAGAGTCGATGTCGTTTTATTAGCCAATAAAGAAGCCCTCGTCAGTTGGCTGGAAGAAAGTGAAACCGGTGCAGATATTAAAGCTGTAAAAGTGAGCGCAAAGGAAAAAACAGGAGAGAGCTTCACCGTAGCAGCGACGGACCCGGGACGACAAAGCGGTTTCCCGCAAATGGTACGACATGAAAATAAAATCGTTTTTGCCTGGGTGCATGTGGATAACCCGACAATTGTAAAGACGGCAATGATAAAATTATAAAATGACGCAACTGCAAATAAAAAATATGGTTTGTCCTCGATGCCTTACCAGCGTCAAAGGAGTATTTGTCGAGATGGAAATTGCTTTTGACGATATACGACTCGGTGAAGTAGGACTGGCGATGCCCATTGACGAAGCCCAAAAACAAGAATTAGCCCAGAAACTGAAAACATTAGGATTTGAATTATTAGACGATAAAGACCATAGAATGGTCAATGCCATTAAGACCTTTTTGATAGAATTTGTTCATTATGATAAACATCATTCGAATAGAAAACTCTCGGTTGCGCTGTCCGAACATTTGAATAAAGATTATTCCCAGCTCAGCAAAACATTCAGTAAAATAGAAGGCACGACGATTGAGAAATACATGCAACAGCAAAAAATAGAAAAAGTGAAAGAACTGTTGAGCTATGACGAAATGACCATATCAGAAATTGCTTTCAAACTGAACTATAGCAGTACTGCCCATTTGTCCAATCAATTTAAAAAGGTAACCGGACTTTCTCCCACTCAATACAAAAAAACAACTACGCAGTCTCGCAAATCTATAGACGAATTGTGAAGTAAGTAAGTTTAAGTACAAGATTAAGTTTAAGTTTAAAACGACATAAAATACTGGAAATTAGTTTTTTATTCGAAACTTAAATTATAGATAATTTTGTCTGGGAACTTAACGTTCAAATAATAATTTCATCATTTAATATGCTTAGAGAACAAGAAAAAAATTATACAAGCTTTTTCCAAAATTATGTAAAGCATAGCGGCATAAAAATTGCTATATTTGTATTGTGAAAGAAAATAGAACATATCAAATTACTGCTTTGCTACTCGCAATGCTAATGCTCGTCACCTCAGTCGGGCTGAATATTGATATGCACTACTGCCAGGGAGAATTAAAAACCTTCAACCTCTTTGGCAAAGCCAAATCCTGTCATCAGCTTGCGCAAATGAAGCATTGCAGCAAAGCGAAAAAAAGCTGTCATGCACCAAAAGCTGATATGGCTTCGCAGGAGTGTAAAAAAGACTGTTGTAATAACGAATCCATCTATGCAGCCCTAGATGCTGATTTGGTACAAATACAAACGACCGAATATTCGGATTCCGATTTAAGTACGATTAGCCTCAAACAGGTGGATACTGGAAATCTGCCACTAGTCTTAAAAACGTCTCTTCATGCTCAAAATTACAGACCGCCCCCGCTGATTAGGGACATTCCTGTTCTTATTCAGTCCTTCCTTTTATAGCTTAATCGTACCGACGACTTTAGCCGTCGTAAACCTCATTTGTATAAAATAAAATAAAATACTACACTTGGCGGTTAAAACCGCCTGTACGAGTTAGCAAACATGATAAAATATATTGTAGCGACAATGATTGCCTGCACCCTATGGAGTGTAGCTGCTTTCGCACAAGGGCCACCCATCACAGGTGATAAGCCGATTATGTTGAGCGAAGGCACAATTGTACTGAAAACGCTCACAGAAATTCGCAATACAGCGCAAGGCACTTTTGTGAAAGTTCCACTCATGGCGCATTATCTGCCAATCAATAATGTATTAGTTGGGCTGCATATTCCTTACGTGAATTATGCGATAAATGACCTTTTAGGGGAAAGCGGAAACACTTTGGGCGACATAGAATTATTGGGCAAATACCAGTTTTACAGAAAAGACAACACAGGTAAAACGTTTAGAATGGTCGCAAAAACACTCCAGACTTTGCCCACAGGTAAAAAGTTGGATGTCGACGGCATCAGCACCGGACACTATCAAAGTTATGTTGGATTGATTGCCGGATATGAAAGTATCAAATACGGTATTTCCAATGAACTGGGGTATAATTTAGTTCCCAATGCTGATACAGATGAACTGCGCCAAAAACTGGGTTTCGGATTGCCTTTATTGAAGCCAACTTATCCAGTCAAACAGATTAATTTGTATTTTGAATATCAAAGTAGCTGGTTTACTGAAACGAATGATTACGCCCTTTTATATGCACAAGGCATTCAATACGCTAAAGGGCAGTGGACTTGGGAAGCCGCTATTCAAGCCCCTCTTGTACAAACGACTCCAGAGGAAACACAACGGAATTATAGCTTGTTTCTTGGAACGAGGTATGTTTTTTAAGTAGTTGATTTCGGCTCCGCTCAACCAACTGCAATTATGAGTTGTCCGAGCGGAGTCGAGGACAACACTATAAATTTAAAAATTAAATTAAAAAATAACATGAAATATTCAATCATCATCATAGCCGCATTGCTTTTTGGAATGACCATCACAGCAAATGCACAAAGCAAAACAACAGACAATTTTAGCGTACAGGTAGATGGCTTAGGCTGTCCGTTTTGTGCCTATGGTTTGGAGAAAAAATTCAAAGAGTTTAAAGGCATCAAAAAAGTAGCCATAGAAATGGAAACAGGAATGATGACCTTTACCTATCCGGCTGAAAAAGCATTGACCGTTGAAAAGGTAGAAAATCAGGTAGAAGTAGCGGGTTATACACCAGTTAGTGTAGTGGTGGAAAGAGCCGACGGTACAACAGAAAGTACCTTAGCAGAAGCCACTCAAATCAGTAGCGACAGTGAAATTTTAGAAGCTAGCTTTTTTGCAGCGGGTAACTGTGGTATGTGTCAGGCCAGAATAGAAAAAGCAGCAGGCAGCGTGACTGGTGTTACAGCAGCCAGTTGGGACAAAGAAACGCAGCAGGTGAGCATTACTTTTGATGCGACGCAAACATCGAAAGCGGCTGTCGAAAAAGCGGTTGCGACCTCTGGGCATGATACCAAAACAGCAAAAGCAGATAAGGAAACGTATAATAATTTGCCGGGCTGTTGTCAGTATGATAGAGCGCAGTAAAAGGACTGTTGCATTGTTCGATTGCTGAATTGTTTCATTGCTTGATTGTCATAATTGTTCGATTGTTTTCTTGTAATAATTACTCTATCACAACATTTTGCATAGCAAAATGTATTTTAACACAATGAAGTAATTCAGCAATGAAACAGTCGAACAATCAAGCAGTGAAACAATCGAGTATTTACCCCCTTTTGTACCAATAAAAAACTCATTTACATGAAAAATATATTCCTGCCTGTCGCGCTGGTCTTGCTCCTCACTTCCTGCCAGAAAAGGGCAGAATGGACAAAAAGTAGCTCAGTGGACTTAGGCGAAATCACGCCGATCGGACTGACGTATTCCAATGGAAACATCTGGATAGCTGATGGAGACAATAACAGACTGGTCGAATTGTCGAAAGATGGTCAAGTTAAAAATACATTCGACGGTTTTGAACGTCCGATGCACTTGGCGAGTGCTGAGAATGCGATTTATATTCCCGAATATGGCTCCGACCATATCATCAAATTTGTAAATGGCGAAAAGACGATTATGCCTATGCAGGATAGTCTTGACGCGCCTGCCGGTGTAGATGTACGCGGCAAAGAAATAGCAATTGCCGATTTTTATAACCACCGGATTTTATATTTTGATGGCAATACCTGGGCGGCTTTTGGCAAAAAAGGAAAAGCAGCGGGTGAGTTTCATTATCCAACTGATATACAACTGACCGACGATAAAATTTATATAGCAGATGCTTATAATAATCGGGTACAGGTTTTGGATAAAACAGGAAAATCTTTACAAGTCATTGGCGAAGCAGAAGGCATGAATGCTGCTACAGGTATCTACGTTTCCGAACAGGAGATTTTTGTAACAGATTTTGAAAATGACCGTGTATTGATTTACGATTTTGTAGGAAAATTGACGCAGACTATCGCAGAGGATTTGAGTAAGCCAACTGATATTCTGATGATTGGTGCTGATTTGTATATTGCAAATTATAAAGGTAAAAATCTGGTGGTTTATAGAAAGTAAGTGGAAATCTAAGTTCAAAAAATGTGAAGTAGGGTTTAGCCACGAATGCACGAATGAAGCTTGTCTTTATTCGTGCATTTGTAATTAAAATTAGGTAGAATTTTTAGCGCCTATTGCTTTTTTCAAAATAATAGTTGTTCTTTGCACAAATTTTTTTGAAAGAGTAATTATTATCCATTTTTATTGGCAATGAAAAATACATATTTTGACCTCATAGACCAGAGTTATTATTTTCCTCAGGAAGGTTTTGACTTGAAAGACGGGTACCTTAGTTTTCACGGTATTTCTTTAAAATATCTTGTTGAAAAATATAAAACACCTTTCAAGCTTTTATACTTGCCGAGAATAGGTGAGCAAATTAAGAGAGCTAAAAATCTGTTCAATCGTGCCATTAAAAAGCACCGGTATCAGGGAAAGTACAATTACTGCTATTGTACCAAATGTTGCCATTTCTCGCATGTAGTGAAGGCTGCGCTGGAAGAAGGTGTTCATCTGGAAACGTCTTCTGCTTTTGATATTGATCTCATTTTCAAATTACTTTCCGAAGGTAAACTGGATAAAAATATTATACTGGTTCACAACGGGTATAAGACGAGAGACTATCTGGAAAAAATTATTAAGTTAAATAAGGCGGGCTTCAAAAATTCCATCATGGTACTGGATTCCAAGACAGAGATTGCCAGAATAAAAGAATATACCGATTCTTACGATGGGGTATTAAAAATAGGCATCAGAATGGCAATTGATGAAGAACCACAGTCTGCTTATTATACTTCGCGCCTCGGTATCCGTGCCTCTGAAATTATTGATTTTTATCATACAGAAATAAAACCTGACAAGAGCCTCTCGCTGAAAATGGTGCACTTCTTCATTGATTCTGGCATCAAAGATAATATGTATTACTGGGGCGAATTTCAAAAAGCCTTGAAACTTTTTGTTGAACTAAAACAAGTTTGCCCCGACATCAAAGCCCTTAATCTGGGTGGTGGATTTCCCATTCGCAACAACCTCGGATTTGAATACGATTATGAATATATCATCAATGAAATTGTAGGCAATATAAAAACAGCCTGCACTGAAGCAGATATTACTGAACCAGATATTTTTACCGAATTTGGAAAATATACCGTAGGAGAAAGTGGTGCGATTATTTTTTCTGTGTTGGAGCAAAAACAACAAAACGACACAGAAACCTGGTATATGGTGGACAATAGTTTGATGAATACCATCCCCGACGCCTGGTCTATTTTTGAAAAATTCATCTTACTTCCGGTGAATAAATGGAATAATGAATACGTAAGGGCAAATATCGGTGGAATCAGTTGCGATCATTCCGATTATTATAATTCGGAGGACATGAATCAGCAAGTGTTTTTGCCCAAATATGAATCTACCGACAAAGAGCCGCTCTATGTAGGCTTTTTTCATACAGGAGCCTATCAGGACTCTATCAGCGGTTATGGTGGGATTAAGCATTGCCTGATTCCTGCCCCCAAACTCATCATTATCGACCGAGACGAAACAGGGAATTTTGTGGATACTGTGTATCGCAATGAACAGACAGTAGATGAAATGCTGTCTATTTTGGGGTACGCCACAGGAGAAGAATAACAGCATCATGAAAGCATTTGCAGGTATAGAAAAAGCATATAGCGACAAAGCGCAAGCCGACATCTGGCTACAGTCTATTCCGTATGATGGCACCAGCACCTGGGGGAAAGGAGCCGACCAGGGTTTCGAAGCCTTTCTGGAAGCCGCCGAAAATATGGAACTCTACGATATAGAAACGGATACTGAGGTGTATAAAAATGGCATCCATATTTTAGAAACTTTGACTGGTTTCGACTCGCCTGAAGATATGTTCCGACAAACTTATGAGCAGACAAAAGTGCTTTTGGAACAGCGTAAATTCCTTACTTTTTTTGGCGGCGAACATTCTATCAGCATTGGTATTATAAAAGCATTTTATGAAAAATACTCCAACCTGACAGTCTTGCAAATTGATGCGCATGCCGATTTGCGTCCGTCTTATGGCGGCACAGTCTACAATCATGCCTGCGCAGTTTATGACGCAAGTCAAAATTGCAACCTAATACAGGTTGGCATACGCAGTATGGATATTGCGGAGAAAGAAAATATGAATCTGGAAAAAGTCTATTTCGACCATGAAATAGCGGGCCAACAAAACTGGATGGCAGATTCTATTGCTCAGATGACCGACCAGGTTTACATTACCTTCGATCTGGATGCTTTTGATCCCGCCATCATGCCAGCTACGGGTACGCCTGAGCCGGGCGGACTGGACTGGCACACGGTCACCACTTATTTGAAACAGGTTTTTAAACATAAAAATGTAGTCGGATTCGATATTGTAGAACTCGCTCCAATTCCAGATTTTCACGCGCCACAATTTCTGGCCGCTAAACTTTATTATAAAATGTTGTCTTACAAATTTAATTATGAATAATAGAGGACCCGTATCAAAGTTTATTTTAGAACATTATAAGCATTTCAATGCGGCAAGCCTTGTAGATGCTGCAAAGGGCTATGAAGCTCAATTATCAGCAGGACATAAAATGATGATTACAATGGCTGGCGCAATGAGTACCGCCGAGCTAGGCAAATCACTGGCAGAAATGATACGACAGGACAAAGTGCATATCATTACCTGTACAGGCGCGAATCTGGAAGAAGATGTATTCAATCTGGTCGCTCACAAGCATTATAAAAGAGTACCTCATTACAGAGATTTATCGCCACAAGACGAGCAGGAATTACTGGACAATCATTTCAATCGGGTGACGGATACCTGCATCCCCGAAGCAGAAGCGATGCGTCAGATTGAAGAACATCTGCATCAGGTGTGGAAAGATGCGGATAATGAGGGCGAAAGCTATCTGCCACACGAATATTTTTATAAGATTTTGCTCAGTGGAGAGTTGGAAGACAAGTATCAGATAGATCCGAAAGACAGTTGGCTACTGGCAGCCGCACAGAAAAACATTCCAATCATTGTTCCGGGCTGGGAAGATTCTACCTGTGGCAACTTCTTCACCTCTTACTGCATGACGGAAGATATAAAACCTGCCACGATGAAGTCGGGCATTCAGTACATGATGTTTCTGGCAAAATGGTATCAGGAAAACGCTTCCGACAAAGGGATTGGTTTCTTTCAGATTGGTGGTGGTATAGCAGGCGACTTTCCGATTTGTGTTGTGCCTATGCTGCATCAGGATTTGGGACATGAAGTACCGATGTGGTCTTATTTCTGCCAGATCAGTGATTCTACAACCAGTTATGGTTCTTACTCAGGAGCTGTACCCAATGAAAAAATCACCTGGGGTAAACTGAACGTCGATACCCCAAAATTTGTGATTGAATCGGATGCCACGATAGTCGCACCACTGATTTTCGCTTATTTATTAGGTTGGTAATAAAGCATTAGAAATTACTCCAATTTAAACTTCACCATTATTTTGTACTGAATTTTTATTCTTTCAAATTCAACTTGAGGAAGCCCCTTTTTTTCATATCGAATAGAGGAAGCCCCTATTATGTTGGCACTGTTTGAATATCTATTGGGACAATCATTCTCAATTTCTTCTACATGAATGGCTTTGCCTATACTTTGGTCAATAGCCTCTGCCAATAATTGGGCTTTTTCTTTTGCGGCTTTAATGGCACTGATTTTCACTTCGCCTCTAAATTTTTCCATCTGTGAATGGTCAAGTCTGTCAATGCTCACCCTTGAAATGTTGAGATCCTCCAATCCTCTGAAAATTTTCATCAGCATTTCTGCATCTTTTACGAGTATTTGGTATTCTCTGTTAGACACAACAGATAATCTCAGTAAATAACGTTTGAGGTTGTTTACTGCATCAAGAATGGCAACATCTTTGTCTATATCAATCCCAATTTCTTTTAATTTGTCGAACAGCTCACTTTCGACATCCTCCAAAGGCACTCTGCTGTCTTTTTCGTTGATAACAACCTTGACATAAATTTCATCTGGCGCAATTTCCAGTTCTGCTGAACCAGTCACCTGAATATAATTTTCGTCAATAAAGTTCTTTTCTAAACTTTGGGTAAAGCTTATAGTGGCAATAAGCAAAAAAATGCCAATTGAAGTTATCGTTTTCATGCTGAAAATATTTTACTTAATCACCAATCACCAATCACCAATCACCAATCACCAATCACCAATCACCAATCACCAATCACCAATCACCAATCACCAATCACCAATCACCAATCACCAATCACCAATCACCAATCACCAATCACCAATCCCTTAATTCGCCAAATCAGAAATAAACTTAATTCGCATCAGTTGAATTTCTTCAATCGTGATGTCGTCTTCTTTCAATTCTGTGTAAGCATCATTCAGAGAGTCGGATTCTGCTTCCAGAAAATATTCGTGAATATCTTCTCTGGAATACTCATCCACATTATCTTCAATATAATAATCGAGGTCGAGTTTAGTCCCTGAATTGACAATCATTTCCAGTTCATGGAACAGCTCATCCATTTTCATTTGATTGCTACGTGCAATGTCTTCCAATGGAATTTTGCGGTCAATACTTTGAATAATGGCGACTTTCTGACTGGATTTATTTGGAACGGATTTGATGATTACATCAGTTGGTCTTTCGATGTCATTTTCCTCCACATAGCGAGTTATCGTTTCGAGAAATTGCTTGCCATAGCGGATGGCTTTGCCTTTGGTCACACCAGAAATATTACCCATGTCATCATTGCTGAGTGGATATTGGGTGGCCATATCTTCCAGCGACGGATCTTGAAAAACAACAAAAGGCGGAACATTTTTCTCTTTCGCCACTTTGCGGCGCAAGTCTTTGAGTATTTTGAACAGCATGGGATCGAGAACTGCTGATTTTGCAGAAGCTGCTGCATTGGCAATGTCAGCGGCAGCTAGTTTTTCGTGGTCATGGTTCATCGGAATATGGAAAGAAGCAGGCGATTTTAAAAACGCTTGCCCTTTTTTAGTTACTTTCAGGATGCCATAATTTTCAATATCCTTTTTAAGGAAACTATGCAATAAAGCCTGACGAACAACAGAATTCCAAAAATGATCTTCCCTGCCTTTTCCTACGCCGTACATCGAATGTTTGTCCAACCCATAATCGGAAACTTCCTTCGTGTTTTTACCCGTTAGAAAATCTAAAATGGCTTTGACCCGGATATTTTCATTGAGTTGTAAAGTAGCTTCTATTGTATTTTTTAGTTCTGTTTGTACATCTACTGTTTCCTTTGGATGGCGACAATTATCACACATCTCCCCACAACTTCCAGGGTCGGAATCTTCGCCAAAATAATGCAGTAAAAATTTACGACGACAACCACCGGTTTCGGAGTAAGCTGTAATTTCATCTAAGAGCTGTGCGCCCATTTCCCGCTCGGCAGCAGGCTTGTCGCGCAGGAATTTTTCAAGTCGCAAGACATCTTTATACGCATAATACGCAAGACAGTTCCCTTCGAGTCCATCACGCCCTGCTCGACCAGTTTCCTGATAATAATTTTCTATACTTTTTGGAATATCATAATGAATCACAAAGCGTACATCGGGCTTGTCAATACCCATTCCGAAGGCGATTGTTGCACAAATTACATCCACATCTTCCATCAAAAAAGCGTCTTGAGCCCTGCTTCTTGTCTTGGCATCAAGTCCGGCATGATAAGGCGCGGCTTTGATGTCATTGACATTGAGTAGTTGTGCCAGCTCTTCAGTAGCTTTTCGACTTTGTACGTATATGATACCGGATTTGCCGAGATGATTTTTAATGAATTGTACAATATTTTTTGCGCAGTCCTCTTTTTTCCCTTTCGGGCGAACTTCGTAATACAGATTGTCCCGATTGAAAGAAGCCATGAAGATATTTTGGTTCTTCATGTGGAGGTTTTTGACAATATCCGTTCGAACTTTAGGCGTAGCGGTAGCCGTAAGCGCAACGACGGAAATTTCGGGATTAATCAAGTCAATCATTTCCCGAATACGTCGATATTCCGGACGGAAATCATGTCCCCATTCCGAAATACAATGTGCTTCATCAACCGCAACAAAAGAAATATTGGTATTGCTGAAAAACTCGATGTTCTCCTCTTTGGTCAGCGTTTCAGGTGCGACATAAAGTAGCTTAGTTTTTTTATCTGCAATATCTTTTTTGACTTGTCGAATTTGCACCTTGCTCAGTGATGAATTGAGAAAATGCGCCACATCATCTGATTTGCTATAAGAACGGATAGAATCCACTTGATTTTTCATCAGGGCAATAAGTGGAGAGATAACGATGGCCGTTCCTTCCATCATCAGCGCGGGAAGTTGGTAGCAGAGCGATTTGCCCCCACCAGTCGGCATGATAACGAATGTATCTATTCTGTCCAGTACGCTTTGGACAATTTCTTTCTGATTTCCTTTAAATTTATCAAACCCAAAATATTGCTGAAGTGCCTCATTTAGGCTCTTTTTAGATGTTGTCACCATGTCTTGTTTAAATTAACGTTCAATTCTTTTACCTCGTGTTCTGTTTTGTTTGGATAAACAGTAGCAGTATAGGAATGCATTAGCGCGAAAGTACATTCCTAAGATTCGCTATATAATAAGCGGTAACAATATAATAATTTAATTTATGAAATTATATATTATTTAAAATAAAAATAGGAGCTACCCTTTTTAAAAAGGATAGTAAATATAAACAAAATTTTAGCATTACATGCTATTAGGGAGAGATTTTCCTACAACTTTTCTAAGCCCTTTTTAATATCTGCCCACAACCAGTTTACATCCTCCAGTCCTACATAAAATCGTACCAAATTCCACGGCAAAGGAGAATTTTCTCTGCCTGCGATATTATAAAAAGCACATATTGGAATAATCAGCGATTCATGTCCGCCCCAAGAGGCAGCCATTGTGAAGCAGTCCAGTTCATTACAAAATTTTTCAACCTGTTCTATACTATTTGCTTTCAATAAAACAGAGAACAGACCACCCGCTCCACTCATCTGCTCCTGCGCCAGCTCGCGCTGCGGAAAATCTGTAGCAAAAGGATAATACACCTGCTCAATCTTAGGATGTTGTTCCAGTCGATGCACAATGTCCATCGCGCTATCATGGCTATGCTGCATCCGCAAAGGCAAAGTCCGCAAGCCTCGGATCACCAAAGCCGCATCGTGTGGAGAAATAATCGCGCCCAGCGTCATAAGTTCGGAAAGAAATAATTTCCCCACCATCGCCTTACTGCTGCACAACACGCCCACCACCACATCGCTATGTCCATTCAGGTATTTTGTACCAGAATGTATCACAATATCAATCCCAAACTCAATCGGTCGCTGAAAAATAGGGGAAGCGTAGCTGTTGTCAATCATCGTCACCAGTCCATGTTTTTTCGCCAGTGTCGCACAAGCCTTCAAGTTCTGCAATTCAAAAGTCATGCTATTCGGACTTTCCAAAAACAAGACTTGACTATTTGGTTGTATTGCCGCTTCAATCGCTTCCATACTCGTCCCATCCACAAAAGTATGGCTCACGCCAAAACGGGCAAGAAATTTTGTGAGCAATTTATATGTCCAGCCATAAGGCGATTGCACGCAGATGATGTGGTCGCCAGCCTGCACATTGCCCAGCACCGCCATCGCTATAGCCGCTGCGCCACTGCCAAAAACCAAAGCATCTTCCGCACTTTCCAGTGCCGCTACTTTTTTTCGCAGTATCTCCACCGTCGGATTATTGCCACGTGTATATATATGGTGTGCGCTTTCGTCAGTGAGCATCTGCCGCAGGTCATCCACCTTATCAAAAGCAAAGTTGCTGCTTTGTATAATGGGCGGCGAGATGGCTTTGTAGTACTTGTCGCGGTCTTCTCCGAGGTGGTTTAGGATGTGAGATAGGTTCATGGTTTTGGATATTGGCAAATCTACTTTTATCAGCAAGATAGTGGAATCTCGAATATCGAACAAGGAATTTCGAATATCGAAGTGTTTTAAGGGGTAGGTGTACGCTTTTTAAATCAAGCTATGATTCGTCATTAATCACTCCCAGATTCGTAATTAACCCATTCGTAATTCGTAATTAACTTCCATCCCTTTCTAAAGGCTTTGCCGACTGCCTTGTTTTTGTTTTCACCAAATTCTTCCGCATCATAAGACCAGGAATATTTTTTTCCTTTGATTTTAAACATACTTAAATGACCGCAACATTCCAGCCAGATAGCCCGCAAAAAATCATCTAAATCAGACAAGCGTAGCTTTTCGTGCATTAAAACATGCAGAAAATAAACCGAACCACCCGTTATTTTCAAATGATAAACTTTGCCCTTGCTCGGATTTTCTTTTTCCTGTTTTTTCAAATGAGCACTTAAATGCCTGCCCATGCCGGTCGTTCCAAACATTTTTTTACAATAAATGCAAGAACCTTCTGTTTTTAGATTTTCCATGATTGTTAAATTTGCGACTTGAACAGCCGCTCAACTTGATAGCTTTACTGTACTGACGACTTTAGCCGTCAAGTGGATTTTATTTTGATTTTAATCAAATAAAAAGCAAATACGTATAAATTTTAATTTGCTCTCTGCGACGGCTAAAGTCGTCGCTACGGTACAGCTCAATTGCCTGGTGATTAAGCCCATTCGTAATTCGTAATTAATTCCAGCTCTTTATCCCGCCGATGATACCCACAAGCCTCAATAAGCCCCCGCGCCTCCTCCACATACGCCCAATATCTCACCTCCAATAGTCGCTTCCGGCAATGATGTCTCTGTCGTTCCAGGTCGTCAGGTGGCCTTGCTGCTCCAAAACGCCGAGATGGCTGACGAGTCGGTCTTTCCATTTCTCGTCGTCGTGGCTATAACTGATGAATACTTTGGGCATATTTTTCTTGTAGTTTTTTGCTTATCGTGTCTATTTTTTTGTAAAAATAAACAAAAAAGAAATGTAAGCGAACAAAGAAGGGAATAAGTGTGTATGACAAATTCCCTTCGACTAGCCCTCAGCCCTGAAAGGGCAATATATGTCAGGATGGGACGTAGTCCTATTCTTGTTTACATACCGTATTGCAAGCCCTGAAAGGGCGACATAAGATATTGTGTCCTTTCAGGGCTGGGACATTAGATACTTTAGGAGGATGGAATACTTCTCCCGATAGCCATCTGGACTGACATATATCGTCCTTGCAGGACTTTTAAATCCCAGCCCAATTTTAGAACTTTTGCAATTTGCTATACGCACCGAGATAAGTTGTGCGCTTGTTCATTCTACTAGAACAATACAAGACGTGAAAGATTCGTGCATTCGTGGCTAAAAATAATAAAGTCTCTCTTCTCTCAGCGCCAAAGGTACGATCTCTCCTCTCTCAGCCGAAGGCGGTCTATCCATTAAAAGCTGCAATAATCGCCTCCATACGCTTGCGATTGACGCCGAGGTCGGAATGTCCTTTGCGGGAAGCAGAGCGGAAATGAATCATTTTTGCTGCATCATCGAAGTAAAATTCTACATCATCGACGAACTTCATGGTTTTGCTCTTAAACTCTGAGTGGATATAAGTGGCAGTATTTTCGGTGATCTTAGTGCGTTCCATACCATTAATGATGCCGACTAGTTTTGCTTTAGCCGTTAGGACATCACCAGTATAGGCTATGGGCGACATGCTGTGCTTCTCATCATCCGCTTTCGCTTGTGTAGAAACGCAGTTGGGAGAAGAAGGGCAAGCCTTGAATAATCCACTATTGACACCAATGTCAGTTGGCTTTGTACCCGAGCAGGCAACAAAAAAACAGGCAATCAGTACTGGAAGAATAATTTTTAAGTTTATCATCTTTGTATTTTTAATTGATTTCATCCAAAAGAGCAAATTTTCAACACGCTCTAAGTTACAAAACTTGTTTATATCAGATGAGGAATGTATTCAAAAAGTACGTTTGGCCCTTTTATATTGCTAATGTTGAAATGTGTTATTTTTTATGTGTAAAAAATATATGAATCACGCAATGTGATTTCAAATAATTCAATCATTGGTTTTGAATAAAAAAATGAATGTTTTGACTGTCACAAAAAATACTTTTAGTTGTGAAACATTTCACGACTATACCTTATTGCGGAAAAGTGGCATGCGTTTTAGAGGCTTTTAAAGATATAATATATTGATAACCAGTGTTTTTTGTTATTGCTTTATGTTGCACTGTAATGAGCTGTTCTAGCCTTAATGTGACCTGGAAAGCTGAAAAAAACCAAAAAAATCAATTTTTATTTGCCTGCCTGACTTGCACGCTACCAAAAAACCCTCTATGTTTGTGTTGTCGCTGATAGAATTAGTGACAAAACAAACTCACACAAATCCATCCACTTTTATCCAAATTCACTGGAACGGCATAAGTTGATAACTTAGTTTATCAAGATCCACTACGACAACCAAACATAATCCAACATTTGTATGGCGCGTTCGTGTACGTTGCGTACATCTGATGTATTCATTAATCGGGTATTGATCTAAGAAATCGTTATGACCATGAGAATTTTTACAAGTATTATCCTTTGTTTTTTATTGAACTCCTTTTCGTATGCTACTGCTGACCTTTCACAGGGAAATGCACCTGTAGTATCCGTGACCGTCGAATCCATAGGCATCGTAAGTTGCTACGGAGCGAGTGACGGATATATCGAAATCAGTGTCGATGGTGGCACCTTACCTCTTTCTTACGCCTGGTCGAATGGCGAAAGCACCAAAAATATTCAGGCATTGGATGGCGGCACCTATAAAGTGACCGTGACTGATGCTATCGGTGCATCTGTTGTTTCACAGAATATCGACGTTGCTCATCCTGAAGCACCTATTAGCGTGTCTTTAAATTTCGTACAAAGCCTAAGTTGCCCTGATTCGGATGACGGGAGTATAGAAGTGACTGTTTTTGGCGGCACTGCTCCTTATACTTACCTCTGGTCCAATGGCTCAACTGATGAAGACCCTATAGGACTGGCTGCTGGTGGCTATAAGTTCACCCTGACTGATGCCAATGGCTGCCTCTGGCCTTCTCCCACAATCTCCGTAAATGCTCCGAATCCTGTCGAATTTGAAGAGATTGTTATGGGAAGCAATGCAGGTGCCAGCGATGGCTCTATCTATGTCGATGTGAATGGCGGCTTACCACCTTATCAGTTTGTATGGAGCAATGGCGAAAATACGCCAACACTCGCCAACATTCCCGCAGGAACTTATTGTCTGACCGTGACAGACGCTTATTCCT
Organism: uncultured Saprospiraceae bacterium; assembly: GCA_937951615.1. Taxonomy (GTDB): domain Bacteria; phylum Bacteroidota; class Bacteroidia; order Chitinophagales; family Saprospiraceae; genus JAHDEO01. Next base: position 74,711 of record CALFBH010000031.1, on the reverse strand, counting down.
GCTCCAAAACAGAGTGTTATGAAGTGAGTTCGATTACAGCCAACGAAGAGATTGAAGGCATTCAAAACCTTTCTTTATCGCCCAATCCGGCAAGCAATTATGCAGTATTAGACTTAGAATTGACCGCTCCACAGCAAGTACAAATTGAAGTCATTGACCTCAGCGGACGCCAATTATTTCAAGAAGATAGTGGACAAGTCAGCAGAGCGCAAATCAGCATAGATGTACAGGATTATACGCCAGGCTTGTATTTTGTCAATATCCAGATTGGCGACCAATCCATGACCAAAAAGTTAATCATTAAATAGCAAGGTGTTCTGCTTCCCTTCGCAAAGGCGAGACCAAGCAGCCCTTAACCTAAGGCTAGTCTAAACGTACAGGCAAAAGGCTAGACCCACTATGGATACACCGGCAGCAGACAAGTTTTTAATTTTATCTGGTGTCAAATTCCCTCTGAATGAATAACGATGATTTCAGACCGAGGTTAAAGATGACTTTGTTTGCCGGTGTACTTTTTTTGCAAAACCGTGTTTTTTATTTTTATATAAACCGTCCCATGACCAGCGTAAGGTTCGAACCTTACATTTAATAAACTAACCATTATTAGTGCTAGAAACCATGTATCAGATTAAAAAGTCCCATCCTTCCCTAACCAGAAATGTGATTGTGTAATTTTTTTTAAGCATTCTGGAAGTACAAACCAAACTACGCGCCCGACTCCTGTCGGGCGTTTTTTGTTTGCTATTTGCAAAAACATACTTTACACTTATCTTGTTAGTAAAAGATAAGTTGATGGTCAATAGTCCATGGTCGATGGCTGTGGACTGATGGCCAAGGACCAAAACATACTGTAATCGTAATTGTTTACGTTCATAGTCAATGGCTAAAATTTAACAAAAGTCCTGTTTTACGATTATTTGTGCATAGACACTTATACGCATTTTGCAAAGCAAAATGAACACTGGAATGACTTGAAGATTTAAAAACGACCATTGACTATGGACTATTGACCATCGACCAAAACATACTATAATCACCATTTAAAAATCGTTATGAAAATAGGTATTGTTTGTTACCCAACGTATGGAGGAAGTGGCGTTGTTGCGACAGAGTTGGGAAAAGGACTTGCACAAAAAGGACATCAAGTACACTTCATCACTTACAGCCCGCCCGCTCGTTTGACAGGCTTTATGGAAAATATTTATTACCATGAAGTCAGTTCTTTAGATTATCCTTTGTTTGAATATACGCCCTACGAAACAGCATTAGCCAGTAAAATGGTCGATGTGATTAAGTATGAAAAGCTGGACATTTTGCATGTGCATTATGCCATTCCTCATGCGGCGGTGGCTTATATGGCGAAGCAAATTTTATTGGCAGAAGGCTATTATATTCCAGTCGTCACTACGCTGCATGGTACAGATATTACCCTGGTGGGTGCTAGGCCATCTTATGCGCCGGTTGTTGCTTTTTCTATCAATAAATCAGACGGAGTTACTGCGGTTTCGGATTCCCTCAAACAAGATACCCTTCGACAATTTGATATTAAAAATGAGATTGAGGTCATTCCCAATTTTATAGATTTTAGTCGCTTTCGCAAAGTAGATAAAGATCATTTCAAAAAAGCTTTAGCGCCTGATGGCGAAAAAATTCTCGTCCATACCTCCAATTTCAGGAAAGTGAAACGGGTAGAAGATGTGGTGAAAATTTTCAAACAGGTGTACGATAAAATACCCAGCAAATTATTATTGATAGGAGATGGGCCGGAACGACAAAGTGTAGAACAGACTTGTCGGGACATCGGCTTATGCCACGAGATACGTTTCCTCGGCAAACAACAAGCAGTCGAAGAATTGCTGGCTATTGCAGATTTATTTTTGATGCCTTCGGAAAGCGAGAGTTTCGGATTAGCAGCTTTAGAAGCAATGGCTTGTGAAGTTCCTGTCATTTCTTCGGATACTGGAGGATTGCCAGAAGTTAATCTTCATGGAAAAACCGGTTTCCTCAGCCCTGTAGGTGATGTAGATGATATGGCGAAAAATGCTGTCCACATACTAGAAGACGAAGCGCGGCACAAAGTGTTTCAGAAAGCAGCTTTAGCCCAGGCACAACGCTTTGATATTGCTGAAATATTGCCACAGTATGAGCAGTATTATGAGCAAATTATCCGAGATTGTGTTCGGAATTAATTACGAATTACGAATTGTTTAATTACGAATAGACAATTTACGTCGATAGTTCATAGTTGTTTTAAAGCTAATAGACAGATTGTTCAGTCAAGCATTTTGCAAAGCAAAATATATTTTCTATCGACCATGGACTATCGACCATCGACCAAAACTAAGTCCTTGTATATTAGACTTTATTCTGAACTTAAACTTCTCCAAGCACCTTAGTCTGAAAATTTGCACTTCCATTCAGTGTCCTATGTACTGGGCAACGTTCTGAGATTTCCATCAATCTTGCTTTTTGTGCATCATCGAGGTCGCCGATAAGCTCCAGTTCTACATCAAAAGTTTCTATTTTTCGTTCTTCCCGACTACAACCTTCGCAGTCCTCTTTATAAGAACGGTCATAGGAAATATGCACTTTGACTTCCTCCAAATCCCATTTCTTTCTGTTGGCATACATTCTTAGCGTCATAGCTTTGCAGGCAGCAATGGAAGCACTCAGCAACTCATAAGGTGAAGCACCAAAATCATTGCCGCCCAGACTTTCCGATTCATCTGCCAGCAGGCTGTGTTTGCCTGCTTTGATTTCTGTAGTATAAATATCGCTGTCCATTAGTCGCGCTAACACTTGCTTATTGGTGTTCAGTGGAGCAACTTCTTTGATGTCCAGATAACGATGTGCCCAGGACGCGATGACCTGTCCAGCATAAGCTGCATCATGTTTATTGGTGAGCAAATGATCGGCGGTGTCTAGGGTGACAAAACTTTTGGGATGCAGGGCGGCGTGGTAGATGTTGGCGGCGTGTTTGATTGCTACGGTGGCATCTTTGGGGCTGTGCATGACGAGCAAAGCTTTTCTGAGTTTTCGGGCAAGGGTGGGCAAATCGTGCGCCCGCAGGTCGTCGATAAACTGTTTCCTAATGGTAAATTTTCGTCCACTCAGTTCGACTTCTGCAAAGCCGTTTTTTTCTATGGTTTCTAGTTCGCAGCCAAATAGATGCGTAACATGTTCTGGCTCAGAAGGTGCGCCAATCGTTGCTACTGCAAGAATGCTGTCCATTTCTTTTGCTGCAAATAAAGCCGCCGCCCCACCCAGCGAATGTCCTACAATCAGGCTAGGTGCTTCGTAATGTTCGTTCAGATAAGCAGCCGCATCTTTGATGTCATTGATGTTGCTGCGGAAATTGGTGTCTGAAAAATCGCCCTCACTCTCTCCCAGCCCAGCAAAGTCAAATCGCAAGACAGCAAAGCCCGAAGAAGTCAATGCCCGGCTAATGTGCCGCGCCGATTTCAGGTTTTTGCTGCCTGTGAAGACATGGGCAAAGACCACATAAGCCAATGGGCGTGGCATGAGTGGGAGTTCGAGCCTTGCGGCTAATTGCAAGCCGAGGCGGTTGGTAAATTGTATGGATTTTGATGGCATGTTTGATTTGTTGTAGTTGGACAGGCATCTTGCCTATCCACATGTTGATGTTGTATTAGCCACGAATGCACGAATTAAAGACGAATATGATTCGTGCATTCTGCTTTTCATTTTTCAATATAAGTGGAAATACAAATCCAAACGTCAAATTCAAATTCAAAAAAGTATTGACAATAAGCCAATTATGTAAATTGAAAGTGGCGTTTAGTTGAGTCCAAGCACTTATACAAAACACCAAGTCACTGGTTTCTGTAAAAATAGATAAAAATTGTCTCTTATTTCGATTATCTATTGCATCCTAATTATCTTGCCTCCGTATAAAACTAGGTTATGGAGATACAAGATTCAAATAGTAATATTAATGAGACCGATTTTGAGCGGATGGTTCGCTTGTACGAAGAAGGGCATGCCCTAAGAGAAAAAACGCCGCTTACTGCGCTTGATATGGCGCAAAAATCCCTTGATCTTTCCCTTTCGCTACAAAATTACGAATATCAAATATTATCCTGTCATCTTAAAGGCATCTGTCTTCGTTATTTAAGTAGATTTGACGAAGCCCTTGAAACCATGAAAAAGGTTTTGGACTTATCCAAAGAACATTTTCCTAATGACCGACAAAAACTAGCAGATGCATTTGGTCGTATAGCTTCTGTGTATTATGACACGCACAATAATCAACTGGCGATCAATTATTTTTTGCGTTCTTTGTCTGTGGTTGAAGGCGAACCAATTAGAGGTACACATATCAATTTGGGCGTGCTTTATGGGCGAATTGGCGATTATGCTAAAGCCATTCAGTATGTAGATATTGCTATAGAAATTGCGGAGAAAAAAAACGATACTTATCTAACAGCTAACCATCTTTATAACAAAGCCTATCTTTATATGAAAATGGAAGAATTGGAAAAAGCTAAGCAGATAATTGCAAATTTCCAGAAATGGTCAAAAACTATTCCCAAAAAACAAGAAAATGAAGTTAGTTCGATCAAGATATTATGTAATGGGCTGCTTGGAGCTATTTATAAGAAAGAAAATAATTATCAATTATCACTTGAAAAGACTAACGAAGCACTAAAACTGGCAGCAGAATATTCGATGCACAAAGTATACTTTGATATATTATTAGATAAAGCAAATTTACATTTTATGCTTGAAGAAGAGCATGAGGCAATGGTCTGCATAGAGGAATTGATTCATGAAGAAAGCAAGGCTACTATATTTCAAAAACAAAAAACACTTAAACTAACGGAGACTTATTACGAAGAAAAAGGAGAACCAGACAAAGCTTATCCTTTCCTTAAGCAGCTTTATGAAATATCAGAGGAAGAGTTGAAGACCGCTAAAGGTGAAAATTTAAAGAAAATCATAGTAGAACGAGAAGAGGAAATCAACTTGCTAGAAGAGAAAAACAGAGAAATAAAAGAGCACAATGCTATTTTAGAACAGTTTGCTCATATCATTTCGCATGATTTGCGTGAACCCATTCGTGGCATTAACGGCTTTGTGAATCTACTGGATAAATATTATGGCAAGGGATTGGATGAAAGGGGAAAGGAGTATATTGATTTCATTCTATCGGAAACAAGTATTATTAATAATAATCTAGCTCGTCTGCTGGAATATACTTCCTTCAAAAAACCGGAAGCAGGAGAAATTGCTTCAACCTTTCTACCTGAGATTATGCAACAAGTACAACAAAAATGCAATCCCTCAGATGTCCCTCTCCATGTCTCTTGTGATGATATTCAAATAAAAATGACGAATCACCATGCAAGGTGTCTATTTGGTGAACTCATTGCAAATGCGACACAATTCAGAAAAAAAGACGAGGACTGTAAGGTAGAAATTCGACATTCCTTAAAGGATAATTTTCAGCATATTTCAGTGAAAGATTTCGGTATAGGCATTGAGCCGAAATATCAGGAAAAGGTGTTTAAAATTTTCAATAGACTGAATAAGCAAGAGAACAAAGGAGCAGGTGTAGGGCTTGCTATTTGCGAGCGCATTATTGGTCTTTATAATGGGAGAATCTGGATTGAGTCTGTGCCAAACAAATACACTATTTTTTATATAGAAATTGCTTTATAAAAAATGCCTGCGCTTGCGTCGCGTCGCTTGCAAACTTGACTTTTTCTTTTTCTTCTTTGGAATTTGGAATTTCCCATTTTGAAATTTCTCCAACTTAGGGAATCAAAGAAAACAAGCCATTATTTCCATTCCAGTAAATTTTATCTCCGCCATTGACTTCGCCGTCCAGATTAAAATCACTTGAAGAATAAACGTTAAACAGGCCATTTTCTGTTACCCAAGATGCTTTATCCTGTCCATTGATGTCATTATCATTCGTACCATTTCCTGCGTATAATCCCCATATACCAGGACTGAGTTCTGTTTGTCCGACTCCGCCTGCCTGATAGGCATTTTGAGTCGTGAAGTCGAAAGTAGCGGTACTTCCAGCAACAGTAACAGGTGTAGCACTCATGGCTTTTAGATGATTTTTATGATGAATCAGGATATGAAATGTATTGGGCAATGGATAATTTATAGCAATCGACGATACGCCATCAAAATCAACTAAATCACCATCCCGCTGTACTAGCCCGGAAGTCAGGTATAAAATGTCAGAAAAATTATTCGGATTTCGTAGCTCCACCCGAACCCAATCCACCAGTGCATCATTACCTTCAACAGCCATAGCCGAAGCAGGAATATTTGGGCTGAGTGACCAGGGATTTTCAGCAGGTAAAAATCCTTTATCGCGTAAATCATCGCTCATTAGACCAGTATTGGCATCATAAGCTCCTTCCAGGAAAAAACGGATGGCTAAGTCAGGCGGGCCAATACTTACATTTCCTTCATAGGCACCTCTCGATGGTGGAACAGAAAATGGAAGCTGGTCAAAATCTGTTGCTGGACTATTAAATGGGAATCCATTTCCTATAAAAGGACTTTGGCTAGTCAATTTAAAATCTTCGTTCACGGGGTCGGCGAATAGAGGATTGGCAATCAGTTGGTTTTGATCTGTGACGGGCAGGGAAGGTGCCCAGCTATTCGTGGCTTCATTAAACCAGGCATTATGGCTAAAAGTGAAAGATGCCGGATCGGTATTAGAACCTATATTGACTTCCGTCAGGTCATTTTCAAGATAAATGATGTTATTACTAAACTCATTATTTCCAGCAGGCAAAAATCCATTTTCGGTGGTTTCCTGTAATATCCTGATGACCCAATTCTGCGGTTTATAAAAAGTATTATTCCTGACTTGTACACGCACGCAGCCAACATAGGCTATGGGTGCCCAATTATTAATAAAAACATTGGAAAAGACATTGATGTCAGCAGCTTCAAAAGCATTGACAATGGGATTGGGAAGAGGTGGTCTAAAATATTGCAATCCCGTACTGCCGCCAAGATTTAAAGCTCTTTGAGAAAAGTTTTTAAACACATTTCTTTGAATGGTAATAAATTGGGTGCCTCCTTTATTTTGGACGCCACTTGAGCCAGCATTGTCCAAAAGACAGTCCTCAACAACACCATAATGACAACCAACAAAATCAATTCCTGATCCGCCAGCCCCACCATTCAGGAACGTACAATTTGAGATTAGAAAATGATCGACACCTGACATTTTTAAGAGATCATTATTACCACTTGCTGCCATATCCCTAAACAAACAATTTCGAATTTCGATGTGAGTGGATGGCGAATTATAGTTACCTCCATCATCTATATTGAGCCCATTTCCGGTCTGTTGTTGAAAAACCAGCCCATTTATTTCTACATGATTACAGTTGCTGAGCTGAATGCCCGCTGTACCACCTTGAAAGATAGCTCCCTGATTGCTCTCCGCCATGATGACTACAGGTTGGCCAGGAAGCCCATTAACATTAGTTAAAAATTGAGTACCATTTGAAAATACCTGATTTAATACAATAACAGTATCTCCGGCATTCATAGAGGATTGGGCTTGTGAGAGGGTCGGAAAATCTCCACCATTACCAACGGTGATGACTTGACTGAAAATGGTAAATGGGAGTATTAGTAAGGGTAAAAATAAAAATTTAGAAAAATTCATCTTGGTTTATTTTGTAGTGAAGTTGTACTTACGGAATCAAAGAAAACAATCCATTATTCTCATTCCAGTACGCTTTGTCTCCTCCATTCACTTCCCCATCCATGTTAAAATCATTGGGAGCATAAAGACCGAAAAGACCATTTTCAGTATTCCAGAGTGCTTTGTCCTGCCCATTGATGTCCTGATCTCCTGAGCTATTACCAGTATATAAACCCCAAACGCCGGGACTCAACTCCTTTTGCCCAACTCCGCTCCCCTGATAAGTATTTTGAGTGGTAAAGTCGAAAGTGGCGGTACTTCCGACAAGGGTAATCGGGCTGGCACTCATAGCAGGCAAGTGGTTCTTATGCTGGATAAAAATATGAAATGTATTGGGCAGAGGATAGTCTATTGCAACCAGTGATACACCATCAAAATCAACCAAATCTCCATCCCGTTGTACAAGACCGGAGGTGGTATATAAAACCGTAGATAAATCATTTACAGCCCGCAATTCTACCAAAACCCAATCTACCAGCGCATCATCCCCCTCAACAGCCAAAGCGGAAGCAGGAATATTCGACGACAAGACCCAGGGATTAGCTGCGGGTAAAACTTCAGTCGTACGCAAGTCGTCCCGCATCAAATTTGTATTCACATCATAAGCTCCTTCCAAAAAGAATTTTACAGCCAACTGAAGTCCCTGATCCTGATATTCATAAACGCCCATATCGGGAGCTGCACCAGTATAAGTTTCCGCGCCGGGATTGGTAGGGTCGCCGGTATCAATGGCAGGAGAGCCGGACTGCAATTGAAAATCATAATCGGCAAGATTAGCAGCCGTGATATTGACAAACTGTGGGTTCGCGGCAAGTGAGTTGGCTTCATTGGGATTTATATTTTGATAATCGCTTAAGTTGTAATAATTGCTGTAGTCGTACCGAACTAGTGGGTCAGCATTATTAGATTGATAATACAAATTATAGTCGGAATTGCTGCTATATTGACTGAGGCTTGCCCCACCATCCTGATTGTCCATTAAAATATTATTACGGAGCTCGTTAGGTGTCGTTTGGTCGGCTCGCCAGCCATCTTCTATACCTGCTGCTATATTGTCATAAGCTATATTATTATACAAGACAGACCCGCCACTACCATTCATGTCATACCCATCTGAGGCATTATTATAACTGATATTATAGGCCACAAAATGGTAACCAGGTACTGTACCCTGATTGGCACCGCCCAATTTAAATCCATTGCCGTCACCAACCCCCATTTGTCCTGAATTATAAACGATATTATGCGTGATGGTATGGTTGTTGGAAGACCAGGTGTCTATGCCGTCGTCTTCATTATCATGTACCAGATTGCTGGAGATAATGCAATTGGAGGTATAAGCACCATAAAAACCGATTCCATCTGAGTGTTCGGTCATTCCGCTATGGTTGTAGATGTGGTTATTCAAATACTGGTTTTGAATTGAAAACTGGCTTGAATTATCGTTGCTACTGGAGGTCTGTATGCCATTCTGATTATTATCATGGATTTCATTATTTTGAATGATGTTGTAAGAACTGGCATAAAGCCTGATACCGCTGGTCCAGGTTTCATTATTGCCCTGCCGATTATCGTGTATATGATTATTGATAATCAAATTATGTTCAGCACTATTGAGGGTCAGCCCGCCAACATACGCTCCATAGGCATTGATGATTTCCAGTCCGTTTATTTCTATGTAGTTACTATTGTTTAAACGGACGGCATATTCGTTTGTAGATGAATTGGGATGTGTAGCATCAATAACAGGCGTTTCGCCGGGATAGTTGCGAATAACAATCCGATTGCCGGCTGTGCCTGCAATACTGTTTATAGAAAAAGAAGGGTACACGCCCGCTCTGATATAAATAATATCTCCTGCATTGATTTGTCCATTATAGACCATGTCCGTGATTTTAGACATATTGCAAAAAGGGCTGCTTTCTGTGCCAGGATTAGAATAGGAACAATTACCGCCAAGCGAATTAGTGTCCACATAATACGTATTTTGGCTGATGCCTGTTTGAGCGAATGTTGCCAAAAGTGCAAGGATTAAGAGTAAGTTTAAGTGTTTCATTGTTTTGTTTTTTATTTGATAAAGATAAATATATTATTTTAAATTCTCTACATTTGTAAAGAAACAAACCATAAAACCATGAACAAGATATTTGAAGCGATATTGGATTTAATCCCTTTTAGCAGTTGGCTACAAAAGCTGGGACTGAATAAAAAACCTAAGTGACGGACTTTCCGTATTGATAACTGCCGTCTTGCTGACGCTTATTGTCCATTAATACGATATGAGCGGAAATGTATGGGAATGGTGTCAGGATAAATGGACTAAAAATCATAAGTCAGAGGGTAATGGAATTTGGACTTTTTTCTTTTGGAATTTCCTTTCTAAACTGTTCAGGCTGGAAGCCTGAGATACTAGTACGGATCTACATCTACGCCAACCCGAACACTAGACATCCCTTTATGTCCTGATAACTCAATATTCACCTGCCGAATCAAGTCCTTTGTTTTTTCAATCACCTCTTTCTTGCGTTCCAGTTTTATCAAAATGTCCATGACATAATAATTGCGGACACGAGAGACGGAAGGCTCTGCGGGACCGAGTACCCGATTGCCCAGTTTTTGTGTGAGGGCTTTGGCATAAAAAGTAGCCGCAGCATCCACAACATGTTTTTTCTTATGGCGTAGCCGAATAGCAATCAGTCGATAAAATGGCGGATAGCGAAAATCCTTGCGCTCATTGATTTCTCGTTCAAAAAAAGCAGCAAAATTATTCTGCACGACTTCTGCCAGTACAGGATGAGTGATATTAAAAGCCTGCACGACAACCTTGCCTCGCTTATGCCTACGTCCTGCCCGCCCGCTGACCTGCGTCATCAGTTGGAAAGCGCGTTCGGTTGCTCGGAAATCTGGGAAGTAGAGCAAGCCGTCAGCACTCAGTACACCGACTAGTCCGACATTATCAAAATCCAGTCCTTTGGTCACCATCTGTGTGCCGACCAGTATATCAATTTGCTTGTCTTCAAAAGAGCTGATGATGCGTTGATGGCTGTTTTTTGTACGCACTGAATCCCAGTCCATTCTGGCAATTTTAGCCTCTGGCAGATAAATTTGCAATTCATCTTCAATTTTTTCTGTCCCAAAACCCTGGATAGAGAACTGGTGGTCACCGCAGGCCGGGCAGCTTGTCGGTTGTTTGGTGTGATAGCCACAAAGATGACAGCGCATCTCATTGGAATATTTGTGATAAGTCAGACTGATGTCGCAATGAATACATTCAGCCGTCCAGCCACAGGTTTCGCAGCGTAGGGTAGGAGCGTAGCCGCGTCTGTTTTGAAACAGAATCACCTGTTCGCCATTGGCAAGAGCCGCCTTGATTTCCTCCAATAAAGCGGAGGTGAAATGGGATTGCATTGTTTTTTTCTTCGTCTCCAATGCAGCATCTGCAATGACGATTTCTGGCATTTGCAGACCACCATAACGTCCGATCATGTTCACTAGTCCATATTTTCCGGCTTGTGCATTGGCGTAAGATTCGAGGGAAGGCGTAGCGGTGCCGAGCAGTACTTTTGCGCCAAATTTATGCGCCAGATAAATTGCCGTGTCGCGGGCATTATAGCGGGGCGAGGGGTCTTGTTGCTTAAAAGACGGGTCGTGTTCTTCGTCGATGATAATTAAATCCAGTTTCCGAAAAGGTAGAAATAAAGAGGAGCGCGCGCCTACGATGACCGATTTTCCGACCAGTGCTTCATGCCATATTTCTACTCGTTCATTATTATTGAGTCGGGAATGATAGACGGCAACATCGTTGCCAAATACTTTTTGCAGTCGACCAATAATTTGTGTCGTCAAAGCGATTTCAGGCAGCAGATAGAGGACTTGTTTGCCATCTTTTATCGCTTCGCTAATGAGTTCCATATAGACCTGCGTCTTGCCGCTTCCCGTCACGCCATGTAACAGCACAGTATTTTTTTCCAGAAAACTGGCTTGTATTTCCAGCAGGGCTTTAACTTGTTGGGCGGAGAGTTGGAAACTACCCATCAGTTCTTCTTCGTACAAAGAAATCCGGCTGACGGTTTTGGTATAAATTTCAAAAATACCTTTCTTTTCAAGGTCTTTGATTTGGGAAGTTTTGATGCCGGCATATTCTACTAATTCGCTGGGCTTGATGTCGAGCGTGTCGCGGGGTTCTCGAGAAAGTTGAATAAAGCCGAGCAATGCTTCTTGTTGTTTGATGGCACGGCTGCCAATGATTTCAAAAGCCGTTTTTAGGGTGTCAGGATCGGAAAGATACGGTTCTGCAAGTCGGACAAATTTGACTTCTTTAGGTTTGAATTTGGGTTTCAATTCTTCTTTTAATAAAATAACCCGTTTGTATAATAAAGCATTAATCAGCGGATAGACAGTCTTGCGATTGAGTATTTTCTGGACGTCTTCAATACTCAGTTCTTCCTGTATGCTGAGGGCTTCGGCAATCAGGTATTCATCATCGGTCAGGTGTTCAAAATTATCATTAAAAACCGGGCTGAGTAGTACGCGGGTTTCGCTGGCCAGCTTGAGTCCGGCAGGCAGGGCGGCATTCATCACCTCGCCGCTTGTGCAGCAATAATACTCTGCAATCCAGTCCCACAAAGCCAATTGTTGCTCGGTAGCAATCGGCACATTATCCAATACAGACAGAACGAATTTTGGTGCGTAATCGGGCTGGGTTTGATGTACTCGCCGCACCAAAGCAGAATAAATTCGGGTCTTGCCAAACTGTACTTCTACACGCACACCTGTCTTCACTTTATCTTCCCATTCTTCAGGAACATTATAAGTATAAGACTTGGGCAATGCCAAAGGAAGAATGACATCGACATAAGTACTGGTGACCGGCTCGCTAAAAATCAGACTCATAATTTGAAGGTACAAATTCAAATGACAAATTCAAATTCTCTCGATAATTATCGGGACAAAAAACAAATTCAAATGAGCTAGCCTACTGGTTGGTTTGGAAAGTTTAGAAGCGAGAAGCGAGATCACTTCGTTGCGAGAAGCGAGATTTTTATGAAAAAAAGTTAAAAATCTCGCTTCTCGCAATGCCGAAGGCATGGTCTCGCTTCTCGCTTCCCCTCTACTTAATACTGTTTCTTAGTCTTCAAAGTCACCGTCTCACCAATCCAGCAACCTGTACTGACTCGGTCTCCATCTTTTTTGAGTCGCTCGTGGGCGGCTGCCGTTGTGGGGCATTGTCCACCATACTTACTAATCAATTTATCTGCTTCACCACTCACACTCGGGTCGATGCTTTTTGCTTGTCTAAATTTTTCAACTGCTGCGATGTAGCACAAAGGCTTGCCCCAGTCATTCGAGCCACAAGAACCACTCATATAGGCTTTACCAATGAGCAAATAAGCTTTGCCCATTCCAGGGTTGAGCGATAAGGCTTTTTTTGCAGAGGTTCTTACTTTTGAATATTGCTTCATGTTTTGATAGCAAGAAGCGATTCTGTAATTATAAGTGGCTTGTTTTTCTGCTACATTGGTTTCTGAAATTGCTTTTTCATACAAGGAAATAGCTTCGGAAAATTGTCCGGCTTTATAGAGCTTTATGGCTTCATTGGCAGTTGGCGCATTTTGTTCCTTAAATTTTTCTTCGCGCTCTTTTCGGCCGGCAATAATCGCAGCATTTTTAGCTTTTATTTTTGCCTGAATTTCCACGATCAGTGGGTCGTTTTCGCCGCAGCGCCTTCTGATGAGTTCGTCGCGTACAGGAATATAGACTTCTGGATTATTCGGGTCTGTATTATATAGTTCTACTATTTTCTGGCGATAGTGCGAGCAGTCATAAGTGTCTTCAATAGCTGCAAATTGCTCTGCGACCTGCTCCTTGGCTTTCTGGAATCTGGCGACCTCTTTTGGAGCTGTCGGATTGGCGATATTGGTATCCGCAATTTTATTGACAACCTGCTGGATTTGCAGGACTTCTTCCTGACTTATTTTGTCTTCCCGGAATAATAACATCGCCGAGCGTGCATAAGGCACTAGCACGGTGGGTTCTACTTTATTGCCTTCCATTTCAATGACTTTTTTGCCAAGAGCAAGAATTTCTTCTGGCGTGCCGCCGAGGTAATAATATAAATCCTGCATTTTGCGTCCTAGTATATATCCTTCTTTACCAAAGCACTCGATACGACGGTCGTAAAGCTCATTGATTTTTGCAAGATGCTCTGCCTTCTTAGCTTCATCTTTTTCTACCTTATAAAAGGCTTTGTATATTTTGATGCCATCAATGAAGTGTTTGGCATTGCCGGCTGGTGCGTGTTTGTAGCAATATTTCCAAAAAGGAAGAGCTTCTGTATACGCATCGGCAATTTCTTGTAGCGTGCCTTTGGCATTTTTGACATAATCGCGGTACAAAACGTGGTTTCTGACCGTTTTCATACTGTCCTGTGGTGTTCCCCAGCCTTCACATTGTGCGAAAGCACTAGTAGCTAATATAAGTAGCGTAGCTACTCCAAGTAGTAATTTTTTCATGTTTAAATTTAGTTGTTAGGGGTCAGGAGATAGGTGTCAGATGTCAGAAAATAACACTGTAATGTACCAACAAGTAATGTACCAAGTTGGTATGTTGGTATTCCTTTGTGCAGGTTTTTGAGGTTTACTATTTTATAACGAGGATATGACTTGTAGATTGTGTCGGGATCAATTTAGTCATGAACACCAAACAGATAATCGTCCAAAAGTCTCTTTTTTTGATAGTTTTGGCTGTTTATACAAAAAGATAATCGTCCAAAACTATTGTTTTTTTCGACTTCTGGACGAAGATAATATTGCCTAATGTTTAATCGGCTAAAAATAAACCTATTAAACTTGGTTAAATTTTCATCAATTTTTGTTGATCTTATATAGAGGTTTTACTGATATTTTCGCTTAAAGAACCAGGAATTGTCATTGAATGTAAAAGACAAAGACGTTTTAAAATAAGATTCTTCGATCACTTCAGGATGCCCTTGCCGTCCGACTTCGAAGCCTAGATTGACAAAAGAAGGCACACCACGCGGCAGAATAACTGGCAGACCAAAACCAAGCGTCAGTCCGTAATTGGTCAGTTGTTTTTCATTGACCACCCGAGGGTCGAGTCCATAATGTGCGCCTGCGCGATAGCGTATCCTTTTTAGGAAGGCATTAAAGGCGCGTTCGTTTGGCGTGACTTCAAAACCAAAACTTCCTCTCCAGGTATTTTTAAGCGTTTCTGGCTCAATTGGATTGACATATTTTTCCCAGCTTGTTGCCCTAAAGTCTGCACCAAACATCCATTTACGGTCTTTTTTGATGGCAAAACCTGCGCTAAAACTCCCTGGCAAGGTCATTTTTTCAGTGAATCCAAGGTTGCCAGATATGGTGTCATATACAAAAGCATTATTTTCGCGCACTTCCTCGTAGGCTTCATAAGAATAGCGAGTACGTCCATAACTCTGATCGCCTGTGAGTTTGACTTGTGCATTGGGTGTATAAGTTGCGCCGACAATCACACGGGTTTTATTTCTGCGCTTGGCTTCTTCTTTTGTGTCTTCCAGTTTGTTGAGTACCAATTCATATTGTAACCCCAAATCCAGAACCAGTCCACTGGCACTGATACCGCTGGTTGAAATGTCGTTCCAATATTCAGTAGTGTTATTAAAATCAACAAACAACTCTCTATTCACTTTGCCAAACAGCAAATTAAAATTCACACCAAAAGAAAGACCTTTGGCTTTAATGGCTGTTCCGCCGTACAATTTATACCGTTGCCCTTTTCCCGAACTGTATCGGTCAAAATTGCCAATCAATGCAGAGCTGTCACTGCTTTCTATGTTGTAACCAATAGTGCTGTGCGGCAATAAGCCCAGACTCATGCCCCAGTCAAAAGGATAATCTTTTTTCTTGGTCATTCGGTTTAGTGGATTGAAGACCGGAAAGCCAATGGCAAAATAAGACAAGCCACCAGTACTTTTATTATAAGTTTCATCGCCAGAAGTCAATTGGGAAATACGTGCATCAATCCCCGTTTCAAAAGCGGTATAAGTCAAATCGGCATAAGAGGCCGGATTGCCAGGATTGAGGCTGTAATAATTGGAAAAGGCAGTCGTGATACCACCCATCGCATTATTGATACCCAAAGCGGTGTGATTGAGGTCGCCCAAGCCAAAACGGGAATATGGAGAATTGTCTTGTATTTGTGCATAAGCAGTCTGAAAGGCTGCGAAAAGTAGAAGGCAAAGAATTTTATATTTCATGTAGGACTTTTTCTAATTGTGTGATTGTGATAATTGTGTGATTGTATATCGTGCAATTTTACAATTCCACAATTCCACAATTATTTCGATTATGTTCAAGAATCTGATTCAGCCCGGTCAGGACTAAATTTGGGTGTGCAAATATCTGATTTTTAAGTTGAGATACAAAATAATTGGCATCTCCGCCGGTTATTAAAACGTTAATTTCACCAAATTCTTTTTTATAATGTGAAATAAAGCCGTCAATTTCCAGTTCTGCGCCCATTTGTGCCCCAACTCTCATGCAGCTTTCCGTACTATAACCGATGTAATGGTCTAAACGCTGCCTCTTCACCAATGGCAATCTTGCCGTGAAATGGTGCATGGCTTTATATCGGAGTCGAATGCCTGGTGTAATTGTACCGCCCATATAGATGCCATCTTTGTGTACAAAATCAATCGTGATACAAGTGCCAGCATCAATGACAAGCGCATGTTCGCCGGGATGTAAATGCCAGGCACCTGCTGCTGCTGCAATCCGATCTCTGCCCAACGTTTCGGGCGTTTTATAATCATTTTGAATAGGCAAAAGCGTGTCTGGCGATAATTTTACATAAAACGTTTTGTCCTGCAAATAAGTATCTAAGGCTTCAGGATAATCCGCGACGGTAGAAAGAATGGTTTGTTGAATGGAAAATTCATCGACGAGGGCTTTGATATTTTCAAGGCTTACTTTTTTCAATACAGGACGATGTATCAAGGTTTGTCCGTCAAATACGCCCAGTTTTGCACGAGAGTTGCCGATGTCTATCGCTAAGTTCATAGGGCAAAGTTACAGTTTTTTTAATGAGTTGCGAGTTGTTGGGTTGCGAGTTTTTCGAGTAGCAGAGACATTCTCGTCTGTATTTTCACAAAGAGGAATGTCTGTGTTACGAGTGTTGGCGAGTTACGGGTTATTGAGTTGTTTTGGAATTTGGATTTTTCCTTTTTGGAATTTATTTTTATGCTGGTCAGGTTGGAAGCCTGATTTACTTTTAGCTTCCTCCTCACATCTTCACAAAAGCCTTAGAGGAATTGATATTCTCATTATACAATTCCAAATAATACAACCCATTGGGCAGAAAGTCAATATTCACGGCATCTTGTTTGGGCATTTCACTATCGTGTAATACTTGTCCGAATACATTGATAATTCGATATTGAAATTTACTGTCCATATCTGCTTGTATGTATAAGGCTTGTTTGGCAGGATTGGGAAACAAGGTAAAATCAAGTTCCCTTTCGGGCAATGGGGGAACACTGGTCAGCAAAGTACTGTCGAGAATGATATTTTCATCGCCTGCTTCATAATCGGCATAAATGAAATAACAGAGAAACATTTCGTCTTCCGTCGTCCAGCCTTTTGTGACGGTTTGTGGTGGGCTGTTGGGGTTCTCATCATTGTTTACAGTATTATCATAAACACCTTCACTTTTCAAAATAGAGCCTGCCGGAATTTTTTGTATTTGCTGGAAGGTATAATATTTCTGCCAGTGAAAATCCCATTGTGGAATGTCAATCAATGGCACAGAGTCCCCTGCGGGCGATTCAAACCAAACTCGATAAGACTTGCCCAACTGATGCATGTGTGGACAAATAGAAATCAGCGACATGTCATTCTGCAAAGGCGCAGATTCCTGATGGAAAGTAACGACCTGATTGGCAGGAATGACCAGCGGTCCATCGACCAGACAGGGCGCAGTATCGTATAAAAGCCAGCCAACTTCCACAGGTCTTGTGTTTTGTGGATTTTGTATAAACTGCAAATTCATTTTGGTAGAATCCACCATCCCAATGCCGCCTGGACCATAATGGATTTCAATGACAAAATCTGCTCCGGGCGGCACACGAATGCCCCAGTCGTCAGGATAAATAGCAGGATTGCCGCCTGGCTGCCAGGCATTGATGTAAAAACTATAAGTTGGCGTGCCAGTTCCTTGATTGAAGCCGGGAAGTGGATCGAGCAGGTCATTTGCCAGAGAATTGCCTGTATTATCGTAAGACAAATCGGCATGATGTACAATTGCAGGCAGTCCGGGAAATACTTCAAGTTTGCTGATATACACGGGGGTGGTAAAATTGGTTTCAATGACAAACCAGCGATATTCATCGGTATTGCTTTGCAAAGTATAAGGCTCGATGGCTACGGTATAATCAATACGGTCTAGCAAAGAACCATTTTCGCCAAAAACGGGAGGGTCAGGTACTTCGCTAGGATCGCCCAAAGCCATACCTTCCAGCATCCAGTCGTGTACCAGATCTATTTCTGCCTGGTCGAGGATGACTTCGCCTACAAAATTTCGGTAATCGGGGTCAGCTGGCCAGGGGGGCATTTCGCGATCTTCCATGGCTTCATGCACTTCTTCTGCCCAAGTCACCACGTCTTGGTAGGTCATCAGATTGAAGGGCGCAATGCCACCATCATGGTGACAGGACGAACAGTTTTCGTAAATAATAGGTGCGATATGGTCATTCCAGTTATATACGCTTTGCGCAAATGCTGTGAAGGAGATAGATAGTAATAGGCAGAAAGTGATGACTCGTAGCATGTTTTGGTTGATTGAGTGTGTTCGTTTACCTGTGCTTGTCCCAAACCTAATTTCGATAGAAATGCGGGAGAAGCTATTCGCTGCTCTTTTGAACGTTTCTTAAAGTTAAAACATTTCTATCTATTTTTCAAGATGAGAGCATATTGGAAAAAAGTAGATCCAATATGCTGATTGAAGGCATAATGAGTAAATTATCTACAGAAGCAGGTTTAAATTAAAATATGATAAAAATAATAGATTGTTTGTAATTTAAATATCATTTTAATATATTTGAACTATTAAATCATAATGTTAAAAAACAAATAAGTAAATCTTTTTTGTAATAACTGAGGTGTATATGTAGATTTTCAGACAATGATTTATCTTTTAAACAAAACTATAAACAATGAAAACATTAATCAAAACTTTATTCATCGCCAGCTTGTGCATACCTTTTGCAGCATTCGCACAATGGACGGACGGTGGTACTTACATGAATACAAATGACAATGTAAATATTGGTACAAATACCAATGCTTATTCTTTGTATGTAAGAAAAGATAAAACCAGTTGGCAGGGACGTTTCGCCAATCGGGGAGGAGCAGGCGCAGATGTATATTTATCGCATGGAGCTGGCTATGGAATGCACATCAGAGGTAGAACTACTGATTCAAAATATACCCTGCAATTATATAATGCCAATGTGCAGACCAATGTTTTTTATAATAACGGGAGGGTCGGACTCGGACTGGCAGGTAATGTAGGAATAGGGACTGCAAACCCAGGATACAAATTACACGTTGTAGGTTCTATATATGCTACAGGCTGGATTAAGAGTACGTCCAGAGTCTTTTATTTCGGAGATGTACAGAGACTAATTGGAGATAATGCTACTGCACTTTACTGGAATAGCAATAATAGCACAGTGACTCAATTTATTTTGAGAGACAAAGAAAATACCCAATACGGAAGAGTTTATGGGGATGGAAACGGCGCAAATTTTGGTTTATTGGACGGTGACGGAAATTGGTCGTACCTCGCGGCAAAAGACAACTATACGGCATTCCGGATTAATAACAGTGAAAAAATGCGTATCACATCTAGTGGCAACGTAGGCATAGGAACAACCAACCCAACCTATAAACTCTCCGTGAATGGCAACATCCGAGCAAAAGAAGTCAAAGTAGAAACAGGCTGGAGTGATTATGTTTTTTATGATGATTATCAACTACCTACACTCGAAGAAGAAGAGCAGCACATCGAAGAAAAAGGACACTTACTTGGCTTTGAATCGGAAGCAGATATGGGCGGCGAAGTATCGCTGGGAGAGGTCAGCCGCCTTCAGCAAGCCAAAATTGAGGAAATGATGTTGCACCTAATTCAAATGAAGAAAGAAATCAATCAGTTGAAGAATGAAAACGAGGAACTAAAACAACAAGCAGCTAAACAAAAATAATATGAAATTGAAAATAATTTATATCGTTGCTACGTGGTATTTGCTGCTCCTTGCAGGCTCGTCCGCAATTGGGCAAGACCTGATTAAAGACACGCAGTTGGGCAATACCACAAGCCCACACACGCATACGCCAAACCTGATTGCACAGCAAGTAGAAGTACTAAAAGCTACTAAGTCGTTTAGCCCAGTATCCCTACTTGAAGTCTCCAGTCAGGACAGACAGGCTGAATACAGTAATTATGTTGAAGATGCCGTATATCTTGAGCTAAATACTAAAGAACTCACCAAGTTGTTTGAGAACCGTCGGGATTATATCACGCTAAGTATTCCGGTATCAGCCACACAAAGTTTTGAGGTTGAATTGATGGAAGTTAATATATTTTCAGATGATTTTCAGGTAGAAGTTAGTGATGGCAGCAGCATTGATGCCTCGCAAATTTCTGGCATATTTTATCAGGGCATTATAAAGGACAGTCCGGGATCTTTGGTCGCTTTTAGTTTTTTTGACAATCACATAAGAGGACTGATGTCTGACCATAATGGAAATTATGTATTGGGACAAACAGAAGACCAACCCGATACTTATGTTTTATACAATGACAGGGAATTGAAAGTTCAAAATAATTTTTCTTGTGGAGTTGAAGAAAATATGAAACCGCCCAGGCAGGGAAAAAAGGGAGATAATGAGGAAAAAAGTGTGGATGATTGCATAGATGTTTATGTAGAAGCAGATTATGCAACTTATCAGAGCCACGGAAGCAGCACGGCCAATGTAGCTAATTTTGTAGCGGCACTTTTCAACGAGGTCAAGACATTATATACCAATGAAAGTCTTGGGGTCAATTTATCACAGTTATTTGTATGGGCATCTGCCGATCCCTATGCAAGCTCTAATAATACATCTGATGCCTTGAGTGCTTTTCGCTTGTACAGAACATCTTTTAATGGGGATTTGGCACATCTAATATCTACCAGAAGTCTTGGTGGAGGTATTGCTTATCTGGACGTACTGTGTAATTCTGCCTACTCTTATGCCGTTAGTGCAAATTTGGGAACAACGGTTACTCCTTTACCTACATTTAGTTGGGAAGTTATGGTTTTTGCGCATGAAATGGGACATAATTTTGGTTCACGACATACGCAGTGGTGTGGGTGGACAGGCGGTCCAATAGATAATTGTGTAACGCAGGAAGACGATAATTTCAATCAATGTTCTTCATGTTGCAACCCAGGGCCTACGCCTTCCAATGGCGGTACTATAATGAGTTATTGTCATGTTACTAGTTTCGGCATTAATCTCAATTTAGGTTTCGGGCCACAACCTGGCAACTTAATTAGAAGTCGCTTCAATAGTGCATCCTGCAAAAGTGCCTGCCCAGGAGGATGTCCGACAAATATAACTGTTACC
This sequence comes from uncultured Saprospiraceae bacterium, assembly GCA_937951615.1. Taxonomy (GTDB): domain Bacteria; phylum Bacteroidota; class Bacteroidia; order Chitinophagales; family Saprospiraceae; genus JAHDEO01. The sequence continues at coordinate 53,339 of CALFBH010000031.1, read as the reverse complement.
ACGACGTACAATTCGGGAAACAATATAGACCTCGAAGCTTCTAATAATATAACGGGTGTCAATATTGTCAATAGCGGTGCCAATGTAGATTATGATGCGGGTAATGCGGTGACGCTCTCGCCTGGATTCCATGCCAGAGATGGTAGTGATTTTCACGCTTTCATTGATGGTTGTGGTGGTGCGCTTATCGCAAATGATACGAATGAAATTCCTGATGGTACATCTTCTGCCTTGGCAACTAATACGCCTGATTTGGACGAACTAGCTCAACTTGGGCTACGCAACTTTCCCAATCCTTTTACCGGACAAACCTCTATTGAGTATGTATTGCCGGAAGACAGCCCTGTTACGCTTATTGTATCTGACCTTACTGGCAAGCAAATAGCCGCTTTGGTCAATAATGAACAGAGGACAAAAGGAATGCATGTTGTTTTATTTGACGGAAGCAATTATCCAGCAGGTATGTATTATTATACTATACAGGTCGGGAAATATTTAAAAACAGAAAAAATGACTTTGATGAAATAAATAGTATCTACTTGTTCCTATATATTTTTAAAAAAGCGACGTTCCAGATTAAATGGGACGTTGCTTTTTTTTGATGTGCTGGATAAAAAATGCCTGTACGTCCACTAAGCTTATCGTCTGACTGCGATAGCAAATATGCCCGTCGGGACGCACGAGGAATAAGCCTTCTTTTTTGATACCATATTGGCGAAAAGCCGCTTCATTTTTTTCTTTTGGAATGGGGTGGACGTGGAACAGTTTTGGGAAGTCAGTATCGAATTGTGTTTGTAAAGCATCGGCTTGTTGTGCCGTTCCAAATAATAAAACATGAAAACCGGCTTGTGGCATGAGTTTGAAAACAGATGTAGGTTGCGTTTTCCCTGGCTGTTGAAAATAGACCAATGGCGTGCGATCACCAGGGCGCGGAGCTTTGCGAGCGAAGCTGCCAGAAGAGCTATTGAGCGAGCTGCTGCGATAGTGGATGCCTGTTTGTGAAAAACGTCGAAAGATAGCCAGTCGAAGTTTTCGGAACTTGGTGGCAAAACCCATGACGTGAGGGAAAATGTATTGTCGAAATAGTCGTCCCGACCGGCTCGAAGTGACAATGCTTTCAAAGAGGCGGTCGGTAGATTTTAGTAAAAAGCGAGCATTGGGCAGGCGTTCTTCATTATAGCTGTCCAATAGCTTTTCGGAAGCTTGGTTTTGGATGACAAGTGCCAGTTTCCAGGCAAGATTCCAGGCATCCTGAATGCCGGTATTCATGCCTTGCCCACCAGCCGGACTATGGATGTGTGCCGAGTCACCAGCTAGAAAACAGCGTCCTGACCGAAACTCATCCACGCAACGGTGATGCAGTTTGTAGACCGAAAACCAGCGCGAGTCAGAGAGTTTGATATCCAGATCAAAATAATTTTCAAAATAATTTCGCAGGTCATCAAAACTGAGGTCTTTTTTGTCCTGCAATTCCTCTGGCACAATGCCTATCACACGGGTACGATGGTCGCCTGTCATCGGAAAAATACCTAGAAAAGTGTTGCCTTTGGAATGGATGTGAATACTTTTATTATCGAAATCACCAGTGAGCTTTGCATCGGCAAGCAGGAATAAATGCTCATAGGTTCCGCCTTCAAATGGGATGCCCAATTCGTGTCGCACAGGACTGCTGGCACCATCTGCTCCAATGAGCCAGTCGGCTTCTATCACTTCTTCGCCAGTGGGTGTCTTGATGCGGGCTTTGACACCGTTTTCATCTTGCTGTAAAGACAAGAGTGCTGTATCCCATTCGATTTGTTGTTGCTGTGTTTTGAGGTAGTCGATCAGTAGGTTTTCTGTTTTATTTTGTTCTAAGATAAGGACATAAGGAAATGGACTTTCGCCTTGTCCGAGGTTGTCCATGCGCAAGGTAAATATGCGGCGTCCGGCAAAATGTGGAGCAAGGTTTTGTACAGGATAGCCTTGTCTGGTCGCTTCTTCCGCGATACCAAGCCAGTCGAAAATTTCCAGTGTACGTGCCTGAACGCCGAGTGCTTTGGAATGGATGGACGGGCCTGCTTTTTTATCAATGATTCGATAAGCGATGCCGAACCTGCTGAGGTAAGCTGCCATACTGAGTCCGGTGGGACCTGCTCCTATGATGAGAACGGGTACTTTCATGAATTTAAATTTAAAAAAATAGTTAAACTATGTGAACTGGCATCTCATTTGTAATATATTCGCAAAAAAACGGGCGGAATGCTTAAAAATAGTGTAACAAAGGGTATTTTCGTTCGTCTTATATAAAGTTAATGACTAATTAGCCAATTTTCAAAACGTAAAACCAACTTGATATGAAAAAAACGATTTTATCCTTGCTCGCTGTTGCCATCCTTTTTGTAGTTTTTGAAAGCTGCAAGCAAGGTCCGGCTACGCTAACAGAAGCTGAATTTGCCCAAAGAGTAGATCAACTGACTGCCTTGGAGATAGATTCTCTGAATGTTGTATTAGACGAAGAATGTGAGAGTAGACTTCCTAATCTCGTTGCTTCAGCCCGCGATTCTATTCTTGCTGAACAGGCAGAAGATAAAAACTAATTAGGTTTATCCGATAATTATCGGGAAAGAATAAGTAATAAGACTTTTCTGGCTTGAAAAATATTCACCTTTAGAAATTCATTTAAAAATAACAATATTATGAAACAAATATTATTGACTGTCCTCGCCGGAGCAGCTTGTTTGCTGGCATTCATGTCTTTTGAAAAAGAAGACAGTGCTGTTGCAAAACAGAAAGCTAATATTCTGGCTATGGTAGAAGAAAACGTCGCCAAATTTCGTACAGATAAAGAAACGGAATGTCGCGAATACGCGCTTCAACTCGCTATTTATGAAGTAGATTCTATTGCTATGACAATGGCTAAATCGACTGCTTCCAAACCAAGAAAACCGACTAAGCCTAAGAAGCCTTCTCCAAAACCAACACCAGCACCAACGCCTGCACCGACAACAACTTACTCGGATACGTATACGCCGCCTTCAACGACCACCACCACAACAACGATTCCGACGACTACAACCACAACAACAACTGTGACTACGCCGTCTGCACCAAGTTTGGGCAAAGGAAGTGCAAGTACGAGTACCGGCACGACAATTACTACGACAAAACCAGCACTGGGTAAAGGAGATAGTAAGCCTGCGACAACTACTATAACAACGCCTAATGGTACTACAACGACAATATCTACACCTGAAGTGAAAAAACCACGTTTAGGAAAAGGTAAGAAAGGCGGAAATTGAAAAAAATATCGAATACCGGACAGAGAAATATTGGATTTCGAAGTCTGATATAAGAAAAAAATAAGCCTTCCCGAATTCGGGAAGGCTTATTTTTTTCTCGTAGTGTGTGTGGCAGTTTAGCTTTCCAATTGGTGCTTAGTCAGCATAACTTCCTGTTTTGGACTGAGTACATCATCTGTAACATTTTGGTGAGGGTCTTTAGCCTGCCATCTTTTGACGATTGTCAGTAAAGCGGCATTTTTGTTACGAGGAACGGGGGCAATCTTATTGACGAGGCTACCAGTGAGCACTGGATGTTGGAGCAATTTAAAAGTAATCTCCGATTTTTGGACGTCAATAGTGATTTTTTCGATGATCTCTCCGACGGCTGTTTTCATGTATCGAACAATTTCTTGTCCGGTTTGTCGTAAAATTCTAAATTCTTTGACACCTGGCAAATAAAGATCTGGATGAAGAATTGTTTCGATGACATGATCCCATACGGTCTCTACAGAAACATTGATGCTAACACTGCTGAAGCGTGTTGTACTACTCATACAATCTATTTAATGGTTTAAAATAATTAAGTAAATGCAAATTCAAACGCCAAATTTAAAAGGCGATTTATAATAAATCAGCGATTTAAATTGAAAGTGGTGTTTAGATGAATTTGCTTAATTGAATGTGAGTAGAATTTTGTTTTTCAAATAAATATTAAAATTTTATTAAGAAATAAGTGTTTTTTGCAAAACAAAAATAGGTATTTATACTAATTAATGCAAATTTTAAGTGTCATTAGAAAATCATTTTATCTAAAAAATGGGATAAAAAATATAGAATTTGTTTACAAACGAAGGCACTAAATAAATCAGTACATTTTGAATGTCGAATAACGAATATCGAACACCGAATATCGAAGTGTTTTGCCATCCAATTCACCTTAGTATTCCAGTTTTACTTGACATTTCTTCCTTTCTAAATGTTCATCATTCATCTTAACTAATACTTCGATATTCGATATTCATCTGTTCGATATTCGATATTTTCCTATTTTGCTAATATGCACTAAAACTTAGTACTGAAAGCACTAACTATATACGGAAGGAAGCAGCAAACGATACATGAGATTCAAAAAAATCGTACATTTGCCTTCATTAAAAAATAAAACAAACACATCATGATAGCAGCAAATAATCCTTCCCTGAAATCCTGGATTGAAACTCCGGCAAATACTGATTTTCCGATTCAGAATATTCCTTTTGGTATTGTGAAAATAGGACGGGGACAGCCACGCATGGCAACGATTATTGGAGATACTGTGATTGATTTGTCTGCTTTATCAGAATTGGGTTATTTAGATAATTTGTCTTTGGATAAGTCGGTTTTTTATCTGTCTGTTATTAATGACTTTATGGCATTGGGCAAAGAAACTACCCGTGCAGTACGCGACCGTATTTCAACTATTTTTCAGCAAGACAATGCTGAACTACGAGATCATGCAGATCATAAGGCACAGATTTTATACCCTATAGATGATGTTCAAAATCTAATGCCGGTAGAAGTTGGTGATTATACCGATTTTTATTCGAGTCGCGAACATGCGACTAATATAGGAACCATGTTTCGTGACCCTGCAAATGCACTAATGCCCAATTGGCTGCACCTGCCTGTAGGCTATCATGGGCGGGCTTCCTCTATTGTGGTATCGGGTACGCCGATACATCGTCCCAAGGGGCAGCAAATGCCAAAGGGAGCGGATATGCCTGTATACGGCCCATGTAAGTTGTTGGATTTTGAATTGGAAATGGCTTTTGTAGTTGGCAAATCATCTAAGTTGGGCGCATCTGTTTCGACCGAAGAAGCGGAGGATTATATTTTTGGGCTGTGTTTGTTTAATGACTGGTCGGCACGGGATATTCAGAAATGGGAATATGTGCCGCTTGGACCTTTCCTGGGAAAAAGTTTTGCTTCTTCTATGTCGCCGTGGATTGTCACCTTGGATGCTTTAGATCATTTTCGTATTAGTGGGCCAGTTCAGGATGACCCAGTTGTGTTGCCTTATTTGCAATACAAAGGCGATAAGCGATATAATATTAAGCTCGAAGTTTTGCTACAGATTGAAGGCAGTGCGCCTCACAGCATCAGCAACTCCAACTATAAGTATATGTACTGGAACATGTGTCAGCAACTGGCTCACCATACCGTGAATGGCTGCAATCTAAGTGTCGGTGATCTGTATGGCTCTGGTACAATCAGCGGCACAACACCCGACTCTTATGGGTCTATGCTCGAACTTTGTTGGCAGGGCACCAAGCCAATTCCCATGCCTGATGGCGAAGAACGCAAATTTCTTCAGGATGGAGATACGTTGATTTTGCGCGGCTTTGGTGAAAAAGACGGACTGCGCATTGGTTTTGGGGAAGTCAGCGGAAAGGTTTTGCCAGCTTTATAAGAAGTATATCCGCTCTCAGTAGTTCTTCCAGTTAATAATGTCGGGTAAATTAAATTTTACACCTTTTGAGTCAGGTTTTGGTGCAAATTGTACTATTGCTATGATTGTTAAATTGTTATTGTGATTTTTTGCGCAGCAAAAAACAATAGCAATGAAGCAATTTCAACAATGAAACCATCCTAATTACCCGACAGAATTAACTGGAAAGACTACTCAGGAAAGGTTGCTCTATGCTATAGCTAGGGAGGCGAAAAAAATATTTTATTTTTTTTACTGTAATGTTTAATGAGGATAATTCATGTATGAATATTTTTCATAGGTGGATTTATGTGCTTTGTAAAGTTATTGCAATTAGTGCGTTGTGTTTTTTTGATTAAAATATTTTTTTATATACAAATAGATTTTATACAGAAAGACAAATGGAGGTAAATTAAATACTTGTAGGATTTTGTTAAAAAAACTGCTTGAATATGAAACAAGTTGGGAATAAGGGCGTAAAAATATACACCAGACAAAATGAAACACTTATAAAACTAAAACGCATTAATTACTTACACAAAAAAACTAATGAGATGAGAGATCCGACTAAGTACATCTGGTAGATTTTTATAAGTCTCCAATATCACGACAAGACATCCTTCCTAAAATGTAAAAGACTTTGAAGATTCCCTTCAAAGCAAGACAAAAACAAGAACAACGCTATATATCCCCATGTCCTTTTCGGTAAATTTATACTGAAAAGCGGGCTGGATATAGGCATATTTAAATGCTCAGGTTTCTTTATTTACTTTACAGTCGTATTATAAAAAGGCTAATTTATTTTCCGACATCATAAAAATAAGGTAAGAAAGAGGAAGCTGGGCAGGAAACAATCTTTTTACATTATTCCCTAAATTCAGCTTAATTATGAAATTCATTGCTACTTTTAAAACAGTTTTATGTGGTTTATTTATCCTTTCTGCTACGACTTTCGCATTTGCAGCTAATCACATTTCCATCAACACACAAGAAATTCAACTCATTGCGCCCAATGGAGGTGGCAGTATGACCGAAGTATTGGGCAGAAGTGCTATTAAGGTGACAAATCGCTCGAAAATACCTTTGGGCACACTAAATGCTACTTACAATATTGATATGATTATTCTAGTACAGAAAAATGGTGTATCTATGTGTCAGGAATTTACAAATAATAGAGTACTAATTATAGACTGTACAACTTTCGGAGCGGGAGATTATACCGTTACAGTAACTACACAGTCAGGTATAGATGTTCACGAAGTAACACTTGAATAAAAATATTAAACGCTTTATGGTTGAAGCGCTTGTTTTATACGTACTCTATTTTTGAACACAATTTGAGCATATAGTCGTCTCGTCTTATGTCGAGACGACTTTTTCACTTCGCTTATATTCTCAGTTCATCAATTTTATTATCCAGCCAGTATCGTGCAGAAATTCTTTTTGTGTTGTTTAGTTTGGTATGGAGCTTTTCTTTAGTCATATCTTTCTTATAAGGTGCATCAATGAGCATTTTCACAAATCGAATGAAATTTTTAGGGTACTCTTTTCTAAAGGCAGCGAATTTTTCATTTCGATTCAGGTATTTATTGAAATTATTACATTCTAAAGTAAGGACTTCTGAATCTGCTTCAAATTCGTAATGGCACTGAATGCCTAAGGTTCGAGTTTGTAAGGAATAGGCACTATCCATCTGTAGTAGGGTTAAAAGACATTGCCTGTATTCTTTTTTAGCAAAATGCAGATAAGCATTGGCAAGATTGGTTGTACTTTCTCTAATATTGTCATTGAGGTATTTGGTGTTGGTGTGAATAAATTTCTCTAACCATTCTGCTCGTTGAAGAGTAGTTGCCAGATAAATAATATTATAAAAATGAACACCGGTAATATAACCATCTTCCAACAGGAGATCATTTTCTATTTTGTACACATAAAGTTCAAATAGTTCTCGGGTATATCGTTCATATAGTTCTTTGGTGTATTGCAGGCTGACTTCACCGAGTCGTTTATTAGCATGAACCATCAAAAAATTGAGCAAAGTGAGTTTTTCATCATGGTTTCCAAGGTTGAGATGTTTTAAAACCAGGCTTTTTAGTTTATTATAGGTTTCATCTCTTTTTTCATAGAAAAGCTCAAGGGTGAGTTTATAAATTTCGAATAATTTGTTCTCCTGATAAATTGGTTTTTGTATTTCCTGCAATACTTCATCTAATAAAGCAATAGAATGTTCATCAGAAACAATCAATTCCTGGATCGCCATTTCCCCACTATATCGCAATTTGACGGCGCAGAAGAACATGTCGATGTACTCCATGGTTTTAGCAATATCTTTTTCATCTTTATATTTTTTTGAAATACTGGAATAAAAAAAGGCTTCATGTTTGAGTTGCCATTGATAAAAATAATAAAACATATCCCGTTCTACAGAGTTATCTAGCTTATTGCCGATGTTTTTGACATTGCGAAAGAATAGCTCATCTATTTTTCTTTCTTTCATTGCGTCCAGCAATAAAAAATCTCTGGTATAAGATTTTTTACGTGTTTCTATGAGTATAAGGTAGTCTTCCAACTTGCTGCTCAGGTCGCTCATCCAGTCGTGTATCTTCCTGGTTTTAGTGTCTTTCTCACCAGTTATTTTCTTTATAAAATGTTCTTTATCAAGCTTTTCCGAATCTAATTTGGGGTGATACTTTTTGATGTAATTATAGAGTATCAGTAGGTTTTTATCCCTGTTGAAAAAGGGGGTTTTGAGGTATCTTCCAAACTCCAATAGCTCCGATCTAGACAATCCGCGAAAAAGTTTTATCAATTTACTTTTATGCATTTATTGTTATTTTTTTATAAAAAAATAGGGAGAAAAATTCACTCATTTAGTTTATAATCAATTTTGTAAAAGACTGTAAATTAAATTATTGTGAAAAATAATAAAAAATGTTTCTTTTGGTAAATGTACAAAATAAAGGGAGAGAAATGGAATTAAATGGACTTTTTTCCTACCTCAAATACCCCGATTATTGTATTGTGAACGGGAGGAAAGACCTCCATAAAGGAAAAGTTCATACAAGTTAATTGATAAGACGGACACTGAATTCTGAAGGAAACATCATGCTTTTTCTAAGAACAAAAGGACTAAAAACGAAAAATAGTTAGCTTATATAGGTTGATATAAAAAGGGCTTTTTAATTCTTCGACCTATTATAAACTGATTGATTTTATAGCAGAAAACATCATATTCACTAACTTCTCTTTCGCTCAAAAAGAGAAAAAACATTGGTACTATGAAAAGCAAGAATTCAATCTATTATCTGCTTTGGCAGCAGAACACCATCAGCAATTGGCCAATATATCATACACTATATGATAAGTGTCATACTGATCTTACAAAGTATTGTTTATCAATGCTTACTAATAGAGACGCAGCACGCATAATCGCGTATGAAGCAATATTAGAGTTGCTGAGTCAATTAGATAATAAAGGCGTTAAAAACCCGGATAGCTGGGTGATTAACTTAGTCGCTGAAAAATGCCAGCAATATAGAATAACGGCATCAGCGGCGTAAAAAATGGCTTGTACTATTGGACATTTATATGATTTTAACTTTTTATCTCAACTGAACAAAGTGAAAAATTCTGGTCTTCCATCATACGATCATCCAAGAAACGAAGATTTTTGACTGGAATTTTTCACTACGGTTCAGTGTTCAATAAAATTAAATACTAAGCCATAACAAACGAAAAAAATAGGAATAAAGATTTCTCAATATTTATTAAGTAATGAAAGGTAATTGTAGCGCTTGGCGCTTCGATAGCCGGTAAAGATTTTACCATTTGCCGTTCCCACTATGGATATCTGCTCTGGCATTCGTTGGGTTTTGTCAGAGTAGATTCCATAATTTTAAAAGTAGGAATTGTGCCAAAATTGAATATTAATCGCTAAGGCGAGTCAATATAAGAAGTATTATTTGTTAAGTTTCTAAGAAAACATTTTGGGTTAAGTTGATTTTGTTTTCTATTTGTTAATCCCTCTTACGGTAAGGTGTTAAAAAAAAGAGTTTGCATACACCAGAAGCAAAGCGTTCCCTCGTATCGCTTCTAGCATTCACAAACTCATGTGGGTCACCATTTGCCGTTCCCACTATGGAAGTCCGCCCTGGTATTTGTTGGGTTTTACCGGGGTGGATTCCTTTTTTTAGGGAGAACGAACTTCCTAAGTTGCTTGTCACACCTTTCATCTCAATTGATTAGTGCTTTATTGTTGGATTAAAATGACTTCCGTTAAAGTCATTCTTATGCCATAATTTTACGTAAGTGCCTGCGTTCTGTTGCATTTTAGAGTAAATAATGTTGCTTTTTTTTGTTTCATGCTGGTAAATTGCTGAAAATTAGTTGTTTACGAGCTTTAATTATTCGAGTAAAAACTCCAAGTCTTCTTTTTCAAACCGTATTTTGTCACTATTCTCTATAATATCCTCTGCCAGTTTGGTTTTCTTTTCCTGCAATTTCAAAATTTTCTCCTCAATAGTATCTTTGGTAATGAATTTCATCGCAATAACATTTTGTGTCTGCCCGATACGATGAGCACGCGCAATCGCCTGACGTTCAGCGGAAGGATTCCACCAGGGATCGGCAATGAACACATAGTCGGCAGAAGTAAGGTTGAGTCCTGTACCTCCAGCTTTCAATGAAATTAAGAAAAACTGCGTATCCTTGTTTTCCTGAAAGTTTTTTATGGCTGCTTCTCTTTTTGTGACATTCATATCGCCCGTTAACATCGAATAAGTCCAACCAGCCTTCTCAAATGCAGCTTTAAAAAAGCCGAGATAACTCACAAACTGAGAAAAAATCAGGGCTTTATGTCCGCCTTTTTTTAGCACTTCCAGGTGGTGAATGATATCATCAAATTTACCTGAACCATGAGCATAGTCGTCCAGATACAAAGAAGGGTGATTCGCAATCTGGCGCAAACGCAATAGCGTTTTTAGTACCACCATATTGAACTTTGGATTGCCTTTCACTATATTTTCGAGAATGAAATTTCGAGCAGTCGATTTTTCTCGTTCATATACTTTCTTCTGTGGCGGAGTCATTTCGCTATAAAATACTTTTTGGGTCAGCTCTGGCAAATCTTTCGCTACTTCTTCTTTTGTACGACGAAGGAGATAAGGGGTAATCAGCCGCCGCAGTCGATTCTTTTTTTCTTCATTTTGCATTTTTTCAATGGGCTTTAAAAACTCTTTTTTGAAAAAAGGAAAACTGCCCAATAATTCTGGGTTGATAAACTGCATTTGTGACCATAAATCCGAAAGAGAATTTTCTATCGGTGTACCACTCAGCGATACTTTATGCTTGGCGTCCAAATCATTCACTGCTCCAAATATCTTGGATTCACGGTTTTTGATTTGCTGACTTTCATCCAGTATGATGTACTCAAACTCTATTTGTCTGAGCATCTCAACATCTTTAAGCGCAGTGTGATAAGTCGTCAGAATAACATCAAAACCCTGTAAATGAGATGCAGAACGATAACGACGTATGCCGGTGTGGGCATACACGCTTAGACTTGGCGCGTATTTTTTGATTTCGTTTTTCCAGTTGAAAACCAGTGAAGCCGGCAAGACAATCAAAGCATTTAATGGATTCTTTCCATCCAGACTCACATCATCAAATAAGTTGAATTGTGTGGCGTTGGGCAGCTTCTTGCTAGATGGATTGGCTTTGTCTTTTTGTTCTTTGGCGTATAATAATACCGCAATGGTTTGCAGGGTTTTACCCAGTCCCATATCATCTGCCAGACAGCCGCCGAGGTCATTTTTATATAAATGAATCAACCACTTGACACCTTCCAACTGATAAGGTCGCAAAGTTGCCTTTAATGTTTCTGGCGGCTTATACCGAACACGTTTATAATTGCCCGAAAGGGTTTTCTTAGATTGTGAATCCTGCTGTTCGAGTTCTAAGTTTTGTAAAACAGAAAATCGACTTTTTATGACCCGAACACCTTCGTCATTCAATTTGCCCATGCGAAATATTTCTTCATACTTCGCCATCCACTCTTCAGGAATTAGGAAAAAACGCCCGTCAGGAAGCGGGTAAAACCGATTGCCTGAACCGATATATTCCGCCAGTTTTATAAAAGGGAAAGTAAATGATCCTACAGTCACATTGCCATGTAGGTCAAACCAGTCTTTGTCTTTTGATACATTGAGTTCGACAACAGGTGTTTGCAAAAGAATGGGCTTGCCTTCCAGATTGGGGTCAATCACTTCAAAACCTGCTGCCTCAAGATTTGTTTTTTGCGCAACCAGCCATTGCATCACCTGGTCGGAATTGGGTTCGGATTTCAGATCAGTCGGAACAAATAATCCATGATGCTCACGCAATGGAAAATTGTTTAATTTTTTTACAAAATCCTCCTCCTGTGCGGAATTTCTACGGTATTGATAAATGATGATGTCATCATTAGTGTCAAATTTCAAATCGGTTTTCTGTGAGGTACTTTCATTCTTATGAAAACGAAGCTGGTCATACCTGAAATGCAAGCTAAGTCCATAAGTTTTATCCATAAAATTCTGTGCAAAAGTCACTTCACAGCCCGACAGTTTATCATTAGATATGACCGTAAAGCCCTCTGCTTCAATATCTGCTTGTGCTGCTACCCGCAGAATAAATTTTTGAAAATATTCCTTGGTATAATGTTTTGGAATACGAATTTCATCCTTTTTGATAAAGGGCTTCACCATATTCCCATTGATAGCTGGCAACTCCCAGAGTACGCGATTGGCAACTATCCAGCCCGGCTCATTGCACAGCACAAACACATCTCGCTGCGTAATGCGCCAATAGCTCTTATTGCTCATAAAACTCAGGCGATACAAAACATCTTGTTCCTTAGTCCGCTTAAAAAAAAGCTGCGGCGTTAGGGGATATTCTAGTGCTTTGATTTGCTTGGAAGGAATATAATCTTTGCGATTGGTGTTCAGGGAAAGCAGCAGCTGATGTTTTTTTATCAGACTTAGAAAAACACCCAGTTTTCGATGAATATATTTGACAATTGTCCGCTTGACGTCCTTGTCAATAATCAATTTCTGAATATTCTTTTTACGCTTACTTTTACCATTAAATTTTTCTTCCAGTGCTTTAATCTGCAATAAATCAATCACTTCAAATAATTGCTGGCGTTCCGGCGAAAGCTCCAAGCCATAATCAGTTATAGTTTGTGCATGTACCTTGTGAGCAACATAAGTCATCGTGCCTTGCTCATTAGTGTTGGCCACAAAAGCAGAGGGCAGATAACCCAGTTCCTCGTACTCGCTCAGGTCGTATATGATTTTATAAACGGTATCCAAATGTAGTGTTTTGTGTGTATATTTATAGGTCAGAGCTGCCTAGTGTACCATTGCAAACAAGGCAAGCGACAAATATAATAATGATTTGTAGTTTTGAAAGTCTAATAACAATAAAATAATTCATTCATTTAGTAATGGTCAAAAAATAAGTTCCTCATTTTAGGTGAATTAATTTTTTGTTAGACAAGGCGTGAATGAAGCGCATAGCCTAGCTACGCAATGAATGAGCAACGAAGTATAACGAAAAATTAATCGCATCAAATCGGAAAGTTATTTTTTTACCATTACTTATTTCACAATATGAAAAACAAAGATCAACTCACTGTCGGATTGGCTCAGATTGCCCCGGTATGGCTGAACAAACCCAAAACAGTAGAAAAAATAAAGTCCTACATCAGCATGGCAGCGGACAGGCATTGCGAGTTGGTGATTTTTGGAGAAGGCTTATTGCCAGGTTATCCTTTCTGGCTGTCGCTGACAGATGGCGCGAAGTTCAATGACAAGGTGCAAAAAGAAATTCATGCCCATTATATTCGGAATGCGATCCAGTTGGAATCAGGAGAATTGGATGAAGTATGTGCATTGGCAAAACAGAGAGAAATTGCTGTTTATCTGGGTATTATAGAACGTCCATTAGATCGAGGAGGACATAGTGTGTATTGCTCTCTGGTGTATATTGACCCAACAGGGACAATCCAGTCGGTACACAGAAAGTTACAACCCACTTATGAAGAACGCCTCACTTGGTCGCCAGGAGATGGACATGGCTTGAAAGTACATCCACTAAATAATTTCAGGCTTGGTGGACTGAATTGTTGGGAAAATTGGATGCCGCTTTCGCGAATGGCTTTATACGGTTTAGGCGAAAATGTCCATGTAGCAGTTTGGCCAGGCATGGAGCGGAATACAATAGACATCACCCGATTCATTGCCCTAGAAGCACGATCTTTTGTGATTTCTGTATCGGGGCTGATGCGTAGGGAAGATTTTCCAGCGGACACGCCACACCTAGAACGCATATTGGAAGCTGCACCACCCGTTCTGGCGAATGGCGGCTCCTGCATAGCTGGTCCAGATGGTCAGTGGATATTAGCTCCTGTAGTAGATACAGAAGATGTCCTGGTCGCCACGTTGGATGTGAATCGAGTATTGGAAGAAAGACAGAATTTTGACCCATCCGGTCATTATTCGCGTCCAGATGTGACGCGGCTTGTGGTGAATCGAGAGCGGCAGAGCCTGCTGTCCCATCTAACGTTTACTAAACCTACGGAGGTTTAGTAAACGTTCGAAATGAATGAAATCACAATTATTCACAATCAAAATATTTGCCAAGAACTTCCTGAAGCTCATCTGAATACTCTACTTCATATTTTAAGTAATCTGACTTTTTTAGTAAAATGACACTAACACTATAATCTTCTTTCCAATAAACAACTGGAATCTTTTTCTTCTTTGCTTGATTCATTAAAATAGGATTTTTATAAACTCAATTGGCAATTTCCCACCGAACGTTTACTAAACCTACGGAGGTTTAGTAAACGTTCGGTGGTTCAGTAAACCTTTGCATTAGAAAATTGTGCACAAAACTCAGTCCAGTTGAATATCTCCCATATCCTTGTCCATTTTGAAGTCTTGATGATGTTCTAAAAATAGTTGAATGGCTTGTTCTCTATTATTTTCCTCCAGTTGGTCAAGCAATTCATCCCTTATAATCGAACTAGGCGAATTGGACAAAAAAGCACGATAAGAACTAAATTTCCAGTTTTCGTAATTAGCGCAAAAATTGTGATGGATTGGATTGTGATGAATGTAAGCCAACAAATACCAAAACTTGAGATCATCCTTTACGATTATTCGCTTAAAACGTTTTTGAAAAAGGCTTCCTGTACGCCCCTGTTGCTTATTAAAAGCCAAAACATAAGAGGTGAAAAGCCGCTTAAATTGGTCTTCTAAAAAGTCATTATACGAGATTTCATTTTGTAAAAACTTTTGAGCTTTCATGGTATATTCTCTACTAATGGTCTTTTCTATCATCCCGTCATAGGGTTTCACCCTTGCCAGAAAATGAAAATGATTGGGAATTAAACAGTAAGCAGCAATATCGAAATATGGAAGAATGAGTTCTTTCCATTTTTGAAGAAAAAATTTATTGTTTTCATAGGAGACAAATAGGTTTTCACCATTTATACCCCTATTGTAGATATGGTAGAAACTGGACGCTTCGAATTTTTGCCAGTAATTGGTTTTCATAGTATGTTTTTAGGTTAAAAAACGTTTACTAAACCTGCTAACGTTTACTAAACCTACGGAGGTTTAGTAAACGTTCGTTAGTTTAGCAACTTCAACTCCTCCGCAGTCAGATTTCGCCATTTCCCGACTTTCAAATCCCCCAATTCAATATGCATAATGCGAACCCTTTTCAAAGTGACGACTTTGTAACTCAAAAACTCACACATCCTTCTGATTTGGCGATTGAGTCCCTGAGTTAGAATAATTTCAAAGGTAAATTTTGATATTTTTCGCACAGCGCATTTTTGTGTCACTGTCCCTAAAATAGGAATCCCATTACTCATTTTTTTGATGAATGTCGTATTGATCGGACGATTGACGGTAACGATATATACTTTCTCATGTCGATTTTCTACCCGCAAAACATGATTCACAATATCTCCATCATTGGTCAGTAAAATCAGCCCTGAAGAGGCTTTGTCGAGCCTGCCAATCGGGAAAATTCTTTTGGGATGACCCACAAAATCAATGATATTATCTTTGTCTCGCAAATCGGTGGTACAGGTAATGCCAGGTGGTTTATTGAGCGCGATATAGATGGGACGTGGCTTATTTCTTAAAGGTTCGTCATCAAGGGTTACTTTGTCATGCTCGAAAACCCGATTGCCTTTTTTAGCAATCGTACCATTGATTTTTACCCTGCCTGCATCAATCCATTTATCGGCTTCGCGCCGCGAACATATCCCCGTGCTGCTGATAAATTTATTGAGACTAATATCGTTTTCTGACATAAAAAGTATTTCAGGCTTCCAGCCTGACCAACTAAAGAGCTGAAAATTACAAAAATAAAAATTCCAAACGCAAGATACAGTTTGCATTTCAAATTTGAGAATTATTCATTACTTTGCTAAAAACGAGTAAATGAGATTGAAAAGTAAATGTATTGGATTAATTATAGGACTGTTTTTTGGACTTTCGGCATCTGCACAAAACAGTTTTTTAGTACAGGATATTATCATCACAGGAAATAAGCGGACACAGGAAAGAGTCATTCTGAAAGAACTCGATTTTTTGAAAAATGATACGATTAGCGAAATTCAGTTTGAAGCCAATGAAAACCGCTTGCTGAGCACGGGCTTATTCAACGCAGCAAAAATCACAAAAGCAGACAGCCTCGCTAAAACCTCCGATGTACTGATCACACTGACGGAAAACTGGTACATCTTTCCAGGTATTGTATTCGCTATGGCCGAACGAAATTTTAATGTCTGGTGGACAGAACAAAATCGTGATTTTAGTCGGGTAAATTACGGACTCAAACTTTCACATAATAACCTGACGGGCAGGCGCGATCCGCTTTGGCTCAAAGCACATCTTGGTTTTACACGAAATATAGAACTCGAATACAGCTATCCTTACCTCGACAAAAAAGACCGCTGGGGCATAGGTGGCGGCATTTTTTATTCGACCAATAAAACGATTCCATACATCACCATCGCCAATAAAACTCAATGGCATCGGGCAGTCGATGAACGGAATTTACTGAAGCGTTTTCGTACTGGCGTCCGGCTGACTTATCGGCCAAAAATAGAATGGTATAATGCGCTTCGATTGGAGTTTCATCGCAATGCCGTCAATCAATTGGTACTCGATAGCCTCAATGCCAATTACTTTTTAGATGACAGAACAAGCATCCGGTTTTTCTATGCAGAATATGATGCACAATACGACCGACGTGTTTATAACATTTATCCGCAGGGTGGTTATTTATTGTTTGGCAATTTGAAAAAAGAAGGACTAGGTATTTTTAAAGAATATGATAATCTGTCTCTCTCGCTTGGTGCAGAAAAATATACCAAGCTGACCCAAAAACTCATTCTTGCTACTCGCATCAAAGGCAAAACCATCCTCAATCGCAGGGCAGTGTCTTTTGCCAATAATACTGGCTTGGGCTGGGATCAAGATATTGTCAGTGGCTTTGAATTGTATGTGATTGATGGAACAGATTTCGCCTTCGCTCTCAATAGCCTCCGCTTCAATATACATGAAGGCGATTATCCTTTATTCAAATGGTTTCCCTACCAATTCAGAGACTTGAATCTCAAATTATTTCTCCGTCTAAATTTCGATACGGCTTATATCAATGAACCCACTTATCAAGAAGGAAACAGCCTAAACAATCGCTGGATATTCGGCTACGGACCCGCAGTCGATGTCATTTTGTTTAATAATTACCGATTGAGTTTTGAGTATAGTTTTAATGATTTGGGCGAAAGCGGGCTGTTTATTAATTCTAGTTTTGCTTTTTGAACATATTTTGAAGCCCAAAACCCTGATTTGAGGGATGGTCATCCCTCAAATCAGGGTTTTTTATGTTTGCGATTTAAGAACTGCTTTTGAACTGATTTAAATTGCAGGAGGATTTCGAGGGATAGGGTTATATCCATTTTCAGCATCAAAGCAACTAAGTGTTGTACCAGGAAAACTATCAATCAATGCTTTTCTCACTTCTGGATGTTCTTCAAATACACCAAACCAGACAGAGAAAAAACCGTAACCTTTTGCTAAATCCATAATGGTTTTTATCGTCACTTTTCCTTGTTGGTATTCTAATTCATATTGGGTAGCCAACTTCCAGGCATTATCTCTTCTTAGCCATCTCTTGTCTTTATTCAAGCCAGGGTGTCCTGGAAGCTTATCTAAACCAACTAAACTGATTAACTTAATCGCTTTATTATATTCATCACTACCTGGCGTGAGTTCGGAATGAACTTGTACAAATCCTCCCGTACCATATTCGATACTCAACAAAGTGTTGTTCAGGTGTGGTAAATGAATATTACTAAATACAACGTCTTTGTTTGTCTTGTTGTCCTTGCCATTACATCTACCACAAGCAAGGAGAAAATTAGACCACGAAAATCGAAGGTGTTTATATTGGGGTAAGCTTTCCGGCTGAATATGTTCGACTTCTAATGCTTTATCATGTTTAGGTTGTTCACAATAACTACAATATTCACCTATATTTGCGGAAAGCGGACCTTTAACAGTTCCGTGGGGCTTATACACAGGCTGAATAGCGTGTGTAGAGCCATCTATTAAAACAACACTTTCTCCAGCAGTTAATTTGGTAACAGGTCTCATAGTCCTCTGGTTTCTCTTTCTGCTTTTAACAGGGCTACAAAGGCAGCATCTTCACTATAGCGTGCTTCCAGTTCTGTCAGACGTTCTCTAAGCGCAGCTATTTGTTCTGCGTTTTCCGTTTCCCCATTCTTAATTAAATTATAATATTCTGCGGCTACGCCAACCATTTCATTAAAATGTACACTGCGGGGAACACCTTCAACGTGCATAACACTTTCGGCGATGTCTTCAATACTCAACTTATATGGCTCTGCTTCGGGAGGCGTATCGGGTGTGTCTAAATTAATCAATTCCTCGCTTTTAAGGGATTGAATAATAAAAGGAGAGTGCGTAGTCGCAATAAACTGAACTTTTGGAAATGCATTTTTAAGGTCGCTGACAATACGTCGCTGCCAGTTGGGATGCAGGTGTAAGTCAATTTCATCTATCAATACAATACCTTCCGTTTCCTTAATAACATTTTCTTTTAAATGTGGATTCAATTGGATGCATCTATAAGCAATATCGGCAACCATGCCTATCACATTTCTATATCCATCACTCAGTTGATTGAAAGACAGTTCTTTTCTTTCGCCATCTCCGTTGACATAAAAACCAATTAACTCATCCCGCCTGAAACTGTATGCAATCTCTTCCCATTGTTCTACAAAAGATGTAATCGTCTCATTTAAAACTTTTAAAAATACCTTGTCTTCCGGTCGGTCAAATTTTCTAATTTCGTCTTCATAGGTTTTATACCAAGAAATGAAGGCTTTACTATCTGATTTGGCAGAAAGACCGTTTCTGTAGCCTGCAAATATTCCTTCTTCCTGTACAGTATATTTTGGAGGTTCATGTTGTGTCCACAATCTGCCTGTGCCATGATAAGCTAATAGTGGGAAGTTTATTCTTTCTCCTGCACGACTATATTTCAGCATATTACTGCCATCACGCTCTAATCTTCCACTACTTTGATATATTATTTCATGGCGTGTTTTTTTTAAATACCAAGAAATAGGTTTGTCCAGCAATTTTCCTTCTAAATTTAAGCTAAAGGGAAGTTGTGGACGAGGTTGTCCATCTATCATTTTAATGCGAATATTATTTTTAAGATTAATATCTACACCACCAAAAGATGAAAGAAACGGCGAGAGAGCCATTGCACAAGCATCCAAAAAACTAGTCTTGCCTGCCCCATTATCGCCAATAAACACATTGAAATGAGAATTTAATTCAAATTCAACATCTTCAAAGCCCCGATAATTTTTGATATGTATCTTGTGCAGGTTCATTTTATAAGTTTTCAAATAAATTTATACAGGTTACAAATTTAGAAGAAAACAACGCATAATGAAGTGTTTTTAAGCAATTTGTTTTTCTATATTTCAAAATGACGCTCAATTATCCCGAGCATAATCAAGCTGTCCTTTCAACTGCCCAAGCGCAATTTCCCACCTACTGACCGATAGCGCATCATCATGCGTTTGTTCTGCTTCCAGAGTGGCAGCGCGAATCTGATTTTCCCAATCACTTAACAAGACATTTATCTGTGCTGCTGCGAGGCTGTTATTTTTAAATTGCGATAAAATCTGTTCATATTCTGTTTCAAAACTGGCCCATCCGCCCGTCAGTTTGTCGCAAGAAGCCGACCACTGTTCAAGTCCCCAAGCACCATGCTCAAAGGGCGCACAATTGGCAGTGATTTGTCCCCAGGCATCGGCAATGGGTGTGACTGGATTGGCATTGAATATGATGTTTTCAAAAGCATTGTCCAAATCCCAGGGAATCAGATGTAGCTTTTCCAAAGTCGGCTCTTCGTACCAATAAAAATTATGACTGGAGCAACTCCCTCCACCGCAATACCAGTGAAAAGGACCATCGTCATGTCTGATGGTTCTGTCCACAACGGCATAGGAAATAATTTCCTGTATATCCATTCTATTGGCAATCACAGCCTGTAGATCAGTAGGTGAAGCATTGGCAATTTCCTGTGCAAAATCTCTGATAAGCGCAGCCGAAGGGCTTTCGTCCTCATTGGTTTTCAAATGATTGAGATAAGTTTGCTCAGAGAAAGGCTGCCCATTCATATTCAGTGGCCAGATTTCTTTATATAAATTGCCATCATCATCTTCAAAATTATACTTGGCAAAACGACCGTCAATTTGTTCGGTCAGTGCATATAAGCCAGAATATTTTCCATTAATCATCAGTCGGGCATGAACGGAGCGTGGCGCAGGCACACCCATATCCCGAAACAACCAATAGCCTAGCCGTTCCCGCATTTGAGAATTGTCTTGATTTTGGGAATGAAACTGAAGCTTTTTTAAGCCATAAAATTTATAATCTGCTCCATCCCAGTTGATTTTGACTTTCATGGAGAGTTTGGTGCAGATTTTTTGACCAGAAGGATTTGCCCAGTCAGAACCAGAAAGACAATTGACAAAAGCACCAATCGAGCCTTTATACCTCACTCCAACCGGACTAATGGTATCGCCTTCAAAAATCAACATGCCTTCCACATATTGTTCTGCAGCCGGATTTGCATTGATTTGTGCTAGGGCAGAACCAGGTATTTTTAGTTCAAAAGTAGCCAGTTTCGACTGATCAAAAATATAGTCTGAATCCATATTGAGAAACTGCTCATCGCCAGAAGGTGTGATGGTTGGCACTTCAAAATCCGAGTCAGGGTTGCTTGGAATAAAGGGACTTTCGTCTTCTGTTTTCTTGCAGGTCGCAAAGAGAAGCACTATAATGAATATGGAAATGCGGGATAATGACATAATAGAGTTGTTTTTGAATTTGGCGTTTGAATTTGAATTTTTTTATTTAAACTGGCTTTTCAAATCTGCAATATCAATAGCAAAATGCCCAATATCCTGCGCCATGCCTTTCACCTGATTGTTTTCCAATAACAAAGAAGTAATACTACCAGATTGCGCATCTACGCCTTCAAAATTTTTGGGTTTAGCTGGAAAGATTTTTTCTGATAAATGGTCATTGACCACATCATACACAAAAAAGAAATAATAGCCCTGAATCAGCAGCCACTCCTGTTCTCCTTCTGCATAGACATCCGCAAAACTATATCGAAAATCAGGACTTGAATTGACCGGAAGCAGGATGCTTTTGAGTTCTTTTTCCTGCTCATTATCTCCAGTGTATATTTTTAATACTCGGTGGCTTTCGCCAAATTTTTTATCATAAGAAGTGGCGTCAGCGACCAGTCGAACAATCTTGTTGGTGGATTGGGAAAAGAAAGTAGGGGTTTTGGAATCACCAGAGATTAACTGTTCCTTTGACTTTGTTTTTTTATCGGATGATTTTTCGTCAACTGAACCGATGCGTTTTTCTGTATTGGGAGCAGTTGTATTATCCTTAGTAGTTTCCGCAGACGGAGTTGGGGTTTGTCCGCAGGATACTATAAATAGCACTGCGAAAATCCATAGGAGATGAATACGTTTCATAATAATTAGCCTAGTTTTTGCACAATTTGTTAGAGTGTACAAAGATAATTGACCTGAGGTACTTATTGTAAGTGATTTTAATGTAATTGTCGGATAGGTGGCAATTTTAACGTTTCACCAACTCACTAAGCTGCAACAAGCCCGCTTTCATCTGATAGGACAACATTCGTCGGAGAGCTGCACTTTGAAGACGCCGTAAAGGATTAAAACTATTGAACTCACTACGGCTGGTCCAGATAACATTTGTTGCTTGGTCTACTGGAGCGAGTAAAATTTGTCCATAGACAATAAAATTTTGCTTATCAATATCTAGGTGGTATTGAATAGATTCATCGTCATTGCTTTGCACAATAGTAAGCGTACCAGAAGCTTGCAAGCTGGTCCATTGTTGTATAGCACCTAATCCTTTTTCAATATCATTATAAGTCAGTTCAATCGTAGCATCCTGTTTTTTGCTCCACATGCTCCAACTTCGCCAACGGCGAGATTCATTAATATAAGGAAAAACAGCCGCAGGATTGGCAGCAATAATGGTCTGTTCTTCAATCGTCCATGCAGAAGGCAGGAACAAAGTAATGATGAACAAAACCAGCGTCACAAAGCCGATAATGATGAGTAATATGATAATGGTAGATGACATCTTGGATTCAAATTTAGCTTTTTCGGGATGAAATAGAAAATTTGAAGCCGTTTTCCTGTATTTTTGGAGAATATTAAATTATTTATGCCCCATTACTTAAAAGTCCAGTTAAAAGCCAGATGACCGATTCATTGCAAATGTTTTTTGAATTTGGCGTTTGAATTTGAATTTTATACTAAAATCATGTTAACAACAAGAGAAGTAGAAATGGCTGCACAACAGCTCCGCCAGGCAACTGAAACCCGGCAAACCTGTTCACCGATACGCGAGTTGATTGGAGAAACTGACCTCGCCACTGCCTATGCTATACAGGAAGTCAATACCCAGCTCCGCCTAGAAGCCGGACAACGAATTATAGGAAGTAAAATTGGACTGACCTCCGTTGCAGTGCAAAAACAACTGGGGGTAGATCAGCCAGATTATGGTTTTTTGTTTGACACAATGGAAGTCTTGAACGGGGCTGAAATTCCGTGGACAGCAGTCATGCAACCCAAAGTAGAAGCCGAAATTGCTTTTGTATTGGGACGCGATTTGCCTTCTTCGGATATAGGTGTGGCAGATGTTTTGTCGGCGATTGACTATGCAGTGGCTTCACTGGAGATTGTGGGCAGTCGGATAGAAGGTTGGAACATCCGCATCACAGATACCATTGCGGATAATGCTTCTGCCAGTCATTTTGTGATTGGACACCGACCTATGCTACTTAAGGAATTTGATGTGACCAAAGAAGCGATGGTATTATACAAAAATGGTGAAAAAGTATCGGAAGGTACAGGTTTTGCCTGCCTTGGTTCACCAGTGAATGCCACACTTTGGCTCGCCAAAACAATGGCAGAACTCGGCAAGCCCCTTCGTGCAGGACAAGTCATCCTATCTGGCGCAATGGGACCTATGTCGGCAGTAGAGCCAGGCGATTCGTTTAAAGTTGAGTTCAGTACGCTAGGAGAGGTGGTGGTTTCTTTTGGAAAGGAATGATGAAATATGTGGAAATGCAAACCCAAGCGTAAATTTTTAAAAAACATTCCTAATTTACAAATAGGACATCCATATCCAAATCATTTTGGACCATACCGGCATATTGATTATTCGCCAGACCATAAGTGCTAATTAGCGTTAAAAAGATAGCTTTTTTTGTACCTGTATCTGTCTTAAAACTCCCTATTTTATTACGAAGGTTTGCGGCATATTTTTTATCTATACTGTAAGGATGAATAGAAAATTTCATTTCGCAAAGATTAATGACCTGATCTTTCCTGTCAATTAATAAATCTATTTGGGCAGAAGCAGAATGCCAGGAAGCAACAGAAGTCTGTATACCGCCTATTCTCAAAGCGTTTTTGATGGCGGATATGTGGTGCAGACAAACCATTTCAAAAGCATAACCACTCCATGTTCTAAAAAGAGGCGACTCTAATGCGTTCGTCCAGAAATATTCATCATCAGAACTTGATTTTTTAATAAAATTCAAATAAAAAAGGGAGTACAGATCTGTCAATTGATATAGGCTGTCTTTTTCTTTTTTACCAAAAGAACGGTATTTTCTAATGAAATTGCTTTCTTCTAATTCTTTTAAAATACGAGATAAACCTCCTCCATTTGATAATTTGGTGGTTTTGATAATGGCTTCTCTGCTTAAACCTTTCTTTTTGCTGGATAGTGCTTCGATTACGGATTTATGCCGGTCAGATTGGTTGAAAAGGGAGGCATATAAATTATCATACTCTGTTCTGAAAGGCGCATTTCTTTCAAAGCAGAGTTCATTAATATTCTGCATAGCACTTAATCCACTATCAATTTGCTCTAAATAAAACGGGACGCCACCAAAAACCATATACAGCAAAACCGTTTGATATCGGTTATAAATAATTTGTTTTTCTTTGAGAAATGCCTCCGTCTCTGAAAGGTTAAATGGTTCTAATTTAATTCTGGCAGTTATCCGATTATGTAAGCCTCCTCTATTATTCAATAAATTGTTAATCATCCAGCTCGCAGCTGAACCACAAACAATTAATAGAATATCTGTTCTGGCACTTGCCCAACTGTTCCAGAAATGTTCCAGACCGGATAAAAAATGAGATCCCCGAGTATCTAGCCAGGGGAGTTCATCTAAAAAAATGACCTTTTTCTGAATGGATTTCTTTTCTTCTAGCGCAGCTATCAATTGGCGAAAAGCACCAAACCAATCCGCCGCCGGCGTAATTCCTTCGTTTTCCGGAAAATATTTTAAATATTCGGCGTGGAATTGAGTTAATTGTGCTTTTTTACCCACATTGGCTAAGCCTGTTAAGTGAAAAGTCATTTGTCCATCGAAGACCTGACGGATAAGATAGGTCTTACCCACTCTTCGCCGCCCATATAATGCAACAAACTCCGATTTACGAGATTTTATATAGCCATGAAGTTTTCGAATTTCTTTTGTTCTGCCAATTAATCCTTGTTTCATTTGTGATAATTTGGCTCTAAGTTGCTAAAAAATGGAGATAAAGCCAAATTATTTAAATAATTTGGCTTTATCTGCCATAATGTATTAACGTTGTGGTTTCTTTTGGAAAAGGAATGATGTATAAATGAGGAATGATAAACCAGATTTGACTGAGGAAGGAGACTAAAATAAATTCTAATCAAGTCAATTTATTCGCCCGAACTTATGATAATTGAATAAAAAAGGCTTAAATTTGCCGTCCCGAAAATAAGAGTCATTAGCTCAGTTGGTTTAGAGCGCTGCCTTGACAGGGCAGAGGTCACTGGTTCGAATCCAGTATGACTCACAATCTTAGTGATTAGTTGATTAGTAATGGGTTGATAGGCGAGTATTTTGCTTTGCAAAACAATTTTAAATTATTAATTGACTTATGTGCAAGGTCTTTACAAAAATCACTGATTTGTAAAGACCTTTCCTTTTGAAAAACTCAATAACCCGCAACCGGCAACCCGCAACCTCGCAACTCATCAACCCGCAACCCAATCACCTCACCACCCTCGGTACAAACTTTACCTTTTCTCGTTTCGGAAATTTATAGCCTGGTAATTCTATTGTAAAAGCAGCGGCAAATATGCTGGAATACTTTGGATTTGCTGTATTAAACTCTTGTTGGTAAGTATAAGAAAGTCGGACGGTATTGCGTTTACTCAAAGGATAAGAAAAGCCGGAAGACAGGCGATATTTATTAAATTCATTGCCTTTATAGGATATTTCATAAAAGACTTCACCAGAAACATAAGGACGAAAGTCGATCTGCTTCTTTTTTCCTTTTTTCTTTTTTCGATCGTATTTTAAACTGACTTTTGGTCGAAGAACCCGTTCGACACTAGACCCAATAGCATAGTCTTGCTGATAGCGGATACGCATACCCAAATCCAGGCGAGGGTGTATTGATTTAGGCTTTATGCCGAGGTCAGTAAACCAGCGTTGATTATATTTGTTTTCACGAATAGTAAAGCGGTAACCTCCAGAGAGATTCAGACCTTTACTGAGGCGCCAACTTACACTGGTATTAATAAAAGTGGATTTAAAGCGGGAAACATTATTGTCGAATCGAACCTGCTCTTTTATCGAAACGGCAAGCTTTTTTCCAATGCTTTTCTCCAGTTCGACACCTTTCCATAGTTCAGCATCATATATCTGAGCATATAGAAATTGGTTCGGGTAAACAAAAAATAGTCCTGCCAGTAAAAAGCTGACCAGTACACGGTGGACAGCAAAAGGCGTATCTTTCATATCATGGCTTCCTCTAATTTGCTTTCTGTTGTTCCATTGAATTGTGCTTTATCCAGTTCGTCTAAATCGACTTTGCTCTCTAATTGGTTGGCATATTCGTCCGCATTATAGTGGACGAATAATACTGCACTGTCATTCAAATAATTGACCGAATATACTTCAATTTTTTTGATATTCAAACCCATTCGAGCTTCAAGATCGGCTTTCAATTCATCATAATGCTGAGGCTGTACCAAAGCTACTTTTTCATAAGCCACTTTACGGGAGATGATATTTTCGCTGAAAAATGTTTTTTCCAGAATAAAAATAGCCGCTACAATAGTCAGGTTAATGAAAACCAGCTCTACCATGCTTAAGGAGTTCGTGTTCATTGCATTCATTACTGCAATACAAACGACCGAAAACAGATAGGTCATGTCCTTGATACTGATGGTCTGCGTACGATAGCGCATAATCGAGAACAAGGCAAATAGCCCAAAGGCAAATCCCATTCCCAGCTCCACATTAATCATAAGGTGGCAGAGGAAAAAGATTAGGATATTAAAAATAAAATAGGTAAAAATATGATCTCGCTTATTGTTGTTTTTGCTGTAGATGACCTTAACAATAAGGAAAACCATAGCGATGTCAAAAGCGAATTTGATCAATAAATTAGATAAAGATTCTGTGTTAAGCCACACGATTTCTAGAATCAATTGAGGCAATGTTTCGATAAACGTCATTTTGCGTGATTTTTGCTAACTGTAACATTTTTTTCTTGAATTGATTGCGCTTGATACTATCAAGACAAGTCATTACTCCAAGACAATATTTGCTGAGTCTGATTGGATATACTTTACTCTGGTGCAGAGCCTGCACCGCAGGAGATTTTCTATTGAATCGTTCCTGCTTGACCTCTATGATTGCCATGTCTGGATGTTCGACAACTTCACGGAGATAATAATTCTGAAAGCTGAGATTTACATCAATGGTCACTCGCTCTGTCAAATCTTTGTTGGCAAGTGTAATGCGACGATAGAAAATCAGTACAGAAGGCTCTAGTTTTTCAACATCAAGTGGGGTAATTTTTTTTAAAAATTCAATGGACTTTGGTTTTAAATTATACTCTATATCATCCGTTTGAATCCGTTTTTTTATGGTTCTTTTTTTATTAGATTTAAATTTGACCTCCAAAAAAGACATGTTCGACTCAATGTATTTTCTGAAGCGTATTTTATAGCGATTGGAACGCCCATTATGATGGCGCATATATAAACCCAACGTTGCATAATCGTAGTATAAAGACTCATAAGAGCTAATCCGTCTGCCATCAATCTCCAAGACAAAGTAATCTTTATCTAGCATACGCAAAACATCAGGTAACTGTTCCGTTTTGATGACCATTTTTGTGTCTTGTCGGTTCATTAATCGCACACTATCCAAATCTTTTAACGTAATTGGCTCGTAATTCGACAAGGCTTCTAATATCCTCTGATTTTGTAATTGAATGTTTAACATACTCGTTACGTGATTTTTAAGCTTAGAATTAGGCATCGGAACTATATATTGCCTCTTTTATGTGCAGTGGAATATTCACAAGACAATATAAAGGCTACGAATAGTTGCATTGGTTCTGTCAGTTGTTATCCCACGTTTATAAAGACAAGTGTAGGGAATTATTTCACTTATTCATAATGTGAATCTTGGCTAAATTGTGACATTGTAATGATGGGGATTTAGACACATTCTATAGGCGTTGTTTTACAAATGTAAAGAAGATTGTACTCTAATTCTTACACTTTTTTTACAAGAAACAAATACAATTTTAATAAAAAAAACTATATAAATAACTGAAAGCATTTTAATTATTCCTGTAATATGGAGTATTAGGCTTTTAATATATGGTAAGATATAGAGATGATTCTTTATAAAAATGCTATTTTTTTTATAAAAATTACAGCCTCACCCTAATTCCCCAATGTCCAAAGTCTAGTCCCCAATGTAGTATAAAAACAAGAATGTTGGTAATTTTTGTGCGAAAATCGGATTGTTTATCAAGGAGTTATGGAAAATAAAAAGACTTTTTTTCAGGAAACCTTGTTTAAACCACTAAAGAAAATTACCTTTGCAGTCCGTTTGCCCGAAAAGGGGTCAAATTGAATCAAAATCTTATCATAAAAGAGTTGGTGAATTGTATTTTCCGGCTCCTCTATAAAAGTAAAGATGAAAGCTAAATTATATAAAACAAAATCGGCCAGAAAGGAAGACGTCGTACATGCCTGGTGGGTAATCGATGCGGAAGATCAGCCGCTTGGTCGTATGTGTAGCCAAATTGCACACGTATTGCGCGGTAAGCACAAGCCTAGTTATACGCCCCATGTAGATTGTGGCGATAATGTTATTGTGCTGAATGCAGACAAAGTTCGCCTGACAGGTGATAAAATGAATGCAAAAAAATATCTGCATTATACAGGTTATCCAGGAGGACAACGCAGCGTTACTGCAAAACAACTGGTCGCAAAAAAACCTCGTGCCTTGGTAGAAAAAGCCGTTAAAGGTATGTTGCCTAAAAATAAACTGGGTAACCAGATGTACAAGAAATTATTTGTTTATGCTGGTGAGGAGCACCCACATGGAGCCCAGAAACCACAGAAATTAGAATCATAATACATAATTGATATGGAAGTAATAAATGCACTGGGCAGAAGAAAGGCGTCAGTCGCTCGTATATATCTTTCGCAGGGTTCCGGTAATATTATCGTGAACGGAAAAGATTATAAAGAGTACTTTACGCAGGCTCATATCCAATTGGCACTTGTCGATCCTTTGAAAGTGATTGAGGTAGAGTCTTTATACGATATAAAAATCAATGTTTTCGGAGGTGGTTTTAAAGGACAGGCAGAAGCTGCCCGTCTGGGAATTTCCCGCGCATTGGTCAAAGTGAATGAGGAGTTTCGTTCTCCACTGAAAACCAAAAAATATATGACGCGCGATGCTCGCGAAGTCGAACGTAAGAAATACGGTAAACCAAAAGCACGTAAGAGCTTCCAGTTCTCCAAGCGTTAATACGTTTGTTCAAAAAACTATTGGAGTTTACTTATTCATTAAAAACAAACGGAGCTTTTGGCTTAGCAGCTAATCGCCTGTCATAATAAAATCTGATCATGCAGACACCGAATTATAAAGAAATGCTGGATGCGGGGGTACATTTCGGACACTTAAAGAAAAAGTGGAACCCGAAAATGCAGCCTTATATCTTCATGGAACATAAAGGCATCCATATCATTGATCTCAATCGCACCTCTGAATGTCTGGAACGCGCAGCAAAAGCTATGCGTCAAATCGCAAAATCTGGTAAGAAAATTTTGTTTGTTGCGACTAAAAAGCAAGCAAGACTTATCGTAGCAGAAGCCGCACAGAGTGTGAATATG
The DNA here is from genome assembly GCA_937951615.1 of uncultured Saprospiraceae bacterium. Lineage (GTDB taxonomy): Bacteria > Bacteroidota > Bacteroidia > Chitinophagales > Saprospiraceae > JAHDEO01. Next base: position 23,682 of record CALFBH010000031.1, on the reverse strand, counting down.
CCTTATGTGACCGAACGTTGGTTGGGAGGAATGATGACCAACTTCTCTACCATCCGCAAATCCGTTAAGAAAATGCAGCATTACGATAAAATGCTCAAAGACGGAACATTGACAAACGTGACCAAAAAAGAACGTTTGATGATTACGCGGGAGAAAATAAAATTGGAGAAAGTACTCAGCGGTATCGCAAATCTAAACCGCCTGCCATCTGCTATTTTTATAGTGGACATCAGCCATGAGCATATTGCTTTAGCAGAAGCTAAGAAAATTGGCTTGCGTACTTTCGGACTAGTAGATACTAATTCTGATCCAAATTCTGTTGATTTCCCTATTCCTGCAAATGATGATGCGGCTAAATCTATTACGATTTTGGTAAACTACATTACCGATGCAATTAAAGAAGGAATAGCAGAAGGCAAGCAGAATAAAGAAGCACGCAAAAAAGCAGAAGCTAAATAAAATCTTCAATGTTAAGTTTACTATCAAATTAGGAACTTTCTCTGGATGATTATTGTTAGCAATAATTGATATTAAATACTTTATAATAATTTTAATAAAAAATGGACGTTAAAATCTCAGCAAAAGACGTAGCAGCACTACGTAGAGAAACCGGAGCAGGTATGATGGACTGTAAAAAAGCCCTTACTGAAGCTGGTGGAGATATCGAAGCTGCAAAAGATATTTTGCGCAAAAAAGGACAGAAATTATCCGCTAAACGTGCTGATCGTGATGCAAAAGAAGGCGTAGTCATTGCACTGGCTTCTAGTGATGGCACTAAAGGAATCGTTATCAACCTAAGTTCTGAAACTGATTTTGTCGCTAAGAATGCAGATTTTATTGCATTGGCACAAAAAGTAGCAGACATTACACTGGAAGCGTTTCCTAGTTCTTTGGATGATTTATTAGCGACTGATTTTGGTAACGGCGTGTCTATCGGTGATAAAGTAACTGAATACATGGGCGTTATTGGAGAAAAAGTAGAAGTCAAAAAATACGAGCATCTGGAATCAGATATGGTTGTACCTTACATCCATGCAGGCTACAGAAGAGGTGTTTTGATTGGATTAAATAAAGCAGGCGATTTTGCAGATGCAGGTAAAAATGTAGCTATGCAAGTAGCAGCGATGAATCCAATTGCAGTAGATAAAGGTGATGTAGATACGTCAGTAGTGGAGAAAGAAATTGAAATCGGGAAAGAACTGGCAAGAAATGAAGGCAAACCTGAAGCGATGTTAGATAAAATCGCGATGGGACGTTTGAATAAGTTCTACAAGGAAAGCACATTGCTGAATCAGGAATACGTGAAAGGCAGCGGAAAAGAAACTGTCAGTGCATATCTGAAAGGAATAGATAATGACTTGACCGTTACGGCATTTCGACATGTCGGACTCGGCAGTTAAGAAATATTATTTTTGAAAAGAGCGAATTTTTAATTCGCTCTTTTTTTATATCAAATTTAGAAATTAAAGATTATGTCCAGTCCATATAAGCGTGTCCTCCTCAAACTCAGTGGTGAATCATTAATGGGTGATCAGGAATATGGCATTAGTCCTAAAATGTTACAGCATTATGCCGACGAAATCAAGCAGGTTGTTGCCGAAGGGGTAGAACTGGCAATTGTTATCGGCGGCGGCAATATTTATCGTGGTCTGCAAGCCGAAAGTTCTGGTATTGAAAGAGTGCAGGGAGATTATATGGGAATGCTGGCAACTGTAATGAATGGTATGGCACTCCAAAGCACACTGGAAAATAATGGAGTTTTTACCAGATTGATTTCGGCCATACAAATGGACAGCATCGCAGAACCTTATATTCGCCGTCGTGCAATTCGTCACCTGGAGAAAAAACGGGTGATTATATTCAGCGGTGGCACAGGTAATCCTTATTTTACAACAGATTCAGCGGCTGCCCTTCGTGCCAATGAAATCAATGCTGACGTTATCCTGAAAGGGACTCGGGTAGATGGCATTTATTCTGCCGACCCGGAACTTGATCCAGATGCAATTCGCTACGACCGGGTTTCTTTTGATGAAGTGATTAAATCCGGCTTGAAAGTTATGGACATGACTGCCTTCACACTTTGTCGTGAAAATGACCGCCCAATTATCGTTTTTGATATTAATAAGCCGAGTAATCTGCAACGAATTATTCGTGGTGAGCATATCGGGACATTGGTCGATTAATTTCTTTATAAACCAACTCGCTTTTTGCAACTATCCCAAAGCTATCTTGTTTATAAAAGTAAGAAAAAATAGCTCATGGAAGTTACCAATCTACTAGAACGCGCCCTCAATTTTGAATTTTTATCTGTTGATGAAGCACTCTTTCTCTGGAAAGAGGCAACGACAACAGAACTGATGTATGTGGCCAATGCCTTACGACAAAAACAAGTCCCCGGCAATGTCGTCACTTGGATTATCGACCGAAATTCAAACACAACCAATGTCTGTATTGCCAATTGCAAATTCTGTAATTTCTTTCGGAAACCAGGACACGAGGAAGCTTACACGACAAGTATTGAGGAGTATAAGAAAAAAATAGACGAGACCTTCAAGTATGGAGGCAATCAACTCTTATTACAAGGTGGACATCATCCTGATCTAGGGCTGGATTATTATTGTAACTTGTTCAAAGAACTCAAAGAATTATACCCCGATTTAAAACTTCACGCCTTAGGTCCGCCAGAAATTGCGCACATTACCAAGTTGGAACAATCTACGCATACCGAGGTATTAAGGGCTTTAAAAGAGTCGGGCTTGGATTCTTTGCCTGGCGCAGGTGCAGAAATACTTAGTGATCGAGTCCGTCGTTTGATTTCAAAGGGAAAATGTGGTGGACAGGAATGGCTCGACGTCATGCGGGCAGCACATCAACTCCATATCACGACTTCTGCTACCATGATGTTTGGGCATGTAGAAACAGACCGTGAACGTTTTGAACATCTGGTTCTGCTGCGCGAAGTACAAGCAGAAAAACCTGCCGACGCCAATGGTTTTCTAGCTTTTATCCCTTGGCCATTTCAGGATGAGGGAACCTTATTGAAAAAACTCAAACGTGCAAGAAACACCGTCACCGGAGATGAGTACATTCGCATGATTGCACTCAGCCGGATTATGTTGCCCAATGTTAAAAATATTCAAGCGTCCTGGCTGACAGTCGGTAAGGAAGTCGCACAAGTTTGTTTACATGCTGGTGCAAATGATTTTGGTAGCATTATGATTGAGGAAAATGTGGTATCAGCAGCCGGTGCAGCTTTCCGGTTTACAGCAGATGGTATTCAGCAGGCTATTCGGGATGGTGGTTTTACTCCACAACTGCGCACACAAGAATACGAATATCGGGATTTGCCCGAAAATATGATACAACAACAATTAGACACTGCAACGATGGTTGTGGATTAGTCGGGTGTTTGAAGGCTATAATTTTGTCGTCTTTTTTACATAAGATAAAAATATATCAGCAACAAGGTTGCGAGATTATAAATCTTTTTCTATTTTTGAAAAAAAATTATTTATAATTAAAACATTCATCAAAAACCAAAACCTCACTTATTATCTTACAGTTCATTACACATTTTGGTTTTCCCCTAAATATTAGTGGGAACTAAGCATTTTAAGTTATGGCAAAATCAATATTTGTAAGTTGTGTTGACAATGAGATTCACTGGATGAAGAAATTTGAAAAGTGGAATCGAAAAGGCAAAATGGGTGATAACGTCTATATGATGCACGAATCTGAGCAGGATTTTGACGATTATTACACCATTAAAGCATACATCAAGGAACAACTTATCGTAAATAACGTGGACATGATTCTTGTCCTACAAGGAGACAGTACTCATAATGAAGACTGGATACGCGCAGAGGTAGAACTCGCTGCGGATCTTTCTATCTTACTGTTTTGTATGCGAGTGCCGGGCACAGAAGCCCAGCGTTCCGAACAACTCAGCCACATTAAGGAAATTTCCTTCAATCCCAATACTGTTGTCCGGTTTTTATACGGCAAAGACGAGAAACCTTATCGGCGTTATCGTCCACGTCCAAAACCGACACCACCGCCGTCTGAAGAAGAAGAATAATTTTCTGGATTTCCAGTTTAGGAATGGTAAAAAAATAAGTCCCCTATTTCAGGTGATTTATTTTGGTACTGAACGAGGCACAAAGAAGGAGCTATGCCTAAGCATAGTGACTGATGCAGCAACGAAGTGCAGTGCCAAAATAAACAGATCAAATCAGGAAGTTATTTTTTTACCATTCCTTATTGTCAATTTCTGTGGAAAGCAGCTCCAAATAAGTATTGGGTAGGCTGTGCTTTGCAGGCTGTGATTGTCGTCGACTATTTGGTTTTGATAAAACATCTCCAAGTAGCTGGATTTTCCATATATTAGAGGCAAAATTTAATTACTTGCTTTATGGCTATACAAAATATTGTTGTGTTTCCTGGATCTTTCGATCCGATTACGCAGGGACACGTTGCGCTGGTCAAGCGGGCTTTGCCTTTATTTGACAAAATCATAGTGGCTATTGGTGTCAATTCGCAGAAAAAATATCTGTTCTCTCTGGAGCAGCGACTCGAATGGCTGGAAGAAACATTTCAGGATGAACCTAAAGTGGAAATTGCTTATTATGAAAAGCTGACAGCGCATTTTTGTAAAGCATCAAATGCAAAGTACCTTCTGCGAGGTTTGAGAAATGCGTCTGATTTTGATTATGAAAAAACGATTTCCCAACTCAATGCAATTGTTGTAGCTGGACTCGAAACAGTATTCTTAATCAGTGAACCACAATATTCGCACATCAGCTCCACGATTGTCAGGGAAATCATCCGAGGTGGGGGAGATGCGAGTCCTTTTATCCCTGAAGCCATTAAGATAGACCTGTGAGCAGGTTTCAGTGGCAATTTTAATTTGACCATTACTTATTCTTCTGGACTTTGGACAATGGGGTATTAGGAAATTAGGGTATTCGACAAAATTTTGATTATTAATCTTTAACAAAGATTAATAAAATACATGCTTTTTTATTTAATAAAAATAAACACCTAATAATCAATACTTTGTAATTTTAAACCTAATTTCCCAATACCCTAATTCCCTTTTTGTCCAAAGTCCAGTTATTCTTGAATTTATAATAAAATCACATAATGAACGCTTTTTTTTCGACCCCTGTAGCAATGAATGAACCTGTTTTAAGTTATGCACCCGGTAGCCCGGAACGTGCGGAATTGAAAGCGGCACTCAAAGACTTGAAAAAAACCAAGGTCAAAATACCTATGCACATCAACGGGCAGGCGGTAGAAACAAAAGACCTGGTCGCCATACATCCTCCACATGATTTGAAACATGTCTTAGGACACTATTGTAAAGGAGAAACCAAGCATGTCAAAAAAGCTATAGAAGCGGCCCTGAATGCTAAAGAAGCCTGGGAACTCATGCCCTGGCAAGAACGGGCAGCGATCTTTTTGAAAGCTGCGGATTTGCTGACGGGTCCTTATCGGGCAAGAATGAATGCTGCGACCATGTTGGGGCAATCTAAAAATGCTTATCAGGCAGAGATTGATGCAGTGTGTGAAATGGCAGATTTTTTCCGCTATAATGTGGAATTTATGACGCAGATTTATTCGGATCAGCCCGAAAGCTCGCCTGGCATCTGGAATCGTTTGGAATACCGTCCATTAGAAGGTTTTATTTTTGCGGTATCGCCTTTCAATTTTACTTCGATCGCTGCCAATCTGTGTTGCGCCCCCGCTATGTTGGGCAATACAGTCATCTGGAAACCTGCCGAAACGCAGATTTACTCTGCTATGGTGATTATGGAAATCCTACAGGAAGCTGGATTGCCTGCTGGTGTCATTAATCTGATTTTTACAGATGGGCCAGTAGCTGGAGATGTTATTTTTAATCACCCGGATTTTGCAGGGCTACATTTTACAGGAAGTACACAGACGTTCCGTTATATGTGGAAATTGATCGGAAATAATATTGATAAATACAAATCATATCCACGCATTGTAGGCGAGACAGGCGGTAAGGATTTTATCGTGGCGCATCCTTCTGCCAATGCAGATGCTTTAGCTGTCGCGATGGTACGTGGTGCTTATGAATATCAGGGGCAGAAATGCTCGGCAGCTTCCCGCGCTTATGTGCCGGAAAGTCTTTGGCCAGCAGTTAAGAAGAAGGTGCTGGCAGATATGAAAAGCATGAAAATGGGAACGCCAGAAGATTTCACCAATTTTGTGAACGCCGTGATTGATGAACGAGCTTTTGACAAAATATCGTCTTATATCGCTGCTGCGAAAAAGGATAAGGGCGCGAAAATTATTGCCGGAGGCAAATACGATAAGTCGAAAGGCTACTTTATTGAGCCGACTTTGATTGAAGTGGATCAACCAGACTACACGACCATGTGCGAGGAAATTTTCGGACCAGTACTGACCGTGTATGTTTATAAAGATAAAGACTACGAAAAAACACTGGACATTGTGGACAGTACTTCTCCTTATGCTCTGACTGGGGCAATCTTCGCCACCGATCGTGATGTGATTGCTGCAACAAATGTGAGGCTGAGAAATGCAGCTGGTAATTATTATATAAATGATAAACCAACTGGGGCAGTCGTCGGACAACAGCCATTTGGAGGAGGACGTGCATCAGGTACGAATGACAAAGCTGGTTCGGTATTGAATTTATATCGCTGGTTGTCACCTAGAACGATGAAAGAAAATCTGAATCCAGCAAAAGAGTATCGCTATCCGTTTTTGGAAGCGAAGTAGTGACTGGTGATTGGAAACTGGTTATTAGTGATTGGTTTGATTTTGAGTTGGATGGCAGTATTTCTGTTGCTTTTTACCAACTTGTATCTTTACGAAATATAGAGGAATATCGAATGTTGAAGTGGCTTATGAGTACTTTGGCATTCGATTTTTTTTTGTAATGCCTGAAAATTAGCTGCTTTAAGTGCTTAAAAGTACTTGTTTTTTATTTTAATATTATTAAATTTAAACTTGTTATGTGCTGGTATATTTGCAGTTATGCCTGAATTGCTATTGGTTTTTCGGTAGATATGGAAATGTACGGAGTGCGGATATAAACAAGTTAGCTCTCATTAAACTACAAAAGAATGAACAAGCTAGTTATAATATTTTTACTTATTACAAATATCGGGTGTTCGTTTATCAAAACAAATGAACCGTCCGAGGATCTAAAAAAATATCTGGATCAGTTTGTTGATTCTGAATGGGGCATAGTTCATAAGGCAAAAGACTCATTAATGGTATATGACAAAGAATTAATCCCTTACCTAATTGATTTGATGGAAGAAGAAAAGAGATTTGTCAGGTTGAAAAATACTGGTGATTTAATTTATCCTGGGGCAACGAAGTATTATGGGCATGGTTGGTTTATTCCATACGATTTGGATTGGATTGCAATTAGAGCAGGATGGGTATTTGAGGAGTTAACTTTTCAAAATTTTGGCTTTGTAGAGAACTCGATAACGGATGCTGATTTAATTCAATTGCATAAAGAAAACTATGAAGAATATGTAAAAACTGGAAAACATGAAGTGAACTTTGAAAGAGAAAGTTTCAAAAAATTAGAATCTTCAGTCAATAATGTTACTGATTGGTGGATACTAAATCAAGATAACTGGACAAATCTTAGTGCAATAAAAGAAGCATTATATTCTGATGACGTGAAAAGACAGGTAAATGCAATTCATCATTTAAGATATCCAAGATATTTTACTAAGGATTTAACTGATGAATATTACGTCAAAGAATTATTACCAAGAATAAAAGAGCTTGCAAATTCGAAAGATGAAGATGTTTCTACACAAGCACAGATGAAATTGGGGATATATAAGTTAGACATATAAAAACAAAAAGCTAACAAAAGTATATGACGTTCATAGCGGTTAATCACCGCTACGCCGCATCATACGAACCGTTGTTGGGCACAATAAAAAAGACAGAACTTTGAAAGAACAACAGAAAATTTTTGAAGAGTACAGGAAGCAGCAGCTTGAAGAGCAAAAAGAGATGATGTCTAAAAATTCAGAATTGATTGAAGGATTCAAAACTTACTGCAAGAATTTTGGAATAGTGCTAAGTGACAATAATTTTAAATATATCCAGACTATAGGAATTGTTGCTGAACACCCAGACATAATTTATAAACTGAATAATGCATTAGAGCAAGACAAAGAAGGACTGATAGATTTCGCAACCTTAAATGAGCAGTTTGAGATTAAAAAATTTGTCTCGGGGTATTTATACTCCGATAAATATATGGCAATGGCACATAGGTATTTCAGGCGTGGTCACAATGAATACAGCAATTTTTCGCCAAGGTTCACTGAAATATTTTGGGCATTCAATCATGACGAAAAAGAAAAATATATAGCACTTGACTCAAATAAGGTCAGAATTAATGTAGATGATAGCATGTACATGGAGTTTGATACATGGTATGGAGCGAAGTTTCAAGAAGAAATATCAACTATAGAAGATGGAATTGTTAAACTCAGACCACCTCTTGACTTAGAGCCTTTTCACATTGATTTCTTTTTCGGCAGCACATATTCTCTTGATATAAAATGGTATACTAAAGAAAATATTAAAGTATTTCAATCGGAAGAATTCAAAACTGATAAAGTCAACATTGAACTCAATGGAATCCCCTACTATCCAGCTAAATATGTGCATTCAGAATTTGATATGGAGACAGGGTTTTTCCGACATTTTGATGGTGCAATTCACCTTTACACAGAAGAAGAATACTATCAAAGGAGAGATTCCGATTTTAATCATGACCAAAAAAGCAATTCCCATATCAAGACTAAATCAAGAAAACTATTCAAACTAAATGGGGAAATAGAAATAAAGGATTGGGTTGATTTAACAAGTCACTTTATGACAGGCAATCCTTTAATTTTTGAATATTTTGAAGGAAAGCTTCCTGATAGAATAATTGATACGGTATCTAAACTTCGTGCTTCAAAAGAAAAGGAGGATTAATAAAACTAAAAATACTTTGCCCAACAAGGTTCTTAACGGTCAGTGCTGCTAAGCGCTGCACCGTCCTAAGCACGAAACGTTGTGTATAATTAAAAAAATAAGATGAAAGTATTTAGGTATACAATTGGAGTTTTAGTTAAAATACTTGAGGTTCTTTGCAAACGTCTTTTGGGAAAAAAGCATGTCAGTAATTGGAATCTGCAAACGGAGTTGATTTGGGCTACAACAAGATATACTCTTTTAAGCTCTAATAAGTTCGGGCTAACATGGTTAAAATCGTTGTCGAATAATTATAAGCCCAAAGCAAAATTTAGAAATCAATTCGTTGCTGAAAAAATACAAAATGAGGGAAGAAGTTATTTAAAGATTACACCAAAAACAGATGGTAAAATAAAAAACTCGATGATATACTTTCACGGTGGAGGATATGTCACAGGTTCTCCAAACGTAATTATAGAATTTATTTCAAGATTGGCTTTAAGTACAAACTCGGAAGTACTTGCTCCTTTCTATCCAACTGCTCCAGAAGAACAGTACCCTAAAGCTCATGTATTTTCTTCCAAGCTTGTAGAATCGATATTGAATGAGCATAAGGACAACAAATTCTACTTGGGTGGAGACTCGGCAGGCGGGGTATTGGTGCTGTCAGTTTTTAGGAATATGACGACTGCTAATAAATCAAGAATAAAAGGTTGTTTTTTAATCTCACCATGGGTAGAACCAACTTCTAAAACTGGGACTATTCAAACAAATTCAGAAAAAGATGTTGCTGATGGTGATTATTTGATGGAATGTTACAACACCTATGTAAGCAAAAAAGAAATTCAACATGAATACCCAATTGGATTTAATTCAACTAACTTGGTCAAACTCCCAAAGACACTTATCACCATTGGAACGCACGAAATGTTATTAGACCAAGTACTGAGGCTAAATGAAAACTTAAAGGCACTCAATACCGAAACAATTCTCATAAAATATGATGAAATGTTCCATACTTTCTGGAACCATTCTTCTAAAATCCAAGAAGCTGATAAATTAATAGAAGACATTGCAATATGGAAAAAAGGAAAACTACACACAATAAATAAGGCTTCATGCGGCACGAAGAGCCAAGCATGAAGCGGATGTTGTGTCCTCTTCTCCAGAGGGGGATTTATTAATAAGGAACGTTCAAAAAATAAGTTCGACATTTCAGATAGCTTAATTTGATGCTGAACGAGGCGCGAATGAAGCGCATAGCCGAGCTACGCAATGAATGAGCAACGAAGGGCAGCGGCAAATTAAGCATATCAAATGCTGGAATTATTCTTCGAACGTTCCTAAGCTAAAATATAATCTATAGTTGAAAAAAATCAAAGATGCAATTTGACAAAGATTTACAATCAGCGCACAAAGACCTATTTCTCAAAGCAAGAGATATATTACTTTCATATAAAGGAATCGTTGAAACCAAAAAAGAAAGAATCACGACTTATTCAAATGAAAAAGGGGGGATTTGCCACATGCGAACTATGCCTTATGGAATTGATTTTGGATTCTTGAAAGGGGCAAAAATGGAGGATAAGTTTGGGGTACTTACAGGCAAAGGAAAAGCCATAAGAGTTTTACCTCAAAAAGCCGAGTTGGACGAAGAAGTCATTAATTACTATATCAAACAAGCAATTGAAATCAACGCAAAAAAATAAATGACTTATAATGAAATCATAGCATGTCTTCATGACTTGAAAGATGCTGAAAAAGTAATTTTCAAAGAGAAAAAATTTGGTATCATATCAAATAATTCTTTGGGGATTTACCACAAGGAATTAAAAATGATAGCCAAAGAAATAGGTCAAGATAATGAACTTGCTTTACAGCTTTTTGACAGCGGAATTTACGAAGGTCGGCTTTTATGTAGCAAAATGTTTAAGCCCAAAGATGTTACCGAGCAATTAATGGAGAAATGGGTCAAGACATTTGAAAATTGGGAAATTTGCGATAGTTTTAGCATGGGACTTTTTTCTAAAAGTAAATTTGCACGAACTAAAATAGTAGAGTGGACTGAAAGAGAACCTGAATTTGAAAAAAGAGCAGGTTTTGCAACGCTGGCTTCTTATTGTATGGCGGACAAAAAATCAGAAAACGAATTATTTGAACAATTCTTTCCAATTATAAAACGGGAAGCAAACGATGAAAGATTGTATGTCAAAAAAGCAGTCAATTGGGCATTGCGAAACATCGGAAAACGAAACATTGATTTGAATGAAAAGGCTATTGATGTTGCTAACGAAATTTTGAAATTTGAGCGTAAATCTGCAAAATGGATTGCAAAAAATGCACTTAAAGAATTACAAAAAGATGGTGTGAGATTGTCGAATTATCCAATTTGTGCCGAGTAAAGTCAGTTTAATGAACCTCGTCAGAATAATCTAAACATGCTCTTAATTGAGAATATGGGGACAATAGATTTAATAGGATTCATCGGAGTATCAATGATATTGATGGCCTATTTTCTCAATCTAAACAACAAACTAAATTCAGCTGATATTAGATATATTCTGCTGAATTTAGTGGGTGCAACACTTGCCTGTCTTGCCTCCATATTAATGGAATATTATCCCTTTGTATTACTGGAAGGTGTCTGGACAATTGTTTCTGTTGTGGCCTTGATTAAGGCAATAAGGAAAAAAGATTAAAAATGAAAAAAACAACCGGCATAACAGATTTAGAAAAACTGATAAGTAACATGGAACCTGTTCTCAATGAAGGGGAGTATGTCTTTGCAACAGTAGCCAATACAGCATCTATTCCAAGAGAAATCACAATCTGTGAGATAAAAGAAAAGGAAGGAATTACGGTGATTGTATCGAAAAAAGATGCAGTGCAGTTAGGATTATCTTTTGAATTTATAGCCTCCTGGATTAGCTTAAATATTCACTCTTCCTTAGAAGCTGTTGGTCTAACGGCAGCCTTTTCTTCGGAATTGGGCAAAAACAATATAAGCTGTAATGTCGTCGCAGGATATTATCACGACCATATTTTTGTAGATACAAAAGATAAAGATAAAGCAATGAATGTATTGTGGAATATGACAAAAAAATCATAAGCTAAATCACCAATCACCAATCACCAATCACCAATCACCAATCACCAATCACCAATCACCAATCACCAATACACTAATAAGCCCAAGTCAGGTACAAAGCGCCCCAGGTAAAGCCACCACCAAAAGCCGACAGCATTATTTTATCTCCCTTTTTGAATTTGTCTTCCCATTCCCATAGGCAAATCGGAATAGTACCGCTCGTTGTATTGCCATATCGTTCAATATTGATGACCACTTTTTCTTCAGCGATGTCGATCATATTAGCCACAGATTTCAGGATACGAATATTAGCTTGGTGGGGGATGAGCCAGTCCAGGTCATTGACCGCTAAGTTGTTTTTCGCCAGAACTGTATTGATGGCAGAAGACATACCTTTTACGGCTGCTTTAAAAACGGGGCGTCCATCCTGGAAAACGAAATGTTCTTTTGCCGCAACGGTTTCGGCAGTTGCCGGTTTTGCAGAGCCACCCGCTTTTTGATGCAGATAAACTTTTCCTGAACCATCGGTGTGCAAGCTGGAGTTTTGGATACCATCCCCATCTTCTAAAGGTTCGAGCAGGACTGCGCCGCCGCCATCTCCAAAAATAATACAGGTTGTTCGGTCGGTATAATCAATGATGGAAGACATTTTATCTGCTCCTACGACAATGACTTTTTTATAAGCACCTGATTCGATAAATTTTGAAGCGGTTTCGAGCGCGAATAGGAAGCCAGAACAGGCAGCATTTATATCATAGCTAAAGGCTTTAGTCGCACCCACACCATCGGATATGATATTGGCGGTAGCCGGAAACATCATATCAGGAGTTGTTGTGGCACAAATTATCAAATCAATTTCCGTAGCTGCAATTCCTTTTTTTTCTAACAAACCATTGACCGCATGTATGCCTATATGTGAGGTTCCCAGTCCTTCACCTTTTAGGATATGGCGCTGATGGATACCTGTACGGGTACGTATCCATTCGTCGCTGGTATCCACCATCGTTTCCAATTCGGCATTGGTCAGTATATATTCGGGTGTCCAGGCATTTACTGCCGTGATTGCTGCGCGTACTTTTGACATAATGTGTGCTTTATACTAATGGCAGAATGAGGAAAAAGACTCATTTTGTCACTCATTCATTCTTGCATTCTAAATATGCGGCAAGGTAGAAAAAATGTGCGAAAGTGTTAAGGAATGTGTACGAAATAAGTTTGTACACGGTTTCTAACATGGCAGATATTTATCGTTCCTGAGGAAAACGTTTAGATGTTTGAGGTAGCGGTTTTTGCGTGGGTTCTAAAGTACTGCGAAGTTTGAGTATTTCGGCGTGTAAATGTTCCTGAATAATTTTCAAGTCATTAGATTCCTGCTGCATTATTTGATATTGCTTATACTGTTCTGTACAATCGTTGATGACCCAGCAGCAAATTTTTTGTTTGTCCAATAAATGAATGAAAAAGTCGAAATCATAGATACCAGGAAGAGCAGAAAATTGGGGTTCTACAGCATTGAATTTTATCTTTTCCCCAATCTCTAGTGTTTTTAAGGACTCAAAAACACTTTCCATAAATAGAAACCAACTCGTCATAGATGTATTGGCAAATGACTGTGTGGAGAAAAGGGAGTCACAACTCTCCATCAAGTAACCATTAAAGTCGAATAATATGAGTTGAGAATGGCGGCTAAAATAGTTGTATTTATAACGCTCCAGAAAAGTCATACCAAATTTTCTCCCATACTTTTGAATAGGTCTTCTACATTTTCACCTGTTTTTGCACTCGTTGTAATATCACACATGATAGGAAGACTGGAAATTACTTTTTCAATGTGTTCTGGTGTTACGAGATCTTTTTTATTTCCAACTACTTTCACCACTCCTTCAGGCAATATATCTTTTAGATATTCAATGTCCGTTCCGATATTATTATAAGTCATTGGGCGAGTAAGGTCAAAGACGTAGATAATGCCATGTGCACCCAGAAAATATGATAAGGGAACTTTATCCTGTGCTACTTCACCAGCAATATCCCATAACATCATATTAAGTTTGTGCTCTTTTATGTCAATTGTTTTTTTGTCTACTTTTACGCCTATTGTCGTCAGGTATCTATCGTCGAAGTCACTGTATATAAAGCGACTAAAGAGAGAAGTTTTACCAACACCGAAACTTCCCGTAAGAATAATTTTTTTGCTAATATCCATTTAGATGTATTTGTTGCTAAGCGAAAAACTTCCCGAGTTGATCCGAAATATACTTTACGTCATCTCCTGTGAAGTCTTTTAAATTTAATTTTTTTTCTTTTTCTGCAAAAGCAATTAATTGGTTTGATAATTTATCTTTTTCCGATGAATTATAAGTGCCTTTCAGGACAACTGCAAAGTAATAATTGTGATGACTTTGCATGAAAATTTTAAAACTGTTGTATTCTATCATTTCCAGCTCGTGTCCATCATCTCCTGAATTTTTGAAGACGTCTTCTCCAAAAGATTTAATTGCTGTGAGCATACCTCCGAATATGCCCGAATCTCCCATTTCGGTTGTCGAATAACTACCCATCAGTAGTCCTGAGTTCCTCTGAATGACAAATATATCCTTAATATCTGGTTTGAAGGCATCTAATTCACTTAAAATTATTTCACTACTCTTTATTCCAAATACGCGAGACAAAAGGAGATGATAGTAACGTTTCGCAGAAAAATTATTTTTAACCGATCGATCAATACTTTCTTTTAATTCCTGAAACTGTATGGTGATATATCTCTTAATCATTTTGCCCATCAGCGGAGATATAGCTGTTAGAATCAAATCATTGGATAATAGTATTTTCTTTTCGACTTCCAGACTCACCTCCTTTCCGAAAACTTCAGGGAAATTCTTTTTAATGTGGCTGATATTTTCATCAATAATAGGCTGAATCCGCGTCTCCATTTCTACACGGCTATCAATAATGCCCTTTATCTTTTTAATCTCTTCTCGATCTCCATGCAGGAGTATATCACGAATGATTGCTAATTGCTGGTTGACATTGTCTTGATGATCCATCATAGCTGGTCGAATTTATGGTTATGGGATGCAGACGTTGTTTAATGTAAAAGTAACATGAATGCAAGGTTGGCTGTCACACTTTATAGTACTTTATTCTGCTTTGATTAGACTCACACTAAGTTGTTGTAACATTGCAGCTAAATTTTGCTTGTCAGATTTACTAACATTTGCAATTTGTTGTTCTAATGCTTCTACTTGTTGTCCCAGTTTTTCCTCCAGTCCCTCAATTTTTTTAGCATACTTTTTTTCCAAATCATCTAGGCGGCTGTCGGTTTGTTTTTTTAATTCTTGGAGATTTTTTGCCTGTTCGTCTTTTGTATTGCCAATTTGGCCTTCCAAACTATTGAAATGCTTCTCTATCTCTTGTATATGCTGCCCAAAAAGTATGTTTTGGATTGTAGAAATATCATTGGACGCCAATTGCGGTGGTTGATTGTTGTTTTTCTTATTGCTCATTCCGTTTCCTTTTTATATTATTTCTTTTTTAAATAAAAATAACCTGTTTTTTTTAAGGCTGAAATTACAAAAGATGAAGTATTTTTTTCATTATGATTTTTAATTAACTTGAATATACGTACAAAACAGTAAGTATGTTTTGTAAAGGGAGAAATACTAAGGTAATTTTATTTTTAACCTTTTGCAGACGCCTAATTTTTCCGTAAGTTTGAGTTTGTTTGCATGTCGATAATTTTGTTTTGCAATTTTCAATACAATTTATTAAAACGCTGTTACAAAAGCACGAAAATACAGAAAAATATATTTTAATAAATCTGTCACAGATTATAGCTATATATTTTAAGTGTAAATATTGTTCCTCGCAAAAATCTCCGAAATATACAAAGAATAAATGTGCTGAAAAACGAAAAAAAACTATAAAAAGTGACAAGATATATTCTGAAATTGTAAGGGACAGATAAAAATAGACTTGTTAAAAAATCGTTATATTGATGTCACTTAGATGTTCCTACTAATGATAGTTGAAGTGCAAATATGGACATACGTTATGTGAAAAGAAAGGACATTAATCAACAGAAGTGGAACAGCTGTATCCACTATGCAGGCAATGGAGTTAATTATGCTTATACCTGGTATCTTGATAATGTTTGTGAAGAATGGGATGGACTGATAGAAGGAGATTATGAGTCGGTCTTTCCACTAATTTGGAATAAGAGGCTGCTGGGTTATAAACGACTTTTTCAGCCGCAATTTTGTCAGCAATTGGGCATATTTTCCATACATATCTTGTCAGAAAAACGCATTCAGGCCTTTTTGAATGCCATCCCGCCAGAGTTTCGTTATGTTGATATATACCTAAATGCCAGAAATAAAACAACAAAACCAGTTGGTTTTGAAGTATTTGAACGACCCAATTATCAGCTTTCACTGGCGACAGATTATGAGACGATTCGCAGCAAATATTCTAAAAACCTGAAAAGAAGCCTTAAAAAAGCAGGACAACAAAAATTGACCTTCACCACTTCTGTAAAACCGGAAAAACTGGTAGAAATGTTTCGTGTACATCAGGGCGAAAATATTCCAGATATGAAGGACTCTTCTTACCACACCCTACACCGCATCATATACAACGCGCTTCATAGAGGGCTAGGATTTTTGTCAGGTATTCAGGCGGAAGATGGTGAATTAATCGCCGCCGCATTTTTTCTGGTCGGACATGGTAAAATTATCAACCTCCTACCTGCTTCCACACCACGCGGAAAGGAATGTTGTGCCATGCATCGCCTGATCGATGTGCTTATCCTTAGCAATGCCGGACGCCCTGCTGTTCTCGATTTTGAAGGTTCTGCCATTCCTTCTATTGCCCGATTTTATAAAAGCTTTGGTGCGGAGAATGTGCCGTATTATCGCATTAAGCGAAATGATTTGCCATTTTGGTTCAAGTGGGTGAAGAAGTAAAATTCCAAAAAGGAAAATTCAAAATTCAAAATTAAGACAGCATCCGTCCACTATTATTTACAAAACCTGTACCTTTATCGGAATAAAAATCAGAACGATGCAAGACACACAAATACAACAACTCCTCAATAAAGAACTAGAACGCCAGCGCAGCGGGCTGGAACTGATCGCTTCCGAAAATTTTGCCAGTTGGCAAGTAATGCGGACGATGGGGACCTGCCCGACCAACAAATATGCCGAAGGCTATCCAGGCAAACGTTATTATGGCGGATGCGAAGTGGTGGACCAGATTGAGCAGTTGGCAATAGACCGAGCAAAAGAATTATTTGGTGCGGCTTATGCCAATGTGCAGCCTCACTCCGGAGCGCAGGCCAATGCAGCTGTTTTTCTCGCTGTTTTGCAGCCGAGGGATAAAATACTGGGTTTTGATTTGTCGCATGGTGGGCATTTGTCGCATGGCTCGCCGGTCAATTTTTCGGGTAAGGTGTATCAGCCGACTTTCTATGGTGTCGAAGAAGATACAGGGCTTATTGATATGGATAAAGTGGAGGCAATTGCTTTGCGCGAACAACCGAAACTGATTATCTGTGGTGCTTCGGCATACTCGCGCGACTGGGATTATAAACGCTTTCGCGCAATTGCAGATAAAGTAGGGGCTTTGCTGTTGGCAGATATTGCGCATCCGGCAGGACTGATTGCTTCTGGCTTGCTGAATGACCCGATGCCGCATTGCCATATTGTAACCACGACTACCCACAAAACCCTGCGCGGGCCAAGAGGTGGATTGATTATGATGGGCGAAAATTTTGATAATCCCTGGGGTTTGAAAACAAAAAAAGGAACGCTGCGCAAGATGGCGGGTATTCTGAATAGTGGCGTGTTTCCAGGTATGCAGGGCGGACCTTTAGAGCATGTTATTGCTTCGAAAGCGGTGGCTTTTCATGAGGCTTTGCAACCTGAGTTTAAAACTTATTCACAACAAGTTATCAAAAATGCAGCTTTGATGGCAGCGGCTTTTGTGAAAAAAGGCTATAAAGTTATTTCTGGTGGAACGGATAATCACATGATGTTGATTGATCTTCGTTCTAAAGGGATTACAGGGAAACTAGCAGAGAATACGCTGGTAAAAGCAGATATCACCATTAATAAAAACATGGTGCCTTTCGATACAGAGTCGCCTTTTGTAACTTCTGGTATTCGTATTGGTACAGCAGCTATCACCACTCGTGGACTGGATACAAGTGATTGTATGCGGGTTGTAAATTGGGTGGATGGTGTTTTATCTGATCCTGAAAATGAACAACTTATTGCACAAACTAAAAAGGAAATTAATGCTTTTATGGAAAAATTTCCTTTGTACAAAGAAGCAGGTGAGCTTGTGGTATAATGAGTGCATGAATGAATGGCAGAATGAATGAATGCTCTCATTTTATTCATTCTGTCATTCACTCATTCCCCTTTTGTTTTACACAAAATAAGTATTATGAAACTATATATTCAGACCTTACTCGTTCTAGGGATTTTTCTGATCTGTTCTTTAAGTGCCTGTACTGAAGAAGGCGTTTGGCTTAGTTATAATGAAGCGGAAAAAAACAATTTTATAGCTTCCGCTAATCTGGAAACCACGCCAATGAATAATATTCGGGAATATCTGGCGACAAAAGACGTAAAACCACTAAAAATCAGAATTACTAGCACAACAGGTAAATGCGCCTGCTCAAAGCGTAAAAATGGAAGTTGTTTGTGCAAATTGCCAAATAATAAAAGATATGGATGTGCGGATAAAGAGGAGTTGTGCTCGCGCGAAAAACTAGTCAGGGTATGTGTAGAGGAGGAGTATGTTGATTTGGTAAAAGCATTAGGCTTTGAGTAAAGTCTAATGGCATGTCCTAATACTCGTGAAGAAATTCCTATTCAGGCTGTTTTTATTTGGAATAATAGTTTTCATTCCTTTGTCCTTGGTGGATAGGCACTTGCCGTTTTACTGGGGCAATGAAGGACTGAGTGCCAAAATGCACCATATAGAGCAGACTGATTTTGCGTACAACACGTATTTTATTGGCTCTAGCCGAATATATCGTCATATTGTTCCTTCGCTTTTTGATAGCCTAAACAAGGGGAAAACACATTCTTTCAACTTGGGATACAGCGCAACTAAGCCACCTGAAACCTATCATTTTCTTAGCCATTTTTTAGAAACAGTACCGCCCAAAACTAAATATATTATCTTGGAATTGGGAGGGATTGAATATCTGGAAACAGTCAATCGGAATGCTTTGCGATCAAAGTACTGCTTAGATGCCGAGCATTGGTGGCTGTCTGCGCTTAGTCATTGGGAAGATGGAAAACCTATGTTTTCATTTAATTACACGGTGAGTTATCTGAGTCGGCTGTTGCGTATTAATATGCTGAAACCAGCTTTATACTATGATAAAACATCTGCGCATCCTGATGTTTTAGGAAGGCATCAAGATGGATATTCTAATCTAGATCATGAAATGATACATGGAGACAGTACGAATAAATTTATCCTAGGCTCCAAACAATTCAAAGCTGACACCACAAAACTGACTAGGCGGGCAACAAAAATTGCAAAGGAATATGAAGTAGAGAATAAGCCATTAAAAAGCAAAGCCAACCTGAAAAAAATTAATGATTTACATCAAAAAGCAGCACAGAAAGGGATTCAGTTGATTCTGATAAAAATGCCACGCTCGACGGGCGTACTGCCTTTGCATCAAGCTTTAAATATAGATAAAATCGACTTGGGCAAGCCGCAAAAATATCCTCAATTTTATACGACGGCAAACTCCTATGATGTTGGCCATTTGAATGGCAAGGGAGCGCAGGTATTTACCCGTGAACTGGCTCGTGAATTTCAGCAATTAAAGCTGAAATAGTCCATAGTCCACGGTCGATAGTCGATAGTTGTCTTAAACCAATTACAAGGCTTTTACGTATTTTGCGAAGCAAAATGAAAAACTGAAGTGACTTGAATACTAATAAACAGCCATCGACCGTGGACTATTGACCATCGACTTAAAACCTTGGATATTTGTTTTGCCTGGTGACCGAGGACTTATTCCTCTTCATCCGATTTGGCAACTACTCCAGCTACAACTGCACCTGCTGCGGCTATTTTTGCGACAGCTTCTTTATCTTCCGGCTTGGCTTCGTCTTGTTTTTTGTCAGCGTCTTCAGTTGGTTTGTTTTCTTTAGCAGCTTTTTCTGACTTGGCTTCGTCTTGTTTTTTGTCAGCGTCTTTAGCTGGTTTATTTTCTTTAGCGGCTTTTTCTGCTCTGGCAGCTTTATCCTTTGCTTTTTGTTCAAACTCTTCCTGCCGTCTTTGGGCTTGTGCCAACTGCTTTTCTACCTGATCGCGCGTTTTATTCATGTTGTCCAGCTTATCTTCCTTGGATTTCATGCGACTCTCAATCATCTTGATTTTTGCATCTAAAAGCTGAGATTCCAATTGCCCGATACTGCTACTATTCTTTTTACTGTCCTGAAAACGGAGGTCATCTTTATCGCGCTGTATAGACTTTTTCATGCGGTCTATAGCTTCTATTAGTCCTGTGAGTCGGTGCTGATGGCGGTCAGATGGGGAATTGCCAGATTGAGTAGCACCAAAACGTTTTTCTTTGAGTGTTTTAAAGGCACCATCAATACGTTCCCACAATTTGGAGCGGTCAGGACGAGTCAGTTTAGCATTGCGAAAATCGCGCTGCATAGATTTTAATTCTTCAAAAACCAGGTGCAGAGATGTTCCTTTTTTAATTCTGGCATCCACTTCGTCCAAATCTTTGATGATTTTGGTGGCATGCTCTCGGGAGGCCATTTGAAACTCTTCTTCCTGAGAAGACCGCAATTCTTTCAGGCGTGAAAAAAGCGCGTTCACCTGTCGCTTCAATGAATTAGCATGATCGCGCAGCAGGTTGTCTTCTATCATTTGCCCTCTGACTTTATCCCAAAAGGTTTTCAACTCTTCCCACATACCCGAACGATAAGACTCCATAGCGTTTATCTTTTCTTCCAGGTCAGCCAATTCAGACTGATAGACTGTATTGAGCTTGGAAGATAAGACGACAAAGTGCCATTCTGTTTTAGCCCGGTCAATCAATTCTTGTTTTTCCGGGGTAATATTTTCTGGCAGAATAGCTCCGGCAGCGGTCAATTCAGCTTCGTGGTGCTGATAGCCAGTTGCGGGGAAAGCCGTTTCTTTGCCTTCACGCCATTCATATAATAATTGCTTGTGTAAATCATTCGTGGCTTCTTCACCATGAAAACTCCAAACATCAACCTGATTGTCTTCAGAACGTAATTGAATCGCCATCAATACTTTGACTGCATTTTCATCTTGTCCCCATAATACGAGCTTCGTTTTCATACCTCAATTTTAAACATCATGCGAAAAATATGCTTCATCTATTGCTAATTAAACGCCAAGTCCAAGATAGTTTTTTGTATTTGAATTTTGAATTTGACATTTGTCCCGATAGCTATCGGGAGTATTTCTACTCAAGTGCGTCGCTAATTTACACCAATTTCATTTACATGAAAAAGATTATAAAACTTATTTTTAAATTTGATGTTTGAACCTACAACTCTGTTCATAAGAAAATAACATAATGATATGCAGGAAGTCGCAACATTAGGTGCCGGATGTTTCTGGTGTGTAGAAGCTGTTTTTCAGCGTTTGGAAGGCGTCGAATCAGTCGTTTCGGGCTATTCGGGCGGTCATGAAGAAAACCCAAGCTATCGGGACGTTTGTGCAGAAACAACCGGACATGCAGAGGTCTGTCAACTCACTTTCAATCCAGAGGTGATTTCGTATGCAGATATACTGGAAGTATTCTGGTATACACATGACCCGACGACGCTCAACCAACAAGGGGCGGATAAAGGAACGCAATATCGCTCGGCTATTTTTTACCATAGTGAACAGCAGCGCGAAACAGCAGCAGCCTCTAAAAAAGCTGCCAATGCTTCTGGCAATTGGGCAAATCCAATTATAACAGAAATCACGAATTTTGATACGTTCTACCCCGCAGAGGCTTCTCATCAGGATTATTTTAACCTCAATCCCAACCAAAATTATTGTGCCTATGTGGTGAATCCTAAAGTGCAAAAGTTTCAAAAACAATTTCGCGATAAGCTGAAGAAGGAGTAAGCTTAGTATTAGTATTAGTATTAGTATCAATGTCAGTTGCAGTGGCAATATTTAGTTATTACTGCCACTGATACTGCCATTGCCCACTGCTACTGCTTAATCACTTTCTTACTGACAATCCCTTTATTGGTTTTTAATTGAATAAAATAAAGACCAGGCGTCCAGTCTGTTGTTGAAATATTCAAGGTCTCATCGTTTTGCGGGCGAATCTGATAAACAGTTTTGCCAGCAACATTTAGAATAGAAATATGCTGAACAGTTTCATCCGTCCAGTTGATGTTTAAATAATCAGCTATTGGATTGGGCATAAGATGAACAGAAAATTGATCTTCCACAGAAGAAACAGCGGTAGATAAGCCATCCAGTGTAAAACGATTGAAAAATTCCCAAATGACCTCCGAAGCAGAAAAATCCTGATTGGTCACACCAATAACAATAGGTGTACCGGGCCAAGTGTGTCCGCCACCATCTACACGATACAACTCCACTTCTGCACCACCATCACAACCAGTATAATAATAACGACTTGCGGTACAATTATCTGCCGTATTGATGTCGGGAACATTGGTGATGTCAGGTGTCGGATTACAATTATTTTTGGCAACCCATTCTTCTACACCGGCTAATGCGCCGAAATAATTGGGCCACTGACCAAGGTAAAGGACAGTGCCATCGGCGGTTCCGTGAATTTGCATCACTGGCATCGGGTGTGTGGGATTACAGCCCAAATTGACAACGACTGGTAAAGCTCCAGTGACAGAAGCAATAGCAGCAATCTTATCACTCAGCTCGCAAGCCAGTTGATAACTTTGAAAACCACCATTGGACATCCCTGTTGAATAGACTCGGTTCGGGTCAATATTATAAGCCATACTCAGGGTGTCAATAAGATCGGACAAAAAACCTACATCATCCACGCCTGTACCAAAACCGCTGTCCCACTGTAAATCCAATCCGTTGGGATATACGACAAAGAAGTCATTGGCTTCTGCTACGGGGTCAAATTGCGAATAACCACGTTGTATCGAGCCATCAGTTCCTATTCCATGCAGGTTCAGTACTAGCGGAAGTGGCGCATTGCCTGTATAGCTCGTTGGGATGGTAAGGGAGTAGGTACGTGGGCCGCCGTCGTGTGTGATAGTGCCGCTGGCAGTTGTTTGTGCCTGTATGCTTAGTGCGAGTAGGCAGAGGATAATAGTCGTGTATAATTTTGTCATAATGTTAGTTTTTGTTCAATTATTTATGTTGAATGTGCCAGATTTTTTTTGAATGCTAAAAATCATAATAGCTTAAATTTAGGACTTAATTTGTGAAAATAACAGCCCATTAGGGCAAACGCATCAAATTAAAAGCAACCTGAGTCGTCTGACGATTCAATTTATTCAGGAGTTCGTCATCCTGTAAATCATCATACGTGTGGATAAGCAACCATCGTCAGCCGACTTTTCTTCTTCATTTTCCAAATT
>CALFBH010000030.1 GCA_937951615.1 uncultured Saprospiraceae bacterium | reverse complement strand
TTTTATATCACTTTTAGTAAAGTGGCAACTTATCTGCTTTGTTTGGTCGCATTGAGATAAGATGTCGCTTTTTTTCCTTACCGAATTATTAGACTTTATTTAGGTCACTCATGTAGTGTACGATGCTTTTTTAAAAAAGTTTGGTAATGGACTTATATTTTTCCCATGCGTACACATCCTAGTTTTGCTGAATGCTTATTCCAAAGCAATTGGGATCGGGACAAGTCGGACAGATTGTAGGGCTTGAAGTCACCGCCGCACTTTCTGCACTTACACAGGCATTATTCGCATCATCTACACAACGTGCGATGACGGTCTGAGCATTTGCAGTATCATAAGTAGGGACTGTGGTATTCCAAGTCGCGCCATTATCTGTACTCCACTCTAAGGTCGAACCCGCAGCACAAAGTGTGGTAACGGTGAAAGCTCCTGGTGTGCCGACTGTACAGTCGTTGTCGGTGATATCAATTTCGGGGGATGTAGAAGGCTCAACGATACAAATATTCACTGTAATTGAGAAAGCCCCACATTGTGGATTATTGCCCATGCCATCCGAGGCTTTGGTGAAAGTACTACAACCTGCATTAGTAGGTGTAACAGAATTACTGCACTCGTCGTAAGCTAGTGTATTACCCGGACTTTCCGCCCATACCCCTTCGCAGATAACTCCTTCACAATTTATTAATTCTTGCAGGGATATAAAATCTGTAATATTCGCACTACATATAGTTGTATCAATAGTTATATTATTTTGTGTTGGACAACATTCTTTATTAATCGCAATTCCTTTTGCCTGAGAATCATCTCCTGGTGATGGAACGCCGACTGCCACATACTCCATTGTGACGGGGTCAATAATTGAGACACAATCGTCTGTTTTACTAATAGTAGAAACGTACAAATATCCCGAAGTCTCGCTATATACTATACCTTGCGCTGAAGCATATCCGCCGTCTCCTGCAATATTATCAATAGGAGTAGCATCTAACCATTGCCCGTTAGAATCATACTTATGGATTCGTGCATCTTTGGGAGTAATACGTTCTACGATATAAATAAAACCAGCGGTATCAACTACGATACCTCTAAGCTCCGAATTAGGCAAAAAAGCGTCTCCTAAAGTGGGATCTACACCACTTGGGTCTGCCTCTAGAAAAGGACTCACACAATTTCCAGTACCAAAATCAGCAGATGTCACCTTCCATACTTTAGGTCCTGTATAGTTGTTTCCATACCCAGCACTAGCGTATAACGTGCCATCGGGTGCAAGTGATAAGCCCCAGTCAATCTCGGCAGAAGCAGCCATCCCGTCCAAACAGGCTTCATTAATCAATTGTTGAGTACATAAGTCATAAGCTTCTATCGCGGTGCTGTTCCCTGGATTGATAAATATTGTATTTCCGAGGCTAGCGAAGTTGAACCCTCCCCTATCAATTTCATAATCTGCGGCAGGTACAATATTTCCCTGGCAGTCTAATTTACGGACATCTCCGCCTGTATTTTCACCGACATATATGTTTCCATTTAAGTCTGGGGTAAGACCGTGTGGTTTAATCATTTCACTAACACCGGTTCCGGGATACCAGAAACTTCCATTTGTTAATATTTCTGTCAGGCTTCCGTCATTGGGGTCAATACTGTACTTGTGAACCGAACCGCCACCTGTTGTTTCATTGAGGTAAATCATTTCGGTACAATCACAAACTTGTAAGTTCCCAACATAATCTTCGAATACCATTGAGTTATTCGGTTTGCCAACCTCCAAATCCCAATCGCCGTCAATACCAGTAATATCATCTGAAGCCGCAATAGAAACAGCAAGAGCCGTCTCCAGATAAGAGACAGCGGTTTTTCCTTTTTTGCCTTTGGCAAATTCACAGCCGTAGATGTTTAAATGAGTATATTGGGGTATTGGGGTATTGGGGTATTGGGGTATTGGAGACCCTTCGACTTTGCTCAGGGCAAGAAGCGTGGACAACCACTTGGCTATTTGTTCGGCATCTTTCCATTCACCTTCTATGAATAGTTCTCCAGGTCTGCCGTGGGAGAAGAGCTGGAAGGTGTTTTTAAATTCCTGACTGGAGGCTTCGATGAAAGGTGCTATGTTTTTTACCGCTTTGTCTATGAAGTAGGTGGAGTTTTTCGACTCTGTCTGGCAGTCCACCCCCTTAGTCCCCCTCCAAAGGGGGAGATTGTCTGCTTTATTAATGCATCCATCTGTCGTATTCGCATACATTTCGACTCCGCTCAATGCAAGTATTGTTGAGCTGATGAGTAGCATCGAAAATAATGGAAGTAGTAAACGTTGTTTTCCAGTCTGCGTCCATATACCTGTGAGCTGTTGCATCAGGTAAGCAGATGAAAAATTTTGGCGTGTTTCTGCGTTGATTTTAAGTACAAATTTTTTCATAATCAGATGATGAGTATTAGACTTTATTTAGGTTACTTATATAGTGTACGATGCTTTTTTTAAAAAGTTCTGCTAGTGAGCTTATAAATTAATATTAGGTTATATATACTAGTTTTGCTGAATGCTAGGGTGCTGCCTACTCCGCAGGCTGTGGTAAGGATAAAAGCTCCTGTCCAAGCTGTACTAGTGCCTCGATTTATAAATACTTGACAACTTTACTGCACCAGTTATATTCGTTTTTTCTCGAATATTTACGGTGACTCCATTAATGATAGACGCAGGAGGAATTTTACGGGAGGTATAATAGAAAGTTGGGATTTTGGACTTTGTGGTTTTTTGGGAGTTAGAGAACAAGGTTTAATTGCTTATCTGCACAGTATTTCGGTCATTATAGATAAATAGGCTTTTATACATTTTTTCACGGGCTTCTTGCTCTGAAAGGTCATTCAAGGTATTCCATAATTTCGGATCATCCTGAATGAGTTCCATAAAATTGGTCAATTGATAATCTATAATATCACCATTTTCAAACAGCAATATTTTTTTGACGACAACAGGTACTTTGTTCTCTACGAAAGAAGTTTGTAATGGACGTTTAGTCACAGGTTCATATACGGTGATAGGGACTTTTACTTTGCGATAACCTTCATAATAAAAATAACACAACTTCCCCCTCGATTGCAGATTGGCAAAAATCAATGGATCGCTTTCCTGCCAGGTCAGGCTTTCTTCCTTGATAATTTTAGTCAAGTTGATATACGGAATGCCCTGATGGGATATTCCCCAAATCGTCTCTCGGTCGAAAGCTGCTACATCGCTTACCCGTATGAGATGCCCGGCTTTGTCGAGGTGAAGCTCTGTTTCTATTTCGTCCCAACTCAAGTCCGGTTTATTTTGTTGAAATGCTTCAAAACTAGTATAAATACCATCTACAAATCGAAATTCCTGAGTAAATTTTTTGGTTTCTTGTGCCTGAATATTCAGGCTAAAGAGGAGAAAGCAGAGAAGAGATTTTAATTGGAGGTAAGAAAAGAGACCACTTCTTTGATGGAGGAGAAATACTGGATAATTCATGTTTGGTATTTTAACTTCGATATTTTCCGATAGCCATCGGAATCAATATTCGATATTCTTCTGCCTTGCTGATAAGTGTGGGTTTACTAAAAGGCTTCTCATACATCAATACGCCCGCTCATTCTTCCCTTCCATAAACAACATAAAAGCACGGTTTACGACTTTATTGCCGCCAGGTGTAGGATATTTGCCTGAAAAATACCAGTCGCCAGCATGTTCAGTACATGCCTGATGAAGTCCTTCAAGGGTCTGATAAATGACTTGCACTTCTGGCTTGATGTCTTTTGGTGAAACAATTTCTGCAATTTTAGCCGAAACTTCCTCATAAGGAAACAAACCATATAGTGCAACTACCTTGTTTTGCATTTTCTCGACCGGAAGTTCCATTTCAGCTTTGCATTGTTTGTAGGTTTCGTTGAGCAGGTGTTCCTGTCCACTTTCTTGTAATAGGGCAACCAATGCCTTGAAAGCAACAAAACCCTGCATCCGCGACATGTCAATACCATAACAATCAGGGTATCGAATTTGTGGTGCGGAGGAAACAACAACGATTTTCTTAGGTCGCAGTCGAGCTACAATTTTCAGAATACTTTGTCGTAAAGTCGTTCCTCTTACAATAGAATCGTCGAGCAGCACCAAAGTGTCCACTTCATTCCGCACAATTCCGTAAGTCACGTCATAGACATGAGAGACAAGTTCGTCGCGTGTTGCTCCTTCGGATATAAAGGTGCGCAGTTTGACGTCTTTCACTGCAATTTTTTCCATACGGGCGCGCTGGGAGAGTATTTTTTCCAGTTCGTTAGGGTCAGGATTTTTGCCCAGGTTCAAAATTTGCTCTTTTTTTCTGCTGTTCAGGCAATCCTCTACCCCTTTCATCATACCATAAAAAGCGACTTCAGCGGTATTGGGAACAAAAGAAAAAACAGTATTGTCAAAATCGTAATCCACTGTCTGCAAAACTGTTTCTGCGAGTTGGCTTCCCAGTTGTTTTCGCTCTGCATAAATGTCTTTATCGGTACCTCTCGAAAAATAAATGCGCTCGAAAGTGCAGGATTGTTGTGGCACTTTTTTGGACACGCGCTCGATACTTACCTTGCCGTTCTTTTTAATAATGAGTGCTTTTCCAGGTTTGAGTTCCTGCACATCCTCATACAAAACATCACAGGCAGTTTGTATGGCAGGACGTTCGGAGGCAACCACCACAATTTCATCATTGCAATAATAATAAACAGGGCGAATGCCTTTAGGGTCGCGGACAGCAAAAGCATCTCCATGTCCCATAATTCCCGCCATTGCATACCCTCCATCAAATTTTTTGATGGAACGTTTTATAATATTTTTGACGTCTATATGCTCGTTAATCCGCCGCGCCACTTCTTTGTTGGACGATTCTTTTTGTTTGTAATAAGCAAATAAAGATTCTACTTCCTGATCGAGAAAATGACCAAATTTTTCGAGTACGGTGACGGTGTCTGTTTTTTCTTTTGGGCTTTGCCCCAATTTGACCAGATGCCCGAAGAGTTCATCCACATTAATCAAATTGAAATTTCCTGCCATAATGAGGTTGCGATTCACCCAGTTATTTTGTCGCATGACAGGATGGCAATATTCGATAAGGTTGCCACCATGTGTTCCATAACGCAGATGCCCCATGAGTACCTCGCCCATGTAAGGCAGGTTTTCTTTCAGCCATTTTGAGTCTTTTAATCGCTCGGATGGCAGGTCATTAAAATTGGAATATACACGATCGAAAATATCGCGGATAGGTTGTGTTTCATTGCTTCTCCGGCGGCTGATGTACCGTTTGCCTGGTTTGGCATCAAGTTTTACGGTGGCGATTCCTGCCCCGTCCTGCCCACGGTTGCGTTGCTTTTGCATGAGCAGGTATAGCTTGTTCAGTCCATAAAGGGCTGTGCCGTATTTTTTTTGGTAATAATTGAGGGGTTTAAGCAGTCGAATGAGGGCAATGCCACATTCATGCTTGATTTGATCGCTCATGTTGCCAATGTTGTTTTAAACAAAGGCCAAAAGTACATTTTTTTATGGATTGTTACAATTAAAGAATGAGGTATTTGGGTCGATGGTCGATAGTCCATGGTCAATAGTTGTTTTCAAGTATTTAAGTCATTCCGACATTCATTTTGCTTTGCAAAATGCGTACAAACCAATCTCTAATCAACTAATTACCAGTCACTACATCAGTCTTTTTTCTTTTTGAAATCCCCATTCTTCCAGGCTTTGATAAACTCTGCCCAAGCAAAAGCATTAAAAATCTGCATGGGGGGTGTTTGTCCGATGTGGTAAAATTTTTGCGCCTGATTGCGAAGGTAGAGGTCATTATTTTCATTGCCGTCCATCACCATAGCCGCACCTATAGCAGCTAGCTGACGTTGGTCCAGATTTTCTTTAGCACGCTCTTCTAGTTGGTTGGTTACATCAAGTGCCAAAAATTCAAGGCGGAGATGCTCTCGGCTCGGCCAGGGAAAAACAACGGTTTCAGGAAGGTTGTAAGAATCGGCAGTCATCAATTGTACAATGCTGAGGCGATTGCCTTTGTGGTCTTTGGGAATCACATATTCTTTCTGCTCAAAACCAATTGACTGGAAGATCAGCGTTTCTCCTTTACGGACAACGATGGAGAAAAAGCCTTCATAATTGGCATAAGTTCCTCTTGACGTTTCTTTCACAGCGATGGTCGCGTAAGCTAGTCCGCCGAGGCTGTCGCTTGTCATCACAATACCAGATACCTGGACTAAATCATCATCCACTTTTTTTTGTGCGGACAATCCAATTGCCATGAACAAGACGCCTATTAATATAATGAGTTGTTTCATAATTCAAATATAAGGAAAATTCAAAAGACTTTAGGGATTTGGTGTTTACTAGCAAAAGAACGGCCAAAAAGCCTTGTTCGTTGATACTCCCGAACGCGCTTAACGAAGTTTTAACATAAAACGGTATTCAAGCTGATATAAAAAATGACGAAATCAAAAAATGATACACTCATTTATTCATCTCGCCATTTACATTTTATGTTCAATTTTTAGAAGCTGTACTTATTGATTTTCATTAAATAACCGACGAAATTCTAGATGTACGGCGGGTTGAAACCCGCCGCTTTTGCGAATAATTACGTATGTTTCACAAAAGCGTAGGACTTCAGTCCTACGTATAAAAGTGGCGGTTAATTTTTGAAAATCAATCAGTTCTACGTGTTGAAAATCTCATCTCTCATCTCTCAGCCGAAGGCAGTCCCTCAACAAAGCGGTCTCGCCTCTCGCAGCGAAGCGATCTCTCTTCTCGCAGCCGAAGGCGGTCTATCCTCCTTCTATCAAAATTCCAAGGCTACATCAAGCACTTCACTCATGCGCTCTACAAAATGAAACGTCAGTCCTTTGATATATTCTTCCTTGATTTCCTTGATGTCCTTTTCGTTCTCTTTGCACAAAATAATTTCTTTGATGCCCGCTCGATTTGCTGCCAAAATCTTTTCCTTGATTCCGCCAACAGGCAGGACGCGACCACGTAGGGTAATCTCCCCCGTCATAGCAAGATATGGCTTGACTGACCGCCCCGTGAAAGCAGATGTCAGTGCCGTCAGCATCGTGATACCGGCGGATGGACCGTCTTTGGGTATCGCGCCTTCGGGTACGTGTACGTGGATGTCTTTTTCTTCAAATATTTTGTTGTCCAGACCCAGCGATTCGCTGTTTGCTTTCAGAAAACTTAATGCTGTCGTTGCCGACTCTTTCATCACATCGCCCAAATTTCCCGTAAGGGTCATTTTGCCTTTACCTTTATTCAGACTGGCTTCTACAAACAAAATATCTCCGCCTACTTGTGTCCATGCTAGTCCAACTGTCACGCCGGGCATTTGTGGTTCGGCATAGCGTTCATTATTATAACGAGTCGGCCCAAGCAGTCCATATAAATCGGCACTGGAAATCGTCACATTATAGGACTCTTCCATCGCCACTTTTTTAGCTGTGCCTCGCATGATGCCTGCTATACGTCGATCCAACTCACGTACACCTGACTCGCGGGTATATTGCTTAATGATTTGTGCAATGATTTCCGGTTTTAACCGAATGTCTTTGGCTTTCAAGCCATGGTCTTCTCTTTGTTTTGAGATAAGGTGTTGCTTCGCAATTTCTACTTTTTCTTCTAATGAATAACCATGTACATGGATAATTTCCATTCTGTCCAGTAAGGCAGGTTGAATGGTAGAAAGCGAATTGGCTGTTGCAATAAACAGCACTTTAGATAAATCGTATTCTAGTTCCAGATAATTGTCGTGGAAGGTTGAATTTTGCTCAGGATCCAGTACTTCCAGCAAAGCAGAAGACGGGTCGCCCCGAAAATCTTTCCCTACTTTATCAATTTCATCCAGGATAAAAACAGGATTGGAACTCTTCGATTTTTTCAATGACTGAATAATTCTCCCTGGCATCGCGCCAATGTAGGTCTTACGATGTCCGCGTATTTCTGATTCATCATGCAGACCACCAAGCGACATGCGGATGTATTTGCGTTTGAGGGCTTTGGCAACTGATTTGCCCAATGAAGTTTTACCAACACCCGGCGGGCCGACCAGACAAATAATTGGAGCTTTCATATCATTTTTCAGTTTTAAAACTGCTAAATGTTCAATGATGCGCTCTTTGACTTTTTCTAAACCAAAATGGTCTTTGTCTAAGACTTTTTCTGCCTTTTTCAGGTCAAAATTATCTTTTGTAAATTCGTTCCACGGCAAATCTAGCAGCAATTCCAGATAATTGATTGTGACCGAATACTCGGCTACTGCTGGATTAATACGGCGTAGTTTTTTGATTTCTTTTGCAAAGGTTTCTCCGACTTCCTTCGACCACTTTTTCTTTTTGGAACGCAATTCGAGTTCCAAGACATCTTGTTCACTCCCCCCTTGCCCTAGTTCTTCCTGAATGGTTTTGAGTTGTTGATTCAGGAAATAATCGCGCTGTTGTTTTTCTAAATCACCGCGTACTTTATTTTCAATTTGGTCTCTCAATTCCAACAACTGTAACTCGCTGTCCATGTGTTCCAGAATGACCTCTGCTTTTTTGGTCATTTCATTGATTTCCAAAAGGGATTGCTTCACATCAATTTTTACGCCCAGATTGGATGCAATAAAATTGAGCAGAAAAGAACTGTTGTCAATATTTTTCAGAATAACTGCCGCTTCGGAAGGTATATTTGGCGAAAGCTGAATAATCTGCCGTGCCAAATCGCGGATAGATGCCGATAATGCTTTAAATTCACGGTCGTCTGTAGGTGGAATGTCGTCTATTTTGGCGACTTCAGCCACCAGAAAAGGATCTGTTTTCACAATACTATCCAGGCTCATCCGCTGGTAGCCCTGCAAGATAGCTGTGATCGTTCCGTCAGGCATTTTGAGTAATTTCATAATGCGTGCCAGTGTTCCTACTTCGTATAAGTCTGAAATTTGAGGGTTTTCTACCTTAGAATCCCGCTGCGATACCACGCCGATTATCCGCTCTTCGTCATAAGCCTTATTAATAGCTTTGATAGACTTGTCGCGCCCTACTGTAATGGGAATTACAATACCTGGAAAAAGGACTGTATTTTTTAAGGCTAATAAAGGTAATTCGCTAAATTCCACGTTAGTATCCATGTCCTCGTCGTCTTCTCCTATCGAGAATAAGGGCATAAATTCAACACCTTCATCAAAATTTCTTGGAAATAAAATATCTTCAAACATGCTCATAAGTACGCTCTTCATTTATTGGTCGCTCCGGTTAATCATTCTAAAAATATCTGATAGTTCTTCGATTCAACTACTATGCCATAGGATTTTTACCCCAAAAAACTGGCGAAATGGCATACTTCCTGATTTGAGCAGGACATAAAGTCAGTTGAAATGTATTTTACACTTGTGTGGTTAATATGGCTTGACTTGTATAATTGTAAAGTTATGCTTTTGTAGTGAACAAGTCAAGCACGTTTTTTATAGCATGGCAAGCCTTTTGCTTTTATACGGACATGAAATGGATGTTCCTCTTACTGACGATCAGCTTGACGGCTGGCACTATTAAAGCACAAACGACCGAGTACCAAAATCTCATGGACAAAATTTGCCAACATTCCAACGACTACTCCGGCATGTATAATAGCCGACAAACCTGGACGGTCAGCTACGAAGCCTGTACCCTCACCGATCGTTATTATTTTGATGGTGAACTTACGGTAAAAATTGAACTTGATTTGGCGAATATGGAAAAAGCGGGTGTAGAAAAACGATTTTACCACGCTATCGTCGTTTACCCGACAAACCGAAATCCCGAATATCTCAACGTCACCCGCTACGAGGATGGCGAGGCTAAAAAAATCACCGATGGCATATATTACAACCTAATGGTTCCTGCTGATGATAAATGGAACGTGAAAAAGATGATGGAGCAGGCGATTGGGATGTGTCAAGAAGGGATGGACAAATAGGTTTCGTAAACTTGCGCTGTCAGCTTTGCGAGCTGCGAGTTTGCTAAACCTTTCTGCCTTGAAATTCAATTAGGTTTAGCAAACTCCCTTATCTCGAAGCTCGCCCGCAAGTTTACGAAACCGACCAATCAAAACTGCTCATAAAACCGCAATAATTGCGGACTCTTTTCCTTGCTTTTTATAGCCTCTAATATAGGCGTTAAAGCTGCGATTCTACTTTCATAGCCTGCTTTCTCTGATTCTGCACACTCGCTCAATTGCTCGCGCAGGGCTGTCCGAAAATCGACGATAGACTTGGAAGCAGTCAGCCTGCGCCACTGAAATTGTGAAGCATCTGTTGCCACGGCTTTCAGCTTCGACACACCAGAGTTGGCGGTTGCTGCATCGGCGGCTATTAGCAGTTTTGTATAGCCTTCAAAGAATGGGAATACAGAAAAGTCGTTGATTTTCTCCCAACTGTTTTCAAAAAATGCCATGCGCTTTACATCACCTGTTTCTGCATACATATTGCCGATGGCTATAAGGATAGTCGAGTTGCTTTCCTTTTCGAGTTTGGCAGCATATTCCAGCGCCTGTAGTTTATCTAAGGAATAGAGCGCGTCCAGTCCCGCAGCTAATACAGGATAGGCTTCGTCATTATCAATGGCATGTTTAGCCGCAGATACATATTTTGGATTGCCTATTTTTCCAAGCCCGCGAAGCGCAGCAGCGCGTACCTGCGAATACTTATCTTCTTTTGCAAGAACAGCCAGCTTATCCACTACATCTGGTAAGTTGCTGCAATTATTAATCGCAAAGCGGCGTACTGACCAGTGCTTATCATCAACAGCAGCTTTGAACAAGCCTTTCGCTGCATCGCTATTGCTGTCTTTCAGCATATCCAATGCACCTATTCTGTCCCAAAATTGACCCGTATTATGGTATTGAAATACATATTCTGCCTCTGTTTTATTGGGTTCTTCTAGGTCGCATAACAACATGCGGTCGGCATCTACACTTACCAGGTCAGGTTTGGCACCAGCCGGAAAAGTGAAGGTTTGCTTGCGCTGATTCACCATTACATTATGACGCTCAACTGGTCTTTTACCGATATGCACATCAATCGCAATCGGCAATTGATACACGGCTACATTATTCTCTGTTTCTTGATTTTGCTCTATAGTCACACGCACTTCTTTGCGCAGTTCATCATATTCATGTCCGATGACCAGACTTGGATGTCCGCCATCAAAAAACCATTGGTTGAAAAACCAATTCATATCCTCTCCTGTCACATCTTCAAAAGCCAGTCGAAGCTCATGAGCTTCTACATCCGTGTATTCATTTTTGGTCAGATAACGATTTAGCGAAGCAAAAAAAGCATCGTCGCCTACATAATTGCGAAGCATGTGCAGAATCGCGCCACCTTTATTATAACTGTGGGCATCAAACATATCTTCTTTGTCTTCCACTTCAAAAAAGATGAGCGGATGACGGTTGCTTTGGGCTTGTTGTTTATAACCGCTGATTTCATTGAGGCGGTGACGCTCGGCTTCATCTCTGCCGTATTTGTGTTCCAGCCAGAGGTATTCGCCATAATTGGCAAAAGACTCATTGAGGGCCAGATTTGACCAGCTTTCGCAGGTCACCAGATCACCAAACCAGTGGTGAAACAGTTCATGCGCTACAATGCGGTCATTATTATTATCAATCAGTTCGCGATTGGTTTTTTGAATTTGGTCATAAAAAATAACGCCTGTTGTATTCTCCATTGCACCCGATACAAAATCACGGACAATCACCTGAGAATATTTTTGCCAGGGATATTTGACGCCCATTTTATCAGAGAAAAAGGTCAGCATTTCAGCCGTGTTTCCATAGATACCTTTGGCGGAAGCCTCATATTCGGGTTCTACCCAATATTCCAGCAACATGCCATCCCATGAATCTTTCACGACTGCAAATTCACCAACGGTCAACATAAACAGGTAAGGCGCGTGTGGCAAATCCATTTCCCAATAATCCGTGCGTGTGCCATCTGAATTGGGTGTAGAAGATTTCAGTAAACCATTGGATAAGGTTTTGAATTTATTCTCCACTGTGATTTTGATGTCCTGTGTACAGCGTTCATTTGGTTTATCAATCGTCGGAAACCAGCAGGAATTGGATTCTGTTTCGCCCTGCGTCCATATTTGTTGTGGTTTTTCGGGGTCGTCGCCCAATGGATTGATAAAGTATAAGCCCTGTTCCTGCGTAATCGCAAAACTACCACCAGAAGCAATTTCAGAAGGCTTGGCAGTATAGTCTATAAACACTTTGTATTCTTCAGTGGATTTATAGTCGCGCCCCAGGTCAATAGTCAGTTGCTTTTGGTCATAATCGTATTTCAAATCCTTTTTGGAACCGCCCTGGACCAATGCGACTTGATGTACATCATAACCTTTTGCATCCAGCACAAGAATATTGGTTGTATAGAAGTAAGGTTTGAGGGTCAGCGTAGCTTTGCCCAATACCTGTTGCTTCGCCCAGTCAAAACGCACATCAA
This sequence comes from uncultured Saprospiraceae bacterium, assembly GCA_937951615.1. GTDB lineage: Bacteria > Bacteroidota > Bacteroidia > Chitinophagales > Saprospiraceae > JAHDEO01. Next base: position 2,228 of record CALFBH010000030.1, on the reverse strand, counting down.
GGCTGGTGTGCAGCAGATCATGTTTCCGAGTAGCCTGTGGTTTATAATCAGGTAATTCGTATTTTTCTTCTTCGGTCACACGCGGTGCAGTGATGACCATTTCTTCCAACTGACGGTACTCGGTATCGTCTATGGGCGGAGCTTGTATGACTTTTTGTGTTCCTGCGCAACTTGCGATGAGGAGTACGAGGAATGCGAGGGAAAGTTTGTTGAACATTATTATTGTGTTGATGTGCTGGCTTTTCACCAATGATTAAGAATATAAAAAAAAGGAAGTTTTTAATGAGATTTATCCTTCTATTTTTCGATTATAATTTTTGCCAATTACAAATACGGATACCAGACCAACTAATCCTGCTGTACCAATAACTGCACCTGGAATTTCATATCCTTTAGTGATTAGATATGCTGAAATACCTAAAACAATAATGGCAATAACAAAACCCATAAATTGCCCTATGTAGCTTTGGTAAATTTGATTATGAATAATCTTACGCTCCATTTCTCTTCTGTGTTCGCCTTCTTTTTCTACAGCTTGCATTAATCTTTCTGCTCCGTTTGGAATAATTTGATTATATTTTTCTAAATGAAGAGGTGGTGGTAATGGTCCAGAATGGTGTTGACTAATGAGCATTAACTGAGTGAGTCTTTCTCTTTTTGCAACCGGAATATCATCTCCAATTAATTCAGTAAGCTCGCTGAACAACTCTTTTGGATTTTCACTTAGTTCAAGTTTTTCTTCATCGGGAGTTGTAGAATCTGGAGCAGTGTTTTCAGAATTTTCTTTCATTTTTTCTTAGCAATTGAGAATAATAGAATGAGTAAAACTACAAAGATACCAATACCCCAAAGTCCAGCAGCCTTCTCTTGTGCCTCCTTGACTATTTTTTTTCTTCTTTCTTGTTCTTTATGTAAAGCTTGAATAGCAAATTCAATTTTTTGCTTTTGTAAAGGAGATAGTTTTTCTGTAATATTATCGTCTTGATAACTGGAAAGCATTTTTTTATAAAAATCATTTCCAACAACTTCCCAATCTGATTTTAAAGCATTCAAGTCATCATCAAATGAATGGTCATTCAGCCAATACAATAAATCATCGTAAGTAGCACCAATATCTAAGACTCTGCCAATACCCGAAGAGTATTTTCGTCTTGGATTAGTAAATTTTCTATCGTAAACCATTTTTACTATTTTAAAATGAGTTGGTTTTTGACAAGATAAGCCTCATTTTTCAAAATTGCCAATTTTTTCGACGAAAAGCCATCTTTACATACCAACCCGCCGCTCCAATTCCTTCAAATCATACCGATCCACCAATTCATAAATAATTTCCAAATCGCCAGTAGTTTTTTTAGAATAGACTAATCCGATGCCCTTTGCATACAACTCGGTTGCTTCTATGTCCAAATGTTGTCCACCTTCTGTATCGTGGTCGGCTTCTATCTGATCGGCTACGAGGAATCGAGCGCAATCTTGTTGCTTGCCTTTATACGCACATTTTTCATAAGACTGAAAAACCCGTCCGCGTGTAAGCGTTGTGGAAGAAGCGGCGTCTATTCTGCTGCGCCAATTGATGATAAAAGGCAATACTTTTGTATTATTTGCCTCAAAAGAAAACACCTCGTTCTGATTGATTTCCGGCTCGGTGATAAGGGCTTTTCCCGTCGCATCATATTCATAAATTTGGAATTCTGCCGTTTCTACACCGCTGTCCAATATGCGTTCTGTTACCATCTGCTCAATTTGCATATTGTGGTTATAATATACGCCACGCAATACCTCCGCTCCATTTTTCAACTGGACTTTCTGATAGAGCCAATAATACGGCGGATGCCCTACATTATCGCCTACAGGCGAACGATATTCATAGACTAAACCATCCGTCAGTTCATCCATTGGATAATAATAGTCCTTCAAATTTTTATTTTCTGTTTGACAGGAAAGTAATAGGCTGACTGCCAATATGCTGCAAATAATTGTTTTCATCATGACATTTTGGTGTAAAGTTACAGGTTTTTACGTCATTTTGTCGGGGATTGGTGTATTGGTGTATTGGTTGATTAGGTAATTGAGTTGATTGAGTGACTTATGGCAATCGCATAAAAATAAATTAGTCTTATACGTGTTCATTTTCTAACCACTAAGCGCACTAAGAAACACTAAAACTAACCAGATAAAAAGAACACAAAGGAAAATTCATTCGTGTTCTTTACGCTATACAAGCCGAT
>CALFBH010000029.1 GCA_937951615.1 uncultured Saprospiraceae bacterium | reverse complement strand
TGTGTTGTCGTGATTTGTTTTGCAAAGCAAAGCACGGTAATATCGGGAGTATTCTATGAGCTGTGTCATGTTTAATGTTTCAAAAAAACACCGTGATGCGCAACCCAGTTTCACCACAACACATCAACACCACAACACGCCAGCACAACTACTCACACCCAATCGTATAGAAAAAATCTCCATCCACCGCACAATCCGTCCCACAAAGCGGCCAGGTAATCAACTGAAACCGAAAACGCGCAGGACGCACTCCCGCAGGCAACACATCCACCAAAAACTCCTCAGGGATCATCCTAAACGAAAAAATGCCATCGCCTTCATTTGTCAATTCCAAATCAGGATTATTGCCCACCTGACTTAGTGGAGACACATTATACGTCTGCCCATTATCACCTGTGATGCGGATATAAGCAAAGACCTCTTCTACATTTTGCATGGTCGGTTTTTCCTCAATGCTATTATCATAAAAAAGTGTAAACACATCATCGAGTCGGGTATACAGCGTGTCATCATTCGCCACATCAGGAAAACTATAGACCTTACGTTCCAGCGCAAAAGGCGAAGGTACATCCAAATGAATATCAGTCGTTTTAAAATCACCACCGGCTGCCGAACAGTCTCCTCCAGTACCACCATCTTCTTTTTTAACCAAAAAACAAAAGCCTTTTTCATAGACATCTTCTGGATCTACATCATAAAATTCCGTCGGAATCATACCGATGCGCCAAATATTTCCATCGACCTGCTCTAGTCGGGCATCATCACCAGAATTGTTCCAAGTACCAATTTTGCTGTCGGGTTGTGCTGGCGACCAAGTCCACAGATACAGCGGTCCCATACTGCCTACGAGTATATCACAATTTGGATCTTGGGATACATCGACATAAATATAGACTGAATCTTCTACATCCGGCGTGGCGGGAATTATCCAGGCTAAAGTGCCATTACCTGGCTCGGCTGTGGCGCAGAGATCACCTTGTGCATAGTGGACTTGGGCGATAAACAGGAAAAAAGTAGTGTATAATAGTTTTTTCATAGTACGCTAATAACAACCAACGAAACGTTTTCTTAACTAAAAAAATGTAAATTCGATATTGCTACTGAACCAATAGATATGAATTTACTACGATTGTCGACAAATTTACTCCCTGTATCAATAAGATACTTCCCAAAGTCCCGACAATCTTTAAAGAAAACCCTGTCTCGCCTATTTTCTTTTTTTATTATATATGCAAGAGCGTTTGCTATCCCAATTAACTCATCAAACCTATCTTTAAGTTCTAGAGATATTTGAGTATTTGTTTCTTCTTCAAATGTTTTATTATATACAAAGGTAAGTATTTGTTCTGCTTCGATTATTACATTGTCATCTAATTCACTTCCTAGAGTATCTTTGAAATAATTTCCTAATGTACCAAAACAAAAAAAATGATCCTCTTTTTTAACTGCGGAATTAAGGACTAACTCGCGATACTTAATTAGTAAATCTTCCAACGATGCATTAGCATCTGTTTTATATATTTCAAGTTGGGATTTCAATTTTTTAGTTACTTGTTGCCTCTATAGATATTTGTTGAATCTTTTTTAGTTCCGCCTCCATAAGGGTTAAATCGTACTGTAGGGGAGAAATGCTTTCAATCTTTATTCTCTTATTTATTTCAACACTCTGCTGAAATTTCTTAATTAAGATAGTCTTTGTTTTTTCAATTCTTTTTTGAACCATTAATACCCTTCCATACAATAAAGAGTGTGTCGATTCCGACTCAAGTAACAGGTTTTTTAAATTTGAAACTAAATTGTCAATTTTGAGGGTAACTTTTTCAACATCTTTCTTATAAGTTACCATAGAAATGTCAAGTTGCTCAATTTCTTTTTTTATATCCTGAATTTTTGATAGTTGTGCAGATGTATATATTATAGCAAAACTTTCCGTCCATTTTGGGGGTTTGCAGCCCAAATTTACCCAATATTTTTCATTCATACTTAATATTTTTTCTATCGCAATGAATAATTCGTCGCTAAATTTAGAAATAACTTTAGCCGTTTCTGAATAGGGTCTTACTTTGAATTTTCCATTATATATGTAGTCTTTACTTGCCTCATTAATTAACCTTTTTATTCTTTTATTAATGTCATCATATGCTTCATCTTTATTTTCCCATAACGAGATAGCTTTTCCATTTTTGGGGGCAGCTTGAAAGTTTTTCATTTCAGATTCTTTCCATTCACAAGGATGAACTATTATTGGGATAATTACAACCTCATCATTTTTACTTCTTTCAAGCGTGGGCTGTATTTCATGTTTTTTTATGTATTCTGAGTTTAAAGAATCAGGGCTAACTAAACAAAGAACTATATTGGACTCCATAAGGATAATTTTTGTGTTTTCATCCCATTGGCTCCCTAAATTATTCATGCTGTCATCCCATAGTGTACAAAAATTTGCATCTTGGAGTATTTTTAAATGCTTCAATAACCCTTGTTTATATTCTTCATCTTTTCTTGAGTATGAAATAAATATTTTAGCGGGTTTGATAAGTTTCATGGTTATTAATTTTTAAAAAAACACCTCCAAAAAACAAATCATTTCAAAGGTAATTATAAAAAACAAAAAAATGAAACAATTTGATTTTTAATCAAAAAGATGATAATGGAAAAGCTCTAGAGCTTGGCTCGTTTGTGCAATATAACAAAATATTGCTTATGCAAGGAATTATTTTCTGGGTTAAATGGAAATTTTTAAAATCTATGGTTTCGATAAAAAAGTAAGTATGTAAGATACATTTTGCAAAGCAAAATGCCTGAAAACTTGCATAATTTGCTTGTTTCTTTTGAAAATTAAAGACCGAACAACTTGTAACTGTCCGGTCTTTGAAAGATATTTGTAACTATAATCAGTATCCTGTTTTGCGTATCATTATATAATTTGTAAATGACACCACAACACAATCAGAACTTCATCCCAACGGTAGCCACAATTGTATTCAATCCCAGTTCATTATTGACTTCCTGAATATTTGGAGAATTGCTCGTCGTGTAAGGTACATACAATTCTTTTTGCAAGGCACGAACAAGAGCTATATCAAGATAAACAGATTTGGGACGCACACCAAGTCCTACGCTGACATTCTGACGCACACCGCCAAGTGTTTCGATATTTGAATCAAAAGGATTGCCATAATAAGCATAACCCGCACGAGCGCGAAGCGACTTATAGGCATATTCAGCACCAAGTCTGACATTTAAAGCATTGGTGTATTTTTCTTTTATCAAACCATTCACTTCCTCTGCATAACCAGTATAGCCAGGGTATAAATCTGTATCAAAACTATACTTACTGCTACCATAATTCACCCATTCTACATCAGCCGAAATAAAACCGAGATTTTTGATAACTGCCGCTCCACTTGCGACCACGCGCCAGGGTGACTTCAGTTCGTAATCTACTAGATCTGCTGTTTCTGAAGCTGAATTTTCGACTGGACCTTGCGTGGCATCATAGGTGATATTCGTTCTCATTTCTGTCGAAAATTCATCTGTCAATGCCATTCTTGTTGGCGTATGTATAGCCAGTCCAACACGGTATTTTCTATTGATCCGATAAATCGCGCCCAATTTAAAATTAATACCAACACCAGTCGTTTTGTAATTTTCTTCAAAATTTACGGAGTTGAAAAAAGGATAATCATCTGCCGTATCTTCTTCGGAATACACGGTTCCCTGACTATAATTCAGCACAGGCAAACCCAAGGTACCACCAAAAAATAATTTATGTCGATAATTACCTGCTAAAGAAAAGGCGAGTTCAGACATAGAACCTTCTGATTCAAAAGTCTCTTCTTTTTGTATAATATTGCTCGCTCCAAGATCAGCAGCATAAACAGATAATTCATCAGCATCAGGATTGAAAATGAAATCCGTATCATAAGCCAATCCTTCATAATAAGCATTCAGCTGTTCTGGGAAAAGCCCATTGGCACGTTCCAGAAAACTCTCAGAAATGGTACCTGAAGTAGCTCCACCATAAGTGAATTTTTTATTGAAATTTGCCAATTGATTATAAGCAATTCCAAAGTTGAACGTTTTCCAGTCGTCTTCCGGATTTTCATTTACTTTGGCGAAAGCCGCCCCCACCCCTGCAAAACGGAATTTATTATTGGACGTCTTGCTTACATTGCCAGAAAAATCAGAAGTAACTTTGCTCATATTAAAAGCAGGCGATAAAGCAATTTCTGAGCTTCTGAAAAAACCTAGTCCTGCAGGATTTATCGTAAAAGTAGAAATATCGCCACCCAGCGCACCAAAAGCACCACCGACACCTATAGAGCGAGCCGTAGAGCCTGTGTAAGTTCTGGAATAATTGAGTGCATCAATATCTGATTGTGCTTGCATGTCCACAAGGCACAGCAAGGCAAGGATGCTTGAAAAAAGATATTTGAACATGAATAATGTGTTTTTTAAAATAAAAAAAGGTGGAATTAAATTGCTTAATTCCACCTTTTCAATAAGCGCAATAAAGCGCGATTTATATATTATTTACCTCCGCGACGGCTGCTAGAAGAACTTCTGCTGCTTTTGCTTGGAGAGCTTGAGCGGCTTGGGCTAGCACTTGATTTGCTGCGTGATGGGCTTGGCTTATAGCTTGGTTTGCTACTGCTGCTACTTCTTTTTGGTGTATAAGAAGGCTTAGAAGAACTATTGCTTCTTGTTGTGGAAGCAGGTCTTCTATTGAAGATAGACTTTACAGTTGTAGCTGGCTTAGTCCGTGGCTTGCTGCGTGTTGTCGCTGCTGGCTTAGTCGTCGGACGTGGAGCAGTTGCCGTAGATGGTCTTTGATCCGGCTTATCAACTGGATAGATCACATCTTTGCCTGGTCTTGGATTTGTACCGCCAGCTTGCTCGCCTGCCTGTATATCAAAAACTGAAGGTTCGTTTTGGTTTTTACCCAATCCTGGACGATCTCCATCGTAACCATTGCTTGTTGTACCTGGACGAACACCTGTGTTACCGGCAGTATTATTACCTGTACTATAGTTGTTCGGACGAGTTGGGCGTGGCGTTGAATAATTGCTATTGCCCGGCGTAGAGGAAGCATAGTAGCCACCATACGCACTTGGAGGACAGTAATCATTGCCATAAGCACCATAGCTATTATAGCCATTACCATAACCACCGTATCCACCATAGCTATTATAGCCGTTGCCATAATTATAAGCATAAGGATTGCCATAACCGCCATAAGAACTATATCCATAAGGAGAATACCCCCAAGTGTTCCAGTTGTTTGGACGGTAGCTGTTGTAGTAAGAATATGGTGACCCATAAGTAATGTAAACATTAGTACCCGGAGCACCTCCATAATAATAAGAATCTGTATAGCAGGGATCGTAATATCCAAAACTACGATATGAGCTACGGAAGCGGCGAACACGGCTGGTGTAGCTATATCCACAGGCATTAGAATCATTTTCTCTGTAGTAAGTATCTTCATCCGCATAAGCATCAGAAGCATCGGCTGTGTAAGTATCCTGATAGTAATCGTCAGACGGATCGTAATATACATCGTCTTGCGCAATAGCAGAACCCATGAACGCAGTCATAAGGAAAGCTACAAGGTATAAAGCTGATTTTTTCATTATTAAAATAAGTTTTGTTATGCGTAAATCTGTTACTCTTTTTAAAGAGACATTTAATTTGCTACTTTTGTGACGTTTCGAAAAACAAAAGGGGTCTTACAAATTAAGAAATATTCGCCCGACAATCAAAGTTTTTGAAAAGTTTAACATATCAGGTCGAAGTTCAATTTGGTGTTTTTTACAAATCACGGAACTTTTTCCATGTTAGAATACGTATTTATAGAATCAAATAGTGTACCAAAATTTGGCGGGTTGGTGAGTTGCGGGTTAGTGGGTTGCGAGTTGCTCATTTAAAGTAGCTTATTTTTGCGAAGCAAAAAAACGACAACACGACAACACGACAACACGACAACACGACAACACGACAACACGACAACACGACAACACGACAACACGACAACACGACAACACAACAACACAACAACACATTTTCAGGCAGGATGCCTGAGCAACGACAACACAATAATATGTCAAAAGAAATCACAAGCAGGTCAGAAGATTATTCCAAATGGTATAATGACATTGTAAAAAAAGCCGGACTGGCGGAACACTCTGCAGTTCGGGGCTGTATGGTGATTAAGCCCTACGGTTTTGCACTCTGGGAAAATATCCGGGATCAACTGGACAAAATGTTCAAAGAGACGGGTCATGTTAATGCGTATTTTCCATTATTTATACCCAAGAGTTTTCTGAGCAAAGAAGCGGAACATGTAGAAGGTTTTGCCAAAGAATGTGCGGTCGTCACGCATCACCGCCTGATGAAAGACCCAAATGGCACTGGCGTTGTGGTGGATCCATCTGCCAAGTTGGAAGAAGAACTGATTGTGCGCCCAACCTCGGAGACGATTATATGGAACACTTATAAAGACTGGATTAAATCTTATCGTGATTTGCCTTTGCTGATTAATCAATGGGCAAATGTGGTGCGCTGGGAGATGCGGACACGCTTGTTTATGAGAACATCAGAGTTTTTGTGGCAGGAAGGTCATACGGCACATGCGACTAAAGACGAAGCTGTGGAAGAAACATTGACCATTCTCGATATTTATGCCAAATTTGCAGAAGAATACATGGCTGTACCTGTGGTAAAAGGCATCAAAACACCCAATGAGCGTTTTGCGGGTGCGGAAGATACTTATACGATTGAAGCATTGATGCAGGACGGCAAGGCTTTGCAATCCGGGACTTCTCACTTTCTGGGACAAAATTTTGCGAAAGCATTTGATGTAAAATATCTAACGCAGGAAAACAAGCAAGAATATGTTTGGGCAACTTCCTGGGGCGTTTCTACCCGACTGATAGGGGCATTGATTATGGCACATTCGGATGATGAAGGCTTGGTCTTGCCTCCAAAACTCGCGCCTATTCAGGTCGTAATTATTCCAATTCCAAAACCAAACGAGGAGATTGATGCCGTTGCCGAAAAACTTATGGTCGATTTAAAAGCAAAAGGTATTTCTGTCAAATACGATACAGACAAGAAAAAGCGTCCAGGCTTCAAGTTTGCAGAGTATGAGATGAAAGGCATTCCAGTTCGTATTGCTATTGGCAAACGCGATTTGGAAAAAGGCGTAGTGGAAGTTGCTCGTCGGGACACCAAAGAAAAATATACTGAGCCAGTGGAAAACATTGTGGCGCATGTTGAGGAACTATTGGACCATATTCAGGACAATATTTTCAAAAAAGCTTATGATTTCCGCAAAGCCCACACGACTCCTGTGGATAGCTGGGAAGATTTTGAAAAAGTGTTGAATACCACTGGCGGCTTTGTGTCTGCGCATTGGGATGGTACGACAGAGACGGAACTCAAAATCAAAGAAAAGAGCAAGGCTACGATTCGTTGCATTGCTATAGATCAACCAGAGGAAGCCGGGAAATGTATTTTGACAGGCAAGCCTTCTACTAAGCGGGTTTTGTTTGCGCGGGCTTATTGATGGTTAAAATTGTGGAAAATACATTTTGCGTAGCAAAATGTCGTAAAAAAGCCACGAATACACGAATAAAATGATTCGTGCATTCGTGGCTAATCTTATATTATAACTACGACGGCTAAAGTCGTCGGTACGGTTAGTTTTTAGTTAGAAAACTGATCGTAAGTAATCGTAATATGCGGCATTCTGCCTATAATAGCTGCACCATAATTGGTGATGTATTCATTTTTCAACAAGTTATTCACGCCCAACTTAACCGTTGTTTTTGCTTTAGGTATTCTATATCCAACCTGCGCATCAACAGTATAATAAGCTGGTATCGCTCCTTCTCCGAACGAACTGAACCAAACCAACTTTTCCTGCCATTTGAAATTTACCCCAAAAGAAAGATTGTCCATGACTTTTCTGTTGAATAAACCGAGATTTACTTTGTGATTTGGCGTATTGAAACCAGGATTAAAATCTTCAAAACCAGTAGGCAGTTTATCTTCATTCAGGCTAAAATCATTATAAGAATAATTACCTGATAGCTTCCAGTTATCCGTGATGATGTATTCCATACTCGTTGTAAAACCAAAAGCATTGATATTTACCGGCGCATTGAAATATGGGCGGAAAACTGTTCCTGTAGGCAATACTGTACCCTGATGCTCACTGGCTTCTTTGGCAATAACATTATCCTGCTGGATAAAATCTTTATAAATGCTGTAATACACATTGGCATCAATAAATAATTTCTTATTGCTAATGCCTTTATAACCTAATTCAATAGCCTGCAATTTTTCAGGCTGTACATAGTCCAGATTAATCGTTGTGAGCAAAGCTTCAGCCGCTACAGTAGCCGCAGCAATTTCTTCAGTTGTACCACTCTGGTCAATTGCCCTCAGCGCACCCTGATAAGCAATATAAGAATCTTCTGACCACGCGCCACCTTCAAAAATACCATAACGCTCTGCATTTTCTTTAGTACCACCCAAGAGAATATTAGTCGTCGGGAAATAGATGTACTGCCCTTGTGTCGTTGGATTTCTGAAACCAGTCTGATAAGAAGCACGAATATTATGTGTCCGATCTTCGTTAATAGAATAGACGGCAGAAACACGAGGCGACAACTGCCCTTCAAAGTTTTGATTTTTATCAAAACGGATAGAAGCAGTCATCTTCAAGCGCTCATTTGCCAATTTTTTGGACGCCTGTACATAGCCACCAAATTCGCCAATTTTAATCCGTTCAAAAGTACCATCTCCGTCAGGATCTTCATTGAAAATTGTACCTTCTGTATATAAATCGTAGAGCCTGTAATTGGCACCGACTTGCAGACCCAGCACATTATTCAGCGCACTGGAAAAATCGTAATTGGCTTCGACGTGATTCATGCTGGAATCATCAATAAAACCAGCACCGCCTTTTTGAAATAATCCATTTCTGACGGTTTCAACTATTCCGTTTGCAATTTCACTATTATTTCCTTCCGCATCATAACGTGGCATACCAGACATAGCCTGCTTAACTGCTGCCGCTGTAGTAGGGTCGAGTCCCGCAAACAAGATCAAAGCACCTTCATACTCTGCCTGCTGCGCATCAGTCAATGAAGCAATACCGCCGGCATCTGCAAAAGCACGAGCTACATCATGATCGCCCGAAGGAATACCAAACAGCAAATCCAAAACATTGACACCGCCAGGTGTACCATAAACCTGAGAATAAATAGCTGCCCAGCCACCAATAATATTGCCTGCTGCATCATAACGAACCGTTGGAAATAAGCCTTCATTGGCGAAAGCCCCCAAAGCCGTCATATTATAAGAATCACCAGCGTCCGACATAGAACGATAAGCGCGAATATTCCAGTTGTCAGAGTTGAGTTCCAGTTTGGCAAATTGCTGATTGAAACCTCTTAGCGCATAACGCTCACTACCTTGATAAACGGTAGAACCTGTTCCATATTTATAACTTACATTGGCTTCCAGATTATCATTGATTCGATAATGTACCGCAGCATCGTATTTGAAACTTTCTGCATTGCGATTGTCCAGCAAATTGCCTTCTTCCCAGCCAGTCCGCTTAAGACCGCCCAGCAGTGGAATCAAAGACTCATCGCCATAAAGATTGACACCATCAAAATCAGGATCGCCAGGAGAACGATCACCCAGCAACAAGGGAGAACGCTGTTCGGTATAATTGTCCGCATCCCAGTCTTTCGCCAATAAGCCAGAAACATTCAGCTTGAACGCAACTTTATCATTGAATGCTTTCGCATAACGAATACTTCCACCATAAAATGGATCAGTATTGGTCGCACCATCAGTAATTCCCGTTTTCACCTGAACACTCAAGCCTTGATAACGAAATGGATCTTTACTTTCCATCAGGAGAATACCGTTAAAAGCATTCGGCCCATAAAGCGCAGAAGACGCACCAGGAATCATTTCCACATTTTTAATGTCCAGCTCAGAAATACCAACGATATTACCTGTAGGGAAATTGAGCAATGGAGCAGCATTGTCCATGCCATCCTGCAATTGTACAAAACGCGTATTTCCATGCCCGGCAAAACCCCGTGCATTGATAGAATTGAAGGTCAGACTCGCCTGCGTGTTATGCACACCTTTCAGACGAGTAATTTCATCATAATAATCAGCCGAAGCCGACTGCTGAATCGCAATCAAGTCCAATTTCTCAATCGTCACCGGAGATTCCAGAATAGATTCCTCCACCCTTGAAGCAGAAACGACGACTTCATTCGCCATAATCGCATCCGTACCGAGTGCAACATCAATTTTAGTATCGCCCGTTATTTCTTTTCTAATCGATTCATACCCGATAAAAGAATAAACCAGCGTAGCCGGTGTTTCTTTTACTTTTATTTCATAATCGCCGTCTAGTCCGGTGATCGTACCCGTCACCGTACCTTCCACGACGACATTGACGCCAATGAGCGTTTCGCCCGATTCGGCATCCGTGACGGTACCCGTCACAATAGCCTGACTAAAGCCTGTTATGCTTATTAGCAAAAACAGTCCTGCCAGTGCAAATAATTTGTTCATGTTTCTAATCATAATTTATTTTTAATTGTTTAGCATTGTTTTTCGTATTCCCTTATGTTACCCCAAATGTATAAAAATAGTCTTGAGTTTAAAAAAATGGCTCATGTTTTGAAGCTTTAAGTCAGACTATAATACGTTTTCCAATAGATTGTACCGAAAAAACGAGGCACTTGCCGCAAAAGCAAATTTTCACCATACTTAAGTTATGAACTTTTACCGTGTAAAAGCAAACGATTTTTTGCCAAAAATGTATTTTTAAACAGCCTGTTTGTTTTGTTTAAAATTCTGAATGACAATAATTTAAAATTATAAAATACGTATTTTTAGAATTGTATTAAAACAATAAAACTATGAAAAATTCAATCACAACATTCCTTTCTATTTTTATCATGACAGTACTCCTAAATGGGCAGGATTGTAAAAAGTATAAGAAGCTGATAGAAGAAGGTAATACTGCTTTATCGATCGAAGATTATTCAAAAGCGATAGAGCTGTATCAGTTGGCGATCGAGAATTGCCCAGGAGGAGGATTAGAGATACGATATATCCGACAGAGTACATTACCACCGGAAATTGGACAATTAAAACAATTGGACAAATTGATTTTGCGTGATAATAAATTGAAAGACTTGCCTGCTGAAATTGGGCAATTAAAAGAATTGCAAAAACTGGATTTAGGTAAGAATCAATTAACAAGTTTGCCGCACGAAATTGGACAATTGACGAATTTGGAGGAATTGAGTATAAAAAGGAATCGCTTAGTGGAGTTACCTGCTGAGATTGGACAACTACAACAATTACAGGAATTGGATGTAATGGGGAATAAACTAACCGATTTGCCGCGAGAAATTGGACAATTGACAGCATTACAGAAATTGGAACTATCCAGGAATCAATTCACAGACTTACCTTCCGAAATTGAACAATTAAAGCAATTGAAAATAATAAGTTTAAATTCTAATCAATTCACGGAATTCCCTGATGTACTTATCCAAGTACAAAACTTAGGACATCTAGAACTGGATAAAAATAATTTATCAAAAATCCCTGATGATATTTATAAGTTGGAAAACTTATCTTTTTTATCATTAAATGATAATGAACTTACAGCATTTCCGCTTGGAATTTGCAAGTTAAAATCTATAAAGCGTTTATATTTAGAAGGAAATAAATTAAGAGGTCTGCCGCCGGAGTTCGTACAACTACAAGACCTTCAATACTTCACTTTAACCGATAATCAACTGTCCGTATTCCCTCCTGAAATTGTACAGCTTAGAGAGCTGATTTTATTGAATTTAGATGAAAATAATTTACAGGAAATTCCTGCTGCGATTTCCAACCTTGGCGTGTCGTTGGAGCAATTGGTCTTATCAAAGAACCAATTTTCAGAGTTCCCAATGGCAATCATTCAATTGCGAAAATTAAGATCATTAGGTTTGAGCCATAATAAACTGGTATCCCTGCCGCCTGAAATTGGGCAAATGGAAGAATTAAAGATTTTAAGATTAGTAAATAACCAATTAACTGAAGTACCTCCCGAAGTTGGACAGCTAAAAAAATTATACAAATTAGACCTGGGGTATAATCAATTGACATCGCTGCCGCCTGAAATCAGCCAATTAGAGCGGTTAAATGTACTGGAATTACGCAATAATCAATTAACGACACTGCCTCCGGAAATCGCTCAGTTGGAAAAATTAAGATATTTAGACCTGCGTGATAATAATTTCTCCGATCAGGAAAAAGAAAAAATCAAAAAACTACTCCCAAACTGTAAAATACTTTTCTAACGACAACACATCAAAAATGAAAAAAAGAATCAAAAGTTTCCAATACGCTTTCCAGGGCATTGCAGACGTATTCAGGTCAGAGCCCAATGCCTGGATACATGCTGTTGTGGCTTGTTGTGTACTGGCTGCGGGCTGGTATTTCGGCTTGTCCAAAACGGAATGGTGCCTTGTGATTCTGTGTATTGCGTTGGTCTTTGCAGCAGAGGCTTTTAATACAGCTTTGGAACACCTCACCGACTTGGTTTCTCCCGAACACCATCCACTGGCAGGTAAGGCAAAAGACGCCGCAGCAGCAGGCGTATTACTGACGGCTATCGGCGCGGCTATCGTGGGACTTTTGGTGTTTTTGCCTAAGATTTTTTAGTTTTTCCAGCACATTGTTCTATCTTACCTTACCCGTACCGACGACTTTAGCCGTCGCAAGGGTGAACGTAGTACAGTTTTCAGAAGAAAACCGAATCTCCAATGCACATTTGACGAAATAAACTGCAGTAGCAGGTAGGAAGGACTAATGACTTGACGGCTAAAGTCGTCAGTACGGTGTTTCCAGTCAGTTTGTCAATTGTCTGTAGGTTTTGGTTATAAAAATGATGCCACAACTTGAGCAAAAAAAAAACAGCAACAAAGCAAGACTACGAAACTCGTTTCCTCGAAGAACTGGAACGACTCAACCCGGCACAACGCCAGGCAGTAGAGACGCTCGACGGGCCAGTACTCGTCGTAGCCGGACCCGGAACGGGTAAGACCCACATCCTCAGCGCACGCATCGGGGAGATTCTGCGGAATACAGATACGCAGTCACATAATATCCTTTGCCTCACTTATACCGACGCCGCCACACACGCCATGCGCGACCGCCTGCTACAATTCATCGGGCCGGAAAGTCATAAGCTGCATATTTATACCTTTCATGCTTTTTGTAATAATGTCATTCAAAGCAATCTGTCCTATTTTGGACTGCGGGATTTGGAGTCCATTTCCCGACTGGAACGGATTGAACTCATTCAAAGTATTCTGGAAGATTTGCCACCGAGCAATCCATTGAAACCCTTGCAGGGCGAAGGCTTTTATTATGAAGGACATCTGGAAACGCTTTTTGACAGCATGAAATCGGAAGGCTGGACAGTCGAGCAGATTAAGCAGCACATAGATGCACATTTAGCAAGTTTGCACGAAAATGAGGATTTTATTTATAAAAGAAAATATAAAGAATATCAAAAAGGCGACCTGAATCCAGGAAAAGTAAAGACAGAAAAAGAGAAGATGGAACGCCTTTATACTGCGGCCAAATTATTTCGGGTATATGAGCAAAAAATGCACGAGCGCAAGCGCTACGATTTTGCAGATATGATTCTTTGGGTCTTAAAAGCCTTCAAGGAAAATCAGGATTTGCTGCGTCGATATCAGGAACAATATCTCTATGTGCTAGTCGATGAATTTCAGGACACCAATGGCGCACAAAACCAGTTATTGGGCCAATTAATCGACTATTGGGAAAAACCCAATGTCTTTGTCGTAGGCGATGATGACCAGTCCATTTATGAATTTCAGGGCGCGAGGGTCAAAAATATTTTAGACTTCCATGAACGCTATGAAAATTTTATCGAACTGGTCGTGTTGACAGAAAATTATCGGTCTTCACAAAATATTCTCGATGCTGCGAAAGCAGTCATAGACCTCAATGAACTCCGACTGCTCAAGCAACTCAAAACGGTTAAATTAAACAAAGAACTAACTGCTGCCAATAAAGAGGTTTCCAAACTCAAACTCCGCCCCCTTGTTGCTCAATATCGCAACCAACTCCACGAAACAGCCGATGTTGTTGCACAGATTCAAGCATTAATAAAAAAAGGAACAGCACCCGGCGAAATTGCCATCATTTATTATAAACACCGACAAGCTGCACATATTACCCGATTGTTGGAAAACGAAGGTGTGCCATATCACACCCGCCGCAGCGTCGATATTTTGGAACAGCCATTGATCAAAAATGTGCTGACTTTTCTGTCCTATATACAAAAGGAATTTGACACGCCTCATTCGGGCGAAAGCCTCTTATACGAATTGCTACACGTCGAGTTTTTGGGTATAGATGTGCGGGATATTGCTTCTGTGGCTTCCTTTATGGCGAATGACCGAAGCGAAAAACGCCGTCGCGATGCGGAGGAGGAATACCTGAAATGGCGGGAAGTACTGGATGATGAAAAACGGCTTCGCGCCCTGCGTTTGCACGATGAAAAGCCTTTGTTCAAATTGTCAAAACTGATTCAGCAATTATTGTCAGATTATATCAATTTGTCTTTGCCGCAATTGCTGGAACGACTGGTCAATCACAGCGGTTTATTGCAATACATGACCACGGGCGAAGAGCAGCCCTGGAAAGTTAAACTGGTCTTTACACTCTTCGATTTTGTCCGCTTAGAAGCCGTCAAAAATCCGAAACTGAACATCAAAATGCTGCTGGAACTCATCCATCGCATGAAAGATAATAGGATTCCACTAGGTTTAATAAAATCAATAGGAACAGAAAGTGGTGGCGTTAATCTGGTCACTGCACACAGTTCAAAAGGATTGGAATTTGGCTATGTCTTTATGCTGGATTGCACCCAGGACTGGGAGCCATCGACTTCGCATGGTCGCTATCGTTTTTCCTTGCCGCCCAACCTCACCATCACCTCTGGCGAGCAGGACAGCATGGAAGCTGCACGTCGATTATTTTATGTGGCGATGACACGAGCGAAGCGGCATTTGCATATTTCTTTCAGCAAGCACACGCTGGAAGGCAAGCCGCGTCAGGCAGCCCGTTTTGTAGATGAACTACTGGAACACAGCCAGCTCGAACTCAGCGAACCGCAGCCTGCCTCCCTCGCCATCCATCGCGCACAACTGGTGATGCTGACCGAGCAGGAAAAGCCCGTTTTGGAACAACCATTTACCAAAGAAGAACTCAACGTCATGCTGGAAGGCTTTGCGATAAGCGCGTCTAGCCTGTGTACGTTTTTGGACTGTCCATTGAGTTTTTATTTTCAATATGTTTTAAAAGTTCCCACGACCTCCAGCGAAGCTGCGGCTTATGGCAGCGCGATACATTATGCATTGGAACGGCTGTTTATTCGCATGAAAACCTCCAAGACAAAAGCCTTTCCAACCGTCGAACAGTTTGTCCGTGATTTTGAACGGGAAATGCAGCGTCAGCGTATCTATTTTACAGCGCAGCAATATCAACGCCGCCTGGCGAAAGGACAATTACATTTGCCGCAATACTATGCTGCCCGGATTGCCAACTGGCATAAGTCAGTCGAGCTGGAAACGCCCATTCGTAATGTAGAAATGGACGGTGTTCCGTTGAGTGGAATTGTGGATAAACTGGAGCTTCACGCTAATAATATAGCCCATATAGTCGATTATAAAACAGGTGTCCCAAGACCAGCAAAAACCAGTCGCCCGACGGATAGATATCCAATTGGTGGGGATTATTGGCGACAAATTATCTTTTATAAAATTTTGCTGGAAAATTATCGCAATAACCAATACGAAGTCCATTCAGGTGAGATTGATTATACCACGCCCGACAAGAAAAAGAACGAGTTTAAAAAAGTACATTTCAAATTGTCTCCTGATGAAGTAGAAATTGTGCGGCAGCAAATTCGCGATGTTTATACCAGCGTACAAGCACACGATTTTTTCGAGGGCTGTGGCAAAAAGGAATGTAAGTGGTGCAATTTCACCAATGACCACCTCACGGTGGATAGTATGCGCGGGGAAGTGGTGGAAGGAATGGATGACTAAAATTTCAATTTCCATCAAAACTATGCAACCCTTATAAACAACATCTGTCTTTTATCGTAAATTTGGAATAATAAAGCAGTCGTTTTCGACAATTTCAGCGACCAATTTACTTTGGAATTTGTTTTTTCCTTTTTTTGGTTTTTTTTAAAAAGCACACTCTCTTTGGAATGATGCAAAAATAAGTTTGCTTTCTTTGACGAAGCTATTTTTTTCTTTTTCAAGGCGCGAAAACCGCATATAGCCTAAGCTACATAAGGCTTTTTGCAACGAAGAAAAAGGGAAAAAGAGCAAGTCAAAATGTAAAATTATTTTTGCGCCATTCCTTTACCAGCACCAATATTGAACTATAGCGATACGCATAAGGAAATCGTAGAAGCCTGTAAGCGTCAGGACAGGACGGCGCAATTCAGTCTTTATAATTTGTACTCGAAAGCGATGTACAACATCTGCCTGCGTATGCTCAACGACGCGGAAGAGGCCGAAGACCTCCTGCAAAATTCTTTTGTGGATGTCTTTACCAAACTGCATTACTTTGAATACAAATCCTCCGTTGGTGCGTGGATAAAGCGGATTGTCATCAATAATTGTATCAATCACCTTAAAAAACGCCGACTGGAACTGGTGTCGCTAGAAAGCAAACATCAGCCAGTCACAGAAACGAAAGAAGAGCAGGAGCCTTACGGCAAATGGAATGTAGGACAGATAAAAGAAGCTGTACAACAATTGCCCGACGGTTATCGAGTCGTCTTCACTTTATATTTATTTGAAGGTTATGACCATGCAGAAATAGCAGAAATACTGGAGATCAGTGTCTCGACCTCAAAATCACAATTTAACAGAGCAAAGAAAAAATTACGAAGTATTTTGAGTGATTAAGTTATTGAGATAATTGAGTTATTAAGTGTATTAAGTCGTACACCCAATTAACTCAACAACTCAATACACCCAATCAACTCAATCAACTCAATAACTCAGAGATGTTAGAACAATTTATACAGGAAAACAGAGCAGCATTTGACACGGAAAGTCCACCGACTGGAAGCTGGGCAGCCATTGAAGCAGAATTGCCCGAAAAGGAAAAAACAGCTTCGGAGGGTTTGAACCCTTCGCTTTTGCGAAACAGACGTATTCGCCTACGTGCCGTGATGCGTATGGCTGCAGCCGTTGTGGTCTTGTTGGGACTCGGTGTTTTACTGGGGACTTATATCGCCCGTCCAGACAATAATGTGGCAAATTCTCTCAGCGATATTTCGGGAGAATACGCAGAAGTAGAGTATTTTTACAGTCAGCAAGTGAACTATAACCTGAAACAACTGGAAGCAAAAGGCGTGGATACCAATGTACTGAACGATATTAAAGACCTGGAAAAAGAATTTGAAGAACTGAAAAAAGAACTGGGGCGCACCCAAAATGATGAGCAAGTCATACACGCCATGATTGAAAATTACAGAACAAAAATAAATATTCTCGAACGAGTACTCAACAGAATAGATGCAAATGCCCCGAATGGGCGATCATTATAAAAGAGTCCAAATACCAGCTATTTTAATGGGCAACTGTTACACAGCACAGGTCGATGGTCGATAGTCCATGGTCGATAGAAAAAGCAGTAATGTATTATATATTTTGCGGAGCAAAATACGTAAATAACCATCGACTATCGACTGCGGACTATCGACAAAAATTTTATTGAAAATGAATAATATAGCAAAACGCATAATAGCAGTCTGCCTACTCTTTGGCATGGTCATTAGCGTAGAAGCATTTACGCGGACGGAATACACCAAAGAAATCAAAAAAAGCTTCTCTGTTGATGCCGACACCTGGATTCAGGCAGCAAATAAATATGGGAATATCCACATTTATACTTGGGATAAAAACGAGGTCAGCTATGAAATTACTGTCAAAGTAGAAGCGCGTAGCGAAAGCGAAGCACAAGAGCAACTGGACAGAGTAACGATTGAATTTTCAGAAGACCAACACGCTGTAAAAGCTCAAACTATTTTTGGTGAAAAAAAATCTAAACGATGGAGTCTGTTCGATCCCGGTTCTTGGGGTTGGGATGATGGAAATTCTTGGAACAGCAATAAATTGCAAGTGGATTATGTCATCAACCTACCCGCCCGAAATCCAGTGGACATGGAAAATAAATACGGCAATATCAATTTCCCAACACTGGACAATGAAGCAAAATTTCTCGTAAAATATGGCAATATAAAAGGCGGAAAAATCGGCAAAAATCT
Organism: uncultured Saprospiraceae bacterium; assembly: GCA_937951615.1. Classification (GTDB taxonomy): domain Bacteria; phylum Bacteroidota; class Bacteroidia; order Chitinophagales; family Saprospiraceae; genus JAHDEO01. Next base: position 56,908 of record CALFBH010000029.1, on the reverse strand, counting down.
TGACTTGTATATTGGCTATGGCAATGGCAATATAGAAGAGGTACTCGGCAAGTCGGATATAGAGGTCAGTTATGGAAAATTCTGTGCCGAGCGATTAGCCGATCTCAATCTGGAAAGTAAATATTCCAACATCTGTACCGAATATGCCGGAAATATAAATATGGATTCTAAATACGGAGAATACGATTTTGGCAACATTCTGGATCTCGAATCCGAAAGTAAATACGATAATTTTGTTATTCAAAAAGTAGGCAATATAGAAATTGACAGCAAGTACAGCGATTACCGAATTGAGCAGATGACGGGCAGAGGCGAAATGGAAATGACTTATGGCAATACCAAAATCAAACAACTCGACTCCAATTTCGGACACCTGGAAATTGATGGGCGTTACCACGATTTTAGTATCTCCTTAGGTTCGGGAACTTCGTTTACTGTAGATGCAGAGGGCAGTTATGCCGACCTGAACTTCCCTGACGGAAATGTCCATTATGAAAAAGATGGCTCCTGGAAAAAAGCAAGCGGACATGTCGGCGACCCGTCCTGCGGCAATCACATCAAGGCAGAACTAAGTTATGGCAATCTTACGGTGAGACAGTAGCAATATCAGTTGCAGTAACAGTTTCAATGAAAATATGAATGATTGATGCTGTGATTTCAGGGAACAAGAAAAAAATAAAGAGAGGTGCTTTACACAAAGCCAACCGGGCCGTTCCAGCAGTGGAACGGCTTTTTTTATTCTAACTTTTGCAAAAAAATGTATAAAAATGTGATAACCAGATGCATGCTATTCCGATAGAACTGTAGAAAAGACATCTCACGTTCTAATACAAAACACGAATATGCAAAAGAATCATTACATCTATCTGCTTGTTATTGCACTGCTGTTTCCGCTTATCTTACCTGCACAAATCGTAGAACTGAATGTCGGGGACAATTTTCAAAACATTGTAAATGCCAATCCTGCTGGCACCACTTACCTCGTCAAGACGGGCGTTCACCGACTCCAATCTGTACGTCCAAAAGACAATGACAAGTTTATAGGCGAAGAAAGGGCGGTGCTGAATGGCAGTCGAATTTTGGACAATTGGCAATCCCTCGGCAACAACCTCTGGGTACATTACGGACAAAATCAGCAAGGCGCACAATACCAGTCTGGCTGGTGTTTGCCCGGCTTTCCGAGATGTCATTTTCCTGAAGATTTATTTGTAAATAATGAGCCATTGGTACACAAAGATTCCAATAGCGGGCTTGGCAATAATGAATGGTTTTTCGACCAGCCCAACGATGCAGTTTATATCGCTTTTGACCCAACGGGACTGAGCATAGAAATAGGTGTAAAAAGCTGGGCTTTTATGAGCGAAACGGCTACGGGCGTCTTGATTGAAAATCTGATTATTGAAAAATATGCCAGCACCACCCAGCGCGGAGCCATCGGCAGATTTGGAGAAGCGATCAGCTGGACTGTTCGCAATTGTGAACTGCGGCTGAATCATGGCGCAGGGCTGTCTTTTAGTGGAAGGAGTTTCATTCAAAACAATTATATCCACGATAATGGGCAAATTGGTATTCGAGGAACGAGGAATAATAATGGTGTCATTCCAATTGGCTGTATTGTCGAAGACAATGAAATTTCTTATAATCTGTATGCTAATTATAACTGGAAAAACGAAGGAGGCGGCACCAAATTTTCCTATACGGACAGTCTGGTTTTGCGCAATAATTATGTCCACCATAATGGAGGTCCAGGCTTGTGGACGGACATTAAAAATGATAGTTCAAATATATCCGGCAATTGGGTAGAATATAATGACGGACCCGGCATTTTTCATGAAATCAGTTATGCCGCCGACATTTACTGCAACACTGTTCGTTATAATAATCAAAACTATACTGGACTCGGCAATGCTTATGGCAGCAATATTTTTATTTCCAATTCCAGCAATGTCAAAGTATATAATAATGTCTGCGTATCCAATGCAGCCGTTGCAGACAATGGTATTATTGTGCTGTGCGATGGCAGACAAGACAATAGTGTAAGTCCTCCCGTTCCTTATTATTCCAATGATAATCAAGTCTATGAAAATGATATTACTTACGAAAATGTATCTGGTATTTCTGGCTTGTACAGACCCTCAGATTGTTCGGGAGAGATGAATAATGTTTTTCAAAACAACACTTATCACAGTAATGACACTGCTTTCAATCACTTCATCTGGGGAGAATATTCTACACGTGGTCCCCTTCAGTTTATGCTGACTAATATGCCCAATGAAGGCATAATCGACAACATTATAAAATCAAATAATGTCATCACAGCTTGTAGTCCGACAGGCATCGTCAATCAAGTCATTATTCGTGCAAAAGGCGATGCAGGACAGGAGTTGATGAAGCTAAAAATCAATGAACAATATGTCTTCGACTGGATAGTGACAAAGGACTGGCACGACTATCCGTTCAATTATTTTGGCAATATTGACGAGTTGCGGGTCTATTTGTCCAACCATTATTATGAAGCCGGCGTAGTAGATTATAACCTGAATATTGATTATGTCATCGTCAATTCAGACACACTCAATACCAACTCCCCGACCACTTACGGAGAGAGCGTGAGAATTGACCCGGATTTTTGTGCATCGGGTTATAATTTTACGGTGGAAAAAATATTCTGCCCTGGTTTTATCGAATATATCCGCCCGCCTGCGCCAGAATGTGTCTTAGATGTTCAGGTCTTTTTGGAAGGGGCTTACGCCAATGGTGAATTAACTACCCAGCTCAATAATGCTGGTCTGCTACCCGAAAACCAGCCCTACCAAATCGCGCCCTGGAATCATAGCGGCACAGAAAGCATATCGCCCCTCCCGCAAAATGCAGTAGACTGGGTTTTGATCTCGCTAAGAACAGGAACAGACGCAGCCACCGAGGTCCATCAAGAAGCAGCTTTATTGCTGAACGATGGCACCATACTCCTGCCCGACAACTGCCTTGCACCCGCCGATTTGTCGGCAAATGCTTATTACATCGTCATCGAACACCGCAACCAGATGGGGGTGATGACGCCCAATCCAGTTTCGCTAAATAATGGCTTATTGACTTATGATTTCCGAAGTCAAGACTCCTATAAAAGCCTATCGTCCACTGGGCAAACTGAAGCCGAAAGCGGCGTATGGGCAATGGCGGCTGGCGATATGGATCAGTCAGATATGGTCAGTTATGATATTAACGGGTCAGACAAAGCCATCTGGCAGATTGCCAATGGACTATTTGCCGATTATTTTCAGGCAGACTTAAATTTTGACGGCGAAGTCAATGGCGCAGATAAAGCGATTTGGAACAGCAATTCCGGGCGTTTTTCCGCCGTACCTAAATAGTTTAATTACGAATGAATGAATTACGAATTAGGAATCGGATAATTACGAATGAATGAATTACGAATTACGAATCGAATAATTACGAATGAATTAATGGCGTTTTCATTTCCTTTTGGAAATGAAAACGCAAAAAATCATTCGTCATTCGTAATTAAAAAATTAATAATTAACTACTCCGGTGTTCCATTTTCAATCCAGCAGGAAATCGTTTGTAGCTGTGTATCGCTTAGTTTCGCGCCATTTTCCGGCATCGCTACATACTGACCCAAATGCTGCATACTTCCCATAAAAACATCCTTTCCAGCATGTGCAATGGTAGCTGCATAACTGCTAAAATCATAGCCATCCGCCTTTGTCGTTGCATTATGACAACCCGATGTAGCACATTTGGTATCTATGATTTGTTTGACATCATCGGTGTAAGTCGGCGTGAGTCCCGTGCAGTCGTAAGTGAGAATTTCGTCTTTTTTGCAGGCTGCCATGACCAGGCAGATTCCGAATAGGGCAATCATCATCTTTTTCATCGGTATACGTTTTTCGTTTGTTGGTAAATAAGCGAAAATTCAAATTCAAAAGACCATTGATAATAAGTCAATTGTCCAAATTGAAAGTGCCGTTTAGTTGAGTCCGAGCAATTAATAGTTTCAGGTAGATTGTAAACGTAATAATATCGCTTGTTATTACAAACTATGGCAATCGTAGGGAAAATATTGCCCGCAGATTACATAGATTTACGCGGATATTTTTCTGCGCCTATGTTTACCTGCGGTTAAAACCAAGCTGTGCGATTGAATTCAGGGCAAACGCATCAAAATTTTAGTCGTGTTCTATCAAAGCATCGTTGAGCAAATTCCGTTGTCGTCAGACGAATTCAGTTGAAAATACAGCATATTTCCGGGGACAAAGCACTAATTTTAATCAAATCCTTCGTCTGCCGACTATTTCATACTTTGAACACCGCATTAAATTTAAATTTGGAAAATGAAGAAAAAAAGTCGGCTGACGATGGTTGCTTATCCACACATAATGATGATTTTCAGGACGATGACCTCCTAAATAAATTGAATCGTCAGACGACTCAGGTTGCTTTTTAATTTGATGCGTTTGCCCTAGTGTCTCGATTGAATTAGTACCCATGAATAAATTTCATCTCCCGATGGCTATCGGGAAAATTGTTCGTCGCGATGCGACTTGAATAGCCTTTCAACTTGGACAGCTTTACAAAGTGTCGTAGACACGATCTATTTGGTAGCCAATGGTTTTAACCATGGGCGAATGGAACGTTAAAATGCAATTTGTCTTACCACAAATCTATCCAGCACCTTCAATTCACAGATATTTGCTAACTTGTATGCTGATGCTTTTTATATTTGTAAAATATTTCTCATCAGTTCATCCAATGCTGAAGTACTGACGCTGATGAACAACATAAAAACACCAATATGTCACAACTTGCCCTACAACTCATCGCACAAGCCAAAAAAGAAAACTGGAAAAGCCTCGATCTCGGCCGTACTGGGCTGAGGGAGATTCCTGAAGAAGTATTTGAACTGACGGAACTGGAAGAATTGCGACTGAGTAATTACGTGTTGAATTTGGAAAAAGGAAAATGGATAGAAAGCCAAAATACTGGTGCATATAATCTGCTACATGAGCTGCCGGAAGGTATAAAAAGGCTAAAAAAGCTCACAAAACTATATGTTGGAGGATTCCCTAATAGATGGGAAATTAAAGACATTTCAATTTTAAAAGACCTGACCAATCTTCAATCGCTTGACCTTCGTTCTAATAACATCAGCGACATTTCAATTTTAAAAGACCTGACCAATCTTCAATCGCTTGACCTTCGTTCTAATAACATCAGCGACATTTCAATTTTAAAAGACCTGACCAATCTTCAATCGCTTTACCTGAGTTCTAATAACATCAGCGACATTTCGCCCCTGCGATATTTGATAGAGAAGGGTATTCCTGTTACTTTTAAGGAATATGGAAGTGGCATTAGACTTTATGAGTGTCCTGTTACTATACCACCCAAAGAGATAGCAGAAGAGGGAAATGAGGCAATCATCCGCTATTTTCAGGAAATTGATCGTAAGGGTACTTCCTTCATCTATGAAGCAAAGCTCTTACTCGTCGGCGAAGGCGGCGTGGGAAAAACCTCCCTTCGCGTCAAGCTCGCTGATCCTGATGCTCTACTCCCCAAAAAAGAAGAAAGAACAAGAGGTATAGATGTAGTGCGGCTTCCTATAGAAGGCAAGAATAAGCAGCCTTTTTATATGAATGTCTGGGACTTTGGTGGTCAGGATATTTACCACGCTACTCATCGTTTTTTTCTGACCCGTCGTTCGCTCTATGTTCTGCTCACCGAAACCCGTCGGCAGGATGATAATTTTGATTATTGGATTCCGAATATTCATCTGTTTGGCGGAAACAGCCCTACCCTTGTAGTTAATAATAAAATGGAGGGTTTTCCCCGTACCGTTAGTATTGGTGCTTTTCGCAAAAATGATGCATTTAATATTCCAGAAAATATATCGGAAGTCAATCTGAAAAACGGGGAAGGACTAGAAAAGTTAAGGGCAAGTATTTGTCATCATATACAGCAACTACCCCTTGTCGGCAATCCAGTCCCCACCACTTGGCTCAAAGTAAGGGAAGCCCTCAATGAATTGTCTCAACAAAAAGCATATATCAGTTATCAGGATTTTGAAAACATCTGTAAAGACAAAGACATCACTGAGCCGCTAAAAATTTCGGACCTAGGAAAATACCTGCACGACCTCGGCGTAATTCTCTGGTATCACGACATTAAAGTTCTAAAACATAAAGTAATTCTTCAACCCACCTGGGCAACTGATGCCGTTTATCTTATCATCGACGACACCATCATTCAGGAAAATAAAGGTCATTTTTGTCAAGCAGATATTGAACGGGTATGGGCAGATGCGACTTATGCAAATATGCATGATGAACTGTTGGCTTTGATGGACGCTTTTCGTTTATGTTATCAAAAAAAAAATCAGGATGCGTATATTATTCCTTCCATGTTACGCCCCGATGAACCGGATGATATTTGGGACGAAAAGGATAATGTGCGACTGCATTATGAATATGAATTTATGCCAAAGGGTTTAGCTAATCAACTGACAGCAGAAATGCATTTAAATATTGCTTCCGATGAAAAAGTATGGAGTCAGGGCGTGGTCTTAGAACGAAACGGATCAGAAGTAAAAGTGGTAGAAAACCGGGGAGACAAAAAACTCACCTTATCTGCCAGAGGTTTTCAGCCAGATGCTTTTTTATATGGAATCCAGATGAAGCTAGAGGAAATTCATGCGGGTTATTCTGGAATTGATGTGCAAATTGTCGTGCCTTGTTCGTGTAATCATTGTTTGAACAATAAAAAACGCCACAGTACATTTGAATTTGATGAACTAACCGACAGACTGAAACGGGGTAAAAGTCAGATTCGCTGCAATAAAAGTGATGAAGATCTTGATATACAAAAGATATTAGGACGAGTTGGTATTACGCCAGTAAAGATGGATGAAGAAGGTAATGAATGGGGGGCTATATATATAAACAGAGATGCTTTTACAAAAGAAGAAACACCTAAGCCGGACAAATTGAAAGTATTTATCTCCTACTCCAAAAGCGACAAAGACAAAATAGAAAACGAACTCAAGCCCGACCTCAAAAACTTAGAACGTCAAGACAAAATAGCAACCTGGTATGATGGCGATTTATTAGCTGGCTCGGAATGGGATGCTAAAATCAAACAGAAACTACAGGAGGCTGATATTGTATTACTGATGGTCAGCCGGAAATTTATTGCAACGGATTATATCTGGGATGTGGAAATCGGGCAGGCAATTAATAAACATAATAAAGGCGAGGCAGTTGTCATTCCCATCATTCTTAGTCCTTGTGTATGGACGGGTAAAGCAACGCCTTTTAGCAAACTGTCTGCATTGCCCCAAAAAGGCAAACCAATTTCTAAACATGAAGATCAGGATGAAGCCTGGACAGAAGTATTACAAGGCATCAAAAAAGTCATCAACCAAAAACTAAATCAGTAAACCCGATAAAAAACATAGAATTTCCCATCATTCAACAAATAATCCTATTTTTGCTATCTATTACAAATTCAGTCGGCAAGTTGACAGGCTATGGACTATCGACCATCGACTATGGACTAAAAAATTATGAATCCAATAATAAAAAGACTGTTACCCCATATTGCTGCTTTCTTCATTCTGATGGCGATAGCATTTATCTACTTCCTGCCCTCCGTGCAAGGCAAAGTACTGTCGCAAAGCGACAACCGCCATGCTTATGGGATGCAGTCAGAAATGCGAAAAGTGCGGGACGATACGGGCAAGCTATCGCTCTGGACCAATGGCGCCTTTGCCGGCATGCCGACCTATCAAATCCTCAATAGCTCGACGAAGACCATGATGCGGTATCCGTATCGGGCATTTACGTTGGGCAATAGTGTCACCGTGCCGCATACCGCTTTATTCCTCACGATGATCTGTTTTTATATTCTGATGTTGAGCATGAAAGTCGATTGGCGACTGGGTATTATTGGGGCCATTGCTTTTGGGCTGTGTTCCAATCACATCATTTTGGCGGAAGCCGGACACTCTACCAAGCTGATTTCGCTGGCTTATGTGCCGGCTGTGTTGGCTGGTGTCTTGCTGGCTTTTCGCGGCAAATATCTGCTGGGAGCTAGTATGACCGCTTTCTTTCTCGGTTTACAAATCTATGCCAATCACTTACAGATCACCTATTATTTTCTGATTTTGCTCGGCATTTATGGCATCATACAATTGATAAAAGCCGGACGCGAAAACAACTGGGGACATTTTATCAAAGCTACTGGTTTTCTGACCGTGGCGACCATCATTGCCTTCCTCGCCAATACGACTCAAATCTGGACCACCCAGGAATATTCTAAAGAAACCATTCGTGGAAAATCAGAATTGAGTGCCAAAGCAGGACAGGACGGACTGGATAAAAATTATGCTTTCAATTGGAGCTACGGTATCGGTGAGACGATGACTTTGATGTTTGCCAATGCACGGGGCGGAGGTAGTTCGCAAAGCAATCCGAGCAGTTCTTTATACAAACTCGTAGAGCGACAAGCCAAACAGGGCGGTCTATCGCCAAGTCAGGTCAAGCAATATGCTTCCCAACAATCGGGCGGTGCTTTGTATTGGGGCGATCAGCCTTTTACTTCTGGTCCGATTTATTATGGTGCAATTGTGTGTTTTCTGTTTTTCCTCGGTGCATTTTTGGTCAAAGAACCCATAAAATGGTGGCTGGTGATTGCTAGTATTTTGGTGATTGTATTGAGTTGGGGGAAGAATTTTTTCTTCAGTGATTTGATGTTTGATTATTTTCCTTATTATAATAAATTCCGTTCCGTTACTATGATTTTGGGCTTAGGCCAAATTACTTTTGTGCTGCTGGGCATAATGGGTTTACAAAGATTTTTCAGTAAAGAAGTTGATGCAGCGACTAAGCAAAAAGGGCTGATGGTTGCTGGCGCAATTTCAGGCGGCTTGTGCGTGTTGATGTTATTGGGCAGCATGACTATGGGTTTTGAAAGTGGAAATGATGCCCGACTCCCACAGCAACTGCTGGCTGATATTCGGGCTGATCGTGCTTCTATGTTGCGCAGCGATGTCTTTCGTACTTTCCTCTTTATTTTGGCGACAGCCGCAGCTTTATGGTTATATTTGAAAGGAAAATTAAAATCGCATTTTGCCATTCCAGCTATCGGTGTTTTATTGCTGATGGATATGTGGACGGTGGCGACCCGCTTTGTCGATCACAGCAAATTTGAAAATAAAGCAAAAACAGAAGCTGCTATCCAGCCGACTCCTGCGGATACGCAGATTATGAATGATAAAGAGCCGCATTTCCGGGTCTTGGATTTGACGCGGGGCGGACTGGTCAGCAATTCTACAGCTTCTTATTTTCATAAAAGTTTGAGTGGTTATCATGCGGCAAAGCTGATGCGTTATCAGGAGTTTATAGAAGCTTATCCAATCACAGATGTCAATAATCACAACCATCTGCTGGATATGTTGAACACCAAATACATCATCAATCAGGCAGAAGGCAGTGCGCCGGTACCAGTCACGCGCCCGACGCGCATGGGCAATGCCTGGTTTGTCGATAATTATCAATTGGTGGACAATGCCGACCAGGAATTGGCAGCATTGAGAACTTTGCAACCTCGTTCGACCGCAGTCATTCAAAAGAAACATGCTGCTTATTTGCAAGGTTTGAATATTACAAAAGACAGCCTTGCGATGTCGAGCAATTCCATTCGTCTCACCGATTATCATCCCGATAATATGAAGTATGAATACACTGCAAATGGTGAGCAACTAGCCGTTTTTTCAGAAGTCTATTATCCGCCATCAAAAGGCTGGAAAGTATTTATTGACGGGGAGGAACAAGATCCTGCCTTTATCAAAGCCAATTATCTGCTGCGTGCCTTGCGTGTGCCTGCGGGCAAGCATGTACTGGAAATGCGTTTTGAACCCCGCTCCTTTTATACGGGAGAAACCATTGCGTTTATCGCGTCTTTATTGGCACTACTCGGCATGTTGGGCGGCTTGGTTGTCTGGGGCAGAGGTTTGAATGAAGCGTCTAGTCAGCCTTTCAGCGTTTATGACCCGGAAGTGGCGGAGACTAAGAAAAAGACGGTGAAGGACGCGCCTAAGAAGACAGTGCAGAAGACGACGACTAAGGGGAAACGGAAGAAGAAGTAAAAATTGTCAATGGTCGATGGACCATGGTTTTTCACGGTAGGTTGAAACCTACCGCTTTTGCGAATAATGACGTGTGTTTCACAAAAGCGTTGCCGATGACTATACGGCATCAGTCTTACATCTAAAAAATAGTTGATTGATTTTTGAAAATCGAAAATCAATCAACTATTTTTTTGTAATTATTTTCCATGGACCATCGACTCTCCTAAAAACTAGGTCTAAACTCAATCTTAATCCCAAACGGGCGCACCTGATTACCAAGCCCTGAACGTACTTCATCGCGCTGCGTCATACGCCACATAAAATCTACTTTGATAAATCGGGCAATATTTTCGATGCCTACGCCCACTTCGCCATACAGACCATCCAAATCTATTGCGTTACCATCTTCAGTGCTTCCACTTAGAAAGTCCTGATTATCGGGACTTACACGACTGTACAATACTTTGCCATGCACAACACTTCGGAGTCGCAACCAGTCGTTCCAGGGGATCAGGTTGAAAATTAAGCCCCGAAAGCGGTGCGTCACCCAGACAGAAGCCCACATATCACCGACATATTCCTGGTTGTTCATCATATTATAAGCCCAGCGGTCGTACATAAAAGATTCGTTGCCACTGTGATTACGCAGCAAAGGAGAAGGCACTTCACCAAAAATACGTCCGCCTTCCAACTGATAATAGGTTCGCCCGATGCGCGAGCGCAATTGCTGACGCACACTCAATTCTACCCTTTGATACGTATAATCGCTGCCCAGCAAATCTTTCGGTGCGTAGGTATAATCGACGGTGAGATAAGGCTTATTGGCTTTAAGTGCTCTATTGGAATCATTTTTTTCATTCCGGGCATTTTGATTGAAGCGGAGTCCAAGGCTCCATCGGGCTTTGATATTAAACTCTATGGTTTGAAATGGATTGACACCAGATATAAATTCTTCTCCGTCGCTGTCTGTGAATGTTTTGTCACTGGGCCAGGTCAGCACCGATTTGTGCGTACTCGAAAACTTAGTTCTAAAGCCCTGAAAAAATTCTTTTTCGTAAAACACATTGGCCTGCTGAATCAAATAAAGGCTGTTGGCCAATAAATTATTTTTGCCTCTCGTGAGGCTATTGAGGATATAATCATGCGATGCCCAGGGACTATAAAAATTGAAATTGGAATAATCTTTTTTATACGAGCCGCCGAAATTGTGCCAGCGTTTATTCAGTTGAGGCAGGTGGTATTTGAAGCCGCCGCTGTACTTCCATATTTTGTCTTTATCGCCATAAGCGACATAAGTATTCAACTGAAGTTTTTCGTTGAAAGCGTATTTGCTGTTTCGCATTCCCAGTCGGAAGCGATTCCCTTCGAGGTCATTCCAACTATAAAAATTATAATACTTTCCAAACTCCACTGGGCCAGCTTTTGCCCAGCCTGTCGTTGCAAGATGTCCGACCCACATCATATTGGCATAAGCACGTTTTTTCTGAATGGAGTCAATCATCTCATAAATACCGTCTTCGGTTTTCGACAGAGAAGTCGGGCGCATTTTATCCCATTCTTCATTGGATTTCCGGTAAGAATGCCAGCCTTTGGTTGCTACATCGCCTGCAAGGAGGCTGTCATTTACGGGTTCATTGATACTTATTTTATTTCGGTCGGTGGTTCGCAATACACGCACGCTGAGATGGCGTTTGTTTTGGGTAAGATTGAGGTATATTTCTGTTTGGTCGCTGGTTTTGAACCAATGTTTACCCTCAACGTATTCAAAATTTTGCTGTAGCAATAAATCGCTGATAAAATTGATATTCGCCTGATCGAGCAGATAGAGGTCGATGGATTTGATGGCAAAAGTTTCCCCATCAATAAAAGCATGTCCGGTAAAAGCGAGGTCGGATTTTCGGCGCGGTGTAAATTCCAGCTTATAAGTCCATCGGTCGTCCATGCGCAGGCTGTCCGTCAGGAAATATTTATAGCTTGGTAAAGCACCATTGGCAAAAGGGCTGAGAAAACTTTCGTCCTGGATATTGATGAGATTGTCATAGACATCTGCATTGGGAAAGGCATCTTCTACAGCATCCATTTTGGCAAAATCTCGGACACCGGAAAATCGGGTGGCTTTTAAGATTTCTTTCCGTTTAGTCGGAGATTTTCGATAATAGACGTCGGCTAATTGTTCTTTCAGCAGAATGGGCAGAAAAGGAATTCCAACATCCGTACTGTCTTTATAATTGAATACAAACCAAAATGGGCGCAGTACTTTTCGTTTGAAAAATTTCTCTTTGAAGTTGAACATGTCAAACTCCGTTTTGGTGTAATCTTCATAAGCGTAATAATCCAGTTTGTCGGGTCGATTATTGGCTTTATTGCGCACCACATTTCTATATAAAGTAATCGCAGCGGTATCTTTTTTGACTTTTCGTTTGGCTCTGACCACCACTTCACCGAGTTCCAGTGTATTGTCTTCCTTCAGCTTCACATCCATAATCTGTGTGATGCCTGGCTTTATCTTTATCGTTTTTTCCTTGTAACCGAGGTAATTGAAGGTGAGGATATTGATGTTTGGGTCATTGGTTGAGATTTCGTAACGCCCTTCCAAGTCAGTCGTTACGCCGTCTGCCAGTGTGAAATATACATTTGCAAAAGAAAGCCCTTCGCCTGTCTTCGAATCCGTCAATAAACCTGAAACCGTTGTCGTTTGTGCAAACAGCAGCGAGCTGCACAATATTCCCACGAGTAAAAATATGAGCCTGATAGCGTTCATCTATATTGTTTTTGAGTTGAATGTCTGATAAAATTCTTCGAGTGTTTGTTATCTACAACAAACAGCTTACCAATTTATTGTCTAGGACAAAAAAACAGGGTGGAAAGTTTAAAAAGGAAAAAAATACCAACACCCCAACACCCCAACACCCCAACACCTCAACACCCAAAACTACCCCAATTCCTTCATCTTCTCCACCAGCCAGTGTTTGTCGCTGATAAATTCCACCTGCTCCAATTTTTCCCGAAGCCGGTCTAAGCTGATTTTTGTTGCCCGATGGCGAACGCGGTAGAGATTAATTAATAAACGAATGAAATTTTTGTAGCCTTTTTTATAGGTAGCATGTAAAGACTTATTGTCGTGCATAAATTTTTCTGCTGAGCGGAATATCTGCATGGTTCGTTCATCGTACTCTATATCTGTCTCATAGTGTGATTTCAACAACATAATGCGGCAGTTTATATCATAGGTTAGATTGACCTTGTCCACACGGATAAAATGACTGATGGCTGCTTTATAATCATTTTGATAAAAAGCAATAGCCCCCAGATTGAAATGGCAGACACTGCTACGGACGGGTTGTTCTATTGAAGTACGATAATTTTCGATCATCTCTTTTGCCCAGTCAAACTCTCCTACACGGCAACTCACCGTTACCAGATTTTTTAGATTACTAATGTCATTTAGACCACTTTCTCGCTGAAAGCCCTGCTCATGCATTACCTGATACAATTCAAATAATTTTCTATTATAGATTAAGTTGCCTTTCACAATTTCACGGGTACAAAATACGGTGGCAATATTATAAAAATCCGTCCGATCTTTTTTGGAAATAATTGCTCTGTAGCGTTTTAATAAGTTGAGCGTTTTTTCATACGATTCTTGTCCTCTATCCTTCATCATTTGTATAATAGCCAGATAGATTTGTATGAGTGGGTGTTCAGCATAAGCCGGTAATTTGGCTAATTCCAGAATAGCCATCATTGAAATCCCTTGATTGGGTTGTTGCTCTGATGCGCCTCTAATAGAAATCTTAGTCAGATAAAAATTCAACTTATTGAGTAGATAATGAATATCCAGATGGTAATTCAGTTCTGCCAGGTTATTTGTGGTGGTCATTTGCCCACTTTCATATAGGTAATTTAAAAAGCCCTCTTCTATTTTATAATAATGATTGTGATAATCAATATCCTGTACGCCCTGTTTATCCGCCTGTTTTTTATCTTTCTTAGTATTGCGATTAAACAATAAAAACTGTTTTCTGTCCAATAATTCATCCTGCAATAACGCTGTTTTGCAGGATGGTTTTTTCTCAAGAGCTTCCAGCCGCAGAAAAGTTTCTACCAGTCTGGTTAGGAGGCTTGTCTTTGCGTTGAGCAGGGTCTTTTCTTCTTTGCTGAGTACATGGGCAGAAGCTGGGCGTTTTCCAAAAACCTGAGCATACACCTCATACTGCATAGCAGCATCATAAGTTTTCCTGCGCCATATTTTTTCTTTTATAATCCCAAATAGCCGAGACACATACTGATCCGTGTTAAAATAGGTGCAGGATACCAATGGGGCGAATTTTTCTATTTCTTTTTCTGTAAAAGAATTAAGTAATTCTATCAACAAAGACACTCTTTTTTTTGTTTTTTGTTTTTCCATAAAAACTACAAAATACTGGTTATCAAATTTTTATTAAAATAATTTTATTTAAAATAAATGTATTTAGTGTAAAATTAGTGAAAAATAATCTAAAAAGTATAGTCTAAATTTGTGGAAGAAAAGAAATCAAATACAAATGTGAGTTAAGTATTGCCCCCAATACTGTTGCTAAAAAATAAAACTATGAAGGTGTCCTGTAACCAAAAAGCAATATCGGTAAATGGAGTTTGGAGACTCATTTATAATGTGTTCATAACATTTGTTATTTGTCTCACAGTCTTTCCGGCTTTCGCTCAATCTTCAGACTTTGTTCCCGGCCAAATACTGGTCAAAATGAAGTCGGACAGATCGGCGAGCCGGAAGGCTGCTTTTAAAACAGCACTAAAAGCTAGCGAATTAAAGACCTTTTCGAATGTAGAAGTAGAACTTTGGGAAATAGAAGGTGCGCTAGCAAAAGCGGATATAGAAACTATTATTCAGCAATATGCCAGTCATCCTGACCTTGAATTTATAGAACCCAATTATCTGTATTCCACAACGATGACCACGCCAAATGACCCCATGTTTGGACTTCAGTGGAATCTGCACAATATTGCCCAAAACGGTGGTACAGCGGGTGCTGATATTGATGCAACATTAGCTTGGTCACTGGCTTCTGGCAGCCCGGAAGTTGTTGTCGCTGTTATTGATGCAGGTATAGACTGGACACATGAAGATTTAGTGGACAATATCTGGCAAAACATGGGAGAAGATGCCGACGGCGACGGGCAGGTACTCGAATGGAATGGAACAGCCTGGGTTTTTGATACAGGTGATGAAAACGGTATAGACGATGATGGAAATGGCTATGTGGATGATTTTGTTGGCTGGGATTTTAGAAATAATGACAATAATCCTTATGGTACATCAGGGCACGGTACGCATGTTAGTGGCATCATTGGAGCAAGCGGCGATAATAATATCGGTATAGCAGGTGTGAGCTGGAAGGTACAGCTTGCCGGACTCAAATTTCTAAGCGATTTTGGTTATGGTACG
Organism: uncultured Saprospiraceae bacterium; assembly: GCA_937951615.1. Taxonomy (GTDB): domain Bacteria; phylum Bacteroidota; class Bacteroidia; order Chitinophagales; family Saprospiraceae; genus JAHDEO01. Next base: position 41,321 of record CALFBH010000029.1, on the reverse strand, counting down.
ACTGCCGACGCTGTTGAAGCACTGAATTATGCCGTATCAATGGGTATGCCGATAAGCAATAATAGCTGGGGCGGCGGCCCTTATTCTACCGCATTATCACAGGCTATTCAAAATGCTGAAACGAATAACCATCTAATGATAACCGCAGCAGGCAATGATTATGGAAATGATAATGATATTGCCCCCCGTTATCCAGCATCTTACGATCATCCAAACATTATTTCAGTTACTTCTACCGACCAGAATGATGGCTTATCTGGCTTCTCCAATTTTGGCGCAACAAACGTAGATATTGCCGCACCAGGCTCTTTAATTTTGAGTTGCTTTCCTGGCGATACTTATCAGATTCTTAGTGGTACTTCTATGGCTGCACCACACGTTGCCGGAACAGCCGCTTTGCTGAAAGGTATTTATCCCGACATGCCTTATAGTGAGATAAAAGAAGCCATACTCAATTCTGTCGAAAACAGCCCAGCACTCAACGGTAAATGCAGCAGCAATGGACGCCTGAATGTCTATAATGCCATCAATTATTATGGCTCTCCGCTATCAGGAAATTGCCGGGCAAATGATTCGCTGATTTTGGTCAATTTATACAATACAACCAATGGTGCGAATTGGATCAATACCTGGAACCTCAACGATCCAATGGACGAATGGTATGGACTGATCTTGAACCAAAGCGGTTGTGTAGATACTTTGAATCTCAATATCAATAACCTGACGGGAACATTGCCCACAGGTATTGGCAATTTAACACAGCCTAGAGGACTGCATTTTGGTAAAAATAATCTGGAGGGAACGATTCCGGCGGAGCTGGGCAATCTGACTACACTGGTTGGACTTAATCTGGCAGATAATAATTTCATTGGGAGTGTTCCTGTCGAACTGTTTGCACTCACTGAACTTACTTTTCTGGCTTTTACGGGCAACCAGCTAACAGGTGCTCTGCCGCAGGAAATCGGCAACCTCATCAATATGAAATATCTCTACATTGGAAAAAACGATTTAAGTGGTTCATTGCCGCCAGAAATTGGCAATCTGACCGATTTGCGTACTTTTCAAATGAGGGAAACGAATATCAGTGGCAGCCTGCCTGCAAGTCTGAATAATCTGGACAGCCTGACTTACGTGGATATGGCCAGAAATAATTTGACTGGAAATATCCCTGCCGGGTTGAGTACTTTTAATAATCTGACAAATTTTTATTGCCATTATAATCAGTTTACTTTTGACAGCTTTGATGGACTTAGTATTCCGCCGTCTTTTTATTATGCCCCACAAGACAGTATTCCACTCATACTAAATGGCAATGATACTTTATCCGTCAATGCAGGCGGAAATCTAACAGACAACACCTATAAGTGGTACAAGAATGGTTCGCTTGTAGATAATATCACCGGAAATCCTACTTATATCGTCACCGAGCCGGGAACGTATAGCTGCGAAGTGACGAACAACCTGATAAGCAACCCTTTTGAGGGTGGACAAAACCTTTCTCTGCACAGCAGGGAAAGGTATGTCTATCCCTTTGGAGAACTGCCATGTCGAATACACGATTCTTTGATACTGGTTGCTTTATACAATTCAACGGATGGCGCCAACTGGGACAATACCTGGAACCTCAACGACCCTATTGATGAATGGTATGGGCTTACTTTAAATCCCGATGGTTGCCTGGATACTTTAAATTTAAACATCAATAACCTGACCGGAACATTGCCCGCAGAAATTGGTAATTTGACAGGGCCAAGAGGTTTGCATTTTGGTAGAAATAATTTGGAAGGACCAATACCATCATCATTGGGTAATCTTAGCACACTGGTTGGCTTGAACCTAGCAGACAATAATTTTACAGGAAGTGTTCCAGTTGAACTTTTCAACCTGACCGAACTTACTTTTCTAGCCTTTACAGGTAATCCACTAACAGGTGCGTTACCGCCCGAAATTGGTAATCTAATCAATATGCGTTATCTCTATATTGGAAACACCAGCCTAAGCGGGCCATTCCCACCCGAAATTGGTAACCTGACGGAAATGATTATTCTTCAAATGAGAAATAGTGATTACAGCGGTCCGCTTCCCGAAACATTTGCCAATATGACTAACCTCAATTATCTGGACATTTCTAATAATAATTTTACAGGCGTGATTACGCCGGATTTAAGTGATCCGACTAATTCAACAGAATTTTATTGTCATTATAATAAATTCACTTTTGATAGTTTTGATGAAGACACTATCCCTGATTATTACTTTTACGCACCACAGGATAGTATTTTTCTAATTGTAAATGGCAACACACTTTCTGTTGATGCAGGAGGTCTTATTTCAGACAATACTTATACCTGGTACAAAGACAATACAATATTCAGCACAATAGCAGGTGACAGCACCCTGCTTATTACGACAGCGGGACGGTACAGATGCGAGGTGAGAAATGATTTGATTACAAACCCATTGGGCTATGGGCAGAACCTCGTATTGAGCAGCAGAGAAAGGCAGCTTTATCCCGTCGGGAGTCAGCCATGCAGGCAGGCTGACTCCCTTGTATTGGTCAATTTATATAATAGCACAACAGGTTTACAAAGTTTATGGAATCTCAACCAACCGATGAGTACCTGGATTGGGATTACATTAAGTCAGGATGGCTGTGTCAGCACACTTAATTTAATTGCCAGAAATGTGTGCGGCAGTCTTCCTGATGATTTAGGCAATCTGGCTAATCTAAGCATTCTGAACCTGGAACAAAATTGCCTGACGGGCAATATTCCTCTTGAGCTTAGTAACTTGACAAATCTGGTTCATCTAAACTTAAGTAATAATCAATTTGTCGGAAATATTCCAATTGAATTGAGCAATCTGAGCAATTTGGTACAACTAAATGTAGCAGATAATCAGCTTTCAGGTACGATTCCAACTGCCTTGAGCAACCTAAGCAACCTCACTTATCTCAATCTCGCTGATAATGAATTGAGTGGTAGCATCCCGACTGAATTGGGCGATTTGAGCGAATTGACTTCTTTGTATTTAAATAATAACCAACTCACAGGCAGCCTGCCGACAGAATTCGGTAGCCTGAATAGTTTAATTTATCTTTATTTAAATAATAATCAACTTACAGGTAATATTCCATTGGAACTCGGCAGTCTAAGCAGTCTCAACTGGCTGAACATAGCCAATAATCAATTGTCAGGCTGCTATTCATCCAACCTGAGTAATCTTTGCAACCAACTTAGCATCATTTCAAATACCAATGCTTACATAAGTGATGGAAATAATTTTGACTCTGATTGGGAAATTTTTTGCAATGACGGCACAGGAATTTGTCCAGAATTGGTGTGGCCCGGTGATTTTAATCATGACGGTATTGCCGACAATAATGATGTATTATACTGGGGACTTGCAGAAGGAAATACTGGCACAACACGCCCAAATGCCAGCACCAGCTGGACAGGACAAGAAAGCCCGGAATGGTCTGTTTTTGTAGATGGCATCAATGGCAAACACCAGGACGCAGACGGCAATGGACTTGTTGATGCACAAGACTTACAAGTCTTAGTGGATAATTATGCAAATACCCATAATTTTAGCCCACAGGCAGGAGCATATAGTAGCAGAGATTTTAAGCTAGAGTTGCTTAATATTGCTCCCAACGATAGCAATACGGTACTCATTGAATACGCACTATCTTTAGAATCAAGTGGACAAGCTGCCATAGCGCATGGTGCTTCCTGTTCTATTGAGTTTGGGCAATTACAGCTTCAGGAAGCGAATTTGAATGTCTCAGGCTCTTCTCTTCAGCCGCAGGAATCTATGCACGTACTCAAAACAGAAGAAAACGCTTTAGATATTGCCCTGACACGTACAGATAGAAATGATAGAGTATGCAATGGACCAATAGTAACCATACAATCAATTGTAATCGTGGAGGATGTACCTACTGGCGAACCATTTTCAATTCATATAAATGACGGCAATCGCATTATTGCCAATGGAGACACAGAACCCGTCAATAGCAGTTCGCTCTACGGCTTATGGACAGGAAATGGTATGCTGAATAACGGATTTGTCCCCACCGTATCCGTCACGCATGAGCAATGCGGCATACTCGGCACTGCCAGCGTACAGGTAACAGGCGGCATAATGCCTTACACGTATGCCTGGAATACAGGTGAGACAAGTGCCGATATCAATAACCTCTCAGCAGGATCATACACAGTGACGGTCAGCGATGCAGTAGGTTTTTCAACCGCCATTCCTATTATTGTAGAAGGACAATTCCTGCCCATCTATGATGAAGCTGGCAACCTGATTGATTGTAATACAATAGCTTGCCCCACTATGCTCTCGCCTACGGGCTTACTCAACAGCAGCTATCAGGTAGGCACAGAAATTAGCTCTGATGGTACAGTACCTGCTGGCGAAAATACTTCCTTCAAAGCCGGACAAAGTATATTATTGGATAGTGGATTCAGTATATTGCCAGGCGCGACCTTTTCAGCAGAGATTGAAGATTGTGGAGGAAATTGACTAATCACATAAAAAACAAGATGAAATCAACACTAACTTTATAGCTCTCCTGCCTGCTATCCATGCCTTTGCTCAAATAGAATTTTACAATCGCCTCGGAAAATTGCTTTTAATGAATACACCCTGCCCGATTGACAAGCCCACTATTGTTTTTTAGCTATCATGTAAGACAAATTTCAATGAGACTGTTTTTTAACTTATCTTAGTGTTTGTTGTATGACAAGCTCCAAAATCACATTTTCAACGAATAAAAATAACAATATGAAACCAATATTCTCTCTATGCCTTGCCAGCTTTATTGCTACGCACACTTATGCTCAAATTAACTTTGAAGAGCAAATTATTGCAACAAATGCAGATGGGGCCAGTTCAGTTTACGCCGCTGATATAGACGGCGATGGAGATATGGATGTGCTTTCGGCTTCTGCTTTTGATGACAAAATCGCCTATTATGAAAATATAAATGGAATGGGAAATTTTGGAGCGCAACAAATTATTACCACAAATGCAGATGCGGCCGTCTCGGTTTATGTCACCGACATAGATAGCGATGGAGATATGGATATACTTTCTGCTTCTTTTGAGGACGACAAAATCGCCTGGTATGAAAATACAAATGGAATGGGAAATTTTGGAGCGCAACAAATTATTACCACAAATGCAGATTTAGCCCGATCAGTTTACGCTACCGACATAGATGGCGATGGAGATATGGATGTACTTTCTGCTTCTGAAGGTGATAACAAAATATCTTGGTATAAAAATACAGATGGGTTGGGAAATTTTGGACCACAACAAATTATTACGACAAATACTGATGTAGCCGTCTCGGTTTACGCCACAGATATAGATGGTGACGGTGATACAGATGTACTTTCTGCTTCTTTTGATGATGATAAAATAGCCTGGTATGAAAATATAGATGGCTTAGGAAATTTTGGTACACAACAAATTATTACGACAAATGCAGACTTAGCCACTTCAGTTTACGCTACCGATATAGACGGCGATGGAGATATGGATGTACTTTCTGCTTCTTTTGATGATGATAAAATAGCCTGGTATGAAAATACAGATGGCTTAGGAAATTTTAGTACACAACAAATCATTACCATAGATGCAGGTGGAGCTTGGTTCGTTTACGCTACTGACCTTGATGGTGATGGGGATTTAGATGTACTTTCTGCCTCTTACTCTGACGATAAAATAGCTTGGTATGAAAATACAGATGGCTTAGGAAGTTTTGGTACACAACAAATTATTTCTACAAATGCAAATTATGCCCGCTCGGTTTACGCTACCGATATAGACGGCGACGGGGATATGGATGTGCTTTCGGCTTCTTCTGCGAATGATAAAATAGTCTGGTATGAAAATAAAGGAAATCCAACGGGTACAAGCAATACCTACTTGAACGAACATTTCAACATTTCCCCAATCCCAACTTCAGACTTTATTTTTATTGATACCAATGTAAATATCACCCAAATAGAAATTTACAATCGCCTCGGACAGCGGGTTTTAAGCAATACCAATCAAACAACTATTGATCTTTCCAGCCTGATGTCGGGCGTATACTTTTGTAAAGTAAAAGATAGCGATGGAAATTTTGGTATTCGGAAAGTCGTGAAGGAATAGCTTACACTTTTTACGCTTAAGTCTATGCTTTGCATGCTTCCTTGCTATCCACACATTTGCTCAAATTGACTTTGAAGAACATGTTGTTATTGATGATACTTCTGCACCAATTGATGCTCAATCAGTTTATGCCACAGATATAGACGGAGATGGAGATATGGATGTCCTTTCTGCTTCTTATTTTGATGACAAAATAGCCTGATATGAAAATACAGATGGAATGGGCCAAACCATAAAGTGAATCTCGGCTTATTCAACAGAAAAGTCATGGACAATCTTTCTTTGTGCAGCTATTATAGGTAGAATGCCGCATATTACGATTACTTACGATCAGTTTTCTAACTAAAAACTAACCGTACCGACGACTTTAGCCGTCGTATTATAATAAAGATAGCCACGAATACACGAATAAATTTATTCGTGTATTCGTGGCTATCTTTATTTAAAAATAAAATTTACTTGACGGCTAAAGTCGTCAGTACGTTCTATTTCAGGCTATCTATGCCGATATTGAATTTTATGATGTTGAATTTTGCATCCGCAATTAGCGAAAGCTGTAAAGATTCGGGCCGTTCTGCATCAATGAGTTGGTGCTTTTTTATGCCTTCACCTACTTTTTTTGTCTTCCTAAATACCGCTACATCGGAAATGTAAAATTTTATGGCTTCCAGTTTTACACTGTCTTTGATGGACGCTATGTAATAGGTTTTGCCTGTTTGTATAGACTCGCCATTTACCGTAAGGCTTAATTGTATCTCTGCTTCGCTTTTTTGTGCGTAAGCTGGAATAGATAGCCCCAAAAGACAGATTAATACAAGCCAATATGCTGTTCCCCCTCTATTCACTTTTCTTTCTTTAGCGTTTTTATATCTGCAATCAACTGCTGAATAGCTGTCTTATTGAGTCCGTTATAAATGCCTCTGATGTGTTTGTTTTTATCAATCAGGACAAAATTTTCAGTATGCAAAAAATCGTCGGGTTCTTTTTCCAGTCCGAGGTCTTCTTCTACAAAATAGTCGTTTCTGCCTAAGCCATAGATAAGTTCCCGTTCTCCAGTGACCAAGTGCCATTTCTCGCTTTTTACCCCTTTGTCTTCAGCATAGTTTTTTAATACCGGAACAGAATCGCGTTCTGGTGTAACAGAATGAGATAACAACAAGACTTCGTCATCCTGCAAAAAAGCCTCCTGCAAAATGCCCATATTAGCGGTCATTTTCGGGCAAATACCCGGGCAAATTGTAAAAAAGAAATCCGTAACATAGATTTTATTATCAAAGGTTTTTTCTGTAACCGTTTCACCTTCTTGATTGGTTAATTTAAATGGTGATATCTGATGAAATGCACGCAGGTCGGTACTTTCCGATTCCATCCAGTATGGCGTAAAAGTAGCGTCCTTATAATAAGGTAGCGCATTGACTCTGCTATTTTTTTCGGTCTTGGTGGAGCAGGCGAAAAACAGGAGTGTTGCTAAGAATATTAATATAACATTTTCCAATTTTCCAGAGAACACACCGTGGGTATAACAAATTGCACATTTTTGCTGCTCAATTCGCCCACGGTTGAAACCGTAGGCTACCAGATAGGTCGTGTCTATGACACTTTGCAGAGCTGTCAAGTTGGTGAGTTGTCCAAGTCGCATCGCGACGAATGATTTGGTAGCCAATGGTTTCAACCATGGGCGGAATGCGGAGAAAGTGCAATTTGTTATACACACGAACACATTCCTCCATTCTCCTAATCTCGACAGCCATCGCGAGGGACGTATTTTGCTTTGCAGCTATCTCTGTTTTTCCATCTATTTCTACGTGAAATTCAACCATTCCCAGACTATCAGGACGAAGTTTAAATTTTCCGTATTCCTGCTCTACTTCCTGTGATATAGGTGCTGTGTTATGATAATAGTGGCTGGGGGGCAGCAAAAAAGCTTTTACTTGTTCTTTTGTTATAGGTGTACTTTGTGTAGCTACTATTGAAATGTAATTATTTATTCCAACAATTAGCTTATTGCAATTTTCTGTTTGCACAATCACCTTTTTGGAATCCTGCCCATAACCTGATAGAATGGCTAACATGCAAATCAGTATCGTAAAGCAATATTTTATCTCTGATCTTTTCATTTTTTATTTTACTCCAGGCTTACCCAATAACAAAAACATCTTCCGCTTATAAGCCTCCACACCCGGCTGGTCGAATGGATTGACTTCCAATAAGTAGCCGCTAATTGCGCAGGCTTTTTCGAAAAAGTAAAACAAATACCCAAGATGATAAGGCGTCGCTTCAGGAATCGTGATGACGATATTGGGTACGCCGCCATCCACGTGTGCAAGCAGTGTGCCTTCGGCGGCTTTTTTATTGACATAATCCATCGTTTTGCCCGATAGATAATTTAAGCCGTCCAAATTGTCGGCGTCTGTGCTTATCGTAAGGTCGGTTTCCGGGCGAGCAATTTGCAGGACCGTTTCAAATAAATGCCGATGTCCATCTTGAATATACTGACCCAAGGAATGTAAGTCAGATGTGAAATTGGCGGAAGCCGGAAAAAGCCCTTTGCCATCTTTTCCTTCCGATTCGCCGTATAATTGTTTCCACCACTCCGCAATGTATTGCAGGCGAGGCTCATAATTGACCAGCATTTCTATCGCTTTTCCTTTTTGATATAAAAAACGGCGCACCACTACATATTTCCAGCAGGCATTTTCCGTATAAGGCAGGCGACTATCACGCATAGCTGCGGCTGCACCTTGCATCAAGTCAGCAATATCAATTCCGGCAACAGCAATTGGCAATAAACCCACCGCAGTCAGCACAGAAAACCGGCCGCCGACGTCATCTGGTACGACAAAAGTTTCGTAACCTTCTTTAGTGGACAGTTTTTTTAATGCACCTCTGGCCTTGTCCGTTGTTGCATAAATACGATCTTTCGCGCCTGCCGCCCCGTATTTGTCCATCAGTTTTTGCTTCAATATCCGAAATGCTATGGCTGGCTCAGTCGTTGTTCCTGATTTTGAAATCATATTGATAGAAAAATCTCGATCACCGATAACTTCCATCAAATGTGTCAAGTAAGTCCCAGAGATATTGATTCCTGCAAAATGAATTTCAGGTGTTCCGCGTTTTGCTTTGGGCAGCTGATTATAAAAACTGTGTGCGCAAAATTCTATCGCCGCTTTTGCCCCCAAATAAGAGCCGCCAATCCCGATCACAATCAAGACTTCTGACTGCGCCTGTATTTTTTTCGCCGCCGCCTGTATGCGTTGAAACTCTGCTTTGTCATAGTCTTCCGGCAGGCTCATCCAGCCTAAAAACTCGCTGCCTGCGCCCGTTTTGTCGTCCAGCGATTTTGCCGCAGCGCGGAGTTGCTCTTCAAGCGAACTGATTTCTTTTTCTGATACAAACGAAAGCGTTTGTGTATAATCCAGTTGTAATTTGTCCATGTTGTTGTTTTCTTTGTGGCGAATTTAGGGAATAAGTTTAAGTTCAATATTAAGTTTAAGTTTAAAAACTAAGCATTCGTGCATTCGTGGCTATATTTTATTACTTCAAAGGATTGGTAAAAGAGCTAAAAATATTGGGAAAACCTCTTTTTTAGGAATAAAAAAGGCTTAACAATCAGCCAATTAATCTTACAAATTCAAAATAAAAAATTACATGTAAATTGATAATCGCAGAATAATGTAGTTTACTTTTTATAAAACATTGCTGACCTTTATGCCTGATGACAGATTTGCACACACATTCTACAACAGGTATTTCGCAAAGCGAAATACGTCCCTCCCGATCGCTATCGGGATTAGGGAAACAGAGGGGTGTGTTAGCCAATCCACGGTGGGTTGAAACCCACCGCTTTTGCGAAAAAAACGTCCTGTTCACAAAAGCGCAGGGTTTCAACCCTACGTATATCCTCAAAACAAGGCACTTACGATATTCCGTTGTATTCCTGCTTATCGCAATACAGTTACCCGCACAAATTGTCATCAATGAAGTCATGTCTTCCAATGCCACAACGATAACAGACGAAGACGGCGACTCCTCCGATTGGTTGGAATTGTATAATGGAACACCTGATGCTATCAATTTGGCTGGCTGGCATATTACGGATGAAGTGGATGAGCCAGAGAAGTGGATGTTTCCCAATATCAGTATTCCGACAGGTGGTTTTTTGCTAATTTTTGCTTCCGATAAGGACAGAACAACTGGCCCGTACTTGCACAGCAATTTTAAAATCAGCTCGGCAGGTGAGCCTTTGCAATTGTATAACCCTGCTGGGCAATTGGTGGATGAACTCGCTCCCCTCCTCATCCCCACAGACATAAGTTATGGTCGGCAGCCAGATGGAAGTGGTGATTTTTATTTTTTCAATATATCTTCTCCTGACTTTTCAAATAATGACAATACAACTACGCCTGGCAATGCGGACGAGCTAATTTTTTCACATGAAGCAGCTTGGTATGATGCGCCAATTGAGTTGAGTTTGACCGTTTCCAATGCTGATGCGGTCATTTATTACACGCTGGATGGCAGTGTGCCGGATAGCAGTGATTTATTATACCAAAATCCCATTTTAATACAGCAAAAAAATACGCCGAATCAGCTTTCATTGATTCCTACTACTCAAAAATATTGGCAAGAGCCACAAGAAAATGTCTTTAAAATCAATACGCTTCGCGCGGTGGCTTATCGGGATGGGCAAGCATCCAGTCAGGTTTACACGCGGTCTTTTTTGGTCGATGCAAATGGCGCAAATCGTTATCCTGTGTCGGTCATTTCATTGGTGACAGAGGCGGAGCATTTCTTTGATTCCACAACAGGCATACACGTTCCTGGGGATCTGGAAGAATCGGGAAATTTGCAATCCGGTAACTATTACGAACGAGGGCGCGACTGGGAGCGTCCGGCACATCTTGAGTTTTTTGAGGCGAGTGGAGAGTTGGGTATTGCGCAGGATATTGGAGTGCGAATACATGGTTTGTTCAGTCGGCAATTGCCGCAAAAATCTATTCGCTGGTATGCCCGAAACGAATATGCTGAGTCCTATTTGGAATACCCATTTTTTCCTGAAAAGGATATAGACGATTACAAAAGGCTGGTGATGCGAAGTGCCAATCCCAATAATTTCAGCGTGCCTTTCAAAGATGAATTATGTCATCTGCTGGTGCGGGAAATGGGCTTGGCTTATCAGGCATTTCGACCTGTTGTGGCTTTTGTGAATGGAGAATATTGGGGCATTTTCAACCTAAAAGAACGGCATGATGAATATTATCTGGCTGAAAATTATGACCAGGAAACTGATGAGGTGGACATGCTGGAAGGCACGGGGGGTGTGATAGCGGGCAGCTATGACCGTTTTGCGGATTTGATGGCTTTTGCACGGCAATACGACCTCAGCGATCCAGTGAATTATGCACAGTTTCAGACTTTTTTTGATGTCAATAATTTTATAGATTTTCTGGTGGCGGAGTTGTATTTTGAATTATGGGATTTTCCAGAAGGCAATTTAAAATTCTGGCGGCCGCAGGCGATGGATGGGCAATGGCAATGGCTATTCAATGATGGCGATTCGGCAATGCACGAATACTGGAAAAGCAAAATGCTGGAAATTGTATCGCCTCGTGCCGGACAAAGTGAGGATAATCCGTTGGCACTGATTTTCCGAAAATTACTGAACAATCCCGATTTTAAAACGCAGTTTTATCAACAGTTTTTACACCATTTGAATCATACGCTTTCGCCGGATAATGTCTTGCACAAAATAGATTCGCTACAAGCTATTTATGACCCGCTGATGCCCGAACACATTCTGCGCTGGGGCTATCCTGCGAGTATGCAGAACTATCATTCCGCAGTAGAACATTTGCAGCAATTTGCAGCTTTGCGACCAGCTGTGTTGATGACCGATCTGGAAGAAGCTTTTGATGTACCCTTTAGCATTTCGCCCAATCCAGTACAAAATGAACTGACCGTTCGTCTGTTTGATGAACGAATAAATAATTGGTCTTTTGAATTATATAATGCACTTGGACAGCAAATTCTGTCAGGACAGCGTTATAATTTTACAGAAACCATCCCTTTTTCGCAATTAAATAGCGGGGTTTATTTTTTAAATGTCAAAATTGACTATGTTTGGTATACTGTAAAAATTGTGAAGGGCTGATGGCATTATTGTTGCGGCTTTGAACTAACGATGAACGATGAACTATGAATGATAAATAGTACGTGTTGGTAGAGAATTGTTTTATCAGTACGTAAGTTATAGTCTAAATCTGTACGATAACACTTCAACACAACAACACATTAACACAATTAAAAATGAAAAAACTATTACTTCTATTATTGATGATTGCCGGAACAGGTATAACGATGCAGGCGCAAATTACCTTGGGCACAGGACATCTTCCACAGATTGGTGATTGGTATTCTGTTGGTATTGACTCGCAGTATTATTGGGTCGATGAACCCGTTTATGACCTCGGTCCCGGAACAAATAAAACCTGGGATATGAGTGTAGTGGATACCGATGGACTTTCAGGAGCAGTATATAAGGCAGCAAGCGCAGGTAGTGCAGCAGCAGATTTTCCAACTGCTGATATGACTGGCCCATTCCTTGGCGGCGAAGGCTATTTTAAGTTTGATAATGACAGTGTGAAAGTGCTGGGTTACGCAGGTTCACCAAGTGAACTAGTTGCAGAGCTGGATGTCAGTGTACCTTTTATACCCGACCTTACGCTCATACCGCCTAACTTTACTTATGGCGATGTTTATACTGATGATTACGCTTTTTATACCGAGACTGGAGCTTTTACAGCGATGGGAGTTAGTGTAGATTCTTCTAAGATTTCTGTGACGGGAACTATAAAATATGATGCCAATGGCTGGGGAAATTTCACCACGCCTTATGGCACTTGGGATGTGTTGCGCATAGAGCGGACGGAGTATCGCTTTACGCAAATTGATGTTCTTGTGCCTTTCTTCGGCTGGCAGGATGTATCGCTATTTACGACAGAAGGAATAGGCTATGATACATTGACGACGATTATGTTTGTGAACGATATGGAAACGGAACCGATTATGGAATTTTCAGTCATTCCTACCGCCAATGACCCTAATGTTCTGGTGGCGCGTCCGCATTTCAAAGTACCTGATAGCCTGATTCCTGTATCGAATACGCCACAGCGCAATTTTACAATCAAAGCCTATCCAAATCCGGCAACAGAAGATGTGAGTCTGGAAATGATAGGCTTGGATACAGGCGACTACAGTATCCACGTATTCAATATGCTGGGCAGGCAACTGTTCACCGAATCGATTTATATCAGTGGCGACAACAGTGTGCGACTGGATGTATCGCGGCTTCATGCAGGCACTTACCTGTATAATGTTGTAGATGCTTATGGTAATGTTCTGACGACTAAACGACTGGTCGTTATCCATCCATAATCAAAAGTAAAGTACCACAGGCATCCTGCCTGTTCAATAAAAATAAAAAGGGCTTTCTGGTTTTTCCGGAAAGCCCTTTTTGTCTTAATTATGAATCAAGAGATCAGTAATTCATTCATAATTCTTGAATCATTTTTTTTGTAGCAAACAAATTATGCTTAGATTGCTATACACTTTCTAAACCATGATGGATACAGAGATCGGGATGGGCATACTTATCATCGCCACTACATTTTTATTATACGGTGCGGCTTACTTTTTTTATACCAAAGAAAGGCTGGCCCGCTCGCTGTTGTTTATTCTACTCGCAGGTTTTGCGCTGCGTTTTTTCTGCGCTTCCGATCCTATGTTGCATCGCTGGGATGAGCGGTATCATGCCTTAGTGGCGAAAAATATAATCGACGAGCCACTTTGTCCCAAGTTGTATAAAAAGCAGATTTATCAGTTTGATGAAATGAACTGGGCAACGAGTGAAATCTGGCTACACAAGCAACCTTTTCCACTCTGGACAATGGCTATTTCCATGAAAACACTCGGCGTTCATGAACTAACCATGCGGCTTCCCTCTCTACTGTTTTCTACGTTGGGCATCTGGCTGATTTTTTTGATTGGAAAGCATTTATACCATGAAAAAATCGGTTTGATAGCCGCTTTCTTTTTCTCTATAAATGGGCTGATTATCGAACTCACTGCAGGTCGAATTGCAACTGACCATATTGATGTGTTTTTTCTCTTTCTGGTCGAATTGTCTGTCTTTTTTATTGTGCTTGATACAGTGAAAAAAAGTCGATGGTATATCCTGCTGGCAGGACTGGCTTGTGGACTGGCTATTCTCACGAAATGGCTGCCTGCCTTGATTGTTTTTTCGCTTTATTTTGTTTTAAATTATAATAAAAAAAGCTGGACAACTATTTTCACCGACTTGCTGCTGATGGGTATCGTGACTCTTGCAGTAGCAGCACCTTGGCAAATCTATACCTACAAAAATTTTCCTGCTGAATATTTGTGGGAACAGCGGTTCAATTATCTCCATTTTACAGAAGGGCTGGACGGGAATGGACGTCCTTGGTGGTTTTTTATAGATGGCATTCGAATAACGGTAAATGAGCTGATTTATGTGGTTTTATTATGGTTTGGCTGGAAGACCTTTAAAGAGAAGCTATCCCACAAAACCGCCTTTTTGAGCCTTTGGATTATTGTGCCTTTTCTAGTTTTTTCCTGTGCCAAAACCAAGTTACCAGGCTATTTGCTGTTTACCTTTCCTGCTTATTTTATCCTGATGGCCTTATTTGTTGAGTTTCTATTAAAACAAGAAAAAAAGATACTTCGCAATAACATAAAATGGCTGATAAAACTGACGATAGTCGCTTTCTTCGCCCTGGCATTTCGCTATGGTCTGGAGCGGGTGAAGCCTTTTGAAAATCAGTCCCTCGGTAGAGCCGCCAAACAAGAATTGACTAAACTTGATTTCCCCAAAAAATCTATTGTTTTTAATGTTCCCTGTCCGATTGAAATGATGTTTCGGACAGATGCGCTGGCTTATCGCAATATGCCTAGTGTGGCGAAGATAAATGAATTAGTGGAAGAGAATTATCAGATTTATATTGTAAATGATGAGCAATTACCGACCAATATTCAGCAACATGAGGCTATCAGTCAAATTGAATTGCCAGCGACTTTGATATACTGTAACCAGAACACAAGGTAATTCATTTATCATTGGACATTTATTATTGCTGATGTAACGTGTTCCTTTCGTATACGTTACGTCTATGAAAAATGATTTTTGTTAAATGCTCAATGAAAAAAGAACACGTCG
Source organism: uncultured Saprospiraceae bacterium (assembly GCA_937951615.1). Taxonomy (GTDB): domain Bacteria; phylum Bacteroidota; class Bacteroidia; order Chitinophagales; family Saprospiraceae; genus JAHDEO01. Next base: position 25,897 of record CALFBH010000029.1, on the reverse strand, counting down.
TATTCAGCAATGATAAATGTTCCCTGATAAATGACAAATGATCACTCCTCCTCATCTCCAGCCTGCCATTCCCGAAAGTAACGAATGACATATTTTTTCAACAACTCGCCTTGTTCTGCTACACCTTTTTCCCCAACAGGACGCAGCGCATTCCAGTGCGGCCATCCCGCGTCATCCAGCCCGACAAACTCATAATATCCATCATAACTCAATAAGCGACACACTGCAACGTGCATCAAATCCTGCTTTTCTTCTTTGCTAAATGAATCCTGCATCCGGCCCAGTTCCTGTATGCCGATAATAAATAAAATCGCATTCATATCTGGCAGTTTATCTTTACCAAACATGTCTTTCACCAGGTTTCGTATGCGTCCCCATTCAAAGTCTATTTCCCATTTTTCCATTCTTATTGTGTTGTCGTGTTGTCGTGTTGTCGTGTTGTCGTGTTGTCGTGTTGTCGTGTTTTTGCTCCGCAAAAAAAAACACATCAACACACGCGCACATCAACACATCAACACATTTTTACTCCCCCCGAATAATACTACTAATCCGACTAGCCCGCACCGCAGGCAGCAGCGCAGCCAAAGTTCCAATCAGTACAACCGTGATAAATACAACGATAAAATCCCAAAGCTGCATACTCACCGGATAAGCTTCAATCAAAAAAGAATCACTGCCCTGTAAGCGGATGAAACCAAATTTTTGTTGCAGCAGACAAGCTGCTATTGCCAAGGCAAAACCAATGCCCACGCCAAGCAAAGACAATAATAAGCCTTCGCCCAGAAAAATATTGCGAATCATAGTCGAAGTCGCGCCCATAGATTTGAGGATAGCAATGTCCTGCTTTTTTTCAATCACCAGCATCCATAAAGAGCCGACCATATTGAAAGCAACCAGCACCAGCGTAAAACTCAGGATCACATAAGCAATCCATTTTTCTATGTTCATAATTTTGAAAAAAGCAGCATTCTGTTCATAACGATTTTTGACATGAAAGCCATCGCCCATTACCTGCCGTACAGCCGAGATGCTTGCTTTCGAATCCGCGTCACTATACAATTTGAGTTCCAAAGAACTGACTTCATTATCGTAGCTCAACAATTCTCGTGCAAATTCCAGTGGTACGACGACATAATGCTCGTCAAAATCGCTTTGTTGCACGACGAAAGTCCCGCCAAAATTGATGATTCTTTTTTTGAAAGGTTGTTGTAATAAGCTGTTCGAAGCCGTCCGTTTCGGCATATAAACATTGAGGGTCGAAATAATATCGGCAATACTGGCAGAAAGTTTTTGCTCCATGCCCAATCCCAAGACCGCATAATCGCGTCCGCCTTCTTTGAGTTCATATCTTCCTCTCACAACGGTCGTGTCAATAGAAGTTACTTCATCAAACCATTCATCCACGCCTTTTATAATACCAAAGTCCGTGTTTTTTCCATACTCGAACATGGCATTTTCTTCCAGCGTTTGCGATACATATTCTACACCATCCAATGCTCGAAGCAAAGCCATCTGGTCGGTTGTTGGCACAAATACTTTGCCTTCTATTGCTGTGATTTTGATGTCTGGATTGAACTTATCAAACAGGCTGCTCAGTAAATTGCCAAAGCCATTGAAGACCGACAAAATAATAATCAACGCTGCTGCACCCACCGTTATACCAAATACAGAAATCCCCGAAATGACATTGATGGCATTCGTGGATTTTCTGGAAAATAAATAACGCCTTGCTATTTTAAATGCTAAGTTCATTTATCTGGTCATTGGTGACTGGTTGATTGGTAAGTGGAAATACAAATCCAAACGTCAAATTAAAATTCAAAAAAGTATTGACAATAAGCCAATTATGTAAATTGAAAGTGGCGTTTAGTTGAGTCCAAGCACTTAATTTGTACATTTATTTACCCATTCAAGAATTCATTCATTATCCCTACTGAGGAACAGTTTCACCCGAAAAGGAAGTAAAAACATAAGTCCCAGACATATTCAGGTTCGTTGGTGTAAATAAATCAATATTTGCCTCAAGTTCTTTGTTTGTGCCTTTATCAAACAAGACAAAATTCAGATTTTCATCCAAATCCCAAGTGCCTGCTTTTTGTTGCTGACTGTCTTCTCCTCCACACAATTCTGTTCCGCCATCATATAAATAAGTACCGTCAGCTTTAAATTCCATCGCATCATCTAGTCGGCAACTGTGGTTCATCAAGGTAGCCATAACGCCAGCATAAGAAAAATTCACCATTTCCCAGGTTCTTTGTAAGGTATTCAAATCTGCTGCGCTGGCTTTGACGTCATTCAGCAAAACCAATACATTGATGTTTTTGGAAATACCGTCATTGGAAACCGTCACGACACCAGCTAATGATTCGCGCTCTTCATAATCAAAAAGCGTTTTATCCGCAACGCTAATTGCTCCACTAGAAGCATCAACGGTGAAGGCGCCAGTTGGTGAAGATGATGACAAGGTATAAGTGAGATCGCCTTGGTTGGTCGTAGCACTCGCTGTCCCTAGATTTTGCCCAACTGCCGGGTTTTCATCTATCGTTACTGAAAAATCGGAAGTATTGACGGTCGTCTCTGCGTCTTCTTTTCCGCAGGTAATAAAAAATAGAGCAATGACAAAAGTCAAAATTGCTCCGGTCTTAAACTGATTCATTAGATTCTTAATTATTTTTGAATTTGCGTCGATAGTTCATAGCTAAAAATTTAACAATATTCCTATTTTGTAGGTTTTATACGGATTTTGCAAAGCAAAATGAAATACTGAAATGACTTGAATGTTAAAAAACAGCTATCGACCATGGACTGTGGACTATCGACAAAAAATTATTCCTCCTCTTGTGACGCACTTTTTTGTTTGTCGGCCTCTAGTTTATTAAATAATTCACTCAATCGATGCATTTCATCCAGTGTTTCATCCAGATAAAATTCCAGAAACGGAATTCGTCGAACATGATGCCGGATACGCGATGCCAAAATACTACGAAGACGGGTCGCATTATGCTTCACTGCCTCTATTACGCCCACCTTATTATGTGCATTATACACACTCAGATAAATCCTGGCAATCCCCATATCGGGTGTCATTCTCACCTCCGTCACTGTCACGAGCGCATCGCCATATATATATCCACCTTCTTCCTGAAAAATTCTGGTGATGCTACGCTGCACTGTAGAAGCGGTCTGTTTTTGTCGAATACCCATATTATCGTTTTTTAGGAACGAGTCAAAAGAAAGTAAATTTATTTTTGCGTCATTCCTTATCCAGTTGCGAACAACTTTTTATTTGAAGTCGCTGCAAAATAGCTGTAAAAATCCAATGTTCCTATCTACTAATAAGATTTGCCATGAAAAAGTTCGGATAAAACCATGCTCTATCATTTTAAACAGACAATCTTTAGAAAACGCCAATGCTAAAATATATGTTTGTATAGGTAAATGCAAAGACTACTAAGGCGTTTGTTTACAGTCAATTTGCATAGGATTGGCGAAAATATTTATGATTGCAGTGCATTGGAAAATTAGGTCGAGCGATTTTTTTGAGGCTAAAAGCGTATTTTTGAGTGCAAATAAAAAAGCACTCACAAAATTTATTTTGCAAGTGCCTGATAATCAGTGTGGAGAATAGCGGAGTCGAACCGCTGACCTTTTGACTGCCAGTCAAACGCTCTAGCCAACTGAGCTAATCCCCCATTTTGATACCCATCTTAGATGAGCGGGGCAAAGATACAAAAGGCTATTTCTTTTTCCAAGATAAAAACAATAAGTAATGGTCAAAAAATAAGTTCCCGATTTCAGGCAGGCTAATTTTTTATCAGACGAGGCGCGAACGAAGCGCATAGCCTTGCTACGTAATGAGTGAGCAACGAAGTATGATGAAAAATTAGTCGCATCAAATGAGGAAGTTATTTTTTGACCATTACTAAGCCTCCGATAAAATACAAACACCAAATTCATTTGTATTTGAATTTGGTGTTTGTATTTGAATTTATATTTGAACCTACCAACTTTTCAAAGCACCAGTATATTCAAAATTTTCTTTCAACTCACCAATGCGTAAAGTGAAATTGCCAGGTTCTGTCCTCCATTTATAATCTTTCCCAACAAAAGCCAGATCGCGGGATTTAATGGTGAATTTTACTGTTTTGCTTTGTCCGGCTTTTAGGCTTATTTTTTCAAAAGCCCTTAAGCGTTCCATGGATGGCGTAATACTGGCCACCAAATCGGAGACATAGGCTTGCACCACTTCCTGACCATCCCGATCTCCTGTGTTTTTCACCGTGACAGATACTTGCAATGGCGCAGTACCGTCCCAGAAAGCACCACTTACACTTAGGTTGCTGTATTCAAAATTGGTATAACTCAATCCATGTCCGAAACGATATTGCGGATTGATGGCATTTGTTCCGAAATTTTTATCCATTAATTCTGTGCCTTTGTGGTCATACGTTATCAGGTCGTTGGCAAACCTTGGATAGGTATAAGGCAATTTCCCGCCTGGATTATAATCACCAAATAAGACATCTGCTACAGCACGACCGCCTTCTTCGCCTGGAATATAAGCCATCAGAATGCCCTGTGCATCTGGTTCTATTCTTTGTATGATGCGTGGGCGACCTTCTACCAGCACAAGAACAACAGGCTTACCTGTAGCCGCAAGTTTTTTCACCAAGTCTATCTGCGCATCGGGCAAATCGAGGCTTACAATATCGCCTGGTTTTTCCGTATAAGGATGTTCTCCCAAACAAGCCACAATCACATCTGCCTGTCCTGCCGCAGCTATGGCTTCCGACATATTTTCTGCTTTGTCAAATTCTGCGCCTTTGATGTATTGGGCATTGGCTTTGCCTACTTTCGTAGCTATGGCATCAAAAATAGTGCGTTTGCCTTCCGTATCCCATTTGGGTTCCGTGCCTTGCCAGGTGCGTGACCAGCCGCCATTGAGGTCGGTCATGTTATTGCCCGTAGGGCCAACGACCAGCACTTTTTTATTTTTATCTAATGGTAGAATATTATTATCATTTTTCAATAAAGTCATCGCTTCCTGCGCAGCCAGATAACTGAGGTCTTCAAATTTTTTGGAATCAAAATCAGGATAAGCACGATCTTTTGGATAAGGATTTTCAAATAAACCTAGCTTGAATTTTACTTTTAAAATGCGACTAACCGCCTCATCAATACGCGCCATAGAAACTTCACCGTCTTTAGCCAGTTGGAGCAAAGCATCGCTAAATTCCAGACTCATGGGTACCATCGCCATGTCTATACCGGCATTGATGGCCAGCTTGGTGGCTTCGCGATAATCTTTCGCTACACGATGCCGGCTAACGAGGTAGCCAATATCCTCCCAGTCGGTGACAATAAAGCCTTCAAAACCCATTTCATCACGGAGCAAAGTGGTCAGAATATCGTAATTGGCATGTACTGGAATACCATTCATTTCGCCAGAATTAATCATAATGGTCATTGCGCCAGCATCAATGGCCGCCTGGAAAGTTGGCAGGTGGTATTCGCGCAATTGTCGCTCAGGAATATAGGATGGTGTCCGGTCTTTACCCGATCTTGGTACACCATAACCAACAAAATGCTTGAGGCAACTCGCCACCCGTTCAGGATCACCAATATTATTGTCAAGACCTTCATATCCATTGATAACTGCTTCTCCCATTCTACTGGCGAGCAATACATCTTCACCAAAGGTTTCCCACATACGGGGCCAAAGTGGATGGCGTCCAAGATCAAGTACGGGCGAAAAAGTCCAGGGAATCCAGCTTGCACGGGTTTCGTAAGCGGTCGCAGCCGCAATGCTTGTTGCCATGTCGGGATTCCAGCTTGCAGCCTGCGCAATTTGTTGGGGATACAAGGTAGAATTGAGGGTATAATTTGTACCATGAATCGCATCTATACCATACAAAACAGGAATACCACTTGCTTTTTCATTCACTGCAATATCCTGAATCGTCTTGATGGTTTCATGCCAATAATCCAAATCATAAGCATGTCCGCCGGCATTTAAAATCGAGCCTACCCGATATTCTACCAGTACTTTTTGCAGTTTTTCCGGCGAAAGCCGCTGTGGTTCTTCTAAGTTGTAAGGCGCACCTACAGAGATCATATCAATGGACAATTGGGTCATTTCGCCCACCTTGTCCTCCAAAGTCATTTTGGACAATACTGCCTGTACTTTTTTATCTATTGCTGTAAGCAAAACAGGTTTGCTTTCTGTAAGTGTTGTAGCGACTTTATTGCTTGCTGTACAACTGAATACCAATAATAAAATGGATAGCGTAAATAGTTTGATTAGTTTCATTTCGATTATTAATTTTTAAACTTTGCGACTTTAAAACCGAGTATTCCTCGTTTTACCTGGACGCTGACCTCTCCCTTATCTGTGGCTTCATTATAAAGGTATCCACGACTGACAAGGCGTTTCATATCGTTGCCTGTTTGAATGTACGTTTTGATGAGTGGCTGTTCATCTTTTATGCTTTCTACATCTTTTCTATACAATTCGTGTTGTAAAAAAGGATAAGTCTCAGTACGGGTTTCCCCTAATGTTAGGTTTCTATTAATAAAGTGAGTGGCTAAAAACAGTAAAGCCACCAATCCAAGATAGACCATCAAGCTTACTCGAATACTGTCAATGGTATCTTTCAAAGTAGGTTTGAGTCTCCACATTATCCATGTCCCTATGCCTGCTGCAAATAGTGTCGTTATTAGGAACATTCGCCCCAGCTTAAAGGTGTTGTTAAAATGTCGCAACTCAAAGACAAACAAAAAGATAGTTGCCATCACAGCCAAGGCGATGCTGATCCAGATAATATATTCCCGACGGGTCAGAATAATACGATTTTGACCGCCATAGGGAGAAGGCATAGACATAGAATATCTTTTAAGGAATAAACTTAATAAAACTTAGTGTATAAAGTACACTTTTTATAAAAAATGTTGGACTTTTTTTTGAAATAAAGCCATTTTTGTTGGGACAGCTATAAAAGAAGCTCAAAGCAAGCATTTGAAACAAAAATTATATATATTTATGCAATTAAATGAACGCAATTATTAATTTTAGAAATATATTTATTAAACAAAAAATTCTAACGATGAAATTAAATTTTATTTACACATTTTTTTGCATGTTCGCGCTAAGCTTTTTGTTTTTGAGCAATTCTGGTGGGCGGGCAGCTTCCCAGAACTGGGGAAACACTGGCGCACCAGGCGACCAACTAACAGGAGCAGGTACTCCCTGGACTTGCCAGACTTGTCATGGCGGAACGATTGGCGTTACGATGGAAATTGAAATTCTAAACGGCGGAATAGCTGTTACAGAATATCTACCTGGACAAAAGTATGATGCGCGCGTCACGATTACACATCAGGCAGGAACAACGCCAAGTGGCTTTGGTTTCCAAATGGTCAGCCTGCTCGATTCGGATGATAGCGATGTCAATGGCTGGTCGAATCCGGCTTCCAATGTACAGATTGCAACAGCTTCCAACACAGGCAGAAGCTATGCCGAGCATAATGGCACGAGTACCAGCAACACATTTGAGCTCGAATGGACAGCACCCGCCGAAAATGCAGGTACCGTAACGTTCTACGCATCAGGTAATGGCGTGAATGGCAACGGTATGACCTCTGGTGATGGTGGTGCAGCTACGACACTTACTTTACAGGAAGGCCTTGTAGGTATCGATGCTTATCGCCTTGATGCTAATGTATCGGTATATCCAAACCCAGCAGTTCATCAGCTAAATGTAGCGGTGGAAAGTCAGCTATCTGGTGAGATGATGTTTGAAATTACAGACTTGCAGGGACGTACGATTCAGAGCAGAACAACTGAATTGACATCTGGCGAACACCTGGAAGGTTTTGATGTAAGCGGCTTGTCATCTGGCACTTACCTGATTCATTTGAATCAGGATAATAAAGTACTGACGACTAAGTTTGTTAAGAAATAAAGAGAGAGGGGCAATATCAGTTACAGTTTCAGTAATAATCTAGTACCTTCGGCACTAAATAAATCAGTACATTTTGAATGTCGAACACCGAATATCGAACACCGAATATCGAAGTATTAATACGTTAAATTGCTAAAATAGAGCGGCTTTTTTTAGCAGGATGGAAAAATTAAATCACTGAATCACAACCTATTCCACTTTAAAACTAATTATACATACTTCGTAATTCGATATTCCTTGTTCAATATTCGATATTCCACTTTTTTCTGATAAATTGCGGGGCTAATATGTCTTAAAAATGTCAGTATCAGTTACTGCTTCACTACTCTACCGGATTATCCGATTGTTCTACCAATCCAGGTAAGCAATCATCCAACTGAAAACCCAATGAAGTAGAAACCAATATATTTCCAGACGCAGTATATAACTCTAAGGTGTATTTTGTTCCACTAGGCAAAGAAAACCGGCTGCTTTGCTGGTTTGAATTGAAAACAATAGGTGTACTGTTCTCTCCTTCTACAAAGTGGTAGTCAAGGCTATTTCCTGCATCACAATAAAACGCAAAAGCATCAGGTGTGATATAAACATCAAATTCACGATTGTCCGTTGCTCCAAGACAATCTCGTTCAATGACTTTTTTGATAACCACACTCGGGTCAGGAGCTGCATTTCTGGAACTTTCTGTATTCGTTTCGATTCGGATTTCGGGCTGTAGCCCATCTAATTCCTGCAAGTCGCAAGAGCTTAGAAATACAATCATACCGATTGTTAAAATTGTAAGTGTCTTTGATTTGATTGAAAACATAGTGTTAAATGTTATTTTACTAAAAATGGAATTAATGATTCTGTTCGCGTATCTAAGCCAACATTATTTCCATTAACGAGACTTACCCACCAAATGTTTTGCCAGATTGTCAAAAACATGTAAAATACAGAATATTATTTTGTCGCAAAAAACCACCAAATAAAACACTTCCACTTAAAAAGCAGAATATTTATCGTGCAAAACCTCTTTTTATCCAAATCTTGAACGGCAAAAAACATCATACACTTTATGAAAATTCCCAGAAGAGAGTAAATTTTTGAGGCTAAACTTTTTTCTAAAAAAGAATAATTAGCAGTGTTCGACTAATGTAGGGCAAGTCCAGCGCAAGAGTCGCAAGGCGAATTCTTCTATTGAAAGTGAGGAATTGAGTAATCAAACACTGGAACTTTATAAAAATATTCGCCTTGCGACTATCCCATACTTTACTCGAACACTCCCGAATAATTAACACTGCTATTGCTACTGCTACTGCGACTGATACTCATACTGATACTGCCACTGAAACTGAAACTGATTATCCATACAACTCGTAAAGGATATGTTCTTTTTCAAATCCCATTTTCCCCAATCGCTCGCGGGCTTCATCTATCATGTACTGCCAACCGCAAAGATAGAATCGGACATTAGGCTGATGCTGGTAAGACGCTTCATAAACCTGATGCACATAGCCCTTTATTCCAGCCCAATCTGTTGCACGCGACAAGGCGATGCTGTATTCAAAATTAGGATTTTCGGCAGCTAGTTGTTCAAACTCTTCCCGATACAAAATACTTTCTTCCTGCCGCGTTCCAAAAATCAGATGAATTTTATGCGCTATTTTTTGTCGGGCTGCCAAATCCAAAATCATACTTCTAAATGGCGCAACGCCCGTTCCGGTACAAATAAAGACCAAATCATTTTCCACCGTTTTGGGCAGACAAAACACCCCATCCGGTCCTTTAAATTTAATAGCATCCCCAACTTTCACTTGCTTAAACAAATACTCAGAAGCCAGTCCGCCTTCATAATAAGCAATACATAATTCTAGCACATTTGTCCCATCAGGCCGATTGGCAATCGAATAGCTGCGCCAACGTTTGCGCCGACGCTCATGTATCGGCAAATCCATGGTAATAAACTGCCCTGGACGAAAATCCAATTGCTCCAATTCTGGCACTTCCAGCCAAAACCGCCAAGTCGTTGGGGTTTGTTTTTCTATTTTAATTACTTTACTATTGTGCCAAGTCCACATTGGAAATATTTTTGCGCCATTCCTAAGTTTAAGTTAATCCCGATAATTATCAGGAAAGTTTAAATTCTTTTTGGGTGATTATTAGAGTTGATTCAGGTAATTCGTAATTTCGCCATTATAACAAAAAAGCAAAGAAAAGGATTACTAAACTGCTATACACTTTTGCTAAAATGCTAAATATCCCCCTTTGGAGGGGGAATAAGGGGGTGGAGAATCGGAAAACTTTGCTCAGTTGTCCATCCCCTACACCCCTTCCAAAAGGGGATAATGCCATTCAAATTGAAAAGTCTATAGCAATTTAAAGGATTACATAAAACATAATTCAACAATTCATTCACTCATTCTGTCATTCCCATATATGAAGCTTATTCAGCAATATTTTCCCGACCTCAACAAACTACAAATCGAACAATTCGGACAATTGGGCGATTTATACGCAGAATGGAATGCACAAATCAATGTCATTTCCCGTAAGGATATTGAAAATCTCTACGAAAAACATATACTCCATTCGCTTGCCATCGCTAAAGTCTTGAGTTTTAAACCCGGTACAAACATCATCGACCTCGGAACGGGCGGCGGATTTCCCGGTATTCCACTGGCGATCTTGTTTCCTGAAACACAGTTTTTGCTGATTGATGGAACACGAAAAAAAATGAAAGTCGTGCAGGCAGTAGCCGATGCTACCCAACTCAGCAATGTCACCGCCAAACAACTTCGCGCAGAAGAGTGTAAAGAGAAAGTCGACTTTGTGGTTTGTAGAGCAGTCGCAACGATTGATAAATTGTGGAGCTGGACAGTACCGCTCCTCAAATCTGAGCAAAAAAATGCGCTGCCAAATGGCTTAATCGCTATGAAAGGCGGAGATGTAGAAAAAGAATTGGGGCTGTTGCCCAAACATGAATATTCCGAAATTTTTCCGATACAAGATTATTTCGACCGACCCGTTTTTGATGAAAAATATGTGGTTTATGTGCAGGGTTGAGAAATTCAAATTCAAATGGAAAACTCAAATTCAAAGACTCATCCATGACAAATACATTACTGACTCTGGTACTCATCACTTTCGTAGGCATGTTGTTTATCAATGTATATTTCCGACTGAAAGTAATCAAGATATACCGCAAACTGCGCAAGGATAATGTAGAAATAGACCTAAAACCTGCGCATTTGTTTAATCGGGAAAAACTGGAAGCCGAAATTCTCCCCAGACATCCAAAACATGCAGAAGATATTCGTACTTTTGTTAATAATATCCGTTTTTCTGTGCGTATGGCTTCCGTCCTCATTGCGCTGATTACCTTATTTGCCGCAATTTTGATGTATCCATACTTCTTTGGCTCAGACTGAATTTCATTGTTTCATGGCTTCATTGTTACATGGTTTCATCATTATATGATTCATTGATTCGTGATTAAAAAAGTTTTGCATAGCAAAACTCAACAATAACAATTCAGCAATCGAGCAATGAATCAATCGAGCCATCAAACAATGTAACAATGAAACAATATAACCGTCAATTTTTATTGTTCTTCTTTTGTGCTTTTGCAGCAATACATGTACAAGCACAAAACCCACTAGAAGACCTTTCATTAGACACCATCATCCTCGCTGAAAATCTAGACATTCCCTGGGATATGGAATGGGCTGGCAATGACGAAATACTCTTTACAGAAATTGGCGGAGCAATTAGTCGATTAAATATCAGCACAGGAGAAGTTGTCAAACTACATCAACTCACCGATGTAGCGCAAGAATTACAGGCGGGACTGATGGGCATGGCTTTGCATCCCAATTTTGATAGTCTACCCGAAGTTTTTATTGCTTATTCCTATTATGGAAATGGAAATGCCCTGTTTTTGAGGCTACAAAAAATGTATTACGACCAGCCCAATAATACGCTTACGCCAATGGATGTGCTGGTAGAAAATATTCCCTCCAGCCCGCGCGGCACAGGCGCACGCATCCTCATTACGCCCGACGAAAAACTCTATTTATCTGTTGGCGATTTGGATGTTGGTGAAAATGCACAAGACAGCACTTCGCTCAATGGCAAAATCCTACGCTATCACCTGGATGGCAGTATTCCTGTGGATAATCCATTCGGCAATGCGGTCTGGTCGATGGGCCATCGCAATCCGCAAGGCTTGATACTTGGAGACAATGGACGCTTATATGTTTCGGAACATGGACCATCGAATAACGATGAAATTAACGCCATACAACCCGGCAGAAATTATGGCTGGCCCATCATTTCTGGAAAATGTGCCTGGGCAGACCTTCCCCTCTGCGATTCGCTCTCCTTACAAAACCCTGTAGAAGCCTGGACACCGACCGTCGCACCCTGCGGCATTGCTTGGTACAGCGATACGCTATTTACAGCCTGGCAAAACTCCCTCTTGGTCACCAACCTGAAAGATCAGGGCTTACTTTGTGTCAAACTCGCTCCAAACGGACTCGGCATAGAAGATCAATATCGCTACCTCGGCGGCGTAGCCGGACGAATGCGCGATGTGCTGGTCAATCCCGATGGCCGTGTTTTTGTTTGTACTTCCAATAATGACATTTACGGTATTCCACGCCCTGGCGGCGATAAGATTATAGAACTGGTGGAAGGCGAGCTGGATATTTTCACGCCCGATCCAGATAACATGGAAACTTATAATGTAATCTTGGATTCTACCCAACTGGAAGTCAATGTCGTCGCACAAAATCTGACCCTGCCCTGGGATATGCATTGGGGATCGGATGACTGGATTTGGTTTAGCGAGCGCAAAGGGAACATTAAAAAAATGAATCCTGAAACGGGCGAAGTCAAAGCCGTCCACTACATTGACGACGTCTATGAATCCAGCGATAATTCTGGTTTGCATGGCTTTGCTTTGCATCCCAATTTCCCCGACACACCTTACATGTACGTCAATTATACACACAGCTTCACCAAAGCCCGACTGATAAAATTGACTTATGATACGCTTACGCAAACGGTGATTGACACAAGTCATTTATTACCTAATATTGATGCCAATGTCACGCATAATGGCTCGCGGATTGTGTTCATGGAAGATGGCACTTTGCTGTTTTCGGTCGGCGATGCTTTCCTCGGTGCTGCGCCACTAGACACTTTCCGACTGCCCGGCAAAATCATCCGACTAAACGATGATGGCAGTATTCCCGACGATAATCCATTCCCCAATAATCCCGTCTGGAGCATGGGACATCGCAACCCGCAAGGCTTAGTCGTAGCAAGCAATGGACAAGTGTATAGCTCCGAACACGGACCCGCAAATGATGATGAATTGAACCTCATTATAAAAGGAAGAAATTATGGCTGGCCAGAAGTTTCGGGTTTATGTGATTTATTATCAGAAGAACAATTTTGCGCAGACAATAACATCGTCGAACCACTGGTCATCTGGACACCGACCAGCGCACCTTGCGGGCTGACTTATTACGACCATCCCGCCATTCCTGAATGGCAAAATTCTTTATTGCAAACATTTTTAAAAGCTGGCGATGGGGGAATTGGTCAACGACTCAAGCAACTCAAACTAAATGAAGCCGGCACAGAAATCATCGAATCCAACGACTTTTTCACGCAGGCTTTTGGTCGCATCCGCGATGTCCTGGTCGCGCCCGATGGTCGTATTTTTCTCTGTACTTCAAATCGCGAAACCAATGGACAAGAAATCGTCGCCGTAGATGATGATAAGATTATCGAACTCCGCGTAAAGCCAAAAGACCCAAGCAATCCAAACCCGCTATACAATATTTCTGTCTATCCAAATCCTGCCAGAAATTCCATCACACTCGACTTCGGCGGGCTGAGCAATGAAGATCTTCACCTGGTTTTATACGACGTCACTGGCCGCCTCGTCCTTGAAAAAACCCTCCGCTTAACTGGCAACAACGAAACCCTGCAACGCGGCAAACTCACCGCCGGCGTGTATTTTTTGCAGACGCAGTTTCGCGAGGAAAAACCTTTGGTGCAAAGGGTGATTTTTGAGTAGCACCTTTGGCGGTGGCTTGAATATCGAACAGAGGAATATCGAATGTCGAAGTCTAGCAAGGTTATACTCGGGTTTTGGGACAAAAATATTGCATTTTGCTTGTTTTCAAAGGGTTATTAGCGGAAAAAGAAGTAGCGGCAGAAATTTTGGAACAAACAATCCAACCATCAAGCCATCTCAGCATTTTTCCATACATTTACACCCAAATCACACAAACATGGAGCGCATCAAAGTTCACGGCAAATACTTCAAAAAATACATGCTCGACGCAGATATTCAGCAACGGGTCACAGAACTGGCTGGCGAACTGACGCAGGAGTATGAACATAAAAACCCCATCTTTATTGGTGTGTTGAATGGCGCATTTATGTTTGCTGCCGACTTGTTCAAAGCCATTGACTTTGATTGTGAAATTACTTTTGTCAAAATATCTTCTTACGAAGGACTTGCTTCCACCGGTCGGCTGAAAACGACCATCGGCATGGATTTGGACATCAAAGATCGCCATGTCATCATCATCGAAGATGTGGTGGATAGCGGACGCACGATGACAGAATTTATCCCAACACTCGAAGCACAAGGTACAGCCTCCGTAGAAGTCGTGACTTTTCTACTCAAACCCGAAGCGCTGCAATATGACCTAAAGGTTCGCTATATCGGTTTTTCTATTCCCAATGATTTTGTAGTCGGCTATGGGCTAGATTACGATCAAAAAGGTAGAAACTGGCGGGATATTTATCAGTTGGATGAAGATTGAAACCGTTCCGGTTTGGGTCGATAGTCCATCGTCAATGGTCGATAGAAAAGCGACATCTCTACAAACATAAACAAGGCACTATTTTTGCGATAAAACGGCTTTATCATTACAAAAGTTAAGCAGAGAAAGCCAACATGAAATACACACTCCAACTCTTATTTTTAATCCTTTTCACCAACAGCATTTTTGCACAGGAAGAAGGCTATAAAGCCTTACCACCGACCAATTTTGAAGACGTCACCCCACCGCCGGCTCCCGATTATAGCAACACAAACAACTGGGCAGCACTCCCCTCAAAAGAAGATTCCGCCGATTTATGTCCCGGTGATTTACAACACAATCAGGACAATGCAGCAGTAGATATTTTCTTTGTACATCCCACTATTTACACCGGATCACAAGAAGGACAAGACCAATGGAATGCCGATATCAATGACGCTACCCATAATGCAGATGTCGACGATTCGACTATAAAAAATCAGGCAAGTTGCTTCAATGCTGCCGGACGTGTCTATGCACCGCGTTATCGACAGGCGCATATTTACGCCTATTATACCAAAAATAAAGAAGCGGGTGATAAAGCATTAGATTTAGCCTACCAGGATGTCAAACAGGCTTTTGAATATTATTTAGAACATTATAATGAAGGTCGTCCATTTATCATCGCTTCGCATAGTCAGGGGACGACACACTCCGGTCATTTACTGCTCGATTTTGTAGACAATCAGCCTTTACAGGAACAACTTGTCGCAGCTTATCTGGTTGGTATTCCGATTCCGAAAGATACTTTTCAGACTATTCCAGTTTGCAAAACACCAGACCAAACGGGTTGTTTTTGTGCCTGGCGCACCTGGCGAAACGGAAAATATCCAGAATTTTACCACCCAAAACTCAGTCCAAAAATTGCAGTCACCAACCCGATTACCTGGACAACGGACTCAACTCCTGCTCGGCGAAAACTAAATAAAGGTTCTATTTTGTTTAAATTTGATAAGGTAAAAAAAGGCTTTATCGGAGCGCAGGTTCACGAAGGCATCCTTTGGGCAAAACGTCCACCTAAACCGATTTCGCTATTCATTGGTAGTAATTTACACGTCGGCGACATCAATTTATATTACATGAACATTAGGGAAAATGCTGTGGAGCGTGTCAAGGCCTATTTAGAGGGGCGATAGTTTTTCTATTTTTCAACACAATATTCCCGACAAAAATACGTGTATAGTAAGGATATTCATGTCTGACTTGCTGTTGGTCATCTTTTATCTTAATTTTGTAAACAATTTATCCTGAATCCCGTCTAAAAGAATGACAAGCCAATAAACATTCATTTTTAAAATTAATAGTGTGCGAAACTACCTGATAGCGATTATACTTATCTGTCTGACTTTGCCAGCAACTGCGCAAACCTATGAACTAGGTGCATGGGCAGGAGCTTCCAATTATTTTGGCGATCTCAACATGAATTTTAGTTTTCAGCGGGTCGGACCTGCGGGCGGAATTTTTGGGCGAGTCAATGCCAATCCAAGAATAGCCCTTAAGCTGGGTGTCAACTATGCCAACATCGGCTTTGATGATGCCCTTATAGATAATCCTTTCCAGAAAGCCAGAAACCTCAGTTTCAAATCTGATATTTTTGAAGGAACTGGTCAGGTCGAGTTTAATTTTATGCCCTTCATTCCTGCTAAGGACAATAAATTCTTTTCGCCTTATGTCTTTCTCGGAGCTGGTTTTTTCCATTTCAATCCGAAAGCTAATTTTGAAGATGAATGGGTCGCGCTCCAGCCACTCGGCACAGAAGGTCAGCAACGCAATGATGAATATGCATTATTTCAAGGCATGATTGTATATGGTGGCGGTTTCAAATATGCACTCAATTATGCATGGAGTGTTAATCTTGAAGCTAGTTCGCGCCGACTATTTACCGACTATATTGATGATGTCAGTGGTTTGTATGGTGACCGCGATGCCATAGAAAATATGCGTGGCGAAACCGCTGCACTCCTATCCGACCGCTCTTGGGAAGTAGAAGGCATAGAAACTTTAATCGGAGAAGCAGGTCGTCAGCGTGGAGATAATTTAAATAATGACATATATGTAATGCTTGGTGTTAGCGTAGTTTATCACTTCCATAGTATTAAGTGTCCTACTTATGAGTAAGCTAACGCTTAGAACTTTTTCCGCCTATTTCACAAAAGCGGTGGGTTTAAACCCACCGCTTTTGTGAAATAGGCGCGGCACATACCATTAAAATTATGCCTTTTGCCAGCTTATCTTCGCTTTCGAAAATAGAAAAAATCTGGCTGACTGGTCTTCTTTTCTTTTATCTACTTGTTAATCTACTTTCTTCTCACTTGCCTTTTTTCTGGGGCGATTCTATCGTTCAATCTTCCATTGCTGCGCAGTGGTATTACGACAATAACTTTACACATTTTTTCCTGCCTCTTGAAGACAATCCCGGACATCCTCCATTTTTTGGAATGTACCTTGCGATTTGGTGGAAGATTTTCGGACAAAATCTTCTTGTCAGCCATCTGGCTATGTTGCCATTTTTACTGGGAATTGCTTGGCAGTTTTTCTATATCGCTCGCTATTTTTTAAGTGGAAAATTTCTGCTTTTCGCGCTGATTCTCTTCGCTATAGAACCAACTATTCTCGCTCAATCCACTATGGTGACGCCAGAATTACCGATTCTATTTTTATTTTTACTGGGCATCCGTTCCATTTTATATCGACAGATTTTCTGGCAAATTCTCGCTATGTGTCTTATCGTACTGATAAATACACGCGGTGTGATGCTTGTAGCCGTTCTATTTTTAAGTGAAATTTTACTGTATTTCGCTGACAAAAAAGCAGAGCCTCCCTTCAGGGAAAAAAAGGGTGCGGGCAGGCTGCTTCTAAAATACATCCCGCCCGGGCTAGTTGCCATTGCTTGGTTATTTGTCCATTATTTTATAGAAGGCTGGATTGGTTTTAATCGTGAAAATATGCCCTGGCGAAATAGTTTTATTCCCGTCAGCGGTACAGGCTATCTTCGGAACTTCGCTATTTTTGGTTGGCGTTTATTAGACTTTGGTCGGATATTTATGTGGTTGATTACTGGTTTTCTTTTTCTTAAAATGCTGTGGCACAAAAGGAAAAATATTTTGCAGGATAAAAAATTGCTGCAAATTTTTGCTTTGCTCCTTCCTCCGCTTCTTGTCTTTTTTCCAGTCATGACACGCTATATTGGAACTTTGCAACATAGGTATTTACTTCCGTTTTTTGCTCTATTTATAATTTTAGTAATTCATATATTAAAAAATCAAAACAAAAATAACACTATAAAAAGCCGAAGCAATTTTCTATTTGTTATTATGGTTCTTGGTTTATTAAGCGGTCATTTTTGGGTTTATCCTGACAAAGTTTCTCAGGGCTGGGAAGCATCGCTCGCCCACCTACCTTACTTCCAAGTACGGGATAATATCAATACTTACGTATTAAAAAATAATTTAAATAAAAATAAAATCGCGACCGGATCGCCCAATAAATATCTATTGATGCACAGTGATTTGCAAAAAGGACAGGAGAAATATCTAGATATAGATGAGGTGAAATATGATACTTTGTCTTACGTCATTTATTCCAATATATTCAATGATTTTGCAGATTCCACATACAATGATATTCATGCCAATTGGAAATTGGAATATGAATCCAAACGAGGACAAGTAAGAATGGCTATTTTTAAAAATCCAGTAGTGTTCGATTAAAGTATGGAACAGTCGGCAGACGAAGGGTTTGAAAATTGGTGGTTTACCCGCTTAAATATGCTGTATTTCCTACCAAATTCGTCTGACGACAACGGAATTTACTCAATCATACTTTAGTCGAGTACTACCAAAAATCTATCAGATTTTGAAATCAAGTTTCTCGATCTTTTAATTTTCTGTCTTCCAGGTTATCATCCAAAAATTCATTCAGCTTTTCAGTGGGTACATTGGAGACCACTTCGCCAAATTCATTAATTTTTAATTCTAATCCTTTTACTTCCTTCTGAATTTCAGGTTTTTCTTTGGGCTGGTCTGATTCATTTGGTTTCTTATCCATCGTTTTATATTTATTTATTTTACAAGTTATGCATTTTCTTTGATTTTATCAAAATCTTCAAATCCGCGTGCCAGTCGTTTCGCAACTTCATCTTCTCCGAGTACCGACATCATTTCAAAAACAGAAGCTCCTTTTGTTGTTCCACTCACTGCCAAACGGATAAACGGCAAGACTTCGCCAAAGCTCAATTCTTTTTCTTCAATGAATTTCTTAACGTGCGCCTCAATATTCTCTCCAGTAAAATTGCTGAGTCGATTAATCGTAGATTTCAGGTCCTGCATTTTTTTCCGATTTTCCGGCTTCCAGCGTTTTCTGATAATTTTTTCATTATCGTAGCTACTCACCTCTTCAAAGAAATAACGGCTGTTTTCCCAAAAATCAGTCAACACTTCAAAACGTTCTTTCATCAGTCCACACACTTTTTGCAAATAATCATCTGTCGGTTGATGCCCTTCCGCTTCCACATAAGGTCGAACCAGTTTTGCAAGTTCGGCATCACTGGTTTGCATGATGTATTGTTGATTGAACCAACGTGCTTTTTCAATATCAAATCGCGCTCCCGATTTATTGATTCGCTCTAGTTCAAATGCCTGAATCAAATCGCCTGGTGTAAAAATTTCCTGCTCCGTTCCTGGATTCCAGCCGAGGAAAGCCAGAAAATTTATCATCGCCTCTGGCAAAAAACCACCTTCCCGAAAACCAATAAACAAATCTTCCTTGTCCTTCCATTCCAGTGGGAAAACTGGAACACCCATTTTTGCACCGTATCGTTTACTCAGTTTTCCTTTACCATCTGGTTTCAGTATCAATGGCAAATGACAAAACTGCGGCATCGTATCTTCCCAACCCAAATATCGATACAACAAAACATGCGTCGGTGTACTGGGCAGCCATTCTTCTCCACGTATGACATGCGAAATTTCCATAAAATGATCGTCCACAATATTCGCCATGTGGTAAGTCGGCATTTTATCGGTTTTCATCAAGACCTTATCATCCAACTCATTGCTGCTAAACGTCACTTCGCCCCGAACAATATCGCTGAATTGAATTTGCTCGCCCGGCTCTACTTTCAGTCGGATAATATATGGCGTCCCATTATCAATCATTGCTTTCAGTTCATCTTCCGACAAACTGAGCGAATTTTTCATATTACCCCTCGTCACATAATTATACTTTGGATTCGGATCTTCTTTTGTTTTCAAATCCTCCCGCATCTTTGCCAATTCTTCTGGCGTATCAAAAGCGTAATAGGCATGACCATTACTAACCAACTCCTCTGCATATTTTTCATACATTGCTTTACGATCGGATTGACGGTAAGGACCAAAATCTCCTTCTTTTTCTATACTTTCATCTAATTCCAGTCCGCTCCATTTCAAAGCTTCCAAAATATATTTTTCCGCACCTTCGACATAACGGCTACGATCTGTGTCTTCAATACGAAGAATAAATGTGCCACCCATTTTTTTTGCAAACAGGTAATTATATAATGCTGTCCTCAATCCACCGATATGTAGTGGTCCAGTCGGACTTGGCGCAAAACGAACTCTTACTTTACTCATGTTTTTTTATCATTTTTGCAAAAGTACTTAATTTAAAGTAGTTGAGCATAAGAATAGTACGTACATTTTTAGCCACGAATGCACGAATAAAACCTATTCCATAGACATTCGTGTATTCGTGACCAAACTCATTTCATTAGATTTCCCAAATAATTACGATTCTCTGCTTTCCAAAAGCATTAAAAAATCATATTTTTCATTCAAAATAGGCTCAAAAATCTAATTTTAGGTCAAATTTTAAAAGTAAAGTAAAAATTTAGCTCAAATACTATAACTAACTGATATTATAGTTTTTAACACGGCAAATATAAAGTTTTAATCCCCTGAGAATTGCTTCATTTCCCAAGCCCGTATAGTAGGTCAATCTATTTTATTCTGAAGGCTTTTATTTTCTACTTTCAGCAGATTTTTTCTAAAACCTTAAAAAAAATAGCTCCGTCAATCATATTTTTTGTAAATTGTCATACTATAACAAAAACAATATATTAATTAAACTACACAAAATGAAAAACTTCAATTCAAGCGATAAAAACGCAACGGGTAACTTTGTTGACGACCTGGTAGAATATATGAAATCTAAGGAAGCAATCGAAGAAGCCTATTTTGCTTTTCTTCAACATGCCGAAGAAAATAAAAGTCATTTATTCCTGGGACTAGCTCACACTGGCATGTTAGAAGAAATACAAAAAGCTATCGCTCTTCTCAAAGACAAGCATTATGCTGAAGGAGAAATACATTTTGCCTCTACCGAAGATAAACCAGAATTATTTGATTATATCCGACAAATTAATTTTCCTTTTTATTCAAAAAGTAATCAAAGTGATTTGAATTTGGCGATTGTCAAACAATGGTTCGAGCCAGAAAAAAGTAAGGGAGAATTGGTTGCCACTTTGAGAAAATCTAGGGTGACTGCCTTGGTAGAAAACATGAGTGCCGAAGAAATCAAATTTCAACATTACACAAGAAACGACAGACAATTCATCCCGATATTCAGTCATGAAGAAATGGTGATCAAAACTGGAATGTCCGAAATAGCAAAAGAAGCAGCTACGCTTTCTTTCCAATGGGATGAAGTTGTGGAAACAGCATTAAAAGGCAGCCTTTTTATTTTGAATCCGGGAAGTCCGTTTGAAGTAGAGATGAGTTTGTAATTTTTTTAACTTTAAGTTAAAAAAATAACCACTTAATTGACATTTTAGTTAAAAATTATTATCTTTGCCGTAATAAATAATTTAATTATGAAATTACTATGAGCAATTATTGGACAGGAGATAATATTATAGGTATAATTGGAAGGTTTTTGATTTGTTTTTATAGGGTCTTTCTTAGAATCTTAAGAAAACGAAAATATTTTTCATATGAAAACGAAACTCCGAAAAATTTTCATTTGCACCAAGAAACTTGTTTAGAGTTTGATAACAGAGTTTCTCTAAGAGAAAGGTTTTTTTTCAGAGAAAATGTTGTAGAAACGCATAGCATCCACTATAATGAATCTCCTTACACATTAATCTGCTACAGTAATCAAGTAGTCTGGCAGCCTCACAATTTTTTCAGTAACACAGTATCACTGAAGAAGGCATTTAGATTGTATAAACAGCGATACTGTAGTAAAAGGACTCAGCAACGTTCAAAATTATTCAATTTTAAGAGTAAGTCATTTCCTATTATAATCAATTCTTTTAAATTTTTCGATATTCAAAAAACACGTAAAAAATTTAATGATTTAAATATTGTAAAAAACTCTATTTTAAATCTTTTAAATTTTTTATCTCATGAAAGAAAATCCCTTCAACGATATACTTGAAAAATTATCCAAAATTAAATCTTGTGAAGATTTATCATCTTCACAACAAATTGAAAAATTAAATCAGTTGATCGGAGCTGTTCAAGTACATTCAAAAGAATACGAAGAAGCTTCAAAGAAAAATGATAATAAGGTTATTCAGTATCTGAAAAAAATAGTTCTACCTACAATAATAAAAGAATTAGCTTTAGATTTTTATAATTTCTTTATTAATTCTTCGTGAACGAAATAATATTATAAATGGAATTCGGTACAATAATAAAAGAAACCAGAAAAAAGAAAAATATTTCTCAAGGTAGTTTCGCTGAATCATTAGGGATTTCTCAAACGTACCTTTCACTAATTGAAAAAAATAAAAAGAAACCATCTTTCGATTTATTAGATGAAATAAGCAAAGCATTAAATATTCCAGTTTACTATTTTATGTTTAAAGGTTTGGAAGTTGATAAAGATGTTCCCAAAGAAAAGAGAGAAGCCTATAAGCAGATAAGTCCCATCATTGGTTCAATGATTGAGAAATTTTTCTTAGATGAAAATGATACTGAATAAAATATAAATTAAGCGGGGCGTCAAGCCCCGTTTTTTATTTATGAACTTTATAAAAAAATCGCTTTAAAAACACCAATTTTTCAATTTATCCACAAACTTACCAACAGCTATTAAATAATTCTTTTTCTCACCTGATAAGCTGTATAAAGTACAAAACCAAGCAATATCAAAGCTCCAGCTTGATGTAAAACACCAAGCGTCAATGGAATATTTCCCTTACAATTAATCAAAGTAAAAACACCCAATAAAAATTGAATAACTAACATCCCTGACATTCCATAAATTCCAGTACGAACGGAGCTGGATAATTTAAGCTTCCGCGAAATAATTAAAACGTATAAAATCAAGACAGTCAGCACATAAGCAGCAGTTCGGTGGAGAATCTGTATCAAAGCCGGCGCGAAGCCATTTTTATTATATTCCCGCAGGTTCTTTGTCGTCCATTGCGAAGCATCCAAAAGTTCTGAAGCTACGACCTTTCCATTCATATCGGGAAAGGTCGGATAAGCCAAACCTGCTTTCATGCCCGACATCCAACCACCGAATATAATTTGCATTGCCAAAACGACCAAAATCACAGTTATCCACCTTTTTAACACCAAATTGTGGAAAACGGGAACATCCGGTTTCCATTCGTGGAAAAAAGTCCAAAGCAGGTAAGCAAACAAGGAAAAACCAATCCCAAGATGAATCGACAACTTATAAGCATTGACCCAGGCATAATTTTCTGTATTCAGTCCACTAGCCACCATGATCCAGCCAAACAAAGCCGCCAACATCGCAATCGCAATGACAATTCCCAATCGCTGAATCAATTTGCGATGCAATTGTCCTTTAATCACAAAAAAGATAAACGGAATCAAAAAGATCAAGCCCATGATTCTCGCCCATTGTCGATGAAACCATTCCCAAAAGAAAATCATCTTGAACTCACTCAGCGTCATATCTGCGTGTATGGCTTCAAATTGGGTCTTAGCGTGCACTTTGTACTTATCGAAGGCTTCCTGCCAGTCAGCGACATTCATCGGCGGTATTGCGCCCATGATAGGATTCCACTCGGTGATAGACAAGCCGGAATCGGTCAGTCGCGTAATACCACCAATCACGACCTGCATAAATACACAAAAAACGCCAATCGCCAACCAGACGATAACAGTACGAGAGGAACGTGAAATTTTTGATGCAGTCATTATCGTATTTATTCTTTCCCTAAAAACAGTAAACCAAGTCTAAAGTTCAGTTGCCTTCAAACGGCTTTTGCAAAAAGCCCAATAAAATGTTTTGGTTATTCACTTATCCACTTTTCTACATGGTTATTATTATTAATTAAATTAAAATTTTGAAAAAGAGCCTCATCATCAGTAGTGTTAGTATGTAGATAAAATATGGGTTGAAAATTTTGTAAATCCATTATTAAGAAATTCAGAACTTCGTTCACATTAAACTAACACCGCTGACTATTGTAAATACTAGACTGACAAGATTTATACACATCGCTGTGGAGAATTACTCACGGAATAACTTCTTGCTGTGGATAAAATGAAAACCCTAATATGGATGTCAATAAGTACCCTCTAAACTAACAAAAAATGAAAATAAGTAAATATTTTTAAATGTGTTAATTTTATATTCTTAATGAGTGTTGAAAAGTTACCTACTTATCCACTTTATTATCCACAAGTTATCCACAGAAAAATCAAGGGCGTTTTACTGATTAATAGTGATTTATAGATTAATTGTATTAAAATGTGAAAAACTAAAAGAAACAAATTAGGTTTTATGGTAAAACTTTTTGGATGGAACAGCAGATGATAGCTGAAATTTTAAATAAATTCAGTCGTAACAGTTTAGGTCGATAGTCCGTAGTCGAAGTTAAATTCTAATTATCGACCATCGACCTAAACTGTCGCACTCAGTCATCTTTAGTATCCTCGACCAATACTTTTATTTGGGCCATTTTTTCCTCTTCTATATAAGCATAAGTTTTTTCAATATCCTGGTCGAGCATCAAGTCGAGCCGCAACAGTCGGTCTTTGGCTGTTGTCATAATATTGAGCGAATGATCTATTTTATTTTGTACAATCCAGTCAGAAATTAAGCCATCAAAAAAGAAGCTATCAAAATCATTAAAAGTCTTCAGGATAAAATCATAATGGAGATCGTAGCGATTTGATACATCACGCAATTCTTTATGAAGTCGCTCCATACCATTGCTGGCATAGCTATATAACTTTCTGATGCTTTTGACATCTTTCTGCATTCTTCTACTATCGTACTTATCCTCGTTCTCTATTCCCCAACTAATTTTTTCTAAGACTTCAATGACTTCATCACTTGCCTTGAATACTTTGGCACATTGGAATTTGGCATGCTTCAATTCATTTACCCGGAGATTATGATTTTTGATATTTTCGGTCAGCTCCACCACTTTGAGTCGAGTGGATGATTTGAGTTGATCGAGTTCTTTAAGTTTTTGCTTTCGCAATACTTTTAACTCTTCTTCAGCATTGAAAGACTGGCTAAGTTTACTTTCCAATATTTGGTATTCATAGTCTAGTGCAGCAACTTCATCTTCGCAGCGTTCATACTGAAGAAAAGCCATGAGGTATTCCTGCCGTTCTTTTTCCAATTGCTGCTCCTTATTGCCAAGCACCCGATGAAAGAGCGACTGCCAACTCAGCTTTTCCAACTCTATTACATCCCGTTCTTCTTTGTTCAGATTTGCTTTCAGAACAGTCAATTTTTTTCTCTTGTCGGAAAGGCTTCTCTGGATATAATCAGCATGATTTTGTAAGTGTTCCAGATTGCTGACTTTATTATAATAGACCTGCAATTTTTCATCTAATGTCGGCATAGCTTGGATTCAGTTTTGGTATATTGGTAACTGGTGTATTTGGTAACTAGTAATTAGCCCAAGTTGAAATAGTAGCCCATTTTCACAGTCAGCAGTTCATAGGGTTTATGAAGTTTAGGGAAGGCGAAAAAAATAACCTACCCATTTAAATGTAAATAAATCGTATATTGTCAGTTGCTAAAATCAAATGCTTATGCAAATATATCTGGCAGCTGAAGTTATATCAAGTTTTAATTCGGCCTTAAATAAACTGA
>CALFBH010000028.1 GCA_937951615.1 uncultured Saprospiraceae bacterium | reverse complement strand
AACGACTGCATCTATATCAGTGAGCCCAACTAGTACAACAAGCTACAGCGTCACCGCAACCAATGCGAATGGTTGTAGCGATGTGGATCAGGTAACAATAACTGTAAATTCATCACCAACAGCCAATGCAGGAAACGACCTGAGTATTTGTTCAAGCGATGGTGTTCAAATATTGACCGCAAGTGGTGGTACAACTTATGTGTGGAGTACAGGTGCAACAACTGCGTCGATTTCAGTTGATCCTGCTACCTCGACGACCTACAGCGTTACGGCAACAAATGCGAATGGCTGTAGCGATGTGGACGAGGTCACCATTACAGTAAATTCAAACCCGATGGTTAATGCAGGAAACAATAGGAGCATTTGTATAGGGGAGTCAGCCATTTTGACGGCAAGTGGTGGTACAAATTATGCCTGGAGTACAGGCGCGACTACTGCCTCGATTTCAGTCACTCCGGCTGGTACAACGACTTACAGCGTTACTGCAACGAATGCGAATGGCTGTAGCGATGTCGATCAGGTATCTATATTTGTCACTTCGATATCATTAGATCTTGGTTCGGATATTATACAATGTGAAGGCGATGGTAGTATTACACTAGATGCTGGAAATCCAGGGGCAAATTATCTTTGGAGTACTGGCGAGACCACAAGAATTATTACGATTCCAGATGCACCATTGGCACTTACCAATATTTCAGTTGAAGTTGATATAAATGATTGCTTTGCTACTGATGATATTAATATTTCTATTGGAGCAGATGTATCAACAACTTTTGCAACACTTGGGCCATACTGTATTGGAGATGCTGCGGGTACACTTCCATTGACTTCTCTTGAAGGAGTAGCAGGAACTTGGAGTATACCAGTCATCAATACAAGTACAGCGGGATTCTTTACTTATGTATTTACACCTGATAATAATCCTTGTACAAGTCCTTCAACGATTATAATTGAAATAGTTGATTGTTGTCCTGCTACCCTGCAAATATCAGATGTACCAGTTCCTGGTGGTCTATATCAAACTGGACAATGGATAAAATCTGATGGTCAGGTCTATGCTGGTTCAACTGTAGATTATGCAACAGGAGAGTACATTGAGTTGCAAATCGGTTTTGGAGTTTTGCCAGGCGCAGATTTCTCAGCGACGATTAATCCATGTGGCGCAAATGCGCTTCAAGAAGACGGAGAATCTGAAATTGAAGACGAAAAATAAAGTCTAAAAACTTGTGTCTTATGAAATTGAAAAATTGTGTGATTGTAGAATTGTTTAGGGTACATTTTGCATAGCAAAATGCCGTAAAACACAATTTCACAATCACACAATTTTCACCAAAACTATCCCATCGCAACCTGCTCGCCCAGCTTGACTACATTAACCTTATTGGCTAATGTCCGGGGAACCTTTACCAACTCCCGACCCATTTTTATCTCTATATAATTGTCTTCAATTTCTGTGATAATAAAGACTTCTTCCGGACCGAGTCCTAGTTGCCAAAGTCGGGTAATGAGGTGTTCATTCAATTGTTGTTGAGCGATTTCTGCGGTGGCATTTAAGGGGAGCATGCTGAGCGGTTTTTCTGGCTGATATTCGTTTTGCGGAATGGGTGCGCCGTGCGGATCTAATTTTGGATAACCCAATTTTGCTTCCAGTTCGTCCAATATATCATCCGTCAAAACGTGTTCATACTTTTCAGCTTCTTCGTGAATCTGACCAGCATCCATACTCATTTCTTCTACCAGATAAGTTTCCCAAAGTCGGTGGGCACGGACAAGGCGCGTGGCTTGCGTGATGCCTTTTTCTGTAATGGAAATGATGTTATTTTTGGTATTTACCAGTCCTTTTTTTGTCAATAAAGACAGATTGTATTTTAGTATCCGACTATTAAAGCCGAGGCGTTCTTGTAAATTGGGCAAGGACAAACTGCTACGCTCGTGGAGCTTGAGTGTTTGTTTGAGTGTATCTTCAAATTGTATCCGGTTTCGTGTTTTTCTTTTGTACAAAAATTTGAATAATAAACCCTTTTTTGGTGCAAAAAATACAGCCAGCAAGTACATCAAAGTTGCCACCACCACCATCGCTGGGCCAGGCGGAGCATTATAAACATCTGCAACGACCAATCCAATAACTGAAGCTAGGACACCCATAATACCAGAAATGACAATGACCCAGTTGAGCCGATTACTCAGCAATAAAGCCGTAGAAGCGGGTGTAATCAACATCGCCACGACCAAGATAACTCCAACTGCCTGCAAAGAAGCCACTACAGCAAAAGACAGCAAAAGCATTAGGTAATAATGAATGACTTTGACGGGAATTCCCATCGTTTCTGCAATCACAGGCTGAAACGTTGTGGCAAATAAATAGCGATAAAACAAGACCACACTCAGCAAAACATACAAAGTAATGCCTGCCGTCAGATATAAATCAGCATTGGATAAACCTAGGACATTACCGAAAAGAAAATGATCTAAGTCTAGGTGCGCACCTTTCCGACTGACCTTGGATATACCAATCACGCCCAACGAAAACATCGCTGTGAAGACAATGCCAATTGCCGCATCATTTTTGGTTTTGGCATTATGTTGCAGCCAGGTAATCATTATGGCCGCCAGCAATCCCGCAATAGTCGCACCCGCAAAGATGCCCAAAGCCACCGCCGAACCCGCGACCACAAAGCCCAGCACAACACCCGGCAACACCGCATGTGCCAACGCATCGCCCATCAGCGACATATTGCGCAGCACGATAAAACAGCCCAACACGCCGCACATCATCCCGACAAGTATCGAGGCAATCAGCGCGCGTATGCCAAGCGCGTAGTTGAATAAATCGAATAATTCCATGTTTACTAATGTGTTGTTGTGTTGGGGTGTTGATGAAAAATCGCGATAAGTCCCTCTTCTTTCTTCTCGCAGCGCAGCGGTCTCGCTTCTCGCCTCTCGCAATGCCGCAGGCTCTCTCTTCTCACAGCCGAAGGCGGTCTCTCTTCTAATCTAAAGTTGTTCTATGTAAAATGCTCAGTTGTCCACGATAAGCACGATTAATATTTTCTTCCGTAAAAGTAACTTCCGTATCGCCGTAGGCAACAAGCCACTGATTCAGCAAAATCACTTTATCAAAATAATCCTTGACCTTCGACAAATCGTGATGAATGACCAAAATTGTTTTGCCCTTGTCGGTCAGTTGTTTGAGGATCTCAATAATTTTTTTCTCTGTGGTAATATCAACGCCAACAAAAGGTTCGTCCAATAGAAAAATATCAGCCTGCTGGCATAATGCCCTTGCAATGAATACACGCTGCTGCTGCCCGCCCGACAATTCACCAATCTGCCGACTACGGAGATTGGCAATGCCCATATCTTCTAAAGCTTGCAGGGCAATGTTTTTATCTTCCTGACTCAATCGCTGAAAAATGCCTTTGAACGGATAACGTCCCATCAAAACCACATCCATCACGGTCGCTGGAAATTGCCAGTCTATCTCTCCTTTTTGTGGAATATAGACCATCTTTTTGCGCTGTTCCTCTACGGGTTCACCATTAATCAGCACTTGTCCGGTATTGCTGGAAATGAGTCCTAGTATCGCTTTAAACAGCGTGGATTTTCCTGCGCCATTGGGACCCAATACGCCGTACAACTTGCCCGCTTCCATGTCCATATAGACATTGGTCAGTACCGTTTTTCGGTCGTAAGAGACGGATAAGCCTTTGATGGAAATTGCATTCATGGTTGTTGTGTTGTCGTGTTGATGTGTTGATGTGTTGATGTGATTATTGTTTTGCGTAGCAAAATTCAACTTACTTAATCATCCCAATATCCCAAATCACTTCAGTTTTCTAAACATAAACAACATTGCGCCAAGCAGCAAAGTAACGATGACAATACTCAGCCAGTTGAAGCCGCCTTCTGTGCCTGTTGTAGCCGTGCTTTCGTCGGATAATTTGCCCGTCAGTCCGGCAACAATTTTATCTGTATTTGCCTTGAGCATTTTGATATAAGAATCGCCATCTGAGCCTTCCTGTCCGATAGAATCGGAATATAATGTACCGCCTATGACAACGCCATTGTCCTTTGCAATTTGCTCCATTTGCTTAGGATTAATAGTCGTTTCCGCAAAAATAGCAGGGACTTTTGATTTTCTAATAACTTTGACCAGATTAATCATATCGTCAGTTTGCACATCTGCGTCCGTTGAAGTGCCTAATACAGATTCGAGTTGGACATCATATCGTTTGCCATAATATTGAAAAGCATCATGCGACGTTATCAGGATACGTTGGGCTTCAGGAATTGTGCTGATTTGTTCGAGAATGTAGAAGTCGAGGTCAGCAACTTCTTTTCGGTATTTAGCATAATTTTTTTCATAAAAAGCAGTATTGTCAGGGTCTAATGCGACAATACCGTTTTTGATATTTTCAATGTATTTCAGTCCGTTTTGAGCATCCATCCAGGCATGTGGATCGGGGGAGTCGTAGACCAAACTTTTAATTGGCGCAATGCCTTTTGTAATAGTAATCACTGATGCTTTTGTACCGGAATTGTCAATCAATTCACTCAGCCAACCTTCAAAGGTCAGGCCATTTTTCAGAATTAAATCAGCATTGGCGACCAGTTTGGCGTCCTTTGAAGTGGGTTTGTATAAATGGGGATCGCCACCTACGGGAACAATTAATTCCACATCCATTTTGTCGCCGACAATCCGTTTCGCCATATCAGAAAACATGGATGCTGTTGCTGCAATTTTGGGTTTTTCGGCATAACTAAACTGTACACTTAGGCAGCAAAAAGCGATGACTATGAGTTGTTTATATTTTTTCATCTGTGTGTTGAGTTGTTGAGTTGCGAGTTGTTGAGTTGTGAGTTGCGAGTTGTTGAGTGTATTTTGCTGCGCAAAATAATATACGACTTAATAACTCAATCAACTCAATCACTCAGTCTGTACTAATAAATTTTTAGATACCTTATTACTCAATCCCATTTCCTGTTTATCATCTATTTTTACAGAAAGGGATTCGTCAAATTCATGATGTTCGAGTATGGTGATTTTTGTTCCTATTCCGATACTATTCTTTTTCAGGTATTTCATCAGTTGGTCAGAATTGTTTCGTAAGCCGGTGAGTTTTCCAACTTCTCCTGGTTTGAGGCGCAGGAGAGAAACCTGTTCACGAACGGGCATATTCCCATTTTCATCGGGGATGGGATCTCCATGTGGATCAAAGCGAGGATTGCCGAGATAATCATTGAGGCGAGTAACCAGTTCTGGCGAATTGACATGCTCCAATTGCTCTGCAATATCATGTATTTCATCCCAGTCGAAGTGTAGTTTTTCCACCAGGAAAAACTCCCATAAACGATGTTTGCGAATCAATGCGGTTGCGACAGATTTACCTTCCTTTGTGAGGGTCACGCCTTTATATTTCTCATAATTGATAAGCTTTTTATCGGATAATCGACGCAGCATATCGGTCACAGAAGCGGCTGCCGTATTCATCTCCGCCGAAATTGCATTAGTCGTGGCAGTTTCGTTACCGTCCTCTTCTGAAATTTTGAAAATCGCTTTTAAATAATTTTCTTCCGTGTGAGTTAACACCATGTTATAAAAATTTGAGCCTTTTGGATATTTTGAGTTGCAGGTAGCGGTAAGGACAAAATGAAGTGGCATCGATATAGGAGGCCTTATTCACAAATCGCTTTCAGCTATTTGTAAGTTCAAACAAGTTTACCCGTAAAGTGACTTAATTCCGTTTGGCACGAATTAAGTATTATTTATAATCAAGACTTCCTTTTGTAAAGGTATATATTTTTAGATTAATCTAAAAATAAATTTTACTTATCTTGAAACAATTAACAATATAAGCCGAAAAAAGTTGGTTGTGTGGTGGTTTCGTAAACTTGTGTGCAGGCTTGGAGGATAAGTGAGTTTGCTAAACCTTGCATTGAATTTCATCTTTCTGGGAAGATTTAGGAAACTTCCCTTTCGCAGTGCTACCCGCAAGTTTACTAAACCGTCGAAAAAGTTGAGTTGAGTATAAGAATGATACTAATGACATAAAAGCGAGTCTTAAAGAAGTAAAAACGGTTTTTATCATTATAAAATAAATCATTCACCATGAAATTAATACAGATTAAATGGCTAATGTTGGGATTTGCTGCCGTGCTACTTCTTAGTGGTTGTGGCGCCAAACGCCAGGCAAGTCAGCTCCTCAATCACAAAAATCTCCTAAATGCCATAGCGACAGGCAATGCTGGTCCTGAAGAAAAACTCGACGCCTTAGTCGGTAGTTTTACAGGCATGATGCACGAAGGTTTGCGTATTGCAAATCCGAAAAAAGGTGTGAATTATGTAACGCAATTTGGCAACGATAATACGCAGGCCATCGAGAAAATTCTTGGTGAAGTAGGAGATTGGCAGAAGGGTCTGAGTGGTATCGAAAAAGCAACCTTGGCTTTGCGGATGGCACAAAAACCTTATGCAAAAGAAGTATTCGAATTGATTCCTAAGTTTCAGCGCAAATACAAGCAAATCAGCTTTGTAGGTAAAATGACCAAAAAACTAAAATCCCGCCTGATGGGTAGTGTTGGTTTAGATAACCTTGGCGGAAAGTTGCTGGAAAAGATTGGAGGAAACGAGTAGTTTGGAACGATGAATGATGAACGATAAATGATGAATACGCATCAAGATATTCATCGTTTATAATTCATCATTCATCATTAACCCTACATCGCTTCAAGATTGCCTTTCGCCAGCTCAAAGTCGGGATTGAGTGCGAGCGCTTGCTCAAAAAAGCCCTTTGCTTCCTGTTTTTTATCTAAGTCTTTAGCTACCACACCTTGCAAATTCAAGACAGCCGCTTTGAGCGAAACCGTTTGGTTGTGTCGATTGAAAGCCAGGCTGACCGTTGCCTTTTCCACTGCTGGATGTGCCAGAATCTTCCTTGCCGTTTGCATACATTCTTGTAGTCGGGTCATATTGTATTGCAGGCTCGCTATTTCATACAAATGATAGACATCCTGCGTCAGCGGATATAATTTTTCGTAAGCTTCCAGTGCATTTTTGGGTTCATTCAGCGATTTATAAGACAAAGCCTGAATTTTAACCATCAAGGTATCATCAGGATCATCGGCAAGTTGTTGCTGGCTGACCTTAATCGCCTGCCGATAAGATTTTTGTTGTACATAAATCAATGCCAACGAATCCCGCCAATGTGTCGCATTGGGCTGCATCGCCAGCATGTCGTACACTGCCTGAGCAGCGACATTATAATCATTGTTTTTGAGCGCCTGATGGTAAACAGCCTGCTTTACGGATAATTCTTTATCATTCGTCTGATTACAGGAAAAAAGCAATAAAGCGACAAAGAGTAGGAAGATACTTTTCATTATTTATATTTATCAATGCGACTTAGGAGTATAAAATATACTGCCGTATAACTTTTTAGGCTGAATACCAATTTTCTCCTTTGGGGGCAGGAATCATTGGTTCTAAATAAAGCCCTGAAAGGACGTGATATGTCAGGATAGGACGCAGTCCTATTTTTCAGTTTAACAAGCCATATCTACAAGCCCTGAAAGGGCGACATAAGCTATGTCGCCCTTTCAGGGCTTGAAGGTCATTTCTTTATATAGACGATGGAATACTTCCATCGCTGACATATATCGTCCTTTCAGGACTTGCCAAATAGAACCAATCCCCCTTGAAAGGCAGGAGGGTAGTGTAGTATCTTAGCAATAAAATTTAGCCCTTAATTCGCATTATCATTGAACATTTATCACCTTCTTTTACGAAAAATAGGCTGGAATGTTTTGATATAGCTTTTGAATTTGAATTTGGCGTTTGAATTTGAATTTTCGTTCCTTAACTTTACCCCCGATGAAGCTATCCATCATTATTGTCAATTATAACGTCAAGTATTTTCTTGAACAAGCCTTGTTGTCGGTGCGCAAAGCGTCAGAACGACTAGACACGGAAGTATTTGTGGTGGACAATAATTCTGTAGATGACTCAGTGGCGATGGTGAGAGAACAGTTTCCTGAAGTTCGGCTTATCGCCAATGCGGATAATCCCGGCTTTTCGATTGCCAATAATCAGGCTATCCGAGAGGCAAGAGGCGAGTATGTTTTATTGCTCAATCCCGACACCGTTGTAGAAGAAGATACCTTCGACAAGACCGTTGCTTTCATGGACGCCCATCCAGATGCAGGCGGACTTGGCGTAAAAATGATAGATGGTACGGGTAATTTTCTGCCAGAATCAAAACGAGGCTTCCCATCGCCTTCAGTGGCTTTTTATAAGATGTTTGGTTTGTCCCGACTATTTCCCAAATCACAGACTTTTGGACGTTATCATCTCGGTTTTTTGGATAAAGATGACAATAATGAAGTCGATGTACTGGCTGGAGCTTTTATGATGCTGCGCCAATCGGTTTTAGATAAAATTGGTTTGCTGGACGAAGCCTTTTTTATGTACGGCGAAGATATTGATCTTTCCTACCGCATCGTGAAGGCAGGCTATAAAAACTATTATTTTGGCAAAACAACGATTATTCACTATAAAGGAGAAAGTACGAAGAAGGGCAGTCTGAATTATGTCCGTGTGTTTTATAATGCCATGATTATTTTTGCAAAAAAGCATTTTACGGGCGACAAAGCGAGAGCCTTTGTACTGCTCTTGCAATTTGCCATTTACTTTAGGGCATTGATTACTTTGGTGACCAATTTTATAAAAAAAGCCTATTTACCGCTGTTGGACGCGCTATTGCTTTTTGGCGGCATGTATTTTCTGAAAGGCTTTTGGGCAAATTATGCTTATGGTAATCCCGACTATTATGAGCCTGTTTATATGCAGTTTAATGTCCCGCTTTACATTGCCATCTGGCTGACGGCAGTCTATTTTAGCGGCGGCTACCACAATATGCGCAGTGCGCGGCGACTGGTGCGCGGGCTGCTGGTCGGGACAGTTTTCCTGGCGGCAGTCTATGGTTTTTTGCCGATGGAATATCGGACGTCGCGGGCATTGATCGTACTAGGTGCGGTGTGGGGCATGTTCTCGCTTTGGGCTTTGCGGATTTTATTGCATTTTGTAAAAAATAAAAACTTCAAAGTCGGGGAAGTCCGGCAAAACAACATAGTCATCGTCGGTAGAGCGGAAGAAAGCAAGCGAGTGATGGGATTGCTCCATCAGGCGCAAGTCCAGAAAAATTATATTGGTGTCATTTCGCCCGATGTCCAGTATAATAATCAGCATTTTCTCGGCAGCATCCGCCAGTTGGATGAGGTGGTGCATATTTATAAAGTGCATGAAATTATTTTTTGTGCAAAAGACGTCGCTGCCCAGCAAATCACCAAGTGGATGACTCAACTCGGCACAGATATTTTATATAAAATCGTCCCCGAAAAAAGCCTCAGCATCATCGGCAGTCATTCTAAAAATACTGCGGGCGATCTTTACACGATTGACATTCGCTTTCGAATCGCCACCGCCATGAGCCAGCGCAATAAACGGGTATTAGATGTCCTGCTTTGTCTGCTTTTTCTATTTTCGCTTCCGCTAAATATCTGGCTGGTCAAGCAGAAAATTGGATTTATAAAAAATATTTTCAGCGTCCTATTCGCCCGAAAAACCTGGGTCGGCTACGCTCCACTCGATCACCTGCCCAGCAATCTACCGCGCTTGCGCCCCGGCGTCCTCTCGCCCTTAGATGCGCTCAATATCCCGCAAGTCAATGAACCCACTACCCGCCGACTGAATTTTCTATACGCCAAGGATTATATGGTGGATCGGGATTTGGAGGTGGTTTGGAAGGGGATTTCTGCTTTGGGGAATAGCTGAAAAATATCGAATATCGAACAGGGGAATATTGAATGTCGAAGTGGTTAAAGGACTTGTTTCCATACTAAAAAACCACCGCGCGAGGCGGTGGCTTCTGTTTTTCGGTGACTTAGGTCACAGGACGTCCGTGAGGGTATGCCTTGTGGAATCAATGTTTAATGAGTAGTTTGTCGTTTAATTACCATCACCACAATCTTCTATTTCTCCTGAAAAATCAGCTCCCTGTTCTATGGTAAATCCACTATCCAGCATTATGATTTGTCCAGCTTTGAAATCAACGACATTACCACTTGGAACTAGCCCGTCTGACTGAACATCAATGTCTGCATGATAAAGTCCAGTGTTAAGGCTATCTGTTAGGATAAGTGATGGGAGGCAGGCATTCACTATTTCACAGGTCTGTCCATTTGCATACACCTGCACATCGTCAATAATAAATCCGTCTTCATCACCAGTAGTATTAAAGTCGGCATTATCATACTGTTGAAAACGAACAATAAAAGTCGAGCTAAATGACAAGCTGGTATTTGAATTAATTTCATTGCTCAAGTCCAATTCAATGTAGTTGAAACCTGAACTTGGGAGGTTTGTTCCATTGATGGTTAGTGCTTTTACCCAAGTTATACCGTCGTCAGCACTAAGAAATATAGCATCTTCGAGATGGCTTTCTTCTCCAAAAAGGTCAAGGTAAAAGGATAGTAAGACCTGATTATTCTGATGTCCGCTTAAATCAAGATGTAAATCAAGTGCATTGGTATTGAAGCCATCTGAATCAGAGTGTTTACCCATACGAACACTATAGCCGTCACCGTTAGATGATGCTCCACCCCAAATTTCTAATCTGGCATAACGGGTTAAACTTTGGGCGTCGGAGCAAGTTGGGGAACTTCCATTTACGGCATCAAAGCTGCTTACGTACCAGGCCTCGCCAAAAGGACAATCATTTGTACCAATACAGCTCTCAGCGAAATTATCACAAAAAGGCAGGGTTTGGTATGTAACCGTCTTGTCAAAATCCAGACAGATATTGTCTAGTCTTATACCATCTTCATCACCGGTAGTATTAAAGTCAGCATTATCATATTGTTGAAAACGGATAACAAAGGTTGAACTGTAGTTTAGACCGTATTGGTCCATTAATTCATCAAAATCGTATCCATAAGCTTGCATAGATCCCCACGAGTTTGCCCAACTGCCTGGCACGAAATCTATCTCAGTAATTCGTTGAAAAGTATAGCCACCGTCATCGCTGAAATGTACACCGTCTTCTACATGGGTTTCGTCCGCAAAGTCATAAATATCAAAATTGAAGAGGAGCTGCTCATTGTCTAATCCTGTTAAATCTAAATGTAAGTCAGTAGCATTGATATTATCTCCTTCACTATCCGACCTTTTACCCATTTGCAAGCCATAAGAACCACCGAACCCGGCACCAATGGCAACGTTTACCAGTGCAAAGCGACTAATGGCCTCAAAACTGGCGGTTTTATTGAGTACACTATCACTACCGACATGCCATTCATAATAATTGCTAAGGTCGGAATTGGAATCAAAGTCTTGCTTATAGGGTATGCTCTCATAGACCAGCGGTTTTTCAAAATCGAGACAAATATTATCCAGCACTATACCATCCTCATCACCAGTAGTATTGAAGTCAGCATTGTCATATTGTTGAAAACGGATAACAAAGGTCGAACTGTAGTTTAAACTGTATTTGTCCATCAGGTCATCGAAGTCAAACCCGAAAGGGCGGATTGAAGCCCAGGCACTATTTACCCAGTCAGCCGGAACAAAATCTATCTCGGTGATTTTCTGAAAGGAGTAACCACCATCATCACTAAAATAAACACCATCTTCTACATGGGTCTCATCAGCATAGTCGTGAATGTCAAAGTTAAAGACCAGTTCTTCATTGTCTAATCCGGCTATATTTAAATGTAAATCAATAGCATTGATGTTATACCCTTCGCTGTCAGAGCTTTTGCCCATTCGCAAGGCATAAGAGCCATCTGTTCCGATACTATTGACAATACGCACCTCCGCGAAGCGACTAATAGCCTCAAAGTTCGCAGTTTTATCAACTACACTATCGCTGCCAATATGCCATTCGTAATAAAAGTCAAGGTCAGAATTGGCATCAAAGTTCTGCTTATAAGGTATGCTTTCATAGACCAGCGGTTTTTCAAAATCCACACAAACATTATCCAGTCTTATACCATCCTCATCACCGATGTCATTGAAATCAGCATTATCATATTGTTGGAAACGGATAACAAAGGTTGAACTGTAAGTTAAACCGTATTTATCCATCAGGTCATCAAAGTCAAAACCGAAGGGGCGTATTGGTCTCCATGCGGTTATCCAATTTTGT
>CALFBH010000027.1 GCA_937951615.1 uncultured Saprospiraceae bacterium | reverse complement strand
TGGCTTGTTGTAAAACCAAAGATAAGAGGAAAAATTTGCGCCACAAGTCCATCGTTCTTTTTTGCCTAGGCAAAAAAGAACGATGGACTTGTTTTTTCAACTAAAAAAAATGCCGTTGCATTTATTGGTTGAATCTAAGGAATAATCTTAAGTTGATTCTTATTTTTGAATATTTTTACTTTAATCGATGTTAACATAGTCACGTTATGTGCTGCTTTAAGTTTTGATTTTGAAAAATAAGTTGTTTGAGAACTTCTATTATTGTCAAATAAGGACTAACTTTACGAAAGTTGCCAGTACTTACTTTTGTAAACCCCTACACCAAAAGCAAAAAGCTCCCACATATCCTTTGCCATTTTGCTTGATTCAAGCAAAAACTGACTTCGTTATTACACCCGAAGATAAAAAAGTATGCATTATTCTTGCAATGCTTTAATTGGTCAGAGTGCTTAGTGAATGAGTACTTTAATAAATGTATCCTCTTATTAATTATTTAAATAACTAGATTTCCTCAACATTTTAAAACCACTCCAAACATGATGCAGGTAAACAAAAAAAATTCAATTCGATTTATTTGGTTGATGGCATGCTTATGTATGTTTTCAGTCCACGTACAGGCACAGTGTAATGCTGATGCTGGCTCTATTACAGCCGATGTAAGTACGGTATGCTTAGAAGCTTCCGGCATAGACATATCTGCCACAGCAGGTGGAGATGCCTTTATTCCGGCAGGCTATTCTCTAAGCTATTTATTAAGTTCTGGAGCAGAACAAGTTATATTGGGGCTTCAGCCTTCCCCAGTATTTAATGTCAGTGATCCTGGTGTTTATGGAGTCCATCCCTTTATATATGATGCGGCTACATTTGACTTCACAACAATTATCGCAGGAGTAACAACAGTAGGAGATGTTGCGGCTTTATTCGATCCAGTGGCAGGCTCTGGTGAATGTGGCTCAGTCAATCTTACAGGGGCATCCGTCGTTGTACAACCTAGTGTAGTTTGCACTTGTGTCGTAGACGGAGGCTCAACTGTTATTAGTGGTACGACACTTACCCTGACAACAATTTGTGCTGGTGACGGAACGCCAGATCCCATTGATGTTACCGTAACAGGACAAGGGGGAATGAATTTCCAATGGGTCATAACAGACGTTAATGGAAATATTCTGGGACTACCAGCCGCACCACCATTTGACCTAGAAGGTGCAGGAGAAGGTGTATGTCTAATCTGGAACCTCGCTTATGACGACGGGCTAACAGGAGCAGTAGTTGGGAATAATGCCAATACGGACTTGGTAGGTTGCTACGATTTATCCAATCCAATAACCGTCACTCGTAATGGAGTAAATGGTGGTGAAATCGATGGAATGAGTGGCACAATCTATAATCGTGCAGTAATCGCCAACAGAGCTTCTGGTACGATTTCAGTAATCAACAGTGATGATAATACAATAGAAGGCACTTATGATATGCCCGACAACGGCGAGCCAATGTATGTCGTTTATAATCAATCAAACAATACTGTTTTAGTTGGTGATTATAATGGTAAAGTAGCCGCCTTTAATGGCGAAACTTTTGCAACAGTAGGTAGTGCTAATGCAGGCGCAGGTGTATTCCACATGTGGCTGAGTCCTGATAACCAACAACTTTGGGTGAATAATGAATTGGATAAAACCATTTCAGTTATCAATCCAAATGATCTAACAACACTTGCCACTTTCTCTATTCCATCAGACCTTTTGGTCATAGGTTATAAGCCACATGATGTTATTGTTTCACCTGATAATAGTGCGGCTTTCGTCACCATGCTTGGAGGAGCTGGAGGTTATGTTATAAAATATAGCACAACGACTTTTACAGAAACAGCTAGAGCTTTTGTTGGAGACGACCCACACGTTTCGCTAACTCCCGCAAATGATAAGTTATATGTAGCCAGTCAGGGATCTGGTGAATTAGCTGTATTAAACAGAGATGATTTATCTACAGTAACGGTACTTAATGTTCCAAATGCACACGGTTTAGGAATGAATCAGGCAGGAACTTATCTCTATGTTGGAAATATTGCCGAAGGAGGGACAGCAGCAACTTACACAATCGATCTGGCAACTAATACACTTGTTGGCAATCCAGTCGATGCACCTTTTGCTGCACCACACAATTATTCAGTGACAGGAGGTGATTCACAGCTATTTTTAACACACAGTGGAGCTGCTAATGATAAAGTAAGTATTTATACTTTATCTCCTACTCCGACTTTAGTGACTTCTCTTACCGTTGGTAACAATCCTTTTGGGCTGGTGACTTATACGTATGGAGAATCTTTTACAGAAACAACTATTTGTGCAGGTGACGGTGTACCCGATCCTATTGAAGTTAATTTGAGTGGCAATTATGGAGATAATACTCAGTGGGTCATTACAGATGCTGCTGGAAATATCCTGGGACTACCAGCTGCTCCGCCTTTTGATTTGGAAGGCGCAGGCGTAGGCGTTTGCCTGATTTGGCATCTTTCTTATGAAGATGGATTAACAGGAGCGGTAGTCGGTAATAATGCGATTACAGATTTGGTAGGTTGTTATGACTTGTCGAATCCAATCACAGTAACACGCGAAGATTGCGGTGGCTGTGATGACGAAAATACGCTTTGTTTTGACGATGCTGGAATTGACTGGACAATGAATGCACTCTCTGGTACATTCACTGTGGGTACACAAACCTTTGATGTATCTCTCGAAGATGCTGATAATATTCTGTTAGCAACTACAGAATCAGGCGATGCGCTTCAGGTAAGAATTGATCCCTATGATAATAATGATGTTGTGAATATTACTTATGCACTTTCAGAAGTTGCAGATAATGTAGTTTTCCCAATTGCTGATTTAGATAAAAAAGCAAGTGGTTCTGTCCAGCAGGAGCAGGTTTGTGTGTATGGTTACCTCGGTGCCAATCCAACACCCATCCAGCCAGTGATTACTTCGCTGAATGGTAGTGTATATATTAATGGAAACTGTGCCACAGGAACAACAAATTCAGCAATTTCTGGAGAGGACGAGAGTGTATTGGTTACTTTTGACCAATGTATCGACAGAGTGGTGATTGTATATGGAAGTGGACCAATGGCACCAGATTATCCAACAGAATCTAAAATAGAGATTGGTGCAGGTGCTTGTTTTCTCACGCAGGTGTGCGGTTCTTGTGAAGATGATTGTACTGAAAATATACTGGATTTTACAAATACAGGCGTAGAATGGAATAGCGGCGCATTAGGCGACAGCTATCAGGTAGGCTTGCAAAATTATAACATTGCTATATCTGACACAGATAATATTCTTGTCAATACAGAAGAAGACGGTGCAGGATTGCTAGTTGGCATTGAGCCTAACAGCAATGATGATGAGATTACTGTATGTTACAACTTGTCTGAAATTTCAAATAATGTATATTTCAAAATACGTGATTTGGATAAAAAAGAAAGTGCTTCTATGCAACAGGAACAGGTTTGTGTTTATGGTTTATTAGGCGACAGCCCTGTGCAGATTATGCCGATGATTTCTTCTTATGATGGTAGTGTGGATATAAATGGCAATTGCGCTACAGCAACAACCAATTCAGCTATTTCCGGAGAGGAAGAAAGTGTAATAGTCAACTTCAGTGATTGCATTGATAAAATCGTTATCGTATATGGAAGTGGACCAATGGCCCCTGCTGACCCGACATATTCAAAAATATACATCGGCGATGAATTTGGAATCGTCACAGGAGAATGTGGAGATGGAAGTGGTACAATCTGTGAGAACGACTGTGTAGCGCAAAATGTACTGGATTTTAGCAATTCAGGAATCGACTGGGCAGACGAAGCACTTGCAGGTAATTACACGGTAGGTTCACAAACTTACGACATCAGTGTTACCGATCCTGATAATATTTTGGAAACAGAGACCGATCCTTTTTC
Organism: uncultured Saprospiraceae bacterium; assembly: GCA_937951615.1. GTDB lineage: Bacteria > Bacteroidota > Bacteroidia > Chitinophagales > Saprospiraceae > JAHDEO01. The sequence continues at coordinate 17,377 of CALFBH010000027.1, read as the reverse complement.
TATGGAATCTGGTACAGGTATTCAGATAGGAATCAATCCTGGAGATGCAGATGACGTTGTAACCATTTGTTATGACCTCTCTGAAATTTCTAATGATGTATTCTTTAAAATTGAAGATTTAGATAAAAAATCAGGTGCTTCCGATCAGCAGGAAGAAGTTTGTGTATATGGTTCGCTTGACGGCACAGCGGTCATGCCAATACTGAGCTCTTACGATGGTAGTGTTGCCATTAATGGCAACTGCGCTACAGCAACGACCAGTTCAAGTATTTCAGGACAGGAAGAAAGTGTGCTCGTCAGATTCGATGAATGTATAGACCAAATCTGTATTGATTATGGAAGTGGTTCAATGGCTCCTGCCAATCCAACGTATTCAAAAATAACTATTGGTGGAGAATTTGGTTTTTACACTGCTGAATGCGGAGAGGGTTGTGATGTATGTGCAGTTGAAGGCGGAGGTATTACAACGAATGACCCAACTACAATTTGTGCGGGAGACGGCACGCCCGATCCTATCAATGTAACGCTGACAGGTGAGGCAGGCGCAAATTCCGGCTGGATAATCACGGATGCCAATGGATTAATCTTAGGCTTACCACCTGGGCCACCATTCGATCTTGAAGGTGCTGGCGAAGGGCTGTGTCTAATCTGGCATATTTCATACGAAGATGCCCTAAGCGGTTTAATGATGGGCAATAATGCCTTGACGGATTTAGTTGGTTGTTACGATTTATCGAATGAAATTGCTGTGACTCGTAATGGAGTAGATGGTGGAACGATTACAACGAATGACCCAACTACAATTTGTGCGGGAGACGGCATACCTGATCCTATTAATGTAATATTGGCAGATAATGCCGGGAATAACAATCAATGGATTATTACGGATGCCAATGGAACTATATTGGGATTACCAGCCGCACCACCTTTTGATTTGGAAGGTGCAGGTGTAGGAGTTTGTCTGATTTGGAACCTTTCTTATGCGGATGGACTAGTGGGCTTAATGATGGGCAGTAATGCCTTGACAGATTTGGACGGTTGTTATGATTTGTCCAATTCAATTACAGTAACACGTGAAGATTGTTGTGATCCAGGTAATCCAGGGACATTAACAGCTACTTTCCCGTCTTTCTGCGTAGATCCTGGAGCAAGTTCTCCAACTACAATAAGCGCAACACCTAATGGAGATGCTATTATTCCAGCAGATTATTCAGTGACTTATCTGCTTGTTAGCAATGGCGTTATTTTACAGATGAATATGACCGAAGCGTCATTTGATGTTATTGATGCAGGAGATTATACCTTACATGGTTTCGTTTATGATGCTGCTGCCTTTGATTTGAGTCAGATTGTACTGGGTAATACTACAGCTGGACAGCTGAATGCTTTACTAACACAAGGAGGCGGTAATGCTTGTGCTTCACTCGATTTGGTTGGGGCAAGCGTTAGCTTAGCCGATCCCAATCAGGGGTCTTTATCACCCAATCCAGTTTCTGCTTGTGATGATTCTTCAGGTAATCCAATAACACTTTCGGCGGTTCATGCCGTTAATCCAGTTGTACCTAATGGATTTGTTGCTACCTATCTTCTGGTCGTACCACCTGCAAATAATCCTACTGTAGTGCAAATGAGTGCAACACCTTCATTCGACGTCACAGCAGGAGGTAATTATACCATCCATACCTTAGTGTATAGTCCAGCTTCTGGTTTGGACTTAAGTAGTAATTCACTTTTAACCATATACACACAACTAATAGATGCCGGTGGAACAGTTTGTGCCAAACTCGATATTGCAGGTGCTTCATTCGCAATACCAGCTTGTTTGGATAATGATAATGATGGTATTCCTGATAATATTGATTTAGATGATGATAATGACGGTATTACAGATATAGAAGAAGCAGGTGGAATTGATCCAAGTGCTGATGCTGATGCTGATGGTACGCCTAATTATGCGGACACGGATTATCCGGGTTTTGCAGATATAAATGGTGATGGCATCAATGACTTGTTTGACTTTGATAGTGATGGTGTACCCGATATTTTTGACTTGGATAGTGATAATGACGGCGTCACAGACTTAACAGAGGCAGGCGGAATAGATGCGGATGGCAATGGATTGGTAGATAGTTTCATTGATGGAGATAATGATGGCTGGACGGATATTTATGATAATGATGACAACAACACACCTGCGCCAGGTGATGGCTCAGGAACGCCACTCGCCAATGCGGACTCAGATGGAGATGGTTTGGCAGATGCGGTAGATTTGGATAGTGATAATGATGGTGTTACAGACATCGTAGAGGCTGGTGGACAAGATGATAATGGAGACGGAATCGTTGATAATCTCGCTGATGACGATGGAGATGGTTTAGCCAATATTGTGGATACAGATGATAATGCAGTAGCTGGGGAAAACGATGGACCAGGACAGGCATTACCTGATGCTGATATTGATGGAGACGGTATCAATAACCGTATTGACCTAGATAGCGACAATGATGGTATTGTCGATCTTGTTGAAGCAGGTGGAGAAGATAATAATGGAGACGGACGCGCAGATAATACCGTAGATTCCGATAATGATGGCTATGTCAATATTTTTGATGCTTCAAATGGTGGAACAGCACTCAATGTGCCTGACACAGATAGTGATGGAAATGCAGATTTCTTAGATTTGGATAGCGATAATGATGGACTTGCTGATATCAGTGAGGTAAGTGGCGGAATGGATGCTGATCGTGATGGTGCTATTGACAACTTCTCTGACCTTGATAATGACGGACTGGCAGATGCTGTAGATACAGAAAATGATAACACGCCAGCTATAGGAGATGGTATTGGAGTTGCTTACATCATATTGGATAATGATAGTGATAGCAATAGCGATCATCTTGATTTGGATAAAGATAACGACGGTGTACCGGATATTATCGAAGCAGGTGGAGAAGATAATGATGGAGATGGTACTGTAGACAATCCTGCCGATAGTGATAATGATGGCTATGCCAATATTGTTGATCCTAATGACAATGATACACCAGGACCAGGCGACGGACCAGGTACAGCATTAGAAAATCCAGATTCTGATCGCGATGGTTTTGCAGATGCACTCGATTTGGATGCGGATAATGACGGTATCCCAGATATTATCGAAGCAGGTGGACAAGATGGAGACCGCGATGGTCAAGTCGATAACCTGACCGATAGTGATAATGACGGTTATGCCAATGTTGTTGATCCTGATGATAATAACACACCAGGAGCTAATGACGGACCAGGTACAGCACTTCCAGTGAACGATTTTGATGGAGACAGTACCCGCGACATGATTGACTTGGATAGTGATAATGATGGTGTGCCAGATATCGTTGAAGCGGGTGGAGAAGATAGCGACCGCGATGGTACTATTGATATGCCTATGGATAGCGACAATGATGGTTATGCAGATATTGTCGATCCTAATGATAACGACAGCTTTGGAGCTGGTGATGGGCCAGGTACACCATTAGATGATTTTGATACTGATGGAGATAATAATTTGGATCGCCTTGATTTGGACAGTGATAATGACGGCGTGACAGACCTTGTAGAAGCAGGCGGTTCCGAAGTAAATGGCGATGGTGTTATTGATAATTTCATTGATAATGATAATGATGGATATGCCGAACTGGTAGATCCTGACAATAACAACACACTAGAAGCAAATGATGGACCAGGTACACCACTCGCTGACGCAGATACAGATTTTGACGGACATAATGACCGCCTCGATCTTGATAGCGATAACGACGAACTACCAGACATTGCAGAAGTAGGACTCGTAGATGCTGATGGTGACGGACGTGTAGATAATGCAACGGATACCGATAATGATGGTTATGCCGATATGGTTGATCCAACAGATGGCGGTACACCTGCTCCTGCACAAGATACCGATGGTGATCTTATACTGGATAGAGTTGATTTGGATAGTGATAATGATGGTATTGCAGACATCATTGAAGCAGGCGGTGCAGATATGGATCGTAATGGTCTTACAGATGCAGTTGCTGATGTAGATAATGATGGTTTGTTTGACAGCGTTGATCCTGATAACAACCTGACCCCAGTAGGAAATGATGGATTGGGTACGCCATTATACACTTATACTGGAGTTGCTTATGCTACCAATGTTGATAAAGATCAGGATGGATATCCAAATCACCTGGATCTTGATAGTGATAATGACGGATTATCAGATTTGGCAGAAAGCCTCGGTGATATGGAAGCCTATGCTATGATAGATGTTGATTATACAGGAACACTTGACGGAGCAGATAATGATAAAGACGGAATCATAGATGGTACTTATGATAATGGTTCTGGACATGGCGGTTCCAATATGATTGCACCTTTGAATACAGATACAGATGCTTTCTTTGACTTCCTTGATATAGATGCGGACAATGATGGTATTACCGATTTGACAGAAGCACAGGCAACGGCAACTTTTATTGCGCCTTCGCCGAATAATCTGGACATAGACGGTGATGGTATAAATGATGCATTTGATATGAATATAGGAAGTTTTGGTGGATTCTTGTTTGTAGCTGTAGATACAGAGCTGGACGGAACGCCTGATTATCTGGATTTAAATTCTGATAATGATGCCGAACCAGATGCCATAGAAGGATTTGACTTCAATGGCGATGGTGACCCAGAAACTTTGTTGGCTAATGGAGATAATGATGAAGATGGTCTTGATGATGGTTTTGATGCTGATCCTAATGCTGTAGACCCTACTAATGGCAACTTCTTTGCTGATGTACACCCAGATACTGATGGTGGTGAAGTAGAGAGAGACTGGAGAGATCCGCTCAACTGCATTTCTGTTGAAATGAATCTATTGCTCGAAGGTGCATTAGTTGATCCTAATAATCCAGGAGTCAATTATCTGAATACCATGAGACCGAACCTGAATGTTGATCGTGGATTATTGCCAGGACAAACGCCAGTCAACCAACTGGTCACGGCTACACCGGCTGGGCAGCCTTATAATGTTGCTCCATGGAATTATGTCGGAGATGAAGGTTTTGACTGGACGGATGCCGAGTATGTAGCTTATGGCGCAGAATACGGACAGCAAGTAGTCGATTGGGTAATGATTTCCTTCAGAACGAGTACTACAGCGGATACGGAAATTGCACGGACTGCTGCACTTGTAATGGAAGATGGTACAGTTGTCTTTGTCGAAGATTGTTATTTACCAGCTTTGGGAAATAATGAATTGTATATCGTTGCTGAACACAGAAACCACATGGGGGCAATGTCCCAATCAGCTGTTCCTGTTGTTGGTGGACGAATGAATTTCGATTTCAGAACAACTGAAAGTTATGTAGGACCAAATCCTGCGACTCCACTTGGTGTAGGGCAAAAAGAAATTACATCAGGAGTCTTCGCGCTATATGGCGCAGATTCAGAGCAGGCAGAGGATGCACAAGTAGCAGTGAATCCAAGTTATAACATCACAGGAGCAGATAAACTACTCTGGGATGTGGATAATGGTACTTTTGATACTTACAACGCAGCCGATTTTGATATGGATGGAGATGTGAGAGGAACAGACAAAATTATCTATACGAACTTCAACAACGGTTTATTCTCCGTTGTGCCAAGATAATTTTATCTTTCAATGCATAAAAAAAGGGAACTTCTTACGAAGTTCCCTTTTTTGTTACTTGTTTTTCTTAAAAATAGGGGCAAAATAAATTCCTATTCCTTATCTCGCATTGCCCTGATAACGGGTGTTAATAACTTCCTTTAATTCCTTTCTGGCGAAGAATATCCGACTTTTTACTGTACCTAAAGGCAGCCCTAAAGTATCTGCAATTTCTTGGTATTTATACCCATCATAATGCATCTCAAATGGTATTCTAGTGCTGTCATCCAGGTTTTCTACCATTTGGTTAAGTTCTCGCATCATGATGTTTGAGAAAGCACCATTCCTGACTGTATTTTTTCCCGAATTGATATAATACTGATTTTCAGTAGTGTCTATTATTGTATTAGCCTTTACCCTCCGACGATAATCATTGATGAAAATATTTTTCATAATGGTAAATAACCAAGCCTTTAAATTTGTGCCAGGACTAAATTTCTCACGGTTCTTGATCGCACGATAGGCCGTTTCCTGATAAAGATCACGCGAAGCTTCTATATCCTTCGTTAGCTTATAAGCAAACGAATGGAGAATTGAAGACATTTGATTGAGGCGCGAATTAAATTCTAGTGTAGACATGATATTTATTTTGTTTAAGCAAAAATATGAAAAAGTTAAACAAAATGCAAGTTAATGGTATTTTTTTGTTTAATTATTTTCACAATAAGTTTAAACAAAAAATAGACGTCATATTGTGGATAAGCTCTATTATATTGAGTTGGTAATACAAAAACCAAGTAACAGAAAAGCTCCACCTTATTCTGTACATAAGCGAAAATAATATAAATTACATTGTTAAAATGTCACTGAATCTTAATTGACTTGTTGCTTTAATTTGTTTTTTATTATATATTTGTAGGAAAACAAGATTTTCTAACTAATCTCGTCATAATAAAATTATTATCCATGCCTAAAAAGATAGATATATATGTAAGGGAGTCAAAAGTAAAACTCGCTGCAATGTTAGAGAATGAATGGGATAAGAAAAAAGCTCATCGTATAGAAATGCTTTATCTCATTAAAAGTGATGAAGAGCATTACAAACGAAACCTGGCCAATCGCCTTGGATACAGTCGAACGACTGTAGATGAATGGCTTAGAAGATATGAAGAAGGAGGACTAAAGAGCCTGTTGAGCATATCAAAGAGTCCGGGAGCACCCACCAAATTTCCCAAAAGAGTTCGTCAGGGCTTATTGCGCAGGCTCAATTCTAAACATGCTTTCAGAACTTATGTAGATATTCAACGCCATCTTAAAGATAAGTATGATTTGGATTTACCTTACAGTACAGTACACGACTACGTCCGCTACCAGCTCAATATTGATTTGAAAGCAATGGTCAAGCAGAATAGCAGTCGCTAATTTAAACGCTTTTTATAGAAAACCCTGTTTTATTTTATTACATTGCAAGCGTAAAGGACTGCCCCATTTTATAACCAAATACAAAATACTGGAATTTTTCTAATTTTCCAGTATCTCAATTGTATGATACTGCTTCATTGGAGCGGATTTATACAACATAATCCCTCGTTTTCTCCTTCTAAAGTCAATTTTCTGCCCAATTGGTTATTTTTTTTTAAATCTGTTCTTTTCAATCCACATAAAATCTTAATTTTATTACGCAATCAATAATTGAAGAATTGAACAGAGAAAATAGCAATAAAGAATTAATTGATTTATTCCAGACAGCCCCCAAACAGGCAGTGGAAAAGTTATTTCAATTATATTATACTGACTTATGTAAGGCTGTGTACCGTATCCTTAAGGATGAAGGACTCGCTGAGGACATTGTACAGGAGGTGTTCTATGAACTTTGGAGAAAGCGCGATCGACTTGGTGTACAAACGTCCTTTAGGGCCTATCTAAAAAGAGCCGCAATCAATAAGTCATTAAACTATATTCGAGACAACAAAATTAAGTTTGATGGCGACGAACAATACGCTTATATCGAAAGTAAAGAAAATCTGGCTAAACAAATCGAGGTCAAAAACTTAAAGGAAATTGTAGATAAGGAAATAGATAAATTACCACCCAAATGCAGGGCTGCTTTTATATTAAGCCGTTATGATGACCTCTCCTACAAAGAAATCGCAGTAGAAATGAATATTTCTACAAAAACAGTAGAAAAACATATTTCTAAAGCCTTAAAGATACTTAATCATGTGTTACGCCCTTATTTACAAACAATTATGGTGATACTTGCCATGGCGTTTAATATGACTTTTCCCTGACTTTCATAATGGGGGGGGATTCAATAAGGCTGTGTCTCCATTAAGACAAGATTATTATAAGAAATCAATTTTCAACACCCCATAGTTTTATAAAATGGAGCAACAAGAAAAATATCTGGTACTCATTCATAAGTACATCACAAAACAACTGTCTGCTACAGAAGAACAGAACTTCAATATCTGGCTGGAGCAAGATACAAGCCATCAACAGTTGTTAGAGGATACCCTATATACATGGACTGTAGGGGAATCTTATAAAGAAGATTATACCCCCGATGTAGGAGCAGGTTGGAAAAAAGTACAACAGCACATCAATAGCAATGGTACAGTCGTTGTACTTAGCCCTTCACGCAATCGTTGGTGGATGGCAGCAGCAGCAGTACTTTTAATGGCTGGTGGCTTATTATGGATGATGCAGGACATGGGAAATAATGTACGTATGCTGACAGCCAATTCAGCAAGTACCCCCGTGGTGAAATTAGCTGATGGAAGTATTGTCACGCTAAATGAAAATACAACACTCATTTATCCCGAAAAATTTACGGCAAAAGAAAGAGTGGTAAAACTTCAGGGAGAGGCATTTTTTGACGTTACTAAAAATAGTACTCAAGCTTTTAGCGTAGAAACAGCTAATGTCGATGTGAAGGTATTGGGGACTTCTTTTAATGTACGTGCCATAACAGCAGATACAAATACCGAAGTGACCGTAAGCACAGGAAAGGTTAGCTTAATTACACATGCTGGAAAATCACTCATACTGATTGCCAATGATAAAGGAATACTTGATCACAGTACCGGTGTGCTGAGTAAAGCAAAAGATGCCAAACTGAATGCCCTGTCCTGGAAAACTGGCGAATTAAAATTTGATGCCACTCCAATGAAGGAGGTACTTCTTGATTTGGAAAGACGCTTTAAAATAGAAATCGACTATCAGGATTTAAATATCCCTGATTGCCAACATACTGGAGAGGTCTTTAGCGAGGATGGACTAACGAATACTTTCGGAGTACTCCAAACACTTTATGGTGTAAAAGTCAAAATGCTGGACAAAGGAAAATATAGTATTAAAGGGGGAAAATGCGTTCGATAAAAGTAAAACTCCAATACAATAAAGAAGGTCAGCATTTTATTAAAATGCCGACCTTCTTTATTTTTACAGGTCATTTTGAAAATACGTAAACTTTAATTTTATAATGTAGTAAACTTAGGTTAATCATGAAATACAATTTTACAAAGACATTATTATTAGCGATGTTAATGTTGGGAGTAGTCAGCTCTTATGCACAACGCTCTGCCTATATGGACGGCGAAGTAATGGTGCGTATCAAGCCAGATGCTAATATTCAGCAGGTTGCTAATGAACTGACTTGGATTTTGGGCGTCAATGCTCATACAGAAATCCGAGAAGAAGTATCTCCACAGATGGATATATGGCTGCTGGAATTTGATCACACTAAAGTTAATGAACGCCATTTTCTAGATTTTGCTAAAGCACATCCTGGCGTTATGGAAGCACAGTTTAATCACATCCTCACTCAAAGAGAAACGATACCCAATGACCCCAATATTGGCGATCAGTGGCACTGGATTAATGACGGACAAACCGGCGGAACAGTTGATGCTGATGTAGATGCAGATAATGCCTGGGATTTGGCAACAGGAGGACTGACTGCCAACGGCGATACCATCGTAGTGGCTGTAGTAGATGATGGTGCAGATTTCGACCATCCAGATCTTGATCTTAATTACTGGAGAAACTGGGCTGAAATCCCGAACAATAATATAGATGATGATGGAAACGGTTATGTAGATGATTATCTCGGCTGGAACAATCAATCGAATAATGACAATGTATCAGGTGGTTCACACGGTGTCAATGTAGCTGGTATGATTGGTGCAATTGGAAATAACGATCATGAAGGTTGTGGTATCAACTGGAATGTGAAAGTTATGACCATTACGGGTAATTATGGGAATGAAGCAGGAAGTATCTCTGCTTATACCTATGCACTGACTCAGCGTCAGATTTATAATCAGACGAATGGTAATTCTGGAGCTTTTGTAGTAGCCACCAACTCCTCTTGGGGAATAGATGGGGGAGATCCTGCCAGCGCACCACTTTGGTGTGCGTTTTATGATACACTTGGCGTGAATGGTATCCTGAATTGTGGTGCTACCGCCAATAATAATGTGGACATTGATGTAGTAGGTGACCTGCCGACTGCCTGTGCCAGTGAATATATGATTGCTGTGACTGCAACCAATCATAATGATGTCAGAACCTTCTCTGGTTATGGAGCCACAACAATTGACCTCGGTGCACCAGGAGAAGATGTTTATACCACAGCAGGAAATGGAGGATACACCACCACGAGCGGAACTTCATTTGCCTCGCCGCTCGTATCTGGAGTAATTGCTTTACTCTATTCTGCGCCTTGTAGCAATATTGCCTCTGTTGCGGCAAGCGATCCTGCGTATGCAGCCGAGCAGATACGTGATTACCTGTTTCAAGGAGTTGATCCGATTGCCAACCTTGCCACTGAAACCGTATATGGTGGGAGAGTAAACGCTTATAATAGCTTACAACTTATTTTACAAAATTGCGGACCCTGTCCACCACCTTACAACCTGGAAGTAGCCAGTTATACAGATACTGACGCCACCTTGACCTGGATACCAGGCGATTCTACACTGCTGACAAATCTGCAATGGCGGGAGATAGGGATGATGACCTGGAATACAATACCAAATGCTAGCAGTCCTTATGACCTTACAGGACTTGTTGCCTGTACCAATTACGAATTTCAACTACAGGCAGAATGTGCCAGTGAAACCAGTGATTATAGTCAGGCACTTGAGTTCAAAACCGATGGTTGTTGTGAACCACCTGCTACACTAGGTGCAGACAACCTGACAGATACTAGTGGAGACCTGACTTGGAATAGCGTATTAGCTGCCAATTCTTATAACCTACGCTGGCGTGAAGTAGGATCTGGGACATGGAATACTGTGACGGGCGCGACTTCTCCACACGCTCTCAGTACATTGACTGCTTGTACCAGTTATGTTTTTGAAATTCAGACGGTTTGTATGAGTGGAACAATAACAGATTGGAGTGCTGCTTATGCTTTTGCGAGTACTTGTGGTCCTTGTACTGCAAATAATTATTGCGAAGCAGGTTCTGCAGATGCTTCTTATGAATGGATAGACGAAGTAGATATTGATGGACTAGCCAACCCCTCTAGTGGCAATGATGGTTATATTGGCTTCTTCAATACGCCTTTTGAATTGGTACAATATGAAACACATAACTTCACATTCACACCAGGCTTCTCTGGTACAGTATATGATGAATGGTGGACTGTGTTTATTGATTATAATCAAAATGGTACATTTGAACCAGCAGAAGAAGTTTATAATTCGGGTATGGCAACAGATGCCGCAGTAACGGGTTCATTTACTGTACCAGGCACAGCAACATTGGGCATCACGCGGATGCGTGTAATGATGCGCTGGGATAACCCGGTAGACGGGCCTTGTTCTGTGGATTATGACTATGGAGAAGTAGAAGACTATTGTGTCAATATATCGATGGGCGTACCCGCCTGTGAAGCACCAGTTGATCTGACTGCTAATGATATTGCCGTAGGGACTTCTGAACTAGGTTGGACACTAAATACGGATGCGATTGATTATAACCTGAGATATAGAGAAACGGGTGCTGCATCCTGGACCGAATTATTGAATGTCGGCAATCCACCTTATACCCTGAACAATCTTACGGAATGTTTGGTACACGAATATCAGGTGCAAAGTGTCTGCCCAACCAATATTGGTCCTTATAGTTTGTCTGAAGAATTCAATATGTGTATAGGGGTAAACGATTTGCCAGAAGGCATCACCGCCTTTTATGCGACTCCCAATCCTTTCGATGAGCAAATTACAGTATATCTGAATCTGGATAGCAGTTATGACCTTCGTTTAGAATTGGTGAACATCAACGGACAAGTATTACAAACCATGACACCAAACAATATAACAAGTGGTGAACATGCATTTGAAATGAACATGAATACAAATTATGCCAGCGGCATTTATTTCCTTCGCCTCACAGCGGACGATGGAGTTGGTATCGTTAAGTTATTGAAGAAATAAAAACTAGTCGATGGTCGATTAGTCGATAGTCGATGGCTGGAATTTAGTAATAAAACAGCTATCGACTATGGACTATCGACCATGGACTATTTAAAAAGTTAGATTTTTCATAAAAACCCCAACATACCTACCATTATTCCCCGAGTCGGCTTAACTTTGTGGGCAGCATGAAAAAACTAGACAAATTACTGGTCACAAGTTTTATTCCGCCATTTATCATGACATTCTTCATTGCGCTGTTTGTACTTATCATGCAGTTTTTATGGAAATACATTGATGACATAGTAGGGAAAGGCTTAGATGTGTCTATCATTCTAGAGTTATTATTTTACCGTTCTACAGCACTTGTACCAATGGCTTTGCCTATTGCGGTACTGATTTCTTCGGTGATGATCATGGGCAACCTGGGGGAGCGATATGAACTGGCCAGCATCAAGTCATCGGGCATACCCTTGTTGCGAGTTATGCGACCTTTGATATTGATAGCATTTGGAATCAGTTTTTTATCTTACCTGTCTTCTGATTACCTGATTCCTTATTCCAATCTAAAATTCAAATCACGGCTGTACGATATTCGCAAACAAAAACCCACCTTCAATCTGGCAGAAGGTTCTTTTAACGATGATTTTGGAGGAACAATTATTCGCATAGGCGAAAAAAATGAAGATGGAAGCGAGTTGAAAGACATCCTGATTTATGACCACAGCAATAATCGGGGCAATGACAAGCAAATCAATGCCCAAAAAGGCGAGATGTATTCCACGACAGACAAAGGTTATCTGGTCATGCGCTTATTTGACGGGCATCAATACGAGGAAATCAAACCTGCCAGCCGCGATAAAAATGATAATTACGAACACCTGCACATCAAGTTCAAAGAATGGGAAAAGGTCTTTGATATGAGTGAGTTTGATATGAGTGAGACCAATCAGGACTTATTCAAAAATCACCAGAGTATGCTCAATACCTGGCAGCTCATAGATGCAATAGACTCGCTGGAAAGACGAAAAATAAAACGACAGAAAGATGTTTTTAAAAGTGTGAAAGCCTACTTCTATCCATTGCGCCGGACGGACAGCATACAACAAGAAGTAGCCCTCGCAATTTCCAGAGACACAACGCCTCGCGAGCTGGTCACTGATTTTATCAATACCATCCCACCGGAAAAACGTGGACAACTGGTTGGCTCGGCACTCACCCGCGCCCGCAACGTAAAAAACTATGCACAAAACGCCATGAACGATACGCCGAAAATAGATAAAAGTATCACAGCGCATGAAATAGAATTGCATCGAAAATTCAGCCTTGCTTATGCCTGCATTATGTTTTTGTTCATTGGTGCGCCGATGGGTGCCATTGTGCGAAAGGGCGGCTTTGGTTGGCCAATACTCATTGCCATTATCTTTTTTGTCTTTTTTATTATGTTCAATATCATGGGCGAAAAGTCAGCAAAAATCATGGTCATCACTGCCTTTCAAGGGATGTGGATGCCCTGCATGGTCCTTACGCCCGTAGGTTTATTCCTGACTTGGAAAGCGATGAATGACTCGAAAGTGTTGAACATGGATACTTATACCGCTTTTGTCACGCGAATCTTCAATCGGCTGGTCGGGCTGGGAAAGTAGGGGAGAGGTGAATTTTGATTGTTGAAATATGCTTAAACTACTCACTGAAAACCGCTACTTTTTTATTCCATTTTTACTGGCTTTGATCGTCGGAACTTATCTATTGGCAACAGTAGAAAAAGGAACTTTTGTCCTCTATTTTGCAACGGAACGCAAACCTCTCATCGACCAGATATTTCTTTGGATAACAAGGTGTGCTGAAGAACCTGTTTATGCCGTCATTGCACTGACTTGTCTGTTTATTCGGTTTCGTTATACCATACTCGTTGCTTTGGCGGGTATATTGAGCCTGCTCATTAGTTCAGTCTTGAAGAGCCTGTTTGCACTCCCGCGTCCTGGCTATGTGTATTGGGTGGAGAATGACCGGGATATCATCAGCTACGTACCGGGCTATCCAGCAAATGAAGCCATGAGCAGTTTTCCCTCCGGGCATACCATGTCGGCATTTGCTTTATATGGCTTGATTGCCTTATTATTGTATAATAAAAAATGGGGACTGCCTTTGTTTATTTTGGCTTTACTGATTGGTATTTCCCGTATTGTACTCACCCAGCATTTTCTGCAAGACGTCTATTTTGGAGCATTTTTGGGGGTGTTGCTAGCGATGGTTTTGTATAGGATTCATCGTGCCTTTCCTCCTAATGCTTCTCGACTGATAGATCAATCTTTACGCAATATTAGGCGAAAGCCCTAATAATAGATTGTATCCTGAAATAATCTTCCCGCAAATTTCGAAGCTATTCGCTGATTATTTTCTGCGTCTATCTGCGAAATCTGCGGGAGGAAATAAGCCCTTATATTTTCACAATCCGCTTCACCAAAACCTGTTCACCAACGGTAATAGACATAAAATAAACCCCTTGTGGCGCAGTTGAAATGTCAATAGACAAATTGTTGCTTAGTTGTCCACGCTGTATGATTTGTCCTGCGGTATTTAGGATGGTATAATCGCCTTCGGCAATGCCGGTGACTTCAAATAATCCAGTATTAGGATTTGGGAAAATGGAGACTTTCGGTAAAGTTTCTGGATCTGTTGTAGAAATTGTCGGCAAGACACTGACCATGACATTCTCCGTTGTATTCGTAATCACAGGCGGATTTAAATCAAAATAAATACCTGCTGAATTTTCGATGACTGTATTTTCAGCCAAGCCAGCATTGCCTTTTATCAAATAAGTCACATAGCCCTGACTAGCTTCAAAATTGCTGGTGGAATCGGGTAGGAAAATGTCTGTAAAATCAAAAGTCAGAATGCCGTCCTCATCCATTGTGGTCGTCAGTACGTCGGCGTGACTGCTGCCAAGATATTGGAAAGTTGTCCAGTCTAAATTAGCGTCAAGCGTATCTTTAATGACGACATCATAGGCGACAGCATTCCCTGTATTCTGGAAGCGGACGGTGTAGTATAGACTTTCGTCGAATAGGGTGTAGTTTTCCATAAAGTCGTCAGTTCTGTCAGGATAAACCAGTTTGTCGTTCGGGTCGTAGGAACATTGAACCTCTGGATTATACTCATAAACAGTGGATATATGACTACCGTTTGCATCAGCATATTGCACATAAGTATAAAAGTATAAAGAATCGCCTGGCAGAAAATCAGGAGGGCCTGGAATACCGATATTTATTTCGGATGAAAAGGTTTGACTAGGGTACAAATCCGTAAAATTCCAACCATATACATTGGGAGCAATGAGCGTGTCGGGGCTATCTAGAAAATCAATAGAAGTGGTGTTAGTATCTACTTCAAACCATAGAATACCGCTTGTTACGGTATTGCCCAGATTTTTGGTAATTACAGAAAAACCAGTTTCTTCATTACAACGCATGTATAGTGAACCAATGAAAGCTGATTGATTGGAAATCAACTGAGTAGGATATATTCCAAATGAAACGGAGACGCAATCAGATGAATTGAGGCTTACAAAAAAACTGGAAGAATCCGTAGTGAGTTGCCAGTCTGGGTTAGTGGTTTCATCAAATGCTACGGTATAATTGCCAGAATTAACGATAATGGCATTGGCATTTTCAGCTATAGGATAAGTACTCAGATTGCCGGGTGTTATTTGTAGAGGAATATCCGAATAGTATGGTTCACCAGCATCCTGTATTTGATTTTGATTTACATCATAGAAAACATTTGTCTGGATTTTAGCGATATCCGGGCAAGTAGATAGAATATCAAGGGCGTCATTACAGCTTGGTGCATTTCCACTAAGTGTGCTATTTCCACCATTGCTTAAATAATTACAGATAGCGGGTAAATTACAAATACTCAGGTTAGAATTATCTATTATTTCCAGTCCTGTGATGGTGTTGAACCCGCTTAAAAAGTCAATGTTGTTTAGGTTTTGATTGCCAAGTATCGCTAGCGTTCCACCAAGATAATTAAGTCCCTGCAAGGCACTCAAATCGTTGAGCATGCCATTGCCAATATATGTTCCGATATTATCAGAATAAGCTCCTAGGCTGAGATCGTTATCAATAGAGTCAATGTTTTCTAAGCCCTGAAGGCTGGTCAGTGAGGGATTGTCGTATATTAAAAGAGAGCTGATGTGAGTCAGATTACTAAGTTGTTCTATGCTTGTTAGATTTTGGTTGCCAATTATTTTGAGCATTCCGCCAAGATAATTAAGCCCCTGTAAGGCATCTAAGTTGGTGAGCAGATCATTCCCATCTTCACTTCCATAAGAAACACCAATCGAGAGTTCATTATAAATAGAGTCAATATTTTCCAGCCCCTGAAGACTGGTTAGTACAGGATTGTTGTTGATTGTAAGATAGCGGATATCAGTGAGGTTACTAAGTTGTGCTATGCTTGTTAGGGATGAATTACCTGCAATGTCCAAAGATTGTATACTACCTGTGACATTTTCCAATCCCTGTAAATTAGTTAATGAGGGAGACGAACTTATCTGCAAATTATTATTGATTGATGAAATATTGCTAAGTGCCTGAAGGTTGGTAAATGGTTCATTTACAATACTAAGGTCATTTACTTCTGTAACACTTTCCAAGCCCTCAAGGCTGGTCAGTGAATTATTTACTATCCTTAAATGTGAAAGCGTGGACAGATTGGAATTGCTTAGTGCAGAAATGTCTGTTAAATTATAATTCTCATCAATTGTAAGTCCACCACCTAAAAACTGAATATTCCCTAAGCCGTTTAAAGTGGTTAAACTGCTATTTATTCCAATCCACAGATCTTCTCCAATTGATGTAATATTCTCTAAGCCAGCCAGACTGGATAAATTGTCATTTTCCTGAATATCCAGAGTGCCTCCTACAATACTAATCTGACTCAGACCATTAAGATTGACAATTGTAGGAGTCGGAGCGTAAAGTGTCCCAATATTTAAGGAACCTAATATTTCTGTACACCCAGGATAATTGACAGCAAAATCATCAATCTGCTGCTGTGTTTCAAAAGTAATCCCATTCGGCAAACAAGTCTGCGCAAATAAGCCATTACAAAAAAGAAAAGAGAATAGGAATAAAAAATAAATACGTTTCATGGTCTAAGATTTTTTGTTGGTAAAAAATGAATACTCACACAAGATGCAGCAGTTTGTCGGATATTCATAGGAAGACTTTGCCCTGTTTTTACAAATCATATTTTTGAAAATACAAAAAGCCCTTTTAAACAACGAAATAGTTGCCTAAAA